>JANOYY010000190.1:0-99366 GCA_031429095.1 Acidimicrobiia bacterium | reverse complement strand
CGTTTCAGCACGCCTACGAACCCGCTCACCGTGACGCGAATGACGCCGCGCCGCCCGAGCCACATCGCGTTCGGCCAACGGCGTGATTTCGCTCAACCGTCGAGCCAACGCAACCTCCAACGCATCAACACGACCACGCACAGACCGCACACTTTCCAACGCAGCAACAATCTCAGCCCGGCCAGCCGAGCCAATCACCAAACGTTGCATACCCGCAATAAGCGAAACCGGATCCAAAACGTCCATGCACCCAGTATGTAGAAGCGGTACGACAAGATTGACCCGTTGACACCCCGCACCAAGAAAAATTCCCGAAAAATTTCTCGGTGACAAGGATTCTCAATCATCCAACAGACAACGTTGCTCAACCAATGATTCGAGGACCGCGACCAAAACGATCCGACATACTCGAACCGGGCGCGTCTGATCATACGCATACATGCCACACCATATGTACACACAATATTATCCGTCAAGGGTTGTAGCCAACTTTCGTGTACCCGAACGCGGCGCCTTGCTTGGCGTGACCGTAGACCGTCTGGACGAGCACCGCCGCCGACGACCCCGCGCGCAAGACGTCGGCATCGTTGATCGAGTCGCCACCGGCGAGACATTACGGCTCGATGCCGGTCCAGTCGTCGTCGACCGTCGCGAACGCTCGTACCGGAAAGGTCCCCATCCCCTCGACCTTCGGTGGCACCGCGCTGAATCGAAATCCGACCCGAGGCAGCGATGCAAGATTCGTCAGGTGCTCGATGATGGGAATGCCGGCTCCAAGCAGCGTCGTGTGGACCGGGCGTCCCGCGCCGTCGTCACCTGACGTCGCATCGATGTTCAACGAGTCGATGCCCACACATGCCACGTTTGCTTCGACGAGTGCCTGAGCTGTTGCCACGCTGATGTACGGATGATCCTCAAAATAGCGAGGCGTCCCGAAATGCTGCGAGTGATCCGTGCGGAAGAGAATCGCGCACCCTTCGAAATCGAGTCCACCGAGGCGAGGAAGGTCGATGACCGCCGTGTCGAGGCGAGTGAAGCACACCGCCGGCACGTCGGCCACCCGTTCGAGGGTCAGACCAGCGAGGTCATGGCCGTCGGCAAAGCGGTGAAAGGGAGTGTCGAGGTACGTTCCGGTGTTGCTGCACATCTCGATCATGCCCATCTGAAACGTGACACCGGGACCGTAAATCGTCTCCGCGGCGTCGCGATCGAGATGCTCGCCAATACGCGGTGACGGCAAGCCGGGATAGGTGACCATCCCCTCTCGAATCGGGTGACTGAGATCGTGAAAGACGCGGCCCATGGAATGAGTTTGGCCCAGAATTGCACAACGGGCCGACGATATTCGTCGGCCCGTTACGGAAAATTTGTCTCCGGGCGAGCCCGGCAATCGAACGCCGTGCTACGCCTGCTGCAGCGCCATCCAGACACGCTCGGGAGTGCACGGCATGTCCATATGGGTGATGCCGAACGCAGAGAGCGCATCGACCACAGCATTATGGATCGCCGGCGTCGAGCCAATGGTCCCCGACTCGCCGATTCCCTTCGCACCCAACGGGTTGCGTGGGCTGTCGGTCTGCGTATTCGACGTTTCGAAGCTGCACAGTTCCGCGGCCGAGGGGACGGTGTAGTCCATGAGGTTCGACGTGACCGGGTTTCCGTCTTCGTCGTAGCGAACCCATTCGAACAGCGCTTGCGCAGCACCCTGGGCAATACCACCGTGCTGCTGACCCGAGACCAACATCGGGTTCAGGATACGACCGCAGTCGTCGACGGCAATGTGACGCTTCATCGTGACCTTGCCGGTCTCGGTGTCGACATCGACAACAGAAATGTGCGCACCGAACGGGAACGTCGAGTTCGTGCCGTCAAAATCGAGTTCATGCTTCATCGTCTCGGCGTTGACGCCCTCCGGAAGCTTCGAAGCATCGCGTGAGGCCACGGCAAGTTCGGCCCAGCTGATCATCTTGGTCGGCGAGCCGGCCACATGAAGAGCGCCGTCGCCGGTGACGATGTCGTCGGGCGACGCTTCGAGCAGGTGCGCGGCAATCTTTTTCGCACGCGCCAGAATCTGCTCCGAAGCCAGGAAGATTGCGCTTCCTGCCGTCTGCAGCGAACGCGAGCCCATGGTGCCTGCGCCGCGCGGCACCTCTTTGGTGTCGGAGTTCACGAGCTTGATCTTGTCCATCGGGATTCCGAGCGAATCGCTGATCAACATCGAAAAGGCCGTGAGGTGACCCTGTCCGTGCACCGACGTCCCGGCGTAAGCGGTTGCCGTGCCATCGTCGTGGACCTCGACGGCACCGTATTCGATATGGAGACCGACCGGCGCAGTTACTTCGACGTAGGTCGACACACCGATGCCCATCTGCACCTTGTCGCCCGCAGCACGTCGTCGTGCCTGTTCGGCCCGCAAACCCGTGTAGTCGGCAGCAGCGAGCGCCGCATCAAGTGACTTCTCGTATTCGCCGGAGTCGTAAGCCGCACCGGTATTCGTGGTGAGCGGGAACTTGTCGGGAGCGATGAAGTTCACACGACGAATTTCCGCCGGATCCATTCCGATCTTGGCTGCTGCAACGTCAATCACCCGTTCGATGAGCTGTGTCGCTTCGGGTCGCCCTGCACCGCGGTAGGCGCCGACGGTCGTGGTGTTTGTCATGGCGACGACCGTGTTGAACTTCACCTTTTCAATGTCGTAGACGCCGACGGCCATCATCTGGGTGAGCATCGGCAGAATTGCTCCGATGACCGGATACGCGCCGGCTGCTGCGACGACGTTGCCCTGCAGTCCGGTGATCTTGCCGTTCTTCTTCACGCCCAGCTTGGCGGTCATCACGAAGTCACGACCGTGCACAAGTGACACCAAGTCTTCCGAACGCGACTCCGCCCACTTCACGGGCTTCTTAAGCCTCAGTGTCGCCGCACCCACGACGACGTATTCAACGTAGACGGCGGCCTTCGGTCCAAAACCTCCGCCGACCCACGGCGTGAGTACATGGAGCTTCTCAGGATCAAGTCCCAGTGCCGGCGCGAGTTCACCCTTGGCGGCGTGCGGTGCCTGGTGGGAGATCCACAGCTTCAGGCCATCGCCATCAACCTCGCCCAACGCACCATTGGTCTCCATCGGCGCACCGGCCAGGCGCTGGCTCACCATGGTCACCTCAGCGACTTCGTCGGCGCCTTCGAACGGGTCGACGTCGCCACCATGCTCGGTTCCGAAGCAGATGTTGGAACCGTGTTCCGGGAAAAGGAGCGGAGCATCGGCGGCCATCGCGGCCTGGGGGGTGACAACGACCTTGAGCGGGTTGTATTCGACGATCACAGCTTCGCTAGCGTCGGTCGCCGCAGCCTTTGACGTTGCGACCACCGCAGCCACGATATCGCCGACAAAGCGAACTTTGTCGGTCGCAAACACGGGCCGGTTCAGCGTGGTCGGCATCATCGCAAACCCGTGAAACGATGCGAGCCCAAGGTCGTCGCCTCGGTGGTGGTAGACCGCCACCACACCGGGCATGGCCTCCGCGGCGGACACGTCGACACTGGTGATCTCGGCATGGGCCATCGTCGAACGAACGAACGACACGTGCAACAAGCCCTCAGGGGCCAAGTCGTCGAGATATTTGCCGCCACCGGTAAGCAGTGTGGGGTCTTCCAGACGACGAACGCTATTTCCCAGGATCGAACCTGCTGCCATGGTTTCCTTCTCTCGTTGAGGTTTGTGATTCAAGGTTTGCGGACGGACTAGGTGGACGGCAAGTTCGCAGCTGACCAAACACTACGTCACTCGTGCCGTACGTCACCTCAATTGCTAGCACCGTTGCGGGACCTATTGGGGCACGCGAGCACTCATCGGGGCCAAATTTTTCGAATCGCCCTGAAGTTTCTCGCGTCGGCGCAGCGGGGGCTCATGTTTCGGCTGCGTCTTCCGTTCCGGAAGGTCCCGGAGCAGCGCTTCGGTGGCGTCGGCAATAACCAGCACCGCTCGCTCGACCGACGCTTTCGTCGCCGGAGAGATCGCGCTCAGCGAACCGACCTTGCGAACGTACTGCAAGGCGGCCGCTTCGATTTCGGTTCGGGTCGCACTGGGCTCGAGGCCGCGAAGTGGGGTGATGTTTCGGCACATGTTCCCATTTTGGCCTGGTCGCTCGCTTCGTGCATTCGCGCAGTGCCGGCCAACGGCCAACGTGCGGCCACGGTGCGGCCAACCTGCGACTACGGAGCGCCCTCTGACACCACCGTGCGACTGCCGCCTATTACGGGCGCATAACGATTTTCAGGTCGACGCCGATGCGCTCCACCGAACGAAACGTGGAACGGGCGACGTCGGCAATCGATGGTGCGCCAGGACCGCGGAACAGGCCCAGCGCGTCGTCGCCCCCGAAGATCACAGGCGCCACATAGACCACGTATTCGTCGACGAGGCGCGCGGCGTGAAACGCGGATGCGACGCTCGCCCCACCTTCCACCAAGACGCAAAGGACACCCTCGGCGCCGAGCCGATCAAGAATGACGCCAAGAGGCCCGCTCATCTCATCGCACGGGCGAACCCTGGCGTTCTCCGGCGCTCGACCGAGCACCACGCGGCGCGGGTCGAGCCCGTCGACGTGACGTACCGTCAACGTGGGGTCATCGTCGCGCACGGTACCGGCGCCGATGAGGATCGCGTCATGCGACGCTCGCAACCGATGGGCATCGGCACGGGCCTCCGGTGAGGTGATCCACTGGCTGCTCCGGTCAGGTGCCGCCGTGCGCCCATCGAGCGACGCCGCCAACTTGAGCGTCACGAACGGCCGACCGGTGCGGCGGTGATGCAAATAGAACGCGAGCTGTTCCTCCACGGCTTCGGAGCAGATGCCCTCCACAACCTCGACGTTCGCATCGCGGAGCTTGGCAATTCCTGTCCCGGCGACCAACGGATCTGGGTCGCGCACGCCCACGATTACCCGAGCGATCCCCGCGTCCAGAATCGCTTCGGTACACGGCCCTGTGCGACCGGTGTGGCTGCACGGCTCCAGGGTGGTGGCCAGTGTCGCACCCACCGTTGACGCGTTTGCTTCCGCGGCCGCGCGCAGCGCCGCGACCTCGGCGTGGGGACCTCCTGGGGGCTGCGTCTTCCCGACGAATCGCCGACCATGCGTTGTTTCGATCACTGCGCCGACTCCCGGGTTGGGCGAAACAAGACGCCCAATACCTTCCGCGGCTGCCACCGCCGCCGCCATGAGCTCTGAGTCGGGCGTCATTGGCGCGCAACCATTGACAACCGCTCAATCAAAGGCGCGCAGCGTTACTGCGGTGACAATCGCGGCCTGAGCAGCTTCGTGCCCCTTGTCCTCCCGAGAGCCGGGTAGTCCGGATCGGTCGAAGGCTTGCCTTTCGTTGTCGACGGTGAGGACACCAAAACCAACCGGTACGCCGGAATCCACTGCGACTTGGGTGCATCCAACCGTGACGCCCTGGCAGACATATTCGAAATGGGGCGTGTCCCCCCGGATGACCAGGCCAAGACACACGATGGCATCGAATCGGCCAGACAGGGCCACGCGCGATGCGGCAACCGGCAGTTCAAACGCTCCTGGCACCCGGATGACGACCGGCGCCGCTACGACCCCCGCGTCGCGGGTGCCACGAAGAGCTCCGTCGACGAGCGCCTCCATCAACTCGGTGTGCCACTGCGATGCGATGACCGCGACACGGATGTCGGCGGCACCTTCGATTTGGACTGTGGGGGCTCCCCCACCACTCACAGGAAGAGTCCGATGATTGCGTCGAGGAGGATCTCCAGGGCGAGATCGAACTTGCGGTACGCGGCGATGACAATACGGTGCATCATCACTGCGAACCAGGCCCGTCAGTCTTCGGAAGAACGAGATCTGATTCTTCGAGGAGGTGTCCCATGCGGTCCTTCTTCGTACGGAGATACACCACGTTTTCGGGGTTGGCGTGGGGTTTGATCGGTACTCGCTCGATGATATCGAGGCCGAACCCCTCAAGTCCACCGTACTTCTGGGGAGAATTCGTGATCAGGCGCATACTGGTTACTCCGAGATCCACGAGCATCTGGGCACCGATGCCGTACTCCCGCTTGTCCTCCGGAAACCCAAGGTCCAAATTGGCGTCAACGGTGTCGCGGCCCTGTTCTTGGAGCGTATAGGCGCGGAGCTTGTGGCCAATTCCGATGCCGCGACCCTCGTGACCTCGGAGGTACACCACGACGCCACACTCCTCCTCGGCGATCATGGCCATCGCGTCATCAAGCTGAGGACCACAGTCACAGCGCAGCGATCCGAACACGTCGCCGGTAAGGCACTCGCTATGTACACGCACCAACACGTTGTCGGAGTCGGTGATGTTTCCCTTGACCATTGCGAGGTGCTGCTCACCGTCGAGCAGGCTCTCGTAGGCGTAGCAGGTGAAGTCACCATGTCTGGTCGGAATGCGTGCTTCGGCGAACCTTCGCACCAGCTTCTCTGTCCGACGCCGATAACGGATGAGATCGGCAATCGTGATCATCAACAGGCCATGCTTCTCGGCGAACAGCTCGAGCTCGGGGTAGCGAGCCATTCCGAGCTTCTTTTCGTCGGTGATTTCACAAAGCACGCCCACGGGATACATCCCCGCGAGCCGCGCCAGGTCGATCGCCGCTTCGGTATGCCCTGCGCGTTTCAAAACGCCACCGGGAGCGCCACGCAACGGACAGATGTGGCCGGGTCGGGCCAAATCCCCCGGCCGGGTGGTTGGATCGACCAGGGACTGAATCGTCGCAGCGCGGTCGTATGCACTGATACCGGTGCTGGTGCCATGGCGATAGTCGACGGTCACGGTAAAGGCCGTGCGGTGGCTTTCGGTGTTCGAAATCACCATCAGCGGCAGGTCCAACTCGTCGCAACGATCTCCTGTCAATGGAGCGCAGATGTAGCCACTCGTGTGTTCCAGGAAGAATGCGATCTTCTCAGGGGTCACCGCTTCGGCCGCCATGATCAGGTCACCCTCGTTCTCGCGATCCTCGTCGTCGAGAACGACCACTATTTCGCCGCGGGCGATAGCGGCTATGGCGTCTTCGATAGTGGCGAGCGGCATGGAGTTCAGGCTTTCGTTGAAGGTGTTGAGGTTCTGAGTTGGAACTGGCAGGACTGGAGTTAGGGCAGTTCGTGGAGCGACGAGGCAACACCGGCGAACGCAAGTAGGCGCTCGGCGTATTTGGCCATGACGTCGACTTCGAGGTTGACCCGCGCCCCGACACCCTTTCGACCAAACGTCGTCACCTCCATGGTGTGCGGAATGAGTGCCACGGTGAATCCATCGGCATATGGCTTCACAACCGTGAGGCTGCATCCGTCCACGGTTATGGAGCCCTTTTCCACAACGTAGCGGAGAAGGTCAGGGGGCATTGAGACGCGGAGATCGGGGGCTGCGCTGACGATTTCACCCACGCAGTCGACATGTCCCTGTACGAGGTGGCCCCCGAGTCGGTCCTGCAGACGAACCGGGCGTTCGAGGTTGACGACGTCGCCGGGTCTTAGATCAGCCAGGTTTGTCCGGGCAAGCGTTTCGGGGACAGCGTCGGCCTGCCACCATCCGTCACCGGAGGTAGTCAGCGTGAGGCAGCACCCGTTCACGGCGATTGACGCACCGGCGCGAGAATCCTCGAGAACCACTGCCGCTTTGAATTTGAAGGTGGTGCCACGGGGCGTCTCGGTGCGCTCGAGCACCGAACCCAACTCTTCGACAATCCCGGTGAACATCGAAGTCACGCTACTGGCCGCAGGCCGGAGACGAGAAACTTGGCGACGCCGTCGAAACCGTGTGTCTGGACACACGGACCATTCTGAAGCGGCTCATTGCCCGGCGACGAGTTGCGGCGCTCGCGGTTCCACTCGTCCGTACAGAGTTGTTCGTTGGGCAAGCGTCCGATCCGTCAACGGCGACACAATGTCGGCGAGTTCAGCCGGTGTCTTCCCCTGGCCGTGAGTGGCTCCTGCGGCTCGAGAGATGTTTTCGTTCATAAGCGTGCCACCGAGATCGTTGACACCGGCTTGAAGCAGTTGACGCACACCGGGCACGCCGATCTTCACCCAACTACCCTGTACACTTACAATTTGGCCGGGGCCGTTCGCGTACGCAAGACGTCCAACGGCGTGCATCAAGACGACTTCACGGAACGTGGGTCCGCGACGAGACTTCTTCTGGAGGTAGATCGGCGACGCCATGTGCACGAACGGAAGCGGAATGAACTCGGTGAATCCGCCGGTGCGTGCCTGCACCTCCCGGGTACGAACCATATGACGGGCCCAGTGCTTCGGCTCTTCGACGGACCCGTGCATGATCGTGACGTTGGAGCGCAGCCCCACGCGATGCGCAACCTCATGACAGTGGAGCCACTCCTCGGTGTTCACTTTGTCGGAACACAAAATCGCTCGTGCTTCGTCGTCGAGGATCTCGGCGGCGGTACCGGGCAAGGAACGAAGGCCCGCATCCTGCAGACGACGGAGGTAGGTCTCGAGATCTTCCTGATTCCGCTTTGCGCCTTCGGTGACTTCGAGGGCGGTGAAACCGTGGACATGGATGTCGGGAGCCGCCTCCTTCACCGCCCGGCAAACATCGAGGTAGTACTCGCCATCGAAGTCCGGGTGAATCCCACCCTGGAGCGTCACTTCGGTGGCACCCAGTGCCCATCCTTCACGAACGCGTTCCGCGACGTCTTCAAGCGTTAGCAGGTATGGCTTTCCGCGAAGGTTCAGAGACAGTGGCCCTTTCGAGAAGCCACAAAACTTGCACTTGAACGTGCAGACGTTGGTGTAGTTGATGTTGCGGTTGTGAACCCAGGTGATCACATCGCCCACGACCCGTCGACGGATCTCGTCGGCTGCTTCGGCAACGGCGCGGACCTCCGGGCCGCGTGCGGAAAAGAGCGTCTGGATCTGATCGACGTCGGCAACTCCGCCGGCGAGAACGAAGTCCAGGACTTCGCGAATCGGCCCTCGGGCGCCATTTTTCCCAGTTCCGGTCCCGACCAGAAGCACAGGCGACGCATTCGCCCCGGAGTACCAACTCGTCGACCGATCTCCGATCAGGATCACTTCAGCGCCATCGCCATCGCCGTTATCGACGAAATGGCTCACCTTCTCGGGGAAGAACGCTCCAGGATCATCGCGACCCATTAGCTCGGAATCGGAGCGGTCGGCTATCGCAAATCGCATCGAAGGATCAATCCACTTGGACGGCGCGGAGGTAAGCGCACCTACGAACTCCGGATATATGGTGAGACGCGGCGCGAGTGCAAAGCCCCGTGCCTCAGTAACCTCCCGCAGGCGATCGAGGTCGGGCCAGGGCCGCTCGGGATTCACGTGATCCGCGGTGACGGGAGAAACGCCACCCCAGTCATCGATACCGGCATCGAGCAGCGAACCGAAATCATCAGTGAGATTCGGCGGAGCCTGCAGATGGACGGATGAAGGAAGAATCAATCGAGCAACAGCGAGGGTCCACAGCTGGTCTTGGCTGGGACAGGCCGCGGAGCCGCGCATTGCGGTCCGCTCCTTAGGGAGAAAGTTCTGAACGATGACTTCCTGGACGTGGCCATGACGGGCATGACTCTCAGCAATGGCCTGGAGTGCTTCTATGCGATCGGCTGGCGATTCGCCAATTCCCACGAGGATGCCGGTCGTGAACGGGATCGAGAGTTCGCCCGCCGATTCAAGGGTGCGAAGACGGCGCGCCGGTACCTTGTCGGGGGCGAGACGGTGACACTCCAGGTCTGGGTTGAGCGACTCGATCATCATCCCCTGGCTTGCCGTTACCGGTCGAAGAATTGCAAGTTCAGCTTTGGAAATGGCGCCGCAGTTCGCATGGGGCAACAGACCGGTTTCGGCAAGCACCGCGGCAGCAGCCGCAGCGACGTAGTGCACCGTGGACTCATACCCGTTGTCGGCGAGCCACTGTTTGGCAACGCCATAACGATCTTCCGGACGCTCGCCAAGCGTAAAGAGCGCTTCGTGGCATCCTTTGCGTGCTCCGGCGCGAACGATCTGCAGGACCTGTTCGATCGAAAGAAACGGCGACTCGACGTGCGCAGGCACCTTTGCGAACGTGCAGTAGCCACATGTCGAGTTACACAGTCTGGTCAGGGGGATGAAGACCTTCGGCGAATACGTGACCCGGGTTCCAAACGCCGCGTCGCGAATCGCCGCGGCGCGGCTCATCAGCTCCGATGTCGGAAGGGTGAGCAATTCATCGGCGCGCATATGAGTTCTTTCCGGTGAGGGATTCGTTGGAGTCGGCAAAGGGTGAAGCGTTCTTGTTTCGCAGTTCGGTCGGCGTGATCGTGGTGTCACAGTGCCAACAGACCAGCTCTTGGGCAACAGCGGTGCCGCATGTGTCGTGTACCAGCACGACCGGCGGACTCGGCTGCGACGACGCCCACTGGTCACCCCATCGCAAGAGCGCGACGAGCGGCTGGGAGAGATCGAGACCCTTGGGGGTCAGGCGGTACTCGAATCGAATCGGGTGTTCCTGATAGGGAATCTTTTCCAGAACACCATGTTCGACGAGGCGACAGAGCCTATCGGTCAACAGGTTCCGGGCGACGCCGAGCGACTGTTGAAAATCATCGAAGCGACGAACGCCACGAAACGCGTCGCGGAGAATCAAGATGGTCCACCGATCGCCGATCACCGAAAGCGTGGCGGCAATGGAGCAGTTCGGCTGCGGTTTTGCGGGCATTGGAGCTAGACCGTAGCGAGGTGAGTTTATCTTTGCAACTCACACGGTCCTTTTTTGCAACCCACCGGGTCTCTTTTTGCAACTCAGTCGACATGCGGCGGGCTACTCAACTCCATAGTCCTCCCGGCAACCACGAGGAACGCCTTGTTCGATGACGCGGCGAGAATCGCGTTGACCCGGCCGAGGACATCGCGGAATCGCCGACCCAGCTCGTTGTCGGGCACGAGGCCGAGCCCAACCTCGTTTGACACCACGACCCCGGAGCCCGTGCGGCTCAGGAGCAGCAACGCCACCCGCCGAGCGACCGATTCGATGTGGTCGTTGTCGACAACGTCATCCATCACCAGATTCGCAACCCAAAACGACAAACAGTCGACCACCACAAACCCGAGACCCACGTCAGCGAGACCCAATGCCAGATCGCGTGGTGCCTCGACGACATGCCAGTTCGCCGGACGCTCGGCTCGATGTCGTGCGATGCGATCAGTCATCTCGCTGTCAAGCGCTTCGGCCGTCACGACAAACGAGACAGGTTCATTGCGAGCATCGGCTCGAAGCGCCATCTGTACGGCCAACGCCGATTTTCCGCTTCGAGCGCCGCCGATCAGAAATGTGTACGCCACCGGTTCGACACTACTGGCCCAACGTCAGCCGTTGTTTATGTACTCGTCGAGCACCTTGTGGAAGTGCCGTATGCGCGCCTCCTGGTATTCGCCCAGGGTCACGGTCTTTTTTGCACCGGTACGCAAACCCTTCTGCACCCGGGCCAGGTTCGATGTGTCCTGTTCAAAGATCGCGCCGAGTCCACCGAGCTGTGCCGCAGTTGTCCACTTCTCGTCGACGCCGATGTGGTGCACCGGCGCGGGCTTGGGTCGTTCGCCGTCAAAGGGCATCAACATCACCACGTCCATAATGGCGGAGTTCACGTCGTCGCCGTTGGGTCGGAACCGGTATTGGATCGGTGAGCCATAGGCCGCCCATGGCATGAAGTTCGGGAAGATGAAGTATTCGATTGCATCGACCATCAGTGAGTCGCAGACCTTCGACAGGTCTGCGCCCGCGATGGCCCCGATGCGCTGGCGAGCTGCTGCGGCGGCAAGTGGACGTGCCCGCGCCCCTTCGGGGAGCGACACGTCATCGGGATTGGCGCCCCTGTGTCGGGTGACTGTCCGCAAGATCTCTGCCTGCTCGTAGTTCTTGCCTCCGATGTGGGGCGAGGCGACCGCGAATGGAGTGATCATCCGGGAATGGCGGTTATAGATGTCGTACTGCGTGTTTGCATCGCCGGTGAATGGGAGGATCTGCGGGTGCGTCACCACCGAGTGATAGGCCTCGATGAACGCGCCCATCGTTACCTTCCAGTTCGCCGGCATCACCCGTCGAACATTTATCGCTATGAAGCGGTCGTCGAGGGGGTAGTGCGCGAAATGGTCAGGGATGTTCTCCAGGTACGACTCTAGGGATTCGCAGTTCGCATCGAAGTTGATGAACACGAATCCGCCCCACAGACCGACCTGAACCTCCGGGAGCGAGAATGCCTTCCGGTCCTGTTGAACCGCCGGAAAGTCCCATTCACACGGCACCCAGTTGAGCGAGCCGTCGATGTTCCATGTCCAGCCGTGGAAGGGGCACCGAAACACCGGTACGTTGCCGGCGTCGACGGCCAGTTGGGTGCCACGGTGAAGACACACGTTCTGATATGCCTTTATTGCGCCGGGTGCCGATCCCCGCGCGGTTCGCACCACGATGACGGAGAGGCTCGCCACGTCGTAGACGTAGTAGTCACCGACGTCGACGAGTTCTTCTTCACGACACGCCCACTGCCATACCTTCTTCCAGACGCGCTCCACTTCGAGTTCGTGGATCTCGTGCGACGTGTACCGATCGGTGGGCACGTCGGCGGGGCCCAGCGTCGACGGGCAATGCTCGAGGAGGGGTTCGGGCACCGGGAGCGAGTCGGCGGCAAGAAGCTCCGCGACCGATTCCATCTCGTTTCGTTCGAAGGACACAAAGCCGTTCATGTGCGAATTGTAACGGCTAGTTTGAGAATTAACCTTTCGGTCAATTCGATCGACGGAAGTTGGCTTTCCTACGGCCTCGCGGGACGGGGAAACAGCTTCCCGTCCAGGAGCGACTGAATAGCGTCGATGGCCAATCGGTGCTGTACCGGGTCATCCGATACGGCGTCGGTGAGGCCGATCAGAATGATCTGCAGGAGTGCGGCGACAAGGGCACGATTCGCCGGATCCACCTCTCCGGTCTGCACCCCAAGCTCAACAAGACGTTGGAAGAACCCGCCCTCTCGGCTTGAGTGGCTCGCCTCCATGAGCGATGCCAAGACCGGATCTCGCCGCTCGTCAACACGCACCGCCCCGATCAGCCGGGCAAGGGATGGGTCCTCGAGGTTGAGTTGATACGCCACTTCAAGCATTGCCTTGAAACGGGTCTTGAAGGTGTCCGTTTCCGATTCGACAGTGCCGAATCGCCCGTAGACGGTCTCTTGCACCTCGTCGTACACCGCAAGGTAAATGGCCTCTTTCGAGTCAAAGTAGTGGTAGAGAGCACCGGTCGTTATCCCAGCTTTGGCCGCCAGCATCTTGTTGGTTGTGACCTCGAAGCCCTGCTCTGAGAACAAGTGTCGAGCCGTTTCGGTAATTCGCCTTCGCGTTTGCGACGACTCGGCGGAGGGCGGTCGCCCAAGTCGCTTCGATTGCTGCTTTCGTGAACCCACTGCCGGTCAGTGTATCGAGGTCACGTACTCCGTCATCGGTTCGGGACCGACTCCATAATTAATCGCCCGATTGGTTACGATTGCCCACATGCCCGACGCCACCATATCGATTGAAGAATTCTCGGCCACTGCGTTGCAGTGGCTTGAGGCGCATGCCACCTATCGGCCCGGCGGGACCGACGAGAAGGACATGGTGTGGGGCGAAGGAGAGTTCAGCGTTGCGGTCTTCCACGCACTGACATTCGAAGAAGAACGCGACCTCCTGGAGTCGATCAAGAATTGGCACCAATCCAAGGCGGCCGTTGGCTACCACGCCATCACCTGGCCGACCGAATACGGCGGCATGGGCCTTAGCAAAGAACACGCGAGGGCCTTTGGAAAACTTGAGCAGCTTTTCGACACGCCCACTCGTCATGAGTCGTTCAGCGTCACCACCGGACTCATTGCCCCGACCGTTCGCGAGTTCGGGACCGCGGAACAAAAAGAGCGCCACGTAAGCACGTTCCTAGCGGCACGAGAGCTTTGCTGCCAGTTGTTCTCCGAGCCCGGAGCGGGCTCCGATCTTGCCGGACTTTCGTGCCGCGCAGAACGCGACGGCGATGAGTGGGTGGTCAACGGACAAAAGGTCTGGAGTTCCGGGGCACAGTTCTCCGATTGGGGTGAACTTATCGTGCGTCACGACCCAGAGGCGATCAAGCACAAGGGTCTCACGGCTTTTGTGATTCCGATGAACCTCCCCGGAATGGAGATCCGGCCGATCAAACAGATGAGCGGCGGTACGTCGTTCAACGAGGTCTTCTTCAACGACGTACGGGTGCCCGATTCGATGCGTCTCGGGCCAGTCGGCGAGGGGTGGAAGGTTGCGCTCACCACGCTTGGCTACGAACGTGACCATTCCGCGTCGGGCGGCGGATCGGCCCGCCCGGGCGGCTCCTACCGCCAACTCGAGGCGACCGCTCGCGCCCTGGGTGTGCTCTCGCGCCCCGACGTCCGCCAAGCCCTGACCGACATGTACGTCCACATGCGAGTCGAGGGATTCGTCAATCGCCGCGCGGCCGATCTTCGTGCCGCCGGAGCGCCTCCCGGACCGGAAGGTTCCCTCGGCAAGCTGTTCTGGACCGAGGGGATGACGAAAATGAGCAAAGCGGTCACGACGATCCTTGGATCGAAACTCACCGCCGACGCGGGCGAGTGGGGAACCTACGAATGGGGCGAGCACGTCCTCGGCGCACCGGGCTACCGCATCGCTGGCGGATCCGATGAGGTTCAGCGCAACATAATCGGCGAGCGAGTGCTCGGGCTACCGGGTGAGCCCCGCGTCGACAACCAGCTTCCCTGGAGCAAAGTCCCGCGCTAACACTGCGCTAACCCGCGCTAACCCACATTCGGAGGAGTTCTTGTGCACTCCGTTGCGCCCTGCGCAACGGAGTGCACATTTCGAGTTACAGACTTACGGCCGCAGCCGGGCACGGGGCCTGCGTCTGCAGGCTTCCGGGGCTGCCCAGGCCAATGCTGGCATTGACGCCGGCGGCCGACGAGATGACGCTCGTGCTGGCAAACCCGCTGCCGACGCCCACGAGGGTGACGGCACCAAGAACCGAAGCGGTCAACCAGTTGACAAACGTTCGCTTTGTGGTCATGGGCTCACTCTACAGAACTGACGCTCGCTATGGGAAAATTTCCGGCCCAGTGGTACCGGACGTCCGGAACGCGCTCTTCGTTCGCGAACCCGTCGGTCTCTTCGACCGCCCGAAATCCGTGAAATTCATAAAATGACCGGGCTCGCTGGTTCTGTTGGAACGTCCAAAGGGAGAACCCCTCGGGTTGCGCCCCTTTTACCGACTGCAGCAGTGCCGTTCCTACACCGCGCCCTTGCCAGGCTGGGTCCACGAAGAGATGACGGAGCCATCCCGGAGACGTTGCCGCGTACCCTGCGACAAATCCGAGAGGGTGCCGGGCAACCACGACCCCTCCCCCCGGGAACAATTCGGCCTGAATCCAATCTCGAATTTCATCATCAGTATGTGCGCGTATGACTTTAGGTAGGGCCTGGTTGGACGATTCGATGTAACACTCCGCCACGCCCCGCACATCTCCGATTGTGGCGGGTCGAAGTATCGGCCCCTGTAAGAGCGCCCCCAGGACGCCTGCGAGGCCGGAATCGGCACGCGCCAGCGCGTCCTCAAAAGACAGCCACGCAACGTCGGGGCTCTCCCCGGCCGGCGGCGTCGGATCGGCGTCCGGTCCGCGCAGCAGCAGCCGGACATCGAGATGCGTGTGGCCTTTCGGTGCCGGGTGCACGTCGACGTGAACGATCGTTGGGTGTCCGCTGAAATGCGTGGTTGCCAATCCGGTCTCCTCGAGGACTTCCCTGATGACCCCGTCCGACAGCGACTCCCCAGGATCGACATGGCCACCGGGTTGGATCCAGATCCCCAAACGCTTGTGCCGATGAAGGATCACCCCGCGCCGCCCGACGACAAGTGCCGACGCAGTGACGTGAAACGGATCGGCGTCCTCGCTGAACGGCTCAGCAAGGCGATCCAACTGATCAAGAAATGCAGCGATCGAGACACGTTCGCGTTCGTCGATGGGATGATGCGACTGCAAGAACGACCGCAGATCCTCGGTTGCCCGGGTCGAATCGTTGTCGATCACAGTCGCAGACCTTAGGTCGCCAACGCCCTCGAACTCGCAGGTTTTGACGTGAGTTTGCCCTTCGGCCAGGCGCGTGGTCAGATAATCAACCGCTCGATCAATTTTCCCGCCACATGGCGGCCCACACCTTAGGAGTAGCTATGGATCTCGGACTTGCTGGAAAGCGCGCCATCGTCACCGGTGCTACCAAAGGAATTGGTCGCGCCATCGCTGAAACGCTGCTCGCCGAGGGTGCCTCGGTAGCGATTTGCGCCCGAACCGCCGCCGACGTCGACAAGTCCGTGGCCGAACTCTCCAAGCTCGGAACGGGCAAGGTTGTCGGCTCGGCAGTAGACGCCGGAAGCGCCGCAGAGTTCACTGCGTTCGTTGATTCTGCCATCGAACAACTTGGCGGTTTGGACATTTATGTGCACAACACATCCGGAAAGCCCGCCCGCAAACTTGAGGGGTGGGTCAACAACTTTAACGTCGACCTGATGTCGCTGCTTCATGGCGTGGAGGCCGCGAAGGCTGCCCTGTCCGCCGACGGCGGAGGCAGCCTGATCTCCATCTCGACCACGGCGACCGCCGAGCACTTCGCCAGCGGTTCGGGGAGCTACAGCGCGTTCAAATCCGCAATGATGAACTGGACGCTGGGTCAAGCCCAAGTTCTCGGCGCGCAGGGCATTCGTTGCAACGTTGTCTCGCCCGGTCCGATCTTCATCGAGGGCGGCGACTGGGACCGAATCAAGCAGGGCATGGCCGATTTCTATGGTGCGACTGAGAAGGCTCACCCGGGCGGACACCTGGGCGTCGCCCAAGACGTCGCTGACGCCGTTGCCTTCCTCGCATCGACGCGGGCCAAGCACATCAACGGCGTGAACCTCACGGTCGACGGTGGTTTCCTCAAGCGAGTCGACCACTAGGGCGATGCGCCACGTCGGGGAATGCGAGAGGGTTCAGTTATGAGCGAGGAGAAAACGCGAATCAATGCCACCCTGGTGGCCGGAGGCCGCTATCACGACATCGACTATGCGCGCTTACAACTGCTGACCCTGTTGGCCGAACACCCGCACGTTCGGGTTCAGGTCACGAGCGACTACGAGAACACCGAGTTGATCACAAGCTCATCGTTTCTTGTCTCCTACACCTGCGACCTTCGCCCGAGCGAACAAGCGCAACAGGCGATCTCGGATTGGGTAGCCGGGGGCGGGCGATGGGTCGCCCTTCACGGAACCAACTCTGCGCTCGACCTCCCACGGCCGAACGGGGTCGAAGCGCCCCGTTGCTTTCCGGTGTGGGCGAAAACACTTGGCTCGCAGTTCGTGGCCCATCCACCGATTCAGATGTATCCGGTGCGTGCGGTGTCGGACCACTGGCTGGTCAACGGTATCGAGAGTTTCGACACCGACGACGAGCTCTACCTGAACGAGTACCACGACCGCGATCAGCTGCAGCCGTTGCTCCAGACCAATTGGCAAGGCGACGCCCGAGGCTTCAACGAACATGACTGGACCACCACAGATCCAAATCACCTGGTGAGCTACTTGCGGCCATTCGGTGAGGGAAGCGTGCTGTACAACACCCTTGGGCATTGTCGCGGCCACTATGACATGGCGCCGGTTGCGGCCTACTACCCCCGAATAGAACGCTGTTCGTGGGAGGTTCCGCAATACCACGAACTCCTGCGTCGGGCGATCCGGTGGGCAATGGCTGAAACGGCCTGACCATCTCGTTACGTCCACCTACTAATTCGATCTCACTGCCCCACTCGACGATCACCAATACCCGGAGAGCCTGATCACATGGATCCAACCCCTGCTGTACTTGCCGACCTGCACACTCGCATGGTTCGTATCCGATTGTTTGAAGAGGCCGCCGGCAAGTTGGCCGAGGCAGCGCGGCTTCCCGGCTTCCTCCACCTCTATGTAGGCGAAGAAGCAGTGGCCTCGGGCGTGTGCGCAAACCTGACGAACAGCGACCAGATCACCTCCACGCACCGTGGCCATGGCCACCTCGTTGCGAAGGGTGGCGACTTCAATCGAATGATGGCCGAACTCATGGGGAAGTCAGGCGGCTACTGCAAGGGCAAGGGCGGCTCGATGCACATCAGTGACCTCGACCTCGGCATGCTGGGTGCCAACGGCATCGTCGGTGCCGGTTCGCCGATCGCCGTCGGCGCGGCGTTTGCGAACAAGTACCGCAGCGACGGCAACGTCAGCGTGGCATTCTTCGGTGACGGCGCGACAAACATCGGCGCTTTCCACGAGGCCGCGAACATGGCGTGCGCACTGAAGCTTCCCATCGTGTTCTGCTGCGAGAACAATGAGTACGGCGAGTTCACACCCCGCCACAAGACCATGGCGATCACCGATGTCGTCGATCGGGCTCAGGGGTACGGGATGCCCGGCATGATCGTCGACGGCATGGACGTGGTCGCGGTGTACGAGGCCGCCGGCGAAGCCATCGCCCGTGCACGCCGCGGCGAGGGCCCGAGCTTTCTCGAGTGCAAGACCTACCGTTTCTACAATCATCACGGCGTCCAGAACCTCGGACTCAAGTACCGAACCGATGAAGAGGTGAACGAGGCAAAGAAGCGAGATCCGATCTTTACCTTCGAAGCGCGGGTGGTGAAGGCGAAGCTGCTCACCAAGAAGAAGATCGAAGCGACCTGGACGACCCAGCGTCAAGCGATCGCCGAGGCTATCGAGTTCGCCGATGCCAGTCCCCTGCCCACCCCGGACCAGATGCTGGCCGACGTATACACCGTAGGAGCTTCGTCATGAGCGATTCGACCAGGCAACCACGAATGCTCACCTACGTTGGCGCCTTCAACGAGGCCGTCCGTCAATGTATGCGCGACGACGAAACCGTGTTCGTCGCCGGTGAAGACGTCGGTGCTTTCGGCGGTGTGTTCGGTTCATTCGCCGGTTTGCAGAAAGAGTTCGGCGAACGTCGCGTCGTCGACACACCGATCAGCGAACAAGCGATCATCGGGCTCGGCGTCGGAGCCGCAGTCTCCGGACTTCGCCCGATCGTTGATCTGATGTTCATGGACTTCATTTGTGTCGCTATGGACCAGATCGTGAACCAGGCCGCCAAGCTCAAGTACATGTTCGGCGGAAAGGCGACGCTGCCGCTCACCATCACGACGGCGGGTGGTGCGGGGCTCAGTGCCGCCGCGCAGCACAGCCAGAGTCTCGAAGCAATGCTCTGCCACATACCCGGCCTCAAGGTCGTGTACCCCTCGAACCCCTACGACATGAAGGGCCTCATGGTGTCGTGCATCCGCGAGAACAACCCGACCATCATGATCAAGAACAAGAGGATCCTTGGCGTCCAGGCAGCGGTGCCGGAGGAGTTGTACGCCATCCCTCTTGGTCAGGCCAAGGTTGTGCGCGAGGGTACCGACGTAACGATCGTTGCGTTCGGGCGCATGGTCACTGAGGCAGAAACCGCCGCGAAACAACTCGCTGAGGAAAACATAAGCGTAGAGATTATCGACCCACGGACGCTGCAGCCCCTCGACATGGACATGATCGTGCAGTCCGTCAAAAAGACGAACCGCGTCGTGGTGGTTCACGAAGCCGTCAAGTTCGGTGGGCTCGGTGCAGAGATCGCATCCCAGATTTCTGAAAGCGCGTTTGACTATCTCGATGCTCCCGTGGGCCGTGTCGCTGCTCCATTCTCTCCAGTGCCATTCAGCCCGGCGCTGGAAAGTCACTATGTGCCGAACGCAAAGGGAATAGCCGCTGGGGTGCGAGAGGCGCTGCAACGGTCCGCTGCATGACCCACGCCAGCGCAGCATGAGCACTATCGGTGTCATCGCCAACCCCCTCGCGGGGAAGGACATACGCCGACTCGTCGCGCATGCTTCCCCGACATCGGACGCCGCCAAGATCGGAATCGTGCGACGGATGGTCGTCGGAGCGGTGGAGGGCGGGGCAAACCACATTCTTCTCGCCCCTGATACCCATCGGCTGTGCGAACGAGCCGTCGATGGACTGAAGCTGGGTTCGGTGCGCGTCGAGGTGCTTGATTACGCATTCGAAGGTTCACGCAAAGACACCATCGTTGCCGCTGAACGTATGCGCGCTTTTGATGTTGGCGCTGTGGTGGTCCTAGGTGGCGACGGCACGCATCGCGACGTTGCGAAGGGCTGGCTCAATGCGCCGATGATTGCAATATCGACGGGAACGAACAACGTGTTTCCCCAAAACATCGACGCCACCGTGGCGGGCCTCGCCGCAGGCTTGGTTGCCTCGAAAGCGATCTGCCTCAACGATGTTTCTCAGCACGCAAACGTCATTCACGCCGAATTGCCGAGTGGCGAACGAGATCTGGCCCTGGTCGACGTGGGTGTCGTGATCGGCTCGTTCACTGGGTCTCGGGCCGTGTGGGACGCTCATGATCTGTTGGCGGTGATGAGCTGTATCGCCGAACCCGACACCGTCGGGCTCGCCTCCATTGGTTCGCGCCTTTTTCCTTCAAACCGCGACAGCAGCGGAGCGATCTATGTGCTCACATCTCCCGCCAGCGACAAGGCGATGACGGTCCGGGCGCCGATTGCACCAGGTTCCTTCGACGACATTCCGATCGTGGAAGCTCGTCAGGTCGCCGACGGTGAGACGGTCGAGATTTCTGGTCCCTGTGTCTTGAGCTTTGACGGTGAGCGCGATGTCGTTCTCCAGTCCCGAGATCGCGCTCGCCTGACGGTGCGCCGCGACGGACCACGCGTCATCGACCCCGCCGCGACCCTTACCCTCGCTGCGCAGGAACGCCTCTTCGTCCGAACCACCGAAACCGATTCAAGGAATCACCATGGCCGTTGAATTTCAGATGCCCAAGCTTGGACTCACGATGGAAGAGGGCCTCATTCTCGAGTGGCTCGTCGAGGAAGGGGCCGAGGTCACGGAGGGCACTCCCGTGTTGATCGTCCAGACCGACAAGGTGGACACCGAGGTTGAGGCACCAGCCAGTGGACATCTGGCCCGGGTAGGCACCGTCGGTGAAACGTTTGCCTGTGGTCAACAAATTGCGTGGCTGCTGTCCGCGGGCGAATCCGCTCCGAGGGCGGCCACCCGAATTGCGCCCGCGCCCCAAGCTGTCGTTGCAGGTAGCCAATCCGGACCGAAAGCCTCCGCGACGTCGGTGGTAGCGGCCAACGCCTCGGTCGCAGGCCGCGCGTTCATCTCGCCAAACGCTCGCCGCGTCGCCAAGGAGCTCGGCGTCGATATCAACACGGTTCGAGGCACCGGGCCCGGCGGTCGAGTGGTTTCCGAAGACGTCGAGGATGCCAACCGCAACCCCGCACTTCGTGTCGCCTCAATTGCGGCGCTGAGCCGCCAGAATGCGGCAGACAGCGGACAACCCGTCCTTGCTTCGTTCGCGGCGAGCGCGCTCGCCGAACTCATTGGCATCGACCTTCGCAGCGTTTTTGCAGCGCCGGGTCAGCGACTCGAACGCGACGATGTCGTCGCGCATATTCGTTCCCTCATCGCGCCCGGCGGGCGGGGCGCACCACCTCAACCTGAGCCACCGGCTGCTGGCACCGCAAAGCCAGCGCTTCCACCGGCGACCCAAACACCGACCTCCGTAACACCGTTGTCCGGAATGCGCGGTGTCATCGCGACGCGCATGCACGAGTCGCTTCGCGACATGGCGCAGCTCACCTTGAACATCGACGTCGATATGGACGCCATCGTCAATGATCGAAATGCCCGTAAGAAGAATGGCTACGCGCCTGGGTTCACTGATTACGTGATCGCAGCAGCGGCGCGGGCGTTGAAGGAAAAACCGTATGCGAACAGTCAAATCGTGGCCGAAGGCGTCGCCCTTTTGCCCGACGTTCATGTGGCCATGGCCGTCGCTCTGGACAACGGTCTCGTGGTCCCCGTCATCCGAAACACAGACTCACTGACGATCGAGGCGCTCGGGGCAGAAACCAAGCGGCTCGCCTCGGCGGCCCGCAATGGCAAACTGAAATTGGCAGAACTCGAGGGCGGAACCTTCTCCGTGACCACGCTGGGTATGTACGGCGTGGACGGCTTCACCCCGGTCATCAACCCACCGAACACTGCGATCCTGGGCGTCGGACGGCTCCGTGACGAGGTGGCGTGGACGGCCGCAAACAAGCCGCACCGCGTGCAGCGCCTCACCCTTAGTCTGACGTGGGATCACCGAGCTTTCGATGGTGCACCAGCAGCCGAATTCTGCGCTCGGGTCAAGGAGCTGCTCGAGTCACCCCGCGAAATCGTCGGCTGAGCGACCTCCAGCGACCAGAATGGGGGAATGCTCGCCCCGAAGCTTTCCTTCAAATACTCCGTACGGCTCGTCGCCATGGCAGCCCTTCTCGTTGGGCTCGGTGCCTGCTCCGGTTCGGACAGCACTGAAACAGGCCCGCCGACAGACGCCGCGACAACCTCAGACGCATCTGTTGTACCGACAACGCCGTCTGTGTCCATCAGGGAAGTGAACCCCGATGACACGACCCCAGCCGGCGGTGCACCACGCACGACCGCTCCAGCGGCGACGGTCTCGACGCCTGCGTCGCCGCCACAGCTTCTCCAGAGCTGCAAACCTCTGGCCAATGCATATGACGACGTGAAGAAAGTGTGGAGCGTCGTGCAGTTGACCGTCGAATCCAAAGGAAGGATCGGGAAGACGTTTGAGACAAGCGAGATTGCAGCCTTCAAGGCGGATCTGGCAAGCCTGCAAACGGCCCTTGCAAAGACGGCCACCGCGTCGACGGCGCTGGCGACGATCGAAAGGGGATTCGCCGTCGTTCTGGAAGGCGACCGATTTCGCGACCCGAAGGCAAAGGCCGCCTTCGACGAGTTCGTGAAAAAAGCCCCCGATTTCGTGGGCACGCAAAAGGCAGTGGGCGACGACCTGCGAAAGCAGGGCTGCGTCGTCATCGGGTAGTCGGTTACGACGCCGTTCTACGGGCGTAGGCCGGGGCGAGGTTGCCGTTCTCGTCGCGCACATCGAACTCACGCGACACGTCTTCAACCCACTGAATTGTGCCACTGCGTGCCATGAGGTCGGGGGCAGTCGCCAGCGTCGAAATCGTTCGACCGACCATGAGGGTCGTCTGTGACGTGGAGAGGTCGGTGTCGCGTTTCGCTGACCATTCGATGATGAACTCGGTGGCCACGCTCCCCGGATACAGCGAGACACAGGCGACGTTTTTCGGATGCAGTTCAATCGCCATGTCAGCGCTCAAGCGATCGAGGCTCGCTTTGCCTGCCCCGTACGACGAGGAGAAGTGGTAGCTCTGCCCACCCGGTGACGACACGTTGCAGATAAATCCGGGATTCTCATGGGTTGGGTTGGCCGCGAACAACAGTGGCGCAGCGTGCCAACTCGCAACGTAGTGCGCTCGACACCCGATGCCGACCTGATCGTCCCAAATCGAGATCGGATGGTCCCAGAAGCCTCCGCCCCAAGCCGGTGGATTCGGGATTTTGTAGACGTTGTTGACCAGTACGTCAAGATGACCGTGGTCTTCGCGGACGCGTTCGAAGAGTTTCGCGATCTGGGCGTCGTCACCATGATCGACTTTCACTGGGATGCCAATTCCACCGGCCTGACCTACAAGTGCAGCACTCCGCTCGATGGAGAGTTCCCCACCACCGGTTGTCCGACCCGTCACGTAGACGGTTGCGCCCCGTTCCCCGAAGGCGATCGCTGCGCCGCGGCCGATTCCTCGGCTTGATCCGGTGACGACGACGACGTTTCCTTCGAGGTCCTTTGTTGACATGTGCGATGTTGGCATATCCCACATTGGCGCACAGATCGCATCTCGGCAAAACTAACTGCGCAATTAGTTCCACCGCGGGGTCATTTGGCCCGGTAGCCTTACGTTCGACGAAGCATTTCGTTGACGTTGGCCCGAATGTCTGGAGCACTTTCGTGAATGCACCTTCTGGAACGCCGCAGCCCACGTCACCCGGCGCGATCAGCGTTGATGTTCTCGACGAGAGCGTGCAGCTGTTGCGCGAACTGACCCGACGCAATGTCCGCCATTCCCTTGACGGAACTGTGCCGTTGGCCGACGGCATCGTTCGAGTCCCCGCAAAGAACTACTACGACCCGATTCGGTGGCAGTTGGAGATGAACCGCATCTTCAAAAGGGTGCCGCTCGTCCTGGGTTTCTCGGCCGAACTCGCGGAACCGAATTCGCACAAGGCGACCGAGGCAATCGGTGTTCCGGTGCTCCTCTCCCGAGACGGCGAGGGCACGCTTCGATCGTTTGTCAACGTATGCAGTCACCGCGGAGCAGTAATCGTGCCCGAAGGCACGGGCACCGGTCGGCGCTTTAGCTGCCCGTATCATGCGTGGACATACGATACCAAGGGCGATCTCGTCGGCATCCTCGACAAGGCGAACTTCGGCGAAATCGACATGGCGTGCCATGGGCTCACCGAGCTTCCCGTGTTCGAGCGGGCTGGAATCATCTTCGGCGGCGTCACCCCTGGTGAGTGCGTCGATATCGATGCGTTCCTCCACGGCTACGACACCATGTTGAACCATCTCGGTCTGAACTCGTGTCATTTTGTCGGAAGCCAGAGCGTAGAAGGTCCGAATTGGAAGGTGGCCTACGACGGCTACCTCGACTTCTACCATCTCCCCATTCTTCATAAGGACACGTTCGGTCCGGCATACAACAACAAGACGATCAACGATGCGTGGGGGCCGCACCAGCGAAATGCGCAACCCGATGAGCGCTTCGCTGCTCTCGCTGACATCCCCGAAGAATGTTGGCCGATGTCAAAAATGACTACGGGTGTCTGGACGATTTTTCCGCACGTTTCCATCGCTGGGTTCGAGGCTGGCGGTCGGCTCTTCATGATCTCGCAACTTCTCCCTGGCTCTACTCCCGATACCTCGATCACGACGCAGTATTTTCTTGCCGCCTTTGACCCGACCGAAGATGATCTTGCAGTAATCGCGAAGCAGATGGAGTTCTTGTTGCATGTCGTGCGCGATGAGGACTACTACACCGGGAATCGAATTCAAAGGGCCGTGAAGACCGGCGTCAAAACCGAGTTCCTCTTCGGACGCAACGAAGGGCCGTGCCAGCGCTTCCACGGCTGGGTCGACAACCTTGTCGCTGCGGAGACGTTCGATGACACCGTTGCATTGTTCGCGGCGTCGCAAGAGTTCCACGACGAGTAGCGCGAACGCCGATAGGGTACACACCCGTGGCGGTCGTCGAAGCCCTCGAGCAACTTTCGGTACCGGTCAGGGAAAGGGGGTGGCGATCGTACGTAGATCAACCCGACCCCGACACCCCTTTCGACCGAGGCTTACTGCGCGTCAGCGGGTGGGTTACATCGCTCGACGCGTCGTCAGAGCCCGGCTTTGTGTCGCTGCATCGAGGGGACGGTTCGGCGATCGTACGTGTACCTCGGAACATCTACCGTCCCGATGTCGCCGCGGTGGTCGCCGGAGCGCCGGACCATACGGGTTTCAACGTTGAGTTCGATGCTTCTGGCGTTGGATCCGTCGTCACGATCGCTGCTGATGACGTGGCGATAGGACGCGTTCATTTCGGCGCCGGACATTCCCACGGATCCCGCGGTGAAGCGTCACAGCGCGGCGAAAATGTGGTGCTTCGATACCTTCTCCCCGCCGACGCCCCACGATTCTTGTTTGATGTGGGTGCTCACGATGGTTCACACCTCTCGAACTCCGAGTGGTTTCTTGCCAATGGCTGGGAGGGCGTACTCGTGGAGCCCTCACCGATTCCCTACGCGGGGCTCAGCACAAAGTACGCCGGTCACGATCGAGCACACTGCGTCCAGGCCGCGTGTTCCGACCACGAAGGCACCGAGATGCTGTTCTTGGGAGCTGACGGAGACCACGGAACCAACGCGACGCTCTGTACCGACGACAACGTCTGGTTCGATGCCACCCGATCGCAGCGTTCGATGGCCGTTCCGGTCACGACCCTTAGTCGTCTGTGCACGGACTATCGCGCTCCCGCCGTGTTCGCTATGTTGCTCGTCGACGCCGAAGGAATGGACCTCGAGGTACTCAGCGGGCTCGACGCGACGAAGCATCGACCGCTGATCGTCTGCACGGAGCGTTATCTCCATAGACCGGACAAGGAGGAGGCGAAGGCCGACCTCCTGCGAAGCTGGGGCTTGGTTCACCACGGTGCAGTCGGCTGGAACGATTTTTGGGTCGACCCCGACATCTCTCAGTTCTGACCTACTTTTTCGTCGGTGTCCGCAAGAAATCTGCGATCCTTTGACGCGTCACGCCGAATAGCGCAGCGATGCTCTCCATGGAGAGACCTTCGTTGTGAAGTGCTCGGGCCTCGGCACGCTGCAGACGGCCGGTTGCCTCCATTAGTTCGTTGAAGATGACTCGCGTCCGCTCGACGATCAACGGTCGTTCCTCCTCCGTGACGATTGTCGAATAGGGAACGTCGTTCGCCCGTCGTTCACCGATCTGCTGGGCCCGATCGGCAATATGCTCGCGGGCCGCAGAAATGTTGTCGAGGACCGCAATCAGCTCGTGGATTGCGGCGAGAACTGCGTCGCCAGTCGGTTCCGGGAGGGCGGCGGACTCGGCAGGGTGGACTGGCGTTTGCACGATGCGAACCCGCCTGCCTAGTCGCCGCGAAGGCCGTGATTCTTCATGCGCAGATACTTCGCATTTGCGGCCATGAAGGGCTGGATCAACAGGTCGACAAAGATAACAAAGCAGAGCGTGCCGATCCCCATCACGATCCCCACGCCGGGACGAAGTTGTACGCCGGGAGTGCCCAGCATCAGCCATCCGGAGAGGAGGAGCAATACTTCAAGGGTCGTTTTGAACACCCAAAACTCCTTCTTGAGCTTCTGGACCATCGTGATCGCAACCAGGTCCATGGCGCGGATGCCAATCCCGCTCATGATGATGAGCGACGAGGCGTAGGCACAGAGGAGAACGGCAAAAATCATGAGTGGCCAATGCGTGAAGGGCATAAACGATGCGAGTTCGTGCTTCTTTCCGAAATCGATGAGACGGCCGCAGAACACAAAGGTCACAAATGGCGAGATGATCGGGATCTTCTTGTTCCAGATCGCCCAGACGGCGAGCATGAGCGCTGCGAATCCACCTTCGGCGATGGCGTAGCTGTTGAAGTTCAGGACCTTTTGCAGTCCCGTCGCGAAGACGTAGAGCGGGTCCGCGCCGAGGCCGGCCCAGGCGAAGCAAACCACACCGAAGGAAAACCCGACGCAACCGAGGAGATACGCGACGTATTGGCGAAAGCCAAAACGTGGAATGAACCGGTCCATCACCGTCTGCCTCGGCCCGGCCGTGCCCGGCACAGGGGTGGTGTTCAATACCGTTCGTTGCGGGGTGAGTTGGTCGTTGCTCATCGTGTGTTCGCTCCAGGTTCGTTCGCTTCCGAACGAACGTACATGAACGCACTGTGTACCGCAATAGGTATTGCGTCACCACTCGTGGTGGCTGTTAGTCCTTCGTGAACTCCAGGTCGAGGTGGGTGAGACCGCGCAACATGAAACTCGGGTGATAGGCGAAGGTATTGCTGGCGGCAAGGGAGATCGATCCCAAACGCTTCGAGAGCTCTTCGAGCGCCACCTTGCCTTCGAGTCGGGACAGATTCGCGCCGAGACAGTAGTGGGTTCCCTTGCCAAACGCGAGGTGTTCGCCGACGTTGCTGCGTTCTGGGCAGAACGAATCGAAGTTCTCGAACATCTCTGCGTCACGATTGGCCGAGGAGAACATCACGACGAGCCGCGCTCCTTCGCGCAGGTGCACGCCACCGAGGGTCACGTCTTTCGTGACGACCCGGAACATGCCCTGGGTGGGAGTCGAGAGACGCAGGGTCTCCTCGACAATCGAACGGACCCGGGTTGGATCGGCTCGAGCCTTGTCCCACTCCCCCTCGTTTTCGGCCAGCAACCGCATCATCTCGGTGAGCATCTTGGTGGTCGTCTCGTTTCCGGCCACAAGAAGCTGCTGGATGATCGACAGCATTTCGGGGACGTCGAGTTCACGCTGATCAAGAGGTTTGCCGGTCTCGTCGAGATCGTCGGGCTCGATACGTGCGTTGAGGAGGTTGGTGAGAATGTCGTCTTGTGGGTTCTTGCGACGCTGCTCAATCTGCTCAGCAAAGTAGAGCTGAAACTCGACAATGCCCCGTTCGGCCTCTACACGCTGGTCATCGGTGATGTTCGTCCCGATCCCGGCGATGGAATCATCGGACCAGCGCTTGAAATCGGCGAGTCGATCGTCGGGCACGTTCAGCGCCTTCGCAATGACTTGCACGGGGAGCGGTACGGCGAACTCCTTCACGAATTCGATGGAGCCCTTCTCGATCCACGAGTCGATCAACGACACCGTGATCTGACGGATCACCGGTTCAAGACTGGAGATGGCCTTCGGCGTGAACGCCTTCGACACCAGCTTTCGGTAGCGCGTCTGGTTTGGCGGATCAGCGGTCAGCATCGTGGAGACGGGTCGATAGCCACCCATCTCTTTGCGGACCGCGCTGAGGCGGTCCTGCAGGTCCTGGTTGCCTGGCATGGACGTCGCCCCGAAGTTCGAGGAGTACGTCTGCCAGTCGCGGATAACCTCCAGGGCCAAGTCGTACGTCGTGACCAGCCAGAACGGTGTGCCTGGCACTTGGAACACCGGAGCCGTTTCGCGCATTGCCTGATAGTGCGGGTACGGACAGTTCTGGATGCCCGGATCGAACAGATTGAAGGTGGCCAGATCGACTGTTTCGCTGCTCGGCGCAATTGACATATCGCGAAGTTAATTCTTTTCGATGGACGATGTGTATTCAGCCACGATGACGGTCGCAGCATCACGGGTGTACAGCACGCCGCGCTCGTACAGGGACCCAATTTGCTCGGCGCTGCGGCCCATCTCGACCAGGATCTCGTGCGTGTGTTGCCCGAGCGTCGGTGCCATCGCTCCGGGCACGCTGGTCGGGGTCGCGGAATATCGGATCGGCGGCCGCACCTCGCGGACGCGGCCGAGCAACTCATGCTCGCGGACCCCCATCGTTTGGTTGTGAACGATTTGCTCGTTGAGGGGAACCTCGTCCAGACTGAGAACCGGACCAAACGCCACCTCGTTGCGTTCCAGCGCCTGAATCGCTTCCTCCGTGGTCAGAGCAGTGAATGCCTCGGAGATAAGTGCACCTAGCATCTCAAGGTTTTGCGAGCGGGCCCACGGCGACGAAAACCGTTCGTCGCTGCACCACTCGTCATGACCGAGCGCCCGGAACAGTCCAAAAATCTCACGGTCGTTCGCGCAGTAATAGGTGAGATGACCGTCGGCCGTGGCCACGAGGCGGTAAGTCTCGGCCAGTGTCGGTATACGTGGTGCCCAATGATCGTCGAGCAGCGCGGCGCGTTGAAACCCGTCAGGAAACACAAACGACGCGCCGACGTCAATCATCGGCACAATCAAGTGCTGCCCGCCGGCGCCGCGTTCGCGGGCGAACAGGGCGGCGCAAACACCCTGTGCCGCGGTCAGCGCGGTTGCCTTGTCGGTCACGATCGTGCGATGCAGATCCGGAATCGGAATGTCGGGATTGACTTGAACGGCAACGTGGCCGGTCAAACCCTGAATGATCGGGTCATACACACGACGCTGAGAGTACGGGCCGTCTGGTCCGTAACCGGAGATCGACACATAAATGATGTCGGGTCGTACTGCACTCACGGCGTCGTAACTCAGACCGAGTTTCTCGACGACTCCCGGGCGCCAGTTCTGAATGAACACATCCGCCTGAGCGCACATCTCCAATACGACGGCGAGGCCCTCGTCGGTGGCTACGTCGATACACAGGGAGCGTTTTCCTCGATTGCAGTTGACGAACAAACCGTTGAGCCGATGGTGATTGGGCTCTTGTCGGCCCCTGGTGATGTCGCCGTCGGGACCCGATTCGATCTTGACGACATCGGCACCTTGGTCGGCCAACCACATCGCACACAGCGGCCCCGACACCACGGCCGAAAAATCAACGATTCGAACGCCAGCCAGGGGCCCGGGAACATGCATGAACGAAACGTAGCGGGCTTCACTGCTCGGCGTGAACCGAACCCAACGGGGCCTCGCGAATGGCATGGAACGTGGTGCCAAGGAATTGACCCGTCGTTTGCTTTCGACAATTGTGCAAGAGCAACATTTTGGGCAGGTGTGTTTCAAACGCGCCCCGCGTACCCATCAATGCAACACGCAAGGAGCACTATGGAACGCTGGATCACTGATTGGACGCCGAGTCCGCGCTGGCCGCATTACACCCGGGCCAATGCGGGCGAAGTGCTTCCGACGCCAGCGAGTCCACTCGGTCAGCAGTTCTCGTGGGAGAAGGGAATGCTTTTGGGATGGCGCGACGGCTATGTGCGAAGCGGTAATTATGCCCTTGAGGAATTTGATCCAATTTTGCCCGAAGCTATCGGTTTCTTCGGCGGCTACTTCTACATCAACCTCGCCAACGTGCGCATGCAAGGGGTCCGCAACCCGGTCGTCACCGTCGAGCAACTCGACATGGCATTCTTCGGCGATCATCCCGACGTTCCGAAGTACGTCGCCCACCCCGACGACGAACAACCGGGCTACACCGAGAAGATTCTCGGACATCTTGGCTGGCTCATGAGCACGAGCACGTGGCCCGAGATCGACGAAGAAAAGACAGCCACCATTGCGTTTCGGGCCCAACGTCGTGACTTGCGATCACTCACCGATGCCCAACTCGTGGCACGCGCCCGTTCGACGCAGCCGATGCTCCACAAGCTCTTTGAAAGCCATGCGCTGTCGTCGAGCGGATCCGGTGTTGCTCCCGGAATTCTTTTCGCTGTCGGACAGGCGATCGGTGATCCATCGGTTCCGATGAAGCTCGTTTCCGGCATCGGTGAGGTCGACTCGGCTGAGCCGAGCTATGTGCTCTGGGACCTGTCGCGAACGATCAATGCATCCAAGGAACTCACGGATGCGTTCAACGGCGGCGTCGCAGGGCTGCTCGACCGCCTTCATGCAAGCACAGGCAGCGATGGCACCGCATTCCTTGCCGCGTGGGACGAGTTCATCGTGGACTTCGGTTCGCGTGGACCCAACGAGTGGGAGATCAGTTCGCCGACCTGGGAGACCACACCCGAAATCGTCTTGAGCGCGCTCGAACGCATTCGATTCCAAAGCGACGCCGAATCGCCCAAGTCGCGAAACTCGGTCATGGCCAACGAACGCTTGGCCGCGATCGCCGACGTCCGCGCCAAACTCGCCGCCATGGGCGACGCTGGCGCCGAACTCGCCGGTCAGTTCGAAGCTGCCCTCATCGCGAGCAACCAGCTGTGGTTCCGTGAACGTACAAAGACCAACATCGTGCGGGTCGTCCACGAAGGGCGAATGGTTTTCCGTGAGTTGGCACGACGCCATCACGAGGCCGGCAGTCTTGTGCAGCCAGAACATATCTTCATGTTGCTCGACAGCGAGTTGGAGACATTTACGGCGAACCCGGCATCGTTCAAGCAGACGCTGGCCGAACGTTACGTCCAGTGGCAGCAGCTGTGGACGCTCGAGCCGCCGTTCTTCGTGAAAGACGCCATCGTGCCACCCATCTCCACGTGGCCGGTCAAGGGAACGTCGTCGGCGGTTGTCGCTGCGGTGGGCGAATCAATCCAGGGCGTTGCCGGATGCCCAGGCGTTGCCCGAGGCCGCGCTCGAGTCATCACGGACCCGACCGATCCATTGTCGCTCGAACCAGGCGAGGTTCTCATTGCACCACTCACTGATCCGGCGTGGACGCCACTTTTCGTGGCTGCGTCGGCTGTGGTCGTGAACGTTGGCGGCCAGATCAGTCATGCGATCATCGTGAGCCGCGAGTTGGGCCTTCCCTGTGTGGTGAGTGCGACCGACGCAACCGTTCGGATTCCGACCGGAGCCCTTGTGGAGGTCAACGGCAACACTGGAACCGTAACGGTCCTCGAACTTCCGTAAGTACTCGTATTTTTCCATTCCGAATCCCTTGACAGGAAGTCTCATGCCCCACGCATTTCGTTTTGGAGTCCAGGCCTTTTCAGCCGAGTCAGGCAAGGCATGGCGAGACCTTGCGCGTCGAGCCGAGGCGCTCGGGTACTCGGCGTTCCACCTTGCCGACCATGTGATCGGGCCAGGTCCTGCGCTGACGCCGACAAATCACCCCGTGCAGAACCTGGCCGCAATCCCGGCGATGGCCGTCGCCGCAGAGGCAACCTCAACGATCAAGATCGGGTGCCGGGTCTTTTGCGTCGACTACCGCAATCCCGTCATGCTCACCAAGGAACTGGCCACGCTCGATCTCTTTTCCGATGGACGTCTCGAGATTGGTCTCGGTGCCGGCTGGCTGCAAAACGAATACACCGCCATGGGGGTCCAGTGGGACCGAGCCGGTGTTCGTATCGAACGGTTGGCCGCCAATGTGGAGTTGATCCGGGCGGCATTTGCCGATGGCGAGCTCAACATCGCCAACGACTACGTCCACGCCGTCGGGTTTGAGTCGGTTCCAAAGCCCACGACAAAACCGTGCCCGCCGATCATGATCGGTGGCGGCGCGCAACGCGTGCTCGGCCTCGCCGGTCGCGAAGCCGACATCGTGAGCATCAACTTCGACAACTCCGCAGGTCGGATCGGGCCCGAAGGCGTCGGTTCGGGAACGGCCGACGGGACACAGCAAAAGATTGACTGGGTGCGCGCCGGAGCCGGCGAACGCTTCGACCAACTCGAAATCGAGATCGGCGCATACTTCACGGTCGTGACTGATCAGCGAGACGCCACCCTCGGCGCCATGGCACCTCGCTTCGGGCTCACGCCCGATGTTCTGGCCGAGCACCCCCATACACTCATCGGTTCCGTCGATTCGATCTGTGAGCAGATTATCTCTCGACGTGAGCGCTACGGCGTGAGCTACATCACGGTTGGCAGTGCCTCGATGGAGGCCTTCGCCCCAGTCGTTACCGCACTCAACGGAAAGTAGCTTCCTTCGTCGACTTCCGAAACCCCTACGTCCACATACCTCTCGAAAGAATCCTCCATATGAAGGTCGGAATCAATCTTCCCGCGCAGTACCCGTTCACCAGCACCGAACAGCTCCTGCCCCTGTACGAACAAATGGGCGCTGACTCCTACTGGGCTCCCGATCACATTCTCGGCGTATTCCACCCGGCGCTGTGGAAAGACACACCGCTTTCGGCGCTTGCCGCCGACCCCGACGCCTTCTACGACCCATTCTGTTATGGAGCAGTGGCTGGCCGCATGACAACCAAGCCCTACGGAATCTCCGTGACCGACGCGACGCGACGCGGCGCCGCTGACTTGGCACGCACTGCGCTGACGCTCAACGACCTCATTCCGGGGGGATTCATATTGGGTATCGGTTCAGGTGAGGCCGAGAGCCTCCTTCCGTTTGGGTATCCCTTCGACAAGCCGGTGGCGCAACTCGAAAAGGTTCTGATCGAACTGCGTTCTCTGCTCGATCATGGGGTGATGCCCGATGGCGGTGTGGGCCGCATGGGCCTGCCGCTCAAGGTTGACGGCAAGCCGAGCCCACCGGTGTGGGTTGCTGGCCACGGTGATCGGATGCTCCGCCTTACGGGGCACTATGGCGACGGTTGGATTCCTGCGTGGTGGATGAGCCCGGCCGAGTACGCCGAAAAGCTTCAGATCATTGCCGGTCACGCCGCCCAGGCGGGCCGCCCCCGCCCCGAGGCGTCGTTGCTGCCGTTCGTTCTCTTCGCCGAGTCCAAGGAGCGGGCCGAGGAGATGTTCGACCGCGAACCCCTCGGCAAACTCTTCGGTCTCTTTGCCATGGGCCACATGTGGGAAGCCAACGGCATGAAGCACCCCCTGGGGAACGACTCCAAGGGATTCATCGATGTCATCATCCACGATCTCAACGCCGACGAGCTCCGCGACCTCGCCCCGACGATTCCGTTCTCGATGGTCGAGCAGGTGCTCTTCATCGGGAACGCCGAGGAACTGACCGGCCAGTTCGAGGCATATGCCAAGGCCGGACTCGAACATGTTGTGCTGGCGAACATCACAGGTGTCGTCGGGGGCATGGATGAGATCATCGCCCGAGGCGCTGAACTACCGATGCTTCGCCAATCACTTGCTGCACTATAACCCTACGTCCACATATATATTGCTTGCTGTATTATGAAAGGTATCCATGCCACTTGATGCACTCCCCGCCGAATTCCTGTTCACAATCACTGCGAACACCGCCGAGAAACCGCCCATCATGATCGCCAACGGACCACGGGGCACCCGAATAAACGTGACTGCAATGAGCGGTTCATTCGAAGGCCCGAAGCTCAAAGGGGTTGTCGCCGATTCAGCCGGCGGCGACTGGGTCACCCTTGGGGCGGATGGCACGATGTTTCTCGATGTCCGCCTCACCCTGACCACCGATGACGGGGCAGCGATCTACATGGCCTATACCGGCGTCGGGCAACGAAACGCCGATGGGTCAACCGTTATTCGTACCGTGCCGCGATTTGAAACGGGCGCAGAGCGCTATGCGTGGCTGAACAAGGTGCAGGCTGTTGGCCATGGTACGACCGGCAAGGGCACGGTCACCTACGAGGTTTACGGGCTTCTCTAGTAGTTCTTCGACAACGCTTCGGTGCAATAGTGCACCGCCGCAAAAGTTCCTTGAACGTCGCCTTTCGAAACACCTGCCCGTGCAAGCGGAGAGCGCGCTTGACGACGCTCAAGAAACTCCGCTTTGGTGCACTAGTCGCCGAAGCGACGTTCGATCGACGGTAGGTCGACGAGCAGTCGGTCGAGCTTGTTCACGTAATACGTTTCGCCGGAGGTCTCGGCTGCACCGCGCATAGCATGGATAGCCATGGCTGCGGCGTGTACTGCGGCCCCCGGCGTTGCTGTTTCCGCAAACGCACCAACGTCCATCGACAGCGACCCTACCTCTTTCGCAAACTCCCGACTCGTGGTGACGCCATCATCAAAGGGGAACGTGACGTAGGCCAGGAGATCAGCGGACTCACGGGCATATTCCAGGTTCTCGATGAGATGTTCGGCGTGCATCGCCCGGTCACGCTCCACGCCGCTCAGCTTTGCAATCGACTGCTTGATTTTCGCGAGACGTTTCACCATCCGCATATCCTCACACGCCCTTGTGACAAATCCGGGTTGTTGTTTCTCTGGTCGTCGACTCGACGCGGCAGAATACGAACATGTCCACGAAATCGTTCGACGTGATCGTCATAGGGGGTGGGATCGCGGGCGTTTCGATCGGCTACGAACTCGCCGCCGACCGCTCGGTCTGCCTCCTGGAAATGGAGCCGAGCCTGGCCTTCCATACCACGGGCCGATCTGTCGCCACCTTTCTCGAAAGCTACGGTGGTCGCACGATCCGAATCCTTACGACGGCAAGCCGGCCGTTCATGGAAAACCCGCCCCCTGGTTTCCACCGGCCGCTCCTGACACCACTCCCGTTGATCTGGTCGGCCCGAAAGGGTGAGGTCGACGATCTCTACGCCATGCGTGACGCCGTCGTCGAATTCGTCCCGTCGATACAGCTGCTCACGGCCGGCGAAGTCGTCGAATCCACGAAAGTCATGCGCCCCGACTGGGTAGCCGCGGGCCTTCTCGAACCCGGGGCCAGCGAGATCGATGTTGCCGCCCTCCATGGTGGATACGCGACCGGACTCAGGCGCCGCAAGGGCGCGATGCACACGGCACGTGCGGTCACGGCGATCGAACGCCGAGACGGGCGCTGGCACATCGCCGATGTCTCTGGTGCGACCTACGAAGCCGATGTCGTCGTGAACGCCGCTGGGTCCTGGTGCGATCACGTCGCCGCGCTTGCTGGGGTCGAGCCGATCGGCATTCAACCTCTGCGCCGCACCGTTTTCATGGTAAGTCCACCTAGTAATGTCGACGCGCGTTCGGTGCCACTTACCGGCGACGCGAACGGTACTTTCTACATCAAGCCTGAAGGAACACAGATCCTGTGCTCCCCCGCCGATGAGGTGCCATCGGAGCCGTGCGATGCCAAGCCGGCGGAGGTCGACATCGCCATGGCGATCGATGTCATCAATGAGGCAACGACGTTGGCCATCCGCTCAGTCCGATCCTCATGGGCGGGTCTGCGAAACTTCGTGGCCGACCGCTCACCAGTCGCCGGGTTCGACGATAGGGCGTCGGGTTTCTTCTGGTTTGCCGGTCAGGGTGGCTACGGCATTCAGATCGCACCTGCGCTCGCAAAGGCGGGGGCCTCGTTGATACGAAGCGGCGATCTCCATCATGACCTGACAGATCGCGGTCTCGATGCTGCGTCCTTGGGCAGGGCTCGTCTGCGCGGCCTCACGCCGAGCGCCGATCACTGATGAAGCCGCTCGACCGACTCGGCCATTTTGCCGAAACACTCACGTGGTCGAAGATTCCAGCGTCGGGACAGCAGCGGGCCCACCTCGCCTTCCGCGACACCGTCGGAACCATCATCGGGGGCTCTCGCACTCGTGCCGGACAGATCGCCAGTCACTCGGTCGAACGTCGTGGCCCCGACGCAGCCGGCGGGCCGCTCAAAGCCTTCGTAACCGCAGTAAGGGCAAGCGCGCTTGATTTCGACGACGGTCACTACCTAGGCGGCGCGATCCATCCTGGTTCCGTCGTTGTATCGTCGCTCCTCGTTGCGGCGCAGGAACTCGATACCACCGTTCGGGGCCTCCTGACCGCCCAGGTCGTCGGCTATGAGATTGCGCTCCGGGCTGCGCACCTTTTGTGGCCCCGCCATGAATTCGACGACTATCACTGCACGGGAACGGCGGCGACGCTGGGAGCAGCAGCCGCGGTCGCAACGCTGCGCGGCTGCGATGCCGACACTATCGCCCGCGCCATCGCAATTGCGTGGGCGCACGCACCGATGTCGACGTTTCAACTTCCCATGGTCAAGGAAAGCATCGGCTGGTCCGCATGCACCGCGTTGTTCGCCGCTGACCTGGCCGATCACGGGTTCATGGCTATGCCCGCGGCCACGCGGCACTCGGCGATTGCGGATACATTCCCCCCAACGCCCTTCGACCGGCCCGGGGCCATGGACGATCCGTTCGTGTCAAGTCTGGGGACTGTGTTCGAATCGGCCAACACCTACTTCAAACCCTACGCAGCCTGTCGATACATCCACACGGCCGCAAGGTCACTCACCGAATTGCTCAAGGAGGAATCCCTCACGGCCCACGACATCGCCTCGATCGACGTGTTCACTCATCGGGGTGCGGCCAACCTCACCGATGTCGTGCCCGCGTCGCTTGACCATGGGCAGTACAGCTTTCCTTTCGTCCTTGCGACCGTGGCGTGCACCGGCTCAGCGGGGCCTGACCAGATCTCCGAAGGTTCACTCGCACTTCCGGACCGCCTTGCGTTCGGCGCACGGGTCCGGGTGCATTACGACGCAGAACTCGACGCTCACTACCCGGCGCACTACGCGAGCCGACTCGTCGTCACTCCCCGCTCAGGCAGTCGACTGGAACGCATACGCCTCGTTGCACCGGGCGACCCCGGCGACCCGATGTCCGACGCCGAACTCGCCGACAAGTTCGCATCGCTCAGCCGACCGGCGTTCGGAGATGCATCCGAGATTGTCGCAGCACAACTCCTCGATGCAGACCTCCCCAACGATACGTTACGTGTGCATATGGATTCGACGCTGAGCACCTGACCGCATTGGGCGTCAGTGCGTTTCACCGCCGAGGTAGCTCGCCTCGAGGAGATCACGACGCGCCAACAGCTCGGCGGCGCTTCCTTCGAGGACAAGGTTCCCGTGGTTCAATACGTAGCCGCGATCGGCCACCGACAACGCCATGTGCACGTGTTGCTCCACGATGATCACACCGGTGCCGGTCTCGTCAGCAACACGTCGAACAATCGGTATCATCCGCTCCACGATGATTGGGGCCAGGCCCATGCTCATCTCATCGACCAGCAGCGCCTTCGGCTCCGACGCTAGCGCCCGAGCCATTGCCAGCATCTGCTGTTCTCCGCCGGAAAGCAGCCCGGCGCGTCGAGCGCGCAATGGCGCAAGCGCCGGGAAGAATTCCATCGCGCGTTCCATTGCGGCTTTCTGGCGAGATCGCTCTCCGGTCAGGCCGAGTTTTAGGTTTTCGGCAACCGTAAGGTCAAAGAACAGCGATCGATCTTCGGCGACATGGGCGAGGCCGCTGCGCGCAACAAGGTGGGGTTTGCCGCCAAGCACCGGTTTGCCAAGCACACTTACGTTTCCCTCGATCGGGCGAAGGATCCCTGAAATGGTCAACAGCGTGGTCGTTTTCCCTGCACCATTAGGCCCAAGCAAGGCAACGATCTCGCCCGGCTTGACGTACAGGCTGAGGTCGCGCACAACGGGAATGCCGCCATAGCCCGCCGACAATCCTTTAATGTTGATCAGCGCGTCGGGCGGTGCCGCCGTCGCTGTCCCAGCAGTGGCTGTAGTCGTGCTCATGAATGCGCCCTTTCGGCGGCGGCTTTTCCAGATTCGGCCTGGATCTCACCGGCGGTCTCGCCGAGATACGCACCGATAACGGCGGAGTTCGTGCGGATCTCTGACGGCGTACCTTTGGCAATGATCTTGCCGAAGTCGAGTACGTAGATGTAGTCGCACACATTCAGGACCAAACCCATGTCGTGGTCGATCAGAAAAACACCGATGTCACGATCCAGAAAATCCCGGAGGTGCGCGCCAAGGATTTGGCTTTCCGCGGTGTCGAGACCCGCTGCAGGTTCATCGAGGAGCACTAACTTCGGGCGGTTTGCAAGGGCCCTTGCAACGCTGACCAGTTTGCGTTGACCGTGCGACAGGTCCACGGTCAGCCGATCGCGAAGCGAGGTCAAACCCATGATCTCGAGGGACCACTCGGCCTGCTCATGAGCAGCGAGTCGACGATTTGGCCGGACGAGGTCGGCGAACAACGACGACCACTTCGGACGTTCGGCAGCGACAAGCATGTTGTCCCACACCGTGAGGTCATCGAAAAGTTCCAGGGACTGAAACGTTCGCGTCAGTCCCAGATCGGCGCGACCGGCAGGAGACACGGAGTTGATTTCTTTCCCGTCGAAAACAATTCGGCCACGGGTCGGGGGCGTGAACCCGGTCACTGCATCGATAAACGTCGTCTTGCCGGCACCGTTGGGGCCGATGAGGCCAACGACCTTGCCCTTCTCCACGGAAAGGTTCACGTCATCGTTCGCATTCAAGCCACCATAGGTAACGGTGACGCCGTTGCATTCGAGAAGTGCCATGACTCAGACCCCGTGTGCTTTCATTGCTTCCGGCGAGACCGGCCCGCCGTGTCCCGGCGCGGGCGCGGGGGCTGGTCCCGGCGCGGGGGCCGGTCCCGTTGCGGGCGCTGTCGTTGGCGCTCGACCGAACTTCGGACCCACAGCGCCCCAGATCTGTTTCACGATGCTCCGGATAAACAGTCCATATGCAGGGAGCAGCAACAAGAACCAATTTCGCCATTCGGTGGCTTTGCTCCACAGAAGCAGCGCGACGGGAATCGAACACACGAGGGTGCCCGGAACCACAGCCTTGAGTGCACTGGCCCACTCTTTGCCCCGGGCCCGAAGGAGCCAAGACCCCAGATACTGGAACCCAGGCTGGAGTCGCGGTGCGATACCGACGGGATTGTGAATGGCGGTGAAGATCATCGCCGCACCACCGATGATCGATGTGTACTCGATGACTCCGTTGTAGTGGTGTTGACCGATCGCGGTGATCAAACCATTGCCGAAAAGGAGACCGCCGACAATTGCACCGTTGATCGACGTGATACCGCCGAGGAATGCGAAGGCCAGGATGGAAAGGCTGGCAAAGAACACCCAACTCGCGGAGCTTACCGACCGTGCTTGATATGCGGTCATAACTCCGGATACACCAGCGATCGCCGACGAAATCGCAAACGCCAAGAGTTTCGTCCGCATGACGTTCACGCCGGCAGCCGCGGACGCACGTTCGTTCGCTCGAACAGCGAGAAAACGACGACCGGTTCCGCTACGGCGAATATTGGCGACGCCAACGCACAGCAACAGCAGGACCACGATGACGAAGACCCCGAACTTGGCACTTGTATTCAACCCACCCTTGCCTACCGACCCGAGGTTCAAGCTCCCGACCTTGGGATCGGGCATGAATGCCGGCGACCCGGCGGTGAGACCGGTGAACGATTCATTTTCGAAGTAGAGCGTTTGGAGCGCAACCGCCGCAGCAATGGTCACGACGGCCAGTTGTACACCCCGAATGCGTAGGGCGGGAAGGCCCAGCAACACGCCGACGAGGACGGCAAACGCGACGCCGATAAACATCGCAATGGGCCACGCCAAGCCCGGACCGGTCACCGGGAAGGGCGAGAAGTCGTTCGGCTTGCCGTCAGCGAGCATGCGAGATGCCATGAACGCCGCACAGCCAGCAATCGACATCTGGGCGAGGGAGATCTGGCCCACGTATCCGGTCAGCACTACATAGCTGAGCATGATCATCGATGTGGTGAGGCTTACGGTGAGCGCGAATCCCCACTTCGAGCCATCGCCCCAAAAGGCGAATGCAACGGCCGAACCTCCTGCAATCACGCACCACTGCCACACCCGCTTCGGGTACGGGCAGAGGGGCAATCGCTTTTCTTCAACCGTGCCACGAATCGGAAGGGACCGGCCTCGGAGGAAAAGTACAACGATGATCACCGCCAGCGGCAGCACGTCTCGCATGGGGCCCTGGAACTTCAGCGGAAGTAGAGTTTCACCCTTCGCGTCGGGCCGAAACGGCCACACGGACGTGAAGGTCTGCAGGAGGCCGATTACGATTCCTCCGGCAACGGCCATCGGAATCGAAGAGAGCCCGCCGATAAGTGCCGCTCCGAGGGCGGGCACGATGAGACCGGTGAACTTCACCGGATTCAGCGACCCCGTAATCGAACCGACGAGAATTCCGGCAAGACCAGCCGTTGTCGAGGCGATCACCCAATTCGCGAGGGCGAGACGCTCCGGGGAATAGCCGAGCAGCACGGCACCTTTTTCGTTGCCCGCGGCGGCTCGTGTCGCCAGGCCGAACCTCGTGAATCGGAAGAACAACCACAGTCCTGCCCCGATGATGGCGGCCGAGACCGCCATCCAAAACGACTCACGCGGAATCGGCTTTCCCAAACCGAGAAAGTTCGCGAAATTGTTCCTCGGTAGGACGATCGACGGCTGCGGGTTCTCGGTTCCGAAGTTCTTCAGGGCCACGCCCTGGAGGTACAACATGATGCCGAGCGATCCAATGACCTTGCCCAACGGCGCTGAACTCCGAAGCGGCCGAAACACCAAGAAGTGTGCAATTAAACCAAGAAGCATCGCAATCAGAACCGAGATGACCAGGGAAGGGAGAAAGTCGAGCGCCTTGTTCGAACCGTCAGACGTTTTCCCGCCCAATTGCAGGCGAACTGGGAGGTTCAACCACCTCGTCGGAAGCACATCTACCCAGGGAAGCTGGAGCGTGCCTTTCTTCCGCAGCGAATCGAACTCGAACGCCGTGAACATGGCGAGCGCGCCCTGTGAAAAATTGATAACCCCTGAACCGCGATAGGCGATAACGATTCCGACCGCGAGAAGAGCGAAAAATCCGCCCTGCCCGAGGCCACCGAAGAGGATGGCGAATGCTTCTTTCATTGGTCTCCGAAGGCAAACAAACAGACGGCCGAGTCACGCGACTCGTTGTGAAGGGTAAGACCGAGAAGCGGGGCGCTCCAAAATGGAACGCCCCGCTCTCCACAAAATACGGCTTACTTGCCGAAGTCGAGCGCTGTTCCCTTGATCAGGTAGAGACCGGAGAAGTCAGAACGCTTCACGTCGTAGCCTGAGCCGTTCCATTGCGTTGCGGTGACGTCGGACTGACACACCGAAACATAGGGAGCAACGGCACTCTTACAGCGCAGTGGGGTCGACCCGAATGCGTGGGCGCCCGCAGTTTTTGCAAACGAGTCCTCAATCGCCTGAGCGGTCAACGACTCCGGCTTTCCATTGGCAGCAAGGTTGGCCTGTTCCCAGATGCTCATCATGCCTAGAAATCCCTGCGTTGCGAAACCCTTCGTCTTTTGGTCCTTGGCACCGTACTTGTCGGACTTCGACAAATAGATCTTGGACTCTTCGGCGAGGAGGCCCTTCAGACTGGCGGTCTGGGTGATCGGCGTGGCACCAATGAAGTAGATACCCTTGGCCAACTCACCCGCTTCCTTTGCCTTGACATCGTCAAGACATGCGCCGGACAAGACAAGCGGGATTTTCGCCGGAGTCCAACCGAGTTTGCCAAGCGAACTCACCAACGACCAGCAGTCGGCTCCCTGGGCAGAGAACACAATGACGTCGGGCTTGAAGTCGAGCACCTGCTGGGCCTGCGGGGTCACGTCGGCCTGGCCGGGAAGGATCGGCACACCAATGTGGGTGAGGTTTGGCTTGGTGAGGGCCGCTGGATTGTCTTTCGCCTGCGACTGACCGTTGAGAACCTGAAGTGGCTTCTTCTCAAGGTCGTGGTAGCAGAACACGCCGGGGGGCGTGTTGGCCCACGGGACGGCCACCTTGGTACCCTTGAGATCCTTCGTCGCGAACTCGATGAGTCCCGTGTGGACGCCGAGGCAGCCACCGCCGCCTCCGATTGCGTAGGTGCCGGGGCTCGTAAAGTCAAAGGGCGAAATTGGGGTTCCGACAATTACCGGGATCTTGGCAGCGCTGAAGGTTGCAAAGTGATTGCCGAAGAAATTCAGTGTGGAGTAGACCGCCTGGGCCTTCTTCGCAGCAAGTTCGTTGGCGCACTTGGTGGAGTCGGCCGGGTTGATCAGCATCGAACACACCTCGAGTTTGATCGGTCGACCGGGCTTGCCTGCTGCATAGTCGGCACCGATGCCACCGAGTTCTTCGTTGATGTATTTCGTTGCGGCCTCGGCAGCAATTCGGTACTCGGGGAACGATCCGGCCGGATCGCCTTCCGGGTTTTGGAAACCGATGACGATCGGATCGCCAGTGGCCTTGAGCGGCTTGGACTCGGCGCAGTCAATCGCCCACTTCGACCATCCGGCGTTGGTGCCGTTCGTCTTGTCGAAGGAGGTGTCCGGCTTTGCCGAGCATGGGTTCGCGCTTGCGGGCGCGGGAGCGGGAGCCGGCGCCGGTGCTGCGGTGGTCACCGCAGCTTTTGCGGTGGTCTTTTTTGCCACGGCCTTTTTCTTCGTAGTTTTCTTTGTCGCACCAAAAGCGTTGCTCATGGGCAACACTGCGGTGGCAACGAGCGCGGCGCTGATCTTGGTTTGTGATCTCAATGGTCCCCCTGTGTGAGTGATTCGTGCGTAGTCGCACAAGACACCGTGCGACCGATGTCACATGTCGACAATGCGTAGTTAAGCACACCGTTTCGTGAAAAGTAATCCGCCGGTTACTTTCCTACGTTAGGTTTTCGACCGGTTTGGAAACGTCCTGGTCAGGTCACCTTTGCGTCCCGTCATGCCTCGCGATAGTCGCCGAACTGGCGATCACGTTCGCTCAGTGTTTCGGTGACGCCCTTCGTACGGAAACCCTTCATGTACTCCCGTGACGACGCCTGATGGAAGCCCATCGCCTGTATTTCGGCGGTGGCGCGAATTCCGGTTCGAATACCCATCGCCTCCATTGCCCGATGCGCAGCACGCTTGTTCAGCGCAAGGAGGTCAGAGGGGATCTTTGCAACACGTTCGGCCATCGCCAGTACTTCGGTGTCGAGCGCGTCCGCCGCGAAATGCCGATTCGCGAATCCATTCTCGACCGCTTCAACACCCGACATCGAGTCACCCGTGAGGAGTGCTTCCATGCCCTTGCGCAGGCCCATCATCCACGTCTGCCACTGCATGTCGGGAGGCGACATCAGGCGCACCGGCGGATACCCGATTTTGGCGTCGGACGCGACGTAGACGAGGTCGCACGCGGTTGCGAGTTCGGTGCCTCCGGCCAGGCAGTAGCCGTGAACCTGTCCGATGATCGGCGTCCCCATGTCCCACATCTCGAACCAGTTGTTCACGACATGGCGTGACCACCAGCCATCGTACGGGGCGATCGACCGTTCGACGTCGGAGTTGGGCATGCCAAGGTCGTAGCCTGCGCAAAAGGCGGGCCCCGCTCCCCTGATGATCATGACCGACGTTTCGCGGTCCCTGTCCCCCGAGCGAAGCTCTTCGAAGAGCGCGCCGCGCAACGCGTCGTTGAGCGCGTTTCGCTTCTCCGGGCGATTCAGGGTCAGTCGCTTGATTTTGGGTGCTGGCCGGTCGACAACGACCACGGGTTCGTTCAAATCACTCATAATGCGATTCTCCTCGAGAGGGAGTCGATAATGACGAGACCGGTTGACCCGTCGATCGTGATCGTGGCACCCTCCGGAATTCGGTCCGTGGCGTGGACCACAGAAACGGCGCACGGCACACCGAGTTCGCGCGACACGATTGCTGCGTGGCTCGCCACTGCACCAACGTTGACCACGACGCCGGCCACCGAGAGGAAGAGCGAGGTCCATGAAGGGTCGGTGGTCGGCGCCACCATGACGTCACCGGGTTCCAGATCGCCGGCGTCGGACGGGTCGAGAATGATTCGGGCTCGACCGGTGACAATGCCGGGAGCACCGGGGGCACCCTGAAGGTGTTCCCCCACGACGGCCACCGGGTCGCCTGACGCTCCCTTTCGCGGCCACTCGTGGATCGGCGCCACGCCTTCTTCGAGCTTCACGATGTAGGGAGGGACACGGGTCGCAAGATCAGCGAATTGAGCTTGGCGTTCTGTTACGCGCGCTTTGTATTCGGAGGGATTCGCGAGATATCCGTCGAGTTCGTCGTCGAGAAGCAGAAAGATCTGCTGTTCGTTGGCGAGAAGACCAGCTTCGACATGGCGGCGGGCGAGTTCGAGAAACGCGAGTTTGGCTTCGTGGATCACCCGAATGCAGGCGTTCTTGCCTTTCTCACGGGCGCTGAAGAACACTCCCGCCGATCCAAACGCAGCCTGCAACGTCGCGTAGGTTTCGTCGTCGCCCTTCAGCATCTCCAGGAGCTCTGCGGCGATGCGCTCACGCTCCGACGCAGCCGCCGCCTTCGCCGTGGTGGGCGACCGCGCGTCGTCTTGGTTCCGGAGCCGTTCAAGCATCCCGAGCGGCAGCGACGGCTTTGTGAACCACGAAGGCGCTGCCATGTCCCATTCGTTGGGTCCACGGTGTCCATGATCGACAAGGAGTGCGTTCCATTTCGCAGAGAAGGCCTTCGCTTCGGCGCTCTCCGACTTTTCAATCGACGACAAGACGGCCCCGATAGGCCCGTTGAAGATTGCGGTTAGTTCAGGCGAGTTTCGGACGATTCGCGATAGATCCCACATCGCGAACGATGCTTCCGCCGACTCGACGTCGCCGACCGCCGCCATTGCTTTCACCGCGTCGCTGGCTCGACCGATCGCTGCGCATATCGCCTGGATGGCTCCCGGGCCGAGCGAGGCGCCCAGACACGATTGGCAGTAGGGCACCCAGACATCGTCGAGGAGCTTGGCCATTGCTCGCCCTCGTGCCACGAGTTCGGCGTCGGCGAGCTTCGACAGATTCGGCCGTGCTGCGACGGCGGCCTTCGCTTGCCCCGATGCGTCGTCTTGCTCCGGAAAGCTCGACGTGCTCATGGCCCAGCCCATTGTTTCGCCCAGCTTCGCGGTGGCGGCCTCGTTTTCATCGTCGGGGTGTGGCGTGTACGGCGGAACGCCTGGGTGGTCACCGAAGTACGCCTGATCGATTGCCGCCGGTGTGGCGCCAGGCATCCGGACACCCATGATCCGGGGCAGGGAAAGCTGGTTGTAGAAGTACCCACCCCAATTGCCGAAGACCTCACGGGGCGTGAGTGCGAACTCGTCGTCGCTGAGCACTCCGAAGGCAATGAAGCCCTTCGCAACGCCGGGAACACACCCCTTCGCCCAACCGAGACTCCAACCCAGTGGGCTGAACGGGTCCGGGCCTACCTCATCGGCATTCGCCCTCGTGTAATAGGGAAATCGGGGGCTGATCTCGGTATCGGTAATCCAACGGTCCATGGTTTCTCCGGGGTGGTTCGCATGACAGGCACACACGATGTGACGAATTTGGTTCCGCCTGGAAAACTAACCGCAGAATTACTTCTCCGCTTACGATCGCGAGAGAAGCAAACGAAAGGAGAACCGATGGCCCGAGTTGATGTTCCTGCTGGTGAAGGACGTGAGGCCAGTCGCATTTGGCAGCTGGCGCCGCATATGGGTGTCGGTATGGGGGCGATGTCGAAAGCGGTCTACGAGGAATCGAGCCTCCCGGTTCGGCTGCGCGAAGTGGCGCGAATGCGTATCGCCCAGCTCAACGAATGCCACGTTTGACTGAATACTCGCGCTGCATCGGCGATGCAGCAGGGACTAACAGACGAGCTGTACCACAAAGTGAACTGCGCCCATGATCTGGACGAATTTTCCCTTCGCGAGAAATTGGCCATTGATTTCGCCGAGCGATTCGCAATCGACCACACCGCCGTCGACGACAAGATGTGGGCGCAGCTGCGTGAGCACTTCACTGATTCCGAACTGGTGGAACTCACCATGACGATTGGGTTTTGCGTAGGGATCGGTCGCGCATTCCAAGTGCTCGACATCGCGGTCGACTTCGACGTGTTGTGGAGTCGCGAACCGAAGAATCCATCACCCGCATGAGCGAGGCCCCGGTGTCAGTCGACTACGACCCATTTTCTCTTGAGGTTCTTGCGGACCCGATGAGTTCTTATGTTCGCTTACAGTCTGAATGCCCGGTTCATCACTTCAAAGATTTCAGCCCTTCGTTCTTCACGTTGACGCGACACGACGACGTAATCGCAGCTCTCAAGGACACGGAGCTGTGGTCGAGCCGATACGGGCAGGCACCGCAGTTCACCAAGGCGAAATGCCTCAATCAGGATCCGCCGCAGCACACCGAGTTCCGCAAGCTCTTCCAAAAGGGCTTCACGCCTCGAATGATCGGACGATTGGAAGAGGAAGTCACCGAGCTCGCCATCCTTTTGATCGATGAGATGGCTTCGGTCGAGTCACGATCCGGTGACCTGCACGACCTCGTCGCCTGCCCTCTTCCGGTCATTGTGATTGCGAAGTTGCTGGGTGTACCGCCGCACGAAGTTGCCCAGTTCAAGCAGTGGTCCGATGACATCGTGGCGCAGTTCAACTCACCCGACGCTCACGCTCCGGATGCTGTGCGCGCCCAGATGGGTGCGTACTTTCAGGGTTTCATCGATGAACGACGCCGTCTTTTGGCCGACGCAGGGATCTCCGAACCAGACGAATCGCACCTTGGGTCGTTGCTGGCGAACGACTTGGTGAGCGGGTTCGTCGTCGCCACCTATGAGGGTCGTCGCCTCACCGATGAGGAGCTGCAGACCATTCTGATTCAACTTCTCATCGGCGGGAATGAGACAACAACGTCGCTGATCACCAACTTGGTGTGGCGATTGTTGGAGGAGCCGAAGCGGTGGCAAACGTTGCGGGCCGACCCGTCGTTGATCGACGTCGCCGTCGAGGAAAGCCTCCGTTTCGACGCCCCCGTTCTCGGGCTGTTCCGCACCAACACTGAAACGGTGACGATGCATGGCGTCGAGATCCCCGAGAAGTCGAAGGTGATGGTGACCTACGCAGCGGCGAACCGCGATCCGTCGGTCTGGACGAACCCGAACGAGTTCCGCCTCGACCGCACAGCCGAAGAGCTTCGCCAGCATGTGAGCTTCGGGCTCGGCCACCACTTCTGCCCTGGCGCATCGCTGTCTCGCCTCGAGGCCCGAATCGCCATGCGGTTGCTCTTGGAGCGGTTCCCGGACCTACGACTCGACGGCCAGCCCGAGCGCATCGTGCCCTTCACCCTCTGGGGTCGTCGTCGCCTCCCAGTTCGCTGGTAGCTCGGCCGTCGGCGCTCCGTCGCGGCCGTACCCAACCGGGCACGCGAACTCCATCCGGGTGCTTACGGAGCGAGCAGATCGGGGCGGGCTTGGGCGAGAAACTCGAAGTCTTGGGCGGAAGGGAGCTTGAGGAGAGAGGCACCGCCGTCAACGCAGATCGTCTGTCCGCTTACATACCCTGAATCGTCGCACGCAAGGTACAGAGCGCACTTCGCTACGTCGTCGACATGGCCCATGCGTCCGAGGGGTGTCTGGTTTTTGACCGCTTCGACGACTATGCGACGCTTGAAGATCCGGGCTGTCATCGGTGTCTCGATGAGGTGTGGGGCAATGCAGTTCACGCGAATGTTGTCCGCCCCGTACTCCACCGCCGCGATCTGGGTCGCAAACTCAAGCGCTTTCTTCGACGCCGCATACGCAACCTGCCCCGCGCTCGGGTTCTGCGCAGTGAGCGAAGAGATCGAAATGATCGAACCGCCGTGGCCAGCGGCGACCATTGCGTTTGCGACATGGCGAATAACGTACACCGCGCCAAGGAACTGCACCTCCACCATCGGCTTCATGATCTCGGGTGTGAGGTCCTTGAGTGGCGTTGACTGTTCGTACCCGGCGTAGTTCACGCTGACGTCTATTCGGCCCCGCGTTGCCATGACCGAGTTCACCAACGCCTGTACCTGATCGTCGTCGGTAATGTCGCAGGCAAACGCGCTACCGCCCAATCGAGCAGCAGCTTCCTCGGCGAGGTCGAGGCGTCGACCGGCGATCACGACATGGGCACCGGCACCGGCGAGAAGTTCAGCGGTTGCCAGGCCGAAACCCGAAGCACCCCCAATGACGATGGCCGTCTTTCCCGCCAGTTTCCCCGAGCCTGTTTCTGCGGACGCAAGTTTTGATGAAGGTTCCATAAGCGCAGCGTAGATCGCAGCGCCTACGATACTTCTATGTCGCTTTCGCTCGTGAACCAGTTCATCCGTCTCATCGAGGCCAAAGATCTGGATGGGGCCGTTGCGCTTGTGACAGACGACTGTGAATACGACAACGTCCCCATGCGTAAGGTTTTCGGACCGGAGGCGATCAAGAATGGACTCGGCGCGTTCCTCTCCCCAGCCACACGCGTCGAGTGGAAGATTGTCCGCGAGGCCGAGTCGGGAAACGTCGTATTCAACGAACGAGTCGACGAGTTCGACCTGCCCACCGGCAACATCTCCATTCCGGTCACCGGAGTCTTTGAGATCCGCGACGGAAAGATCGCGTTGTGGCGCGACTACTTCGATATGCAGACGTTCGTCAACCAGATGCCGAAGGCGTAGTCCTATGGCTGATAACTACGAGGACGTATCGATCTTTGAGCTTTCCGACGAGCGCGAAGCTGAATTGCTACGTACACAGACTGAGTGCACCTTCATGTGGGTGAACTCGCAACACGAGCCAGTCGGTGTGATCATGAACTACGTGTTCCACGACGGCCGGTTCTGGGTCACTGCAACCCGCCGACGCAAGCGCGTCGCGGCCGTCGAAAAGAACCCCAACGTTGCGCTGGCCATCTCGTCACGGGGTACCGACATCGGCATCAGCCAGAGCATCACCTACAAAGGGACCGCGACGGTTTGCGACGACGACGCGACAAAGGCCTGGTTCTACCCGGCTCTCGCCAAATTCGTGAGGCCGACCAGCGAGACGCAGCAGGCGTCGTTCATCTCCCACCTCGACTCCCCCGGACGCGTCGTGATCGAGATCGTGCCGACGAAGCGCATCGGTTTCGATTCCGAAGCCATGTTCCGAGGTTCAGCGGCTGGACCCAGCCGGACAAAGGTCTGATGAGTCTGCCCACCGGCAGCACCCCATCACGCCAGTCTTCACAGCGCAAACGGCTTGCTACGCGGGTAACTCCCGACGCACTTCGTCAACTCCGGGGTGGCCATCCTTGGATCTACGACGAAGCCATCACTTCAATAAGCGGCGGCGGCCAGTCAGGCGATTTTGCAGTTGTATTCGACGACAAGAAGCGCTTCGCCGCTATCGGGCTCTTCGATCCGCGTTCCCCCATTCGAATCAAGATCCTTCATGCTGGAAAACCGGCCGTAATCGATGCCGACTTCTGGCGCGCAACATTGCTACGTGCGCTTGCTATCCGACGCGAGCTTGCGGCGACTGGCCACACTACCGGTTACCGGGTCGTAAATGGCGAGAACGACGCGATGCCCGGATTCATCATCGACCGCTACGCCGACACGCTCGTTTTGAAGATCTACACGGATGCATGGTTCGTTCATCTGCCAGAGTTGCTTCCAATTATCGCGGACGTCCTCGCTCCGCAGCGGATCGTACTGCGACTGGCCCGGAGCGTCACCGCCAGCCTCGGGCCGTCGAGCGAGTGGCTCGACGGGCAGACCCTTCTCGGCGAACCACCTACCGAGCCAGTGTTGTTTCTGGAAAACGACCTCACGTTTGAAGCCGACGTTGTCAACGGCCAGAAGACCGGTCACTTTCTCGACCAACGCGACAACCGACAACTCGTCGGCGAACGATCGCGGGGGGCCCGTGTACTCGATGTGTTTGCGTCTACGGGCGGCTTCACTGTGTACGCCGCCGCTGGTGGTGCGAAGGAGGTTCACAGTGTGGACCTCAGTTCGCCCACGTTGGCGGTTTGCAAGCGGAACCTGGAACACAACGCCAGCCGCACGAGCCGTACCAAACACATGTCGATCTCGGGTGACGCATTCGGCGTGCTGGCCGGAATGGGCGCGCAAAACGAGCATTACGACATCGTGGTGGTCGATCCACCGTCGTTCGCCCAACGCCAACATGATGTGTTCGACGCCATCGCGGCGTATCGACGACTTGCCCAACTCGCCGTACGCGTAGTGCGTCCGGGAGGGATGTTGGTCGCATGCTCGTGTTCAAGCCGTGTGACAGCCGAGGACTTTTTCGACGCCGTACATGACGGCGCAGAAATGAGTGGCATCGCGCTTCGTGAAGACTTCACGACCGGCCATGGCGAGGATCATCCGATCACGTTCCGACAGGGTGCCTATCTCAAGGCAATGTTCGCAACCGTCGGCTGACCCGTCCGGGGCCACTTAGAAAACGAAGAAAAACTCCCCGGAGAGATCCGGCGGCCCGGCGTATTGACGCACGAGCTCACGGCTGGAAAAGTGCCACCGGTTCCCTACGCGCACATAGGTATCGTCGTAGTACGCGAGAAGTATCCCCACCTCGCCACTGGAGCGCTTGAAGTGCTCGATGATGTACCACCGGCCGGTGGCCGTTCCGGCGTCTTCGTCGATGTCAACGGCGCCATTGAGCACGTTCTGAACGACCGAGGAGAAGGTGCCCATCGCCTTGTGCCACAAAGCCACAATCGCCTCGCGGCCTGCAACATCGCGCCCCGGACCGAGAACCCAGCGAGCATCGTCGGCCCAGGTTGCACCCCACTGATCGCCGTTACGAAGGCAGACGGCATCGCCATACTGGTGGATGAGCTCTTCGATGTGCTCGCGCGTTGACTTCGTCTGTGCCATAGGGGCTCCGTTCGGGAGTTGGTGTTGAGTTTTCGAATGCGGAAAAGAAATTGACCAGGCGGTAGATTTTCAGACCACATCGAATCACATATCTCGCCAAAAGCGCATTTTGCGTCGACCCTGGAGACAAATCATGACTTCACGTACCATCCCGACAACCACAGGCGACATAGCGCCAGACTGGCTCACGGCCACCTTGCGCGAGTTCGGGACGATTCCAGGCAACGTCAGCGTGGCGTCGGTCAACGGCGAGGTTTTACCGTCGGGAGTGGGATTCATGGGCGAGGTCGGCCGCCTACGGGTTACCTACAGCGCGCCATGTTCCGCGCCGGAATCGCTCATCGCGAAGATTCCGACCCAGAACGAAACGATTCGAGCAATGCTGGAGGCCGCCAACATTTTCGAACGCGAAGCTCGTTTCTATGCTGACGTCTGCCCAGTCGTCCCGACTGTCACCGGGCACGCGTACGGGATCGCCGCGGACAAGGCGAACGAGGACTATCTCCTTCTCATAGAAGACCTGTCACCGTATCGGATGGGCGACCAGCTCACCGGATTGGGTGTCGACGACGCCTACGCAGCGCTGAAAGCCGCTGCGTTGTTGCACGCCACCTTCTGGCAGTCTCCCAAACTCGATGCGCTTTCGTGGATGCCGGCGTGCAATTCCGCGGGGATGAAGATTGGCGAGCACGTATACGCCCAGAGTCTTGACCCGTTCAAGCAGATCTTCGGCCACGCAATCGAACCGGAACATGAATCGCTGATCGATCGGTTCGGTCCAAACAGCCCGCAACTTCTTGATCGGTTGGGGGCTATGCCGACCACCGTTTCGCATTTCGACTATCGCCTCGACAACTTGTTCTTCGGTGACAACGAGACGGTCAAGATGATCGACTTCCAGACGTCGTCGCAAGGTGGCTTTGCCTACGACGTCGGGTACCTGCTCAGCCAGAGCATGACGATCGAAGATCGTCGCACCCACGAAGCCGATCTCCTCAGGGCGTACCACGAGGCCCTCGTTACGGGCGGCGTGAGCGGGTACTCCCTCGACCAGCTTCGGTCCGATTACCGGGTCGGCGTGCTCTACGGCTGGATCATTCCCGTGTTTGCCGTCGGCAGCCTCGATGTCTCCAGTGAGCGAGCGATGGCGCTGTGGACTGAGGTCATCCAACGAGCACAGGCTGCGCTCTCGGACCATCACGTCGTCGATCTGTTGACGGTGTGATTGCGAGTTCTCTTCCGTGATTCTGCATTAGAAAGGCCGCCCATGTACGAAACCCCGACCCGGTCAGAGGCAAGCGACGCACGCGAATATTCGCCCGTCGCCGAACACGTTCTTGCCGACCCAGCCACGGCCTTTGCAAATCTGCGAGCCAGCTGTCCGGTACACCTGACGACGGAATTTGGCGAATCGCTGTATTCGATTGCGGCGACAGCCGACATCATGTCGGTCCTTTCCAACCCCACGTTGTGGTCAAATCAAAAAGGCCCGGGCATCAGCAAGGCGGGAGCGTCGAACGGTGACGTACAGCGAGACGATCCCCCTGAGCACACGCGTCGCCGTAAGTTCCTGCTGGAACCCTTCCTACCCCGATCGGTAGAGAAGACCGAGCCGCAACTGCGGCGATTGGCCCAGGAACTCGCTGATGAGATCATCGGTCGCCATCAGCGGCGGGCAAATTTGTATGCGGACTTTGCTCTGCCCCTCCCGGTAACGAGCTTTTGCCTCTCGATGGGAATCGAGATCGAGCACCGCGATCAGTTCAGTGGCTGGGCCGACGAGATGGTGATGGGCATGACCTATCCCGACCGAGGTGTCCAGGCTCGCAAAGCCATCAACGAGTTTTCATCCAATGAGATCGCGCGCCGACGTGACATGGCGGCGCGGGGCGAACCACTTCCGGAGGGCTTCCTGTCGCATCTTGCGTCGGCCCCGTACACCGATGATGGCGACGTGATGGATCTCCGTGAGGCGTCAAACACTGTCAGCCAGCTTCTCGTGGCGGGGCATGAAACAACGACGTCGCTCATCACGAACATGATGTGGCGTCTGCTCGAAGATCGCAGTCGTTGGGAACGGTTGCTCGACGACCCGACGCTGGCCGCCAACGCGGTTGAGGAGAGCCTGCGTTTCGATCCGCCGGTCCTTGGCTTGTGTCGTACGAACAATGAAGCGACCGAGCTCAGCGGCGTCGAGATTCCCGAGGACTCGAAGGTGATGGTCCTCTACGCATCGGCGTGTCGCGACCCGGAACTCTTCGATGCTCCGGATGAGTTCCGCATCGCCAGACCTCTCACCGAAACGAAGCGCCACCTCGCGTTCTCGTGGGGTATCCATCACTGCCTCGGTGCACACGTGGCGCGGCTCACCGCTCGCATTGCGTTGGAGACACTCCTTACCCGGCTGCCCACACTTCGCCTCGACGGCGACACACAGCGAATCGCCGCTCCGTTCCTCTGGGGACGCAAAGTTGTGCCCGTCACCTGGTGACGCGAGGTCAGGCGTCGAAGAGCGCAGCGCGTAGAGGCGCCCACCACGGTGCCACCTCGGCCCGGAACTGCTGCGCATAGCGAGCTGTCAGTTCGTCGGCATCGGCCGGGGCGTCTTGCGGTTCGGTAGCAACAAGCGGACACGCTCGCGCAATGGGGTCGACCCATTCGATCTTGAAGGATTCGAACACCGGACGAAACTCCGGCGACGCTTCCTCGTGATAGTCGCTCGTCTGGTGCACGATGAAGCTCAAGAAGTCCGGGTACGACAGCAACGTGTAATACGTCCGAGGTGCCGCGCCACGCCAATACTCATAGCGAAGAACAAAGGGCTCGAGGCGGTGTGTTGCCTCATAGATGCGGCGAGCGATTGCCTCAAATTCGGCCTCGCGGCCTTCTCGAACGGTGATGTGAGCAAGCATCGTGGCCATGAGACGGACTCTATCGGCGGATCTGCTCCGACGCCACGCCAGTACTCGATAGGGATCAGCGCTGATCTCCAAACGTGTGAGAGCGCGCTGACCGAGTCGCCTTGCGATGGGCGAACGACGTATGGGAATCTGCTCCGGCCAACATCGCTTAGGCCAAGAATGAACGCATTCCCTCGGCACAGCGGCGAGCGTGCCCCGTCGGATCCGTTGTTCCGGCAACTTCGTTGCAGACCTCCAACGACCATGGCACCGTCACGCCGAGTTCTTGGAGCACGGACACCATTGAGGCGACGTCAAACTCGCCCGACCCGGGCGGCACACGGTACTGCAAGCAGTCCTGAACATAATCAGGAAGCGTCGCCAGGATCGGGCCGTCGTTCATCTGAATCGCCATGACACGCTCGCCCGGAATGGCACGAATGAGATCCAAATCACGAGCTCCGCGTTCGTGGTGCCAGATGTCGACACAGACACCGCCGTTGTCCCGACCGGCGCGTTCGACGATTGCCATCGCGTCAGTGGCCGTCACGATGTTGGTGAACGGAAGGAACTCGATTCCGACGACCAGCCCGTGATCAGCGGCGCGGTCACACAACGTTGCGAACGCCTTCCCGGCGTCGTCGAGGGTGCCGTCGTAGGGGCCGATGGCCTGGAGATACCGGCAGTCGAACTCATCGGCCATGCGCCAGGCAACTTCCTCCATCGCACGACATCGATCGTAGGGTTCACCGGACTGGGCCCAGCCACGGACGACCTCGATCTCGGCAAGCACCATGTTGTGTTCGTCGAGCAATTCCCGTACACGTCCCGGTGCCTGGCCCGTCGCCTCCAACTGCTCGTACTGGTTTAGGTACAACCCAATCCCCGAGAAACCCGCAGCCGCTGCTATCGCGATGCGCTCGTCGATCGGAAACATGCGCGGCAGGGTGAAGTGCGACATGACCAGATCGGACAAACCGAGGTCGCGCGGAGTACGGTTCGGCATAAGGATTCGAGTGTGTCAGAAAATGCACTCGCATCGCGTATTCAATCGCTCGAAAAAGCTCACTTCGCAAGGGGAACCATTCACATGTCCGATCGACTTGCCGGCAAGGTCGCCGTCATTACTGGAGCAGCCAGCGGCATCGGAGCCGGCACCGTCCGGCGATTTGTCGAAGAGGGTGCACGTGTCGTCCTAGCCGACATTCAAGATGATGCGGGCCGTGCCCTCGCCGATGAACTCGGCGACGTCGCGACCTACGTTCATTGCGATGTCACGTCCGAGTCCGATGTCGAAGCCGCGGTACAGGCTGCCGTCGCGTCGTTCGGCCGACTCGACATCATGTTCAACAACGCCGGAATTGTGGGTGCAATCGGACCGATCGCCGACACACCGATCGAGGCGTGGGACCGAACAGTCAATATCTTGTTGCGAAGCGTATTTCTCGGCATGAAGCACTCGGCGCGAATCATGATTCCCCAAGGCTCGGGCTCGATCATCTCCACCTCATCGACGGCCGGGATCGTGGGCGGACTCGGACCCCACGTCTACACCGCAGCGAAGCACGGCGTCATTGGCCTCACGAAGTCGGTGGCCTCAGAGTTGGCCCGAGACGGCATCCGAGTCAACGCGATCTCTCCCGGCAACACTGTCACGGCGATGACGGCTGGCGTCATCACGGGCGACCACACCGATATTGAGAACGCCACGACGCACATTTCGTCGGGTTCGGCTCTTGGAATCGCCGGACTCCCCAGCGACATCGCCAACGCTGCGCTCTACCTCGCCAGCGACGAGTCTCGAAATGTCACGGCCCATACGTTGGTCGTGGACGCTGGACAGACCACAATGCACGGCAGCGGCCGTTTCCACAAAAGCGATTCGGCGATCGTGCACGAAGCCGGCCGTCGCGACAAGTTCTGAACCGTCCCTCAAACCAATTATTAGGCACACACATGATAATCATCGCCGGAACGATCGACCTCGAACCCGCTAAGCGCGCCGACTGCCTCGAAGCATCGATGCCCCTTCAGCAGGCCACCCGCCACGACGAAAAAGGGTGCCGTGCGTATTGCTTTGCGCCTGACCCGTGCGTTGAGGGCCGCATCCAGGTATATGAACTCTGGGACGATGAGGCATCGCTGGCCGCTCATTTCGAGCACCCGAACTACCTCAACATGCGAACCATGTTCGGCCAGTTCGGACTCCTCGGCGCCGACAACAAGAAGTATCGATGCGATCTGAGCGAGCCGGTGTACGACGAAACACGAACACCGCGCGCCGATTTTTTTACGGCGACTCGCTCGATTACCGCATCGGGAACATGATGGTCACAAATAGTGGTCAACCCGCCGGCCCCGCCAACCCGCCGACCCCACCCTCGACCCCGCCCCCGACAATCGTCGAACGACTCGTTGCTTCAGCAGGTATTTTGCTTCGGTAAAAACTGTCCGGTGTTCGCAGTCACGCCGCCGTCGACCGGGAGGGCGATACCGGTGATGAAGCTCGACGCTGGCGACAACAGAAATGAAATTGCGGCGGCGACTTCTGCTGGCTGGCCCCATCGACCGAGCGCGATTCGAGCCCGCAACGACTCATAAAGTGCTGGTGCAGCCTTGATCCCTGTCGTCATTCCCGTTTCCGTAGGTCCCGGACACACAGCATTGACTCGGATCGCGTCAGCGCCGAGGTCTTGGGACAATCCCCGTACCAAACTGATGGCCGCACCCTTCGAGGCGTTGTACGGCCACATGTTTGTATCTCCCCCTATCCCTGACGTAGAAGCCGTTACGACGAGGGAGCCACCGCCGACCTTTCGTAGTTCGGGAACGGCCGCCCGAATGCCAAGAAGCACCCCCGTGACGTTGACAGCCATAACGCGTTCGAACTCGGCGATCGGCAAGTCCAAAATGTCGCCCGACTTCGCGATTCCGGCGTTCAGGGCGACACCGTCGAGTCGTCCGAAGCGCTTAACCGCCCGCTGCACCCATTCTTCGTTGTCCTCCTGCACGGTTACGTCGCCGTGCATCGTGACGATTCGGGCGTGATCCTCGACCTCGAACACGGGGCACTCGACCCGATCAACCGCCACGACTGATCCGCCACCGCGCACAACCGCCTCAACGGTTGCGCGGCCGATCCCGGATGCTGCGCCGGTAACGAGTATGACCTGTCCGCTATGTGAGTTCACAGGGGTCCTTTGTTTGTGTGCTTATGATTCGACGTATGGTGCTAGAACTTGTCGGACGCGCAGGTGTTCCGGAATACGTGCCACCCCAATCGTGCGGTCGATCTCTTCATGGAGGTGCCAAATCCGACGTTCCTGATAGTTGATCGGGATCCCCCGAAGTGCTGGCGACTCCAGTGATCGCTGCATTGGCCCCAGGTTTCGTGTGTCTTCCTCCATTATCAAATCGAAAGTGTCCATACGACGTTGCCAGTGCTCGGGCAACTCGTCACCGTCCCAGTCCTTGGGCGCAAAGTGGATCCAATCCAAACGGGTCCTGTCCTTGGCAAGCGGCCAGAACAGCAGAAACGGGAATCCGTACGATGCCAGCGGCGTGATGAGGTTCGGGAAGATGCTGTACGCCGACGATGTCGAGCGAATCATGGAATTGACCGAAGGAATGTCAACAAAGCCTGGGACGACACGATGTTGCCAGTCGGACCAGTGCGCCATTCCAAATGCTTCATAGGAGGCCTTCGAGAACGGGGTGACCATGCGCGAATGGCCGCCGGGGAGAAGGCCCATTGTGGCGCCGCGGTTGTCGAGCAGGCTGTCACCGTTTCGGGAGTGGATGTGACGAAAGTGATACACCTCAAGAAATCCCTCTGCCATCACCTTCCAGTTGCAGTCGACGACTTCGCTGCGTCGGCTGACCTCCACGAGTTCGGTTCCGCCCATCTCACCGAGCTGGTCAGCTACCGGACCGAGGTAGTCCACCAGCGGTTTCGCATCTGGGTTCTGATTCACAAAGACCCAGCCGTCCCAAACCTGGCATCGAAGGGTCGGGAGGCAGCGTTGCTCCTTGTCGAGGCCCACGAAGTCTCGCTCATCGGGGACCGAAACCAACGTGCCGGTATCAATATCGTAGGTCCACGAATGATATTGGCACCGCAGTTGGCGAGCCGATCCGCTTCGGTCTCGCACGACGGGGGCACCTCGATGCTGGCAGGTGTTGTAGTACGCCCGGAGTTCCCCGTCGCGGCCACGAACGATGATCATCGGGCTACCGAGGTCATCGAAGCGCTGGTAGTCGCCTGGCTTCGCCATGTCCTCGGCTCGGCACGCCATGACCCACACGTTCGGCCAGAGCAACTGCTGCTCGAGATCCCAGAACTCATCGCTGGTGTAGCGACCACCGGGGATATCGTGGAACGCAGGAAATCCCTCGGGCGGCGCGGTTCGAGCGAACTCGTAGGCCATCTCCGACTTCAGTCGTGCAAGCAGCTCATTGTTCACAGGTATTCCTCGGGCTGAATACTACGAACTTTGACGAGTTGTGTTCAATCGGTTGGAGCGGGCTCGGCGCACTGGTTCGCACACGCTCAGCGGATTAGTGTCGAGGCCGTGAGCATTGTGGGCAACATCTTGGTGGTGACGAAAGGACATCCGTTCAACCACGACGCATTCTTCGAGGTGTGGGACGCCCTTGCGCCCGGTCGCTGGACACACCGCGAACACCCCGAGGCGGCCAGTTTGTTATCGCCTGATGCAACGAGTGAATTCGATTGCGTCGTCTTCTACGACATGCCGGGCATCCGCTTCACGAAGGCTGACCCGCCGACGGAATTTCTCAGGCCACCCGACTCGTTTCTCCGAGATTTCGAGGCGCTGCGCGAAGCGGGGAAGCCCCTGGTGTTCTTGCATCATGCCATTGCGGGGTGGCCTGCCTGGGAGGAGTATGCCCACATCGTCGGAGGACGGTTCCACTACCGACCCGCGGTTTTGAACGGAACTCGCTATCCAGATTCGGGGTACCGCTTCGATGTGCGTCACACCGTCGAGGTCCTCGCTCCGGATCATCCCGTGTGCGCAGGCTTGGGCAAATCGTTCGAACTCACCGATGAGCTGTATCTGTTCCCCGTGCTGGAGGCCGACGTGGTTCCACTGCTGCGAACGAGCTTCGATATGACCGACACGAGTCAGTTCTACTCTGCTGACCTCGCCATTCGTGGCGAACGCGACAGCAACGAGAACTGGACGCATCCGGCAGGTAGCCAACTCGTGGGGTGGACCAAGCACAGCCGCAACTCCCCCGTCGTCTACCTCCAATTCGGAGACGGGCCGGAAACGTACGCGGACACATCATTTCGTCGGGTCGTCAGCAATGCGGTGAACTGGGCGTCGTCGGTCGAGGCAGGCGCGTGGGCGAAGGCTCGATACTCGAGCGAGCGAATTTCTTCGAATCTTCTTCAGGAGTCATCGAGCACAATTTCTCAACGGGACTGACCGGCCCCGAAGACTGGGCGGCCGTACCGGAGAAGTTCGCTTCGCTTCTGACGCTTATTTAGTACGTAGGCGTAGCGATTAGCCTTCCGCCGCGCGTTTCGCAATCCAGGCTGCAGTGTCTTTGCCCATCTTGTGGCCGTCGTAACCGATGCGTTGCGTCGGGGTGACTTCGAGGATCACGCGACGCGGCGAATCCAGAAACTCCTGAAAGAATTTGGCCCGCTCTTCGTTCGCGGGATTCAGCGCTGCGGAGAGTTCGGGATAGAACCAGTCCTTGGTTTCCTGGTCGTCGTGCACGACACAGGTTCCCTTCCAGGTGATGGCCTGGTTCTTCGGAAGCGGAGACCCCGTGGAGGTCACGACGACGCACACCCGAGGGTCGCGGCGAACCGCGGCTATGCGCTTTCGCTGTCCCGACGCCGTCAGCCAGAACTTTCCCTTGCGAAAGATGTACGACATGATGACGCCGACCGGCCAGCCTTCAGAGTTTGACCAAATGAACGTGCACTCGTTGTGGGCGAGGAGCAGCGTCTCTTCCTGGTTCGGGTCGAGGTCGTAGACGCTGACGTCTTCGTAGTTCTCAGGGTGCGTTGGGTTGTGTGGATCGGCCATCTCGTGAACCTAGATCGTGCGACCGACGTTCTGCCAATACGGATCGCGCAGCAGCCGCTTATAGAGCTTTCCGGTTGGATGGCGGGGCATGGCGTCGTGAACGTCCCACGAGCGTGGCACCTTGTAGCCAGCCAGCTTGGCACGACAGAACTGCTCAAGTTCGGCGAAGAGTTCGGGACTTCCCGTGTAGCCGTCGCTGAGCTCCAAAGCGGCTTTGACCTGCTCGCCGAACTCCTCGTCGGGAACGCCGAACACGGCGGCGTCACGCACCGCCGGGTGCGTCACCAGCAGGCCTTCGATCTCGGCCGGGTAGATGTTCACGCCACCGGAGACGATCATGTCGATCTTGCGGTCCGACATGAACAGCCATCCGTCGTCGTCGAGATAGCCGACGTCACCCAATGTGTATTGGCCGGGGGCCCGATGTGCTTGGGCAGTTTTTTCCGGATCGCCGTGGTATTCGAAGTCGGAGCCCATCTTCGACTTGATGTAGATGGTGCCGGGCGAATTTGGCGGACACTCGTTTCCCTCGTCGTCGACGATCGTCACATCACACGTCGCCAAAACTGGCCCGAGCGATCCTGGTTTGGAAAGCCATTGCTCGCCGTTGACCAGCGACACGATGCCGGCCTCGGTTGCGCCGTAGTACTCGGTGATCTTTGGTCCCCACCATTCCAGCATCTTTCGCTTGACCTCGATGGGGCACGACGCCGCCCCGTGCCAGACGATCTGAAGCGACGTTCCATCAAACGACTTCTGGACGTCGTCGGGCAGCTTCAAGAGACGAATGAACTGAGTAGGTACTAAGTGTACGTTGGTTACTCCGTATTGGTCGATCACCCGGAGCGTTTCGGCGGCGTCGAACTTGTGTCGCGACACCACCGTTGAACCGCCGAGTAGCGGAAACACAGAGAAGGCCCACTGGGCCGAGTGATATACCGGTCCGTTCAAGAATGTAACGCCACCCATCGGCGATCCCATCGAGGCGCTGAATCCCTGCACCATGAAACTGAGGAACGACGCCGGGGTTTGGGGCGCCACGCCCGAACCGCGCACGCCCTTCGGGCGGCCAGTCGTCCCTGATGTGTAGAACATAGGTCCACCTACGAACTGGTCAACCGGTTCCTCGGGTGACCCCGAAGCCAGGAACGTTTCGTAGTCATCGAAGCCTTCGATGTGGCCGCCAATTGCAATACCGCGCACATTCTGCGCCGACGCTCCGGCGATTCCGGCCTGCGCGACCTCTGCGTAGCGGGCGTCGACGAACATGATGCTCACGTCGGCGTTGTCAATCACATAGGAGACCTCATCGGCCACCCAATGCCAGTTGATCGGGACGACAAGCACCCCCGAGTGCGCGGCCATCGCGAAGATTTCGAGGTACTCACATCGGTTCGCGCAGAGTGCCGCGAGGGTCGAGCCAGGTGCTGCGCCCGCGGCGCGGACCGCGTGAATGAGTCGATTGACGCGCTCGTTGAAGTCAGCCCAGTTCGTGGAACCCTCTTCGTCGATTACTGCTGGGGCGTTCGGTCGATCAGCGACCGTGGGGAGCAGGAGTTCAGCCATGCGTCGAGTGTTGCACATGGCCAGGGAGACGAGTCGTAGCGCAGCGGGTGCTGACTAAAGTTGGCCTCTAGTCGCAGAGACGGGCGCGGCCCGGCGCATTGCGACCAGGGGGCGTAGCTCTCCGATGACGTCGGCGTAGACCTCCGATCCAGCGGTGTGGGAGGCAACGACGATGACCTGGGTGATCGAGTCCAACCCGTCGTACACTGAACCCATGCCGTACGCGACCCGCCGGATGCACGATGCCGACTCCCACATCTACGAGGATTACAACTGGCTCACGCCGTATCTCGACGCGGCGACGAACGCGGAGATGCCCCGCCTGTGGGAGAAGTCTCACGAGTCCGAGACGGTGGGGATCGAGGCCGATCTCGCAGCGAAGAACCATTGCGATCCGAGCTACCGCGCCGAGGACGCGTCGCAAATCACGATCCGCAAGAACTTCGACGCAACCGGGTCGTGGATTCGCGAAGATCGGCCTGGCGCTCTCGACCTCCTGGGCTTTGATTCGCAACTCGTGTTCGACACGTTCGCTTCGGCGAAAGCAGTAGCCATTGACCGGACGAATCCTTCATTGGCTGTTCGAGTAGCCGAGGGGCAGCGTCGAGCGATGATCGACTGGTGCAGCGTTGATTCACGATTGCTCCCCGTTGTCGTGGTGCCGCTCAGCAACATGGCGGCAGCCGTGCGCCTTACCGGTGAGGCGATCGACGCCGGCGCCGCTGCCGTGCAGGTGTCGCAGTACTGTCCGCAAGGTCACGCCCCCAGCCACGTCGAACTCGAGCCGGTATGGGCGATGTGTGCCGAGGCCGGGGTGCCTGTCGTACTTCACGTGGCCGGCGCCGGCGATTTCGTGATGCCGGGCGACTACTTCGAAAATGGCCGTCCACCCGTTCCAGACTTCCATGGCGGCGACACGAACTTCAAGAGTCTCGACTATCTGTCCATCCCGTACCCGGTTATGCAGACGCTAAGTGCACTGATTGTCGACGGCGTTTTAATGCGCAACCCGAACCTCAGGGTCGGTGCGATCGAGGTTGGGGCAAGTTGGCTTCCTGGATTCATGCGGATGCTCGATTCGGCCCACACGGCGTTTTCGAGGAACGAGGACCGACTACGCGAGATGGATCTCCTGCCCAGTGAATATGTGCAGCGTCAGGTTCGGGCGACGCCGTACCCGCACGAGGACACGGGTTGGACAATCCAGGGCACGGGGCCTGATGTTTGTATGTTCTCGTCGGACTTCCCGCATGTGGAGGGTGGCCGCAATCCAATTGCTCGGTATGAGCGTTCGATGGACGCGGCGGGTGTCACCGAGGTCCAGAAGCAGAAGTTCTACGTCGATAACTTCGCCGACCTTCTCGGTCCAACCCTGCGCCGTCGGGCAATTGCCGCGTAGAGACTACGAGTGGAGAGACCACAGGACACAGCAACGAGTGGAGGGACTACGAGTACACAGCAACGAGTGCGGCAAGTAACCACAGGACACCACAGATGCGCAGGCCCCAGTCGCGCAGGATCACCGAGGTGGGATCGGCCGTGGCTCGATCGGAAAACACCAGGAACAAGTAGCGCAGCACGCCGTACACAACCATCGGAAGCGTCAGCACCAAACGCCGGTTACCCACCTCAAGAATCGTGAGGGGGTCGAGTGTGTAGAGCGCATAGGTGACGATCGATGCGCCGGCGGCTGTGGCCATCATCAGGTCGAGGAAGTGCAGCGGATACCACTCGGCGGGCAGAAGGTGTCGGGTCCCGGTCTGTCCGGCCAGTACGACGTCGACTCGACGCTTTCCGAATACCACCAACATCGCCATTTCCAGCGTGCACACGATGATCCAGGATGAAGGCGGCACCTCCACGGCAATGGCTCCGGCCACAACGCGCAGCACGAACCCAAGACCGACCAACATGGCGTCGAGTATCACGATTCGTTTCGCGCCCAGCGAGTACACGATGTTGATCGTCAGGTACAGGAAGATCACGAAGAGAAACAGAAACCCGATCGCCAGACTGATAATCAGCGAGGCACTGACGAGCACGACCGCCAGGCCCGATGCAAACGACAGCGAGATACGGCCCGCCGCGATTGGCCGATGCTTGCGATGCGGGTGCTCCACATCGGCGTGTCGGTCTTTGATGTCGTTCCCTAGGTAGACCGCGCTCGATGCGAGTGTGAAGGCAATCGCTCCGGCCAGTGCAGACAGCAACCGATGCGCGTTCGAAACTCCGGAGAAGATAGCGCCGCCGAACACGAGAAGGTTCTTCACCCACTGCGCCGGACGGACGCACTGGATGATGTCGCGCACCACCGAGTGTTTTTGGTCGGTCATCGCGGTTGGGTCAGCGGTCACGCGCAAAACTCGCGACTTCTCGGTGAGTCAGCCGGTCACGGTGCCAAGAAGTTCACCGAGCCGCCCGATGTCGTCGGGATCGTGCGGATAGGGGACACCCACGATGAACAGGTCAACGCCCAGGGCCTGGAACGTGTCGACTTGGGCAAGGATCGTGTCGGTTCCGTCGTAGCGGATGAGATTCGACACGGTGATCGTCGACGGGTCTCGACCAATGTCCGCACAGTGTTGATGCAATACCGCAAGCTTGCGTTGGAAAGTCTCGGCATCAAGTGCCGGGGCGTTCCAATGGTCCGCGTGTCGGGCCACGGCGAGCAACGTTCGACGCTCGCCCTGTCCGCCGATACAGAGGGGAGGCCGCGGCTGCTGCACGGGTTTCGGAATGAGCAGGGCTTCCTTGAGCTGATAGTACTCACCCGAGAACGTGGTCTTCTCCTGGGTCAGCAGAGACTCGATGACATCGAGTGCCTCGTCGAAACGGTCGAAGCGTTGTTTCAGAGTGCCGAGTTGGAGTCCGTAGGCTTCGCATTCTTCGACGAACCATCCAGCTCCGAGTCCCAGTTCCAGTCGCCCGGCCGACGCGATATCGATGGTGGCCACCATGTTGGCCAGCACTGCGGGGTGGCGATACGACACCGCTGACACGAGAAGCCCGCCGCGGATGCGCTTAGTGCGAGCAAGGAGCATCGCGAGGGCGGTCCACCCTTCCAGGCACGGTTGCGTCGGTTCCACGAAGAGAGGGTAGAAGTGATCAAAGAGCCACCCCGACTCGAATACTTCCAGGCCGTCGGCTACCTGCCAGCATGCGTCGAGACGGTCCCACGTCGTCTTATGCTGGGCCGTGGAGAGCGCGAAGCGAACCATCGTGGAACCGTAGCGCCTTTCTCGGACCTGATCTATCGGCAGTCGGCTCGAGAAGCCTCGGCGGGCGTGAAGATCCATACCCACTCGACGGCAAGTTGCAGGCTCAACGGCAGGTTGTGGGTGGACACAACTTGCCGTTTTCACTGCAACTTGCCGTTGAGCTCGGGTGCGCCGAAAGCTTTGGTTCAGGACTGGCGTTGCCCGATCGATATCAGAGCCGAGCGTCAAAACTGAACAGACACGCAAATCGTGAACGCGATACTTCGGGTTCAACGTGGTGCGGAACGACAGGACATGAGTGAGGTGTTTCGAGCCGGCGTCGGCGCGATCATTCGACATACGAGACTTCTCGCGTTCGAAACGGTGCGTGATGGTGGACCGTGAGGGACTTGAACCCCCGGCATCTTGCTTGTAAGGCAAGCGCTCTACCAACTGAGCTAACGGTCCGTGAAGTCAGCCATCTTAACGTCTGCGGCGGACCCCGCGCTGGCAGTGCGCAAGAACGGAAAACGGCTACCCCAGCGACGGGTTGATGAGGTACTTCCGACCGGTGCTCATCTGCGCGTAGGACCGGGCGATGTCGGGGTCGAGGGCCTGCGTCAGCGAGATCTCGCTGGTGTAGTGGCTGGCAAAGGTAGTGGTGATCTCGCTCGCCACACGGTTGAGCAAACGCTGGCGGCCTTCTTCTCCGATCTTGACGAAAAACGGCATGAGCAGCCACCCGCCGACCGACCATGTGAACCCGAAACTCCGGGTTAACACGGTTGGGCTGCGGTCGAGGCCACCATAGATATAGAGTTGCTTGAACGTCGACGAACCGTAGCGGTTGTACTCGGTGGCCCCGGCGTTGGCCGCCGTCTCCATTGCACTCAGGATGGTGCTGCCCAACGTCCCGCCGCCGGTCGCATCGAAGGCGACCGTGGCTTTCGTCGCCACCAGCGCCGCTACGAAGTCATCGAAGAACGTCGGAGCGCTCGAATCCACAACATAGGACGCGCCGATCTCACGAAGTGCGCTGACCTGCTCGGGGCGTCGGACCACATTGACGAGGTCGACGCCTTCGGCAATGCAGATCCGGTTGAGCATCACGCCGAGGTTCGACGCTGCAGCGGTATGCACGAGCGCCGTGTGACCCTCGGCGCGCATCGTCTCCACCATGGCGAGCGCGGTGAGCGGGTTCACGAACCACGACGCACCCTGCATCGCGGTGACGCCATCAGGAAGCGGGAGGCAATCGGCGACCTTGACCGTGCGATAGGTGGCATAGGTCGAACCACGAAACGACACGGTACGTCCCATAAGTGCCGACGCTGACGCCGAGCTTCCCGTGGCAACAACAACGCCCGCGCCTTCGTTCCCGACGGGGAGCGACTGACCGAAGCGCACCTTCAAACCAGCGACCGCCGCGGCCGGAATCGACGCGCGCAGCTTGGCCGATGTGCCCGAACCCTCAACGCGCGCCGTGCTCAGATCGGCGCCCCCGAGCAGCAGGCCGAGGTCGGATGGATTGATGGGCGCCGCCTCGACACGGATCACGATCTCATCGTCGCCGGGAGCGGGCACAGGCACTTCGGCGAGAGAGATCTCAAGCGAGGCGTCGTTGCCGACAAGGGAACGAAGTTGCAGGGCCGTAGACGCGGTGTTTGACATGCCGTGACCCTACAGCGCTACCCGGCAAAGATCGAAAGGTCCGCATTGCCGCCGCAAAAGACGGTGAGCACACGCTTGCCCCCGACGCCTTCCACACGATGGTTGAGCAGTGCCGCAGTGGTGAGAGCACCGGTCGGCTCCAAGATCTGTTTCATATGTGTAGCTATGAATCGCGTCGCCGACAGAATCTCGTCCTCCGGGACCGTAATGATCTCGTCGACATAGGCCTGTATCACTGCAAAAGTCAATGGCCCGATGGCCGGGCTGGCCACACCATCGGCGACCGTCTTGGGCTGCGCGATCTCCACAATGTGCCCTGCCGCCATCGACAGCTGTGCGTCGTTGGCCACCTCCGGTTCCACGCCGATGATCCGGATCCCGGGCACCTTGGCCCGGAGCGCCGTCGCCATGCCCGCAATCAGCCCGCCTCCGCCGACTGGAATCAGTGCCACTTCGACATCGGGAAAATCCTCGGCCACTTCCAGCCCACACGTCCCCTGACCTGCCGCCACGAACGCGTCGTTGAAGGGATGAACCAGCGTCGCACCGGTACGCTCCGCGATCTCGATGGCGACAACCTCACGGCTACCCTCGTACCGGTCGTACTCCACGATCTCCGCTCCGTAGCCCCGCGTCGCCCGCTTCTTCACCTCCGGGGCGTCGTATGGCATCACGATCGTGGTGGCTACCCCGAGTATGCGCCCAGCAAGGGCGACGCCCTGCGCATGGTTGCCCGACGAGAACGCCACTGCGCCGCAGGCGCGCTGCTCGGGCGTCATCTGCATCATCCGATTGAGAGCTCCTCGGATCTTGAAGCTCCCTGAGCGCTGGAGGTGTTCGGATTTCGCGACCACCGTGGCGCCGACCGCATCATCGAGCATCGTGGAAGTCAGCAAAGGGGTGCGATGCACGTGACCCCGTAGCCGTTGTGCCGCTGCTTCGACGTCGGCAGTAGAAAAGGGGAGCTCGGGCATCGACCTATCATCGCCGATCCGGCGATCAGGTCGGGCGATTCGCGAGCAAGTACGTTTGGACCCATGCGTATCGATCGAGTTCAGGTGTTCGACTTTCCCCTTACTTATGTCCACGGGTCCTACGTGATGTCCGGTGGACGTGTGATCGAGCAGTTGTCGTCGACGATCGTGGCGGTACACACCACAGACGGGCTGGTGGGTTACGGCGAGGTATGCCCGCTCGGGACGACGTATCTCGCATCACATGCGGGTGGTGCGCGGGCGGCCCTGGAGCTTCTTGGCCCGGCCATCATCGGCCTCGATCCCCGAGACCTCGGAGCGATCAACGAAGCCATGGATCAGGCCCTCATGGGCCATGAGTATGCGAAAAGCCCGATCGACATCGCCTGTTGGGACATCAGCGGCAAGGCCTACGGTGTCGATGTCGCAACGCTGCTCGGCGGACGTCGCCAGGAACGCTTCCCCCTCTACATGGCGGTTCCCTTTGGCTCACCCGACGAGATGACCGCGTACGTCATGGCTCGCCAAGCGGAGGGCATCCATCGCTTCCAGCTCAAGGTCGGCGGCGATCCGGTGGTCGATAGTAAGCGCGCGAAGCAAGTGATCGAAGCAACCTCCGACGACGATCTCGTCGTGGCCGACGCCAACTGCGGGTGGCGCCTCAACGACGCGATAACTGCCGCCCGTCTCATGAACGACCTGCCGCGGTTGTACTTCGAACAGCCGTGCCCAACCATGGAAGAATGCATCGAGGTCCGCAAGCACACCACCCTTCCAATGGTCTACGACGAACTCGTCCATGATGTTCCGACGCTCCTTCGCGCAGTGAACCAGGGTGGGGCTGGTGCCTTCAACCTCAAGGTGTCAAAAGTAGGTGGGCTTACTAAAGCGAAACTGATGCGCGATCTCGCTCACAGCCTCGGTATCCAAGTCACGATCGAAGACACATGGGGTGGCGACATCGTGTCGGCAACCTCGGCCCACATGGCGGCAAGCACCCGCCCCGAAGCGCTCCTCACGGTGTCGTTTATGAACGACTGGACCAACGAGCATGTCGCCAGCTACCAGCCGCGCAGCATAAACGGATTCGGAAGTGCCCCGACGGGCCCCGGGCTCGGCATCGAGATCGACGTCGTGGCCCTTGGCGCAGCAGTGCAGGACCACCGCTGAGCCGTGAGGCTTGTGGTGGACATTTCAGGACTGTGGTTGCCCGCGAAGAAACCCTTATGCGAGGACGGCGGCGAGCGTCGACACAATTTGATCGATTTCGTTGTTCTTAACGACAAGCGGCGGCGCAACAAGGATGCTTTCCGGAACCGGCGCACCGGATCCTGCGGGGTAGATCCACAAGCCCCGTTCCAAGCAAGCCGCCACGACCGACGCTGTTTTGACGCCATCGAGTTCGACGCCCAGCATGAGTCCGCGTCCTCGAATCTCGGCGACCTTTGGATTGCCGCCAAGCGCGCTTACTAGTTCGGCCCTCAGACGCTCCCCCATCGTGTTTGCACGATCCACCAGCTCTTCCTCCTGCAGGATCCGCAGTACCTCGCTCGCTACCGCACACGTCAGGTCGTGGCCGGAGTACGTGAAGAACATCAGCGGAGCATCGGTGCCGTTCAACGCGTCGGCGACGCGGTCATTGGCGGCAACCAACGAGATCGGCACATACCCACCGCCCAGTCCCTTCCCACTCACGATGATGTCGGGCGACCACGGGTCATGGTCGATACCCCACTTCTTTCCCGTCCTCCCGAAACCGGTCATGACTTCGTCGGCAATACCCAACACCCCGTAGCGAGCGAGCACCTCGGCGGCCTCGGCCCAGTAGTCAGCCGATGCCACGAGCGCGCCACCCGCAGCTCCGATCACCGGCTCGGCAATGAAGGCGGAGACCGTATCGGGATCGGCGGCTTGGATCGCCGCTTCGAGTGCCTTCGCATCGTTCCACGGTGCCTTCGGCCATTCCGAGAGCAGCGGGTCGAACCCGTTGCGCCGTGCACGATGATGACCCGCGGCGAGGGTGGCCAGCGTCGACCCGTGATAGCTGGGGCTTCGCCCGATGACCTTCCATCGACCGGGGTCACCGTTGGCCAGGTGATACAGACGCGCCAACCGAATTGCGGAGTCGTTCGCTTCACTGCCTCCACTGGCCAGAAACACACTGTTGAATGTTGGCGGTAGCCACGACTCGGCGAGCGTTTCGGCCAGGCTCATCCGCGCTGGCGTTGGCCATGGTGGGAGCACATAGTCGACTCGGGCGATGGCATTCGCAGCGACGGCCGAGAGCTCGGGCCGGCCGTGCCCGATATTCGTCACTAGCGCACCGCTGCCGCCGTCGAGGATCTGTCGACCATCGTCGGTGTAGAGCATCGAACCGTACGCCCGGACAATTGTTGGTCCAGGGTTTTGCGGCCCGATGCCGTAACGCGTTTTCCGAGCAGTTTCCATGCTTCATGTTGACAGATCGACATGCCCGTCGAATCACCACAGATGGACGTGCCCGGCGAATCACCGCCGTCGCTCACGCAGTAGGTTCCCGCTTTCGCTCGCCCAGTGGGCTAGCGCAGCCAGCGATAGTGCTGGATTCGTGCAGGCGAGATCGGCGCCAGTGAAAACCGGACTCGATGCAACGAGTTCCCGGCTCGCAGCGTCATGATCGGACCAGAGTCATCCTCGACACAGACGTATTCACCACGGTGGCCAGCGAGCTTCGCGTTCGCTTCCGCGATGCGTACTTCTGCAACCTGATCCACCAACAGATTATCTGCGAACAGATCATTCGCGCTCCATTCGGACCAGTTGTTGAAAAGGTCCACGAGTGCGCGGGCAGCATGCTCGGTTTCGGAGTCGAACTTTTCGGCCGCGCTCCCCAGATGGCCGTTGTGGCGAAGCGCATCCACGAGGCGAGCACCGGCCACGGTCATCGGCGCGTAGGTGAGGTTGGCGAGCAAGACGACGCCTCCGCCGCCCGGCACCCAGCGCATCGTCGAGCCATAGCCCGGCAACCCTCCGGAATGCCAAACTGCACCTCGGAACTGGTCGACATGAACGTTGAGCCCAAAGCCGTATCCACCCTGCAATCGGAAGTCCAACCCATCCGAGGCTTCGATGACTCTGCTGCCATAGCTCCGCTGCACCTGCTGCATCTCGCGAAGCGATGCCTTTCGGATCGGTCCATCGGGAGTGTGATCGCAAAACGCGCCGGACAGGGAACCGACCCATTTCGCCAGATCGTGGCAGTTCGACCACAGCCCGCCCATAGGAGCAATGACTCCATCGTCGAGCGGCTCCACCTTCGCGAGTTGTCCGTTCGCCAGCGTCCAACCGTGAGCTATTTCTGAACCAACGGGTAGCGAATCCGCTTCCCAAGACGTATGCGACATCCCAAGTGGGGCAAGGATTCGCTTCGCAACGAGATCTTGGAGACGTTGACCCGTCACCCGCCAAACCACTCGTGCCGCGAGCGCGAACCCCAGGTTTGAGTACTCAAACGCGGTGCGCGTCGGGTGGGCGAATCGCAATCCGCTTGCGATCCAGCGGTCGAGATCTTCGTCGGTCGCATCCATGTGGCGGTCGGCCCAGGGATCATCGTTGACCAAACCTGAACTCATGGAAAGCAGATCGCGCAGGGTTATCGGCTGGGGGGACGCCCCGGGGCCGACCACACTTCCGAGTTCGGGTGCATATTGCGCAACGGGGCGGTCGAGTTCTAAGACGCCCTCGTCACGAAGCATCACAATGAGCGCCGCAGTAAAGGATTTCGTCATCGACGCAATTCGAAAGACCGTTCGACTATCGGCGCTCTGCCCCCAGGCCTCGTCGATCTTTCCATCGAGACGAACCACAACGCCAGCAACCTGAAGCGCTCCAGACCATTCAGAATGCGCGCTTAGTAGCGAACCTAAAAGCGTGTTCACGGATGGAGTTGGATGCATATTCGATATCTTCCGATTTCTTGGTGGTTTGAGTACAGCCAGGAGAAGTTCTACGAGCCTAGGTCGATGTTGCGATAAGGACAGTCCCTAAGAAGGCGAGGAGCAATCCAATCTTCTGGGGACGATTCACTCGCTCATGGTCGACAAGATAGGCAAGTGCAACAGTCGAAACGGGATAGAGCGACGCCAGAAGCGCAAGGAGCGAGAGAAGCCCCTTCCCAACGGAAAGCACATACAGAACGTTGGCCGTTTGGTCCAACGTCCCAGCGCTCACGGCCAATCGCCGAGTTTTCGCGTCGAGCTTGAGAGGCTGGCCATTGCTTTTCGCAACAAGGGCAGCCAAGACGATCGAGGCGGGCCGGGCCGCGACAAGTCCCCATAAACCAACCGTCTTGGGATCACCCGCTCGTTGCAAGAACACAAAGAACATGCCGAACCCGAGACCGGACCCAACGGCAATCGCAACCGTTCGCAGCAGAGGCGAACTGCCGCGCTTCGCACCCCCGGACGAACTGCTCACGAGGACGATGGCCAGAAGTGCGCATACGATTCCGATCCCAGCGTTGCGCAATGGCCGCTCGTCGAGAAACGCAACGCCGACGATCACTGGCATCGCCGCCGAAGTCACCGCGGAAACCGGGGACACGATGCTCATCGATCCGGTGGACAGGCCGTAGTACAGGAGCAAGATCCCGAATCCTCCGAACAAGCCGCCGATCGCCCCCCAACCGACCGTGCGGAGCGACGGTCCTGATCCCGGGTTCAGCGCGAGACCGACAGCGAGGACGAGGAGTCCGGCGCGCTGCGAGGCGAAGGTGATCGCCGCCGATGACGAATTTCTGGTGGCCTTTCCTCCCAGAAAGTCGGCACATCCGAAAACCAGCGCCGAGAAGGTTGCGAGGAAGACACCCATCAGCAGCCGTCCGAGTCTGCCGGGTCTGCCGGGTCTGCCGGGTCTGCCGGGTCTCGCGAGGCTGTTGCGACGAAGACCGTGAACATGACCGGAGCAACGTAGCCCACCCGTCGCCTCGCCAACACTCCCCGGCGGGAACATAGGAACATCAATTCAGGGAACCTCCGGTCGGACGCGTCGCCGACCCGGTAGCGTGTCGACATGACGTCGGTTTATCGAGTAACAGTTCGAGGAAGGTTCGCGGACTTGACCGAGTCGCAACGCTCGTGGCTGAAGGCAAATCAAGCCGAGCACGACATCTTCGTCTCGAGCTTCCCTGAGGAGGGCTCGCTGACCTACGAACCTCCCCTGGACTTCTTCTCCTTTCGTCGTGAAGTGCGGTTCGACGAGGGCGGCGACGAAGCAGCCGCAGGCGCCTCGGCGCTCGCATCGGCGGCGGGCTTTCTCAAGGTCCTCCGGATCTCCCACACACCGTTGCGGGCCGCGGTCATGGATATGACCGCAATGGCGCAGCGTCGCCCGGAGTAGAAGGTGCATCGATCGGTGGATCTGTGGCGTCGTTCCGGTTGCGCATGGCTTACCGGTCGACCCGACGGTGAACCGAACGACGGCGGACACCGGGCTGCGGCGTACGCCCACAGTGTTGCGACGGAGATCGCGGATTCCAGTGAGACCTTGGGTTGCCACGTCGAACTCGACGGACCCTCAATCCTTGCGGAACGATCAGTCCACACAGGATTCCAGCGAGGCGCCAACGTGAGCTGTAACCGCACCACTCGGCTCCTCGCTTGCCTGGACGATCACGTTTCCGTCACAATCGCGCGAGACGACGACCGTGACCTTCTCGCGGCGTCTTTCGAAGCAAAGTTGGCCGCTACGGACGACGTTTGGGAGTTCGCAAATATACAATGCGCGCATAGAAATGCTGAGGAGGTTCGGGATCGAGCAACGCTTTTTGGGCTGTCGGTAGCGATCCTCGGGGAAGCGAGCGAAAGCCACCCAGCGAGAGCGATCGAATACCCGGGAGTGGGTCGCCGACGTGAACAGCCCGTCGTGGTCGATCTCTCGTCGCTGTGGGCGGGTCCGCTCGCTGCCAACATTCTGGGACTCGCCGGTGCCCGCGTTGTCAAGGTCGAGAGCAAGGATCGCCTCGATGGTGCGCGCTTCGGATCACGCTCCTTCTACGACCTGCTCCACGGCGGTCACGAAAGCGTGGCGCTTTGCTTCACTACTCAGCGCGCTGAGCTTCGTACGCTCATCGCCAACGCCGACGTCGTGATCACATCGGCTCGGCCGCGTGCGTTCGAACAGCTCGGTATCGTCGCCGAAGAACTCATGGCGGAGAACGAGATCACGGCGTGGCTCGCCATCACGGCCTTCGGACCGCGTGACCGCAATCGCATCGGGTTTGGCGACGACACCGCGATCGCCGCCGGGCTCTGCGCGTTCGATCAAGATGGGCCGATGTTTGCCGCCGATGCCATCGCCGATCCCCTCACCGGTCTCGTCGCCGCGTCGCATGCCCTCCAGGCACTCGTGTCCGGGCAACGCGCCCTCTATGACCTCAACCTTGTCGACGTCGCCTCCACAGCCGCGGCCAGCGTCACGGGCTGCGACACCGACACGAGCGACACCACCGAACCGACATCGGCCGACGCCCGCCGCCATCACACGGCCGCCGCACTCCCCCATTCGCGTCCCGTCGTGAGCAGTGCCCCGACGCCGGGCGCCCACAACGAGCGGTGGCTCCCGTGACCCCGGCGATGGTCGGTATCGACGAAGTCCGCGAGCTGGCTCAGCAGGCCAGGCTCGCAGACACCTACGGGCCGCTCGTTGTGATCAAGGAAGCCGTGGCCGACCCGGAGCTGACCTTTGATCCGCTCCTCCTCGGGGCCGAACCGTGCGTGGTGGTGGGGAGCGACCTCAGCGCGTCATCGCCCGACGAACGTGAGCTCATCATCGCCAACGTCGCTCGTATGCCGATCGCTGCCGTAACGACATGCCAGCTCATTCGGGCAACGGTTGCAATGTCTGCGATGTCCACGATGTCCACGATGTCCACGATGTCTGCTCACGGGACCAACACCGAGGCTCGCCTGTTGCTGGAGTCAACGACCTACTCGACACTGCAGTCGGGTCCAGAATTCGGGCGGTGGTACGCCGAGCGCCAAGAGCGCATCCCCGCTCGCACGGCATCGACCAAAGCGGAGCTCGGTCCTGCGGTGTTGCTTGAGCGCGTTGACCACGAGTTGCACGTCTTCCTCAATCGTGCGCCTCATGGGAACGCCGTCAATCGCCAGCTTCGTGATGACCTTTGCGAAGTTCTCGCGCTGTGCATGAATGATCCGTCGATCAGCACGGTGGTGTTGCGGGGCAACGGGCCGCACTTTTGTACGGGCGGTGACCTCGACGAGTTCGGCAGCTTCGCAAACCCGGCCGACGCACACATCATCCGGACCCAGCGCAGCCCAACGCGCATGCTCGCGGCGCTCAACGGCCACGTGCATCGCCACGCGATCCTTCACGGCAACTGTGCCGGTTCCGGAGTCGAACTCGCCGCGTTCGCCGACCACGTGGAAGCGCACCCCACCGCCACGTTCTGGCTCCCCGAACTTTCGCTCGGTCTCGTCCCCGGCGCTGGCGGCACGGTCAGCATCGTGAACCGCATCAGTGGACCGCGAACCACATGGCTCCTCCTCACCGGCACCCGCATCAACGCACCAACCGCCCTCGAATGGGGCCTCATCGACGCCATCCGCACTGACTGAGCCGCCTGACCCGCGGATCGACCGACGCAGAGCGATTCCCGATACATTTAGGCGGTGACCGATGCGAAGGCCGATTCCGCCGTCAACGTCGAGCCGACCGAAGCGTCGATTGCCGAGTGGCTGCAGGAGAACTGGAACACCGACATCACGCTGCGCGAATGGTGGTCTCGCCTGGCAACGGCGGGGCTCGGGTTTCCAACGTGGCCCGAGAAGATGGGAGGGCGAGGATGGGATCGTGCCTCGTTGCGGGTTGTCTCGAAAGCCTTCGCAAAGGTCGGCGCGATCGGGGCACCGACAGGGCTGGGGACGCTGATGGGCGGCCCGGTTCTGCTCCAATTCGGCACCGAGGAGCAACAAGCGCGCTTACTACCTCCGCTTGTCGCTGGCACCGAAGGCTGGTGCCAGTTGTTCTCCGAGCCTGGGGCGGGATCCGATCTCGCGTCGGTATCGACCAGGGCGGAGCGTGACGGCGGCGAGTGGATCGTCAACGGACAGAAAGTGTGGACATCGGGCTCCACCCACAGCGCGCGCGGCATGCTCGTGGCGCGGACCGATCTTGATGCTCCGAAGCATCGCGGGATCAGCTACTTCATCATCGACATGCAACAGCCTGGGGTGGAGATTCGACCGCTGAAGCAGATGAACAGCGAGTCGCACTTCAGCGAGGTGTTCTTCACCGACGCCCGAGTCGCCGACACTGATTTGATCAGCGACGTGAACAACGGATGGGCCGTCACCCTCGCGACGCTCGGCTTCGAACGCTCCGGCTTGAGCGCCGCCGATGGCACCCCCGGCGTCCGCCCACCCGCTGGTGAGATCGCCGGGTACCTCGAACGCAAGGTAGCCGACGTGATCGCTTCGGCCAAGAAGGCCCGGACACTCCCGGAAGACGCCGGCGGCACGTTCTCGATGCTTCGACGACTCAGCGATGAGTTCGCCAAGGGCAGCGACCACACGGTTCGCCAAGCACTCGCTCAGCGTTACTCCCATGAGCGGATTTCGACGTTCATGCAACAACGCGCCGCCGCAAACGCACGAGCCGGGCGAGCCGCCGGGCCCGAAGCGTCGGTGGCCAAGCTTTTCTGGACCATCGGTCTCACGCAGGGACGCGACACCGGAACTGCGATCCTCGGTGCTCACGGCATGCTGAACGGTGCCGAGAGCGCGAGTGGCGGCGTGCTGCAGAAGTACGCACTCACCATTCCCTCTGCGCGCATAGCAGGTGGCTCCGACGAGATTCAGCGCAACATTATCGGTGAGCGCGTCCTCGGGCTCCCGAAAGACATCGTCGTCGACGCCGATGTTCCCTTCCGTCAACTGAAGAAGTCCTAACCCCTAACCCGACTTCGAGCCGAAACGAGTGTGCCCCATGAGTTCCGAGAACGTCGCCGACAATGTGATCAGTGGCCCGGTGCGTCATGGCCGCAACCTCTCCTTCGGGGTAAAGGGCAGCATCCACGATGATGCGACCGCCCAGGAGATCGGGTTCCGGGGCGGCACCGTGGCCGGCGACATTCACCTCGATCAGTTTGCGCCGCTGCTCGTCGAGGCGTTTGGGCCGCGATGGTTCGAGACCGGTTCGCTGTCACTGCACTTCAAGCACGCGACGACCGACAACGAGCCGGTGATCGCATTTCTAGAGCCGCCCAGCGCATCAGAAGACACCCAGGTGAAGGCGTGGATGGAAACGCCCGAAGGCATCGTGGTCTGCGAAGGGACTGCGGGGATCGGGAATCCCGCGGAACCCACGGCGCTGTACCAGCGAGACTTGCGGCCCGTTGACCCCAAGACGCTGAAGATCATGCACGACGTCGTCATCGGCGAACCGCTCGATACAGTCGTACTCCGGCCCCGAGCCGCAGAACAGTTAGCGCGCATAGAAAAGCAACTCCTTACCGAACCGCTCCCCTGGTACAGCGGATCGTCCCCTTGGGGTAGTCCCATAGCATCTCCGCTCACGACCGCGCAGTTGTTGCACTGGGAACCGGTTCAGCCACTCGCCCGCCGACTTCCTCCGTTCATCGCGATGTTCGGCGCCATCGAGATTCGGATGCACCACGGACCGATCCTGCTCGGGCACAGCTACCGGGTGACCGGCAAGGTCGTCGCCGTCAGCGACTCGCCGAAGACCGAAGTGCTCTGGTACGACACGCAGGCCGTCGACGAATCCGGCACGCTTATCGCCACCCTGCGGATGATGACTCGCCTCGTGAAGGCGTCGTCGCCCCTCTACCGCAGTTGAACCACCTGCGCTCGAACGGCGCCCGCGCCCGAGTTCGCCGTCCATCGCCGGGATCCGTGAGTTCAGGATCATTACCTTTTTCGCCGTGTTGCGTCGAAAAGTTGTATTTCCGGCGGTGATAGCGGCTCTGTAGTCGTTGAAGGTTCGATTCGAAAGCGCCCAGGCGCAACCCCACGGAAAGAGAGCCGAAATGACTTGGGAAGCCAACGAGATTGGGAGCCAGATCCTTGCCGTACACGCAGCGCTCATGCCCACGGGCCCGCTGGGGGAGGTCGTCCTGTTCGGTGGTGACGAACACTGGGGCGACCAGCAGGAGAGCGCAGGAAATGATTCCTGGAAGAAGGCTCGCATTTACGATGTTGCGACCCATTCAATTGTTCCTGGGCAGATAAAGGCCCCTGACTCCGATGTGTTCTGCTCCCACCATGTCTTCACCGGTGATGGAAGATTGCTTATTGCGGGCGGAACCAGTGAGTTCCCGGTCGGCGATGATGGGCACGCGCATGAGCTTGCGTTTCTCGGACACAGCCGATGCTGGCTGTACAGTCCGCGAGGCCGTCGCTGGCATGAGACGACGCGATTGAATCGAAACCCTTCCCAGCCAGATGAGCCCCGCTCAGGTGGGCGGTGGTATCCGGGGCTGGTCGCCATGGGCGACGGCTCTGCCCTTGCGCTGTTCGGCCACCTTGATCGCAACGACGTACGACATCGCAACACGTTACCGGAGCGGTATTCGCCGACTCGTCGAAACTGGTCGCTGCTGCCCGCTGTCTTGGCAAACCCGGGCGAGCCAAATACTGGCGGCCGAAGGTATTTGATGTACGCCAGAGCATGGGTCCTTCCCACCGGTGCAGTGTTCTCAGCGACACCGCTTCCGGTGAATTTCGCGTCACAGGCTGGTGGTTCGGATGGCCCGCACTTCTCGACGGCGTTCAACCCGGACACGGGGACGTACTCGACCCCGAGGGCGAGCCTTGCGGACGGTGTAGATGGAAATTGGAACTTACCGGCGGTGATGCTGCCGCTTCTGCCCAACGAGGGTTCCTACAACGCTCGTTTCCTCTTCTGGTCGGGGAATCAGCCTCGTTGGATCGATACGGACGCCGTGAATCCTGCGTGGACGAACACCGCAGCGCGTGATATAGCAATCGCTGCTCGAACGCGTAATTACAGCAACGCTGTCCTCCTGCCGACCGGGGGGATCTGCGTGGTTGGGGGCGTGCACGTCGTCAAACCCGAAGATCCCGTTCGCGAGGCCGAAATCTACATGCCCGATATCGACTGGGCAACGAACACCTACGGCAACAGTGGTGGGTCGTGGACTCGCGACCCCAGCCCGGCGATCAACACGCGGAACTATCACTCCACTGCGCTGTTGCTTCCCAACGGAAAGGTCTGGGTTGCCGGCGGGAATGTGAATGGGAAGGACGGCAACCCCGACACGTTTGGCGTCAAGAAAATCGAACTCTATGCCCCTCCTTACATAGGTGTCGCGAATCGAATCACCATCACCGCAGCTCCGAGTATGGCGACCTACCGGGAAGAAATCGTCATCGGGTTGGACCGCCCAGCGACGAACGTGCGCACTGTTGCCCTAATTCGCAACGGTTCGGTCACCCACGCCACGAACAACGACCAACGTTTCGTCGCCCTCGAAGCCGCGTCGCGCAGCGGCAACGAGATTCGGGTGCTCGCGCCACCGAACGGCAACGTGGCCCCACCGGGGTACTACATGCTCTGGGTTGTCGATAACGCAGGCAACCCGTGCCAGGTTGCGCGATTCGTGAGGCTTGCGCACGTGTCATGTCGCGTCATTGTCGATCGCAGCACCTTCTCGCAGGAGGAAGTCAGCGCGCTCGGCGGAGGGTCGAACGCGACGTTCCCCAGCGCGCTTCTCGTCGACTTCGACGGATTCTTGGCGTCGGAGTTGTCGGGCACACCGACGGTTACATTGCGGTGGACCTCCGGCAACTTGGTAGCCGCCAACGAGGTGGTCATACAAGCCGCCGGCCGCTACTTCGAGACGGATCCTCCGGACCCCGACGTTCCGACGCGCATCAGCTATGTGTTCGATGTGAACTTCCCGACCATGAACGCTTGGAACGCGGTCAGCGATCGAGAGACGATCAACGTCACATTCGACCTCGGGCATCACCGATGCAGCGCACAGATTGAGCTCACGAAGTCACCAAACCCCTACATGATCGACCTCGACCCGGTAGCTCATAACCCGGCCTGGTTGTCGACAGATGTCCGTGTTTTCAAGGTACGCATGGGCCAGTCGATGCTAGGTGTGCAGTGCCCGACGGATAACGCGGGGGCAACATCGTTCATTCGCCAGATTGTGGACCGACTACGTTCAGGTGCTGCGACGTTTCCGTCGATACCGGCGGACGGGCCAATGAGCACACTCAACGGTTCGTATATGACCGGTTTCCCTCCCCTTCCGACCTTCAATTTTGCGGTTGCACGCGTCCGCTACCGTGCCACGACCACCGTTGCTCAGAATGTCCGTTGCTTTTTTCGCCTTTGTAACGTTGCTGCAACCGATTTGTCGTTCGATACGGCAACGACCTATCGGCGGTCGGCTGGCGCAGCACCGGTGCCCCTGCTCGGGATCGCTGGAGGCCAAGTGGTCGCTATCCCGTTCTTCAACGCACCTCGCATCAACAGCGTGGTCGGTCAAGCCGGTGCAACATCGATGACGACGCAGCCACTGGATCCAAACTACGACATCCAGAACATCGCTCCGCATTCGTCTGGTGCAGAAGTCACCGCCTACTTCGGGGTGTTTCTCGACATCAACTTGCCGACGAAACGATTTCCGATCTCGCCCGTCGGCGACGGGCCGTTCGCGGAAGCCGATGCACGTCCGATCCGCGATCTGCTTCGCAGTTGGCACAACTGCCTTGTTGCCGAGATCGCATTCGATGCAGATCCAACGCGTCCCGGTGCGAGTCCAGACAACAGCGACAATCTGGCACAACGAAATCTCGCAATCGTCGGCCTTGAGAACCCCGGACTAGTCGCCTCCCGTACTGCTATGCACACATTTGAACTCGCGCCGTCGAGAATCAAGGCCGGTCAGCCTTTGTTTTCGCCGTTCGCCAACGACGATCATCGCCGACACCGTGCACCACATCCCGATGAACTTTTTTTCGACTGGCATAACCTCCCCGCCGACACCAAAGTGACCCTCTACTTCTCAGACGTCGACACTGCCGACATCGCAGCGCTGCTGGCCAGTCGTATCAGCCCGCCAGCGTTCGAGATCCTTGATAAGCATACGATCCGTTTCCGAGTGGGAGACTGCGCATGGGTGCCCATACCCGGTGGTCGAGAGGTCCGAATACCGGCGCTCGTTTCGATCGAACTCCATGACGGCATCATCGAGGGCGAGCGCTATCGCTGCACGATTCGCCAGGTGAGCGGCGAGGATAATATGTTCATCGGCTCAGTGACGATCGAAATGCCGGTCTCGAAGGCTGCGTTCCTGCTTCCCGAGGCCGAGCAGCAGTTGTCGTTCATGGGTCACATTGCGACCACGCTCAATTCAGACGATCGTTGGTCGCCGATCTTTAACCGGCTGCTCCCGCATCTCTCGGCGCGTGTGGATGCTCTGGGCGGTGATGCTCACGCAGTGCACCCAAACCCGGATGCGAGCGGAAAGCCATATCAGCAGATCAAATGGCATGACAGCGATCCATTTCCGCCAAAGGGTTTTGGGTCGCCCGCTGATGCGCCTGGAACGACACCTCCCGCCGGAGTCCTGGCAAAGGCGAGTTGTTGGCAGGCGACCGTGATTGCGGGAGCCATCGCATTGGCAGTTGTCGCACTTGGCCTTTGGAAGCTCTCCATCGCACTCGCCATGGCCGCCGTGTTGCTTGTTGTAAGCCTCTTCTTCGCGAGTTCGTGGTTCAAGGCTTGCGGTGGTCGCATCCGCTGTCGACTCTTCGAAGCCATAGGCCTCGGGAGCACGGTCGGCATCGGTGTTCTTGCCTTTGGGCTCGGGGCGCTCAACGCGACCGTTCGACCCGGAGCGATTATTGCGGCAAGCGTTGTCGTCCTGACCGCAGTCGTTGCTCGTTTTGCATGCGACTGCGAAGAGGGCTGCTGCCGCTGACCTTTGCGTGCATGGGCAAGAGCGACACCCCGCGCGAGTTAGTCGTGCATGGCCTGGAGGATCGGCTTGAGTTCGCGACGAAGCAGTTTGCCGGTGTCGTTGTAGGGAAGCTCATCGCACATGTAAACAACGGAAGGGACGCGGGCCGATCGCAGGTGCGACGCCACCCACGCCTTCACGGAGTCGGCGTCAAGGGTTGCTCCGCTATCGAGCACGATTGCGCACGCCGGCACCTCTCCCCACTCGGCGTCAGCGATGCCCACGACTGCGGCTTCTCGAATGTTCGGATGGGTGAGAAGTACGTCCTCAATCTCACCGGGCGACAAGTTCTCTCCACCGCGGACGATGACGTCGTCGATCCGGCCAGCGAGAAACAGGTACCCCTCGGCGTCGAGGAAACCGGCGTCTTTCGTGGAGAACCACCCGTCGGCGTCGAGCGACGATGTCGAGCCGTATTCGCCGGAGACCTGTTCACCGCGCACACAGACCTCCCCAGTCTCGCCAGGCGCAACTTCGTTGCCGAACGGATCGCGAATGATCACTTCAATCGTGGGAAGCGGTCGTCCGACCGACCCCAGGCGGGCGCGAACTGCGCGATCGTCGGTGCTCATTGCATCGCGGTGGTCGTCAGGGCCGAGGACGGCGATCGACGATGAGGTTTCGGTGAGTCCGTATGCGTTGACGAAGTTGAGATCAGGCAACATCGCCAATGCTTTTTCGATGGTCGGGATCGGCATCCGTCCTCCGCCGTAGGCGAGGTGACGCATTGAGGGCAACCGTGGCGACGATGGCCCCTCGGCCTCCAGCACCTCAAGGATTCGGGTCAGCATGGTTGGCACAACCATCGCATGGGTGATCGACTCTGCACGTACTATCTCGACCCATTCGACTGGCTCAAACGTCGGCAACTGCACCAGTCGACGCCCGCCATAGACCGCAGTGAGGATGGCGGCCATTCCGGCGATGTGATACGGCGGCACCGAGACAAGCGTTGCTTCGTCGGGTTCGGCGGAGAGGAAATCAACCGAACCGAGCACGTAGCCGACGAGGTGACGCTGACGCAGCACGACCGGTTTGGGCGTACCCGATGTGCCCGATGTGTGCAACACGATTGCGATGTCGTTATCGTCATAGGACCACTCGCTTTCCGTCGGTTCCTGGGACTCGATCGTCGAGTTCGCTTCCGAAGTAGTGAGTGAACTTATGTTTGGCCGGCCGGCTTGGGGTCCGACGAACAGCGCAGGCGCCTGCGTGTCGACCAACGCATCAAAGCGATCCTGAGCAAGGCGGTAGTTCACGGGCACGAACGATTTCCCTGCCCACGACGAACCGAACAACAATACGGGCAGCGTCGGCGTCGAGACGTCGCCGTACACAACACGCTCCGGCTGATCGCTGAGCCAGGCCGCTGTTCGGGCTGCAAGGTCGCGCAGGCGGCTATAGGTCACCCCGTCGGAGCGGCGTCCCAATGCGAGCCGGTCCGGGTCGGCTTGCGCGGCCATATCAAGCAACATCATGAGGTTCATCGAGGAATCCGAACGTGAGGTGGTTCGTTGGTGATCAGCAAAATCGGGCGTGACGCGTTAGTCGGAGGATGGAAGGGCTTTTGCGCCCTTGATCTCCAACTTTGTGTCGCCGACGGCGAGCGACCCTGCGCCGGGCTTGCTGCACAACAGTTCCAATCCGAGCGCGTCATCGGCGTAGCGCTTTCCGAGTTGGGTTCCACCGGAAAGCGCAGCGTCGAGCGTTGCGCCGTCGGCCGGCGAGCCCGTCGCCTCAATCAGATCGCTGCCACCGCATCGCACCTCAACGGGAGTTGCTGGGGCGCGAACGACTACGACCTGAGTCTCACAGACCTGGGATTTCAGGCGCATACCGGGCTTCAACTGCATTCTTCGTCCTCCGTGCTATTCGGGGTCGCTCGACGTGGGACTCCGGGGTGTACGCATACTTCCACGCGAAGCAAGCTCGGAGCGAGTTATGGGGTGTCGCGCCCCGAAAGATCGATGATCGCCTCGTGTTCGATCGTGGCAATCGGGCGGTTCCCAACGGTGATCACGACGTCGGCTACGGCCCGCGTTCCGGACCGGAAGAAGCGTTCAACGACTGTCGTTCGGGTCGTCGCTGTTTCGCCTTCATAGGCGAATCCGTGGTGATGCACCACCGAACGGGTGTGGATCCAGGACCCGCGGACCACCTGGGTGTGGAAGACGCGATTCGCAAGCGCCGTCCAAACGGCCGGGTGAACGATCTTCTGATGGTCGAAAGCAAGAAGGTCATCACCGGCGCGGCTGGCGTATCCGGGACCAAATTCGCCGACGAGCAACGTCTGCACGGGCTCCAATCGTTCACCCTCGCGTTCGCCGTTCATGGGCGGCGAACCCTCGGCACCCGAGCGCCATGCACGCACGACAACGCGCGCCTCAGGGCTGCGGTCTGTGTGCGCGGACACCGAAATTGCGTTGTCCGAGGTGGCGTCTAGGTCAAAAGACACGTGGTCGCCGTCGAAGACCGGGGAGCGGAACCGGACCTCGGACACGCCGCTCCCAACCCATTCGAGGCCAAAGTGTTCAACCACCGGATGGAGGCAATACGCATACGACGTAACCCCTGCGACGAGGGCCCGCTCAAAACCCGCCGCCCGAGCCCCGGCGTCGGTGTGGATTGGATTCGTGGCGTGCTCCGGAAGATTTCGCGCGTCGACTGACCAAACGATCATTTCCCGAGCTCCGAATCAGGTCGACGCGGCGATCCATCAGAGTCATAAGTCGGCATATCAACTTCGCTTTCCACATCGATGACCGGGCCTCTGCGTGATCGAAAAGGCCCTCGAGAACTCGCACCGTCGAACACAGAACCGAACGATGCTCCTCCGGTACCACCGACGACGGAAAACCGTTTGCCGTAACGCGCTTTCAATTGACGTCGAACGATCTTTCGAATCGGCGGCAGCAGCAGCGCAATTGCCACCATATCGGTGACGAATCCTGGCGTGAGCATAAGCGCCCCGGACAACATGATGAGACCGCCGTCGAGAAGCTCGTCGGTCGGCACCTTCAGTTCGCTGAGCTGCACCTGAATCCGACGCAATGTCTTCAGGCCCTCGCGTTTCACGAGCCAGGCACCAATTGCACTCACCAGGAGCACCACTGCGATCGTGTTCACGACGCCGAGCACGGCACCGACCTTGATCAGCACGTAGAGCTCGATGAAGGGCACCACGAGAAAGAGGAGCAGGAGCACGCATCGAGCGTATGCCCTCGGGCTCTGCACGCGAAACGAGTCGGCCGCTCCGCTTCCCAGAAGTGGAGCAACCGACCCGTCTGCGAATTTCGCCGGACTTGCCGAACGGTCACCCGGAGCGTGGCGCCGGCGAGCACCACACCCCACCCCGACCGGCAGGACACCTTCGGCGTTCGACGCCGATTTCTTAAGCCGAGATCACCTCGCCGAGTTCGTCGATGACGATCTCAGGCCGGGCAACCTTGGGCGGACGGCCCCGCCGCTTGCGGTTGGCAAGCACCCGGCCGTTCATAACGAGTTCGCCACCCCACACGCCCCACGGCTCGTGACGCTCAAGTGCCGCGCCCAAGCAGCGGTCCTTGACCGGGCAATTGGCGCAGATCGCCTTTGCTCGGGCGATGTCGCCAAGATCCTCGGAGAAGAACAGATCGGCGAACGTTCCGACGCCGTCGGCACAACGCGCCTTCGCGAACCACGGGGGAGTAGTGAGGTCGAGGATCTGGGTCAACATGATGATTCGTCTCCTTGGTCGAGATGGGGAAGCTTTCGTGGGGTCGTGCTCACTGCGGCGGTGCTGGTGGTGTTCGTGTGCTGGTGTTCATGTGCTGGTGTCGTGTCGGGAGGTGTACGTGTGCTGGTGTTGGGTCGGGAGGTGTTGTGTCGGGAGGTGTACATGTGCTCGACGTTTCAGTTCGTGGTTTCGAGGGGACCGCTCGTCTTGTGGGCGAACCCTCGCCGGAAAACGAAAAGGCCGCCTGTGCGTTTGCACGGGCGGCCTCTGAGTGAATCTCTGCTGGGAATTCGGACTTATCCGGTTCCACCACGCAGGCTCAGGGGCCGCTGCTGCCAGTTGTAGGTACGGTCATGCTTCTTGGCAGCGCACGGGGCGAAAGCAAGACCGGACGGGCGCGTTGTCGCATTCGCCGTTCCCGTTGCTACGCCCGCTTCGAATCCGTTCGCACAACCAGCCAAGGAAGCCGAAGAAGCAGCCATAGCTGCAATCGGGGCCAGAATCATCTCGAAACTCGACATGGGGGCGCGCATCGAGGGGGCAACGTTCTGGCTTGATTGCGAAGCGAATGCTTGTTTCACGATGGTCACCTCCTGCGGGGATGAAGTCTGTGGACGTTCGTTGGATATTTCCGGTTCACTCGCGCTTCGGCAGTTTCCTGCCAAAGCGTGAGCCTTAAGTTTGACCGTCGCGATTCGACGAGTCAAACGAATTAATTTTTGCCCTTTGCCGACGTCGGGTCAACCGGCGATCGTTCGACGGCTCGGAATGACCCAAGTTCGGGTTTCGGGCCTGATCCGGGTCAATCCCAGCTTTGTCGCCGAGTCACAGCCTCGGCCAGAAGCGCCGGTGTGGCGGCGCCTATGGGAGTTCGGCGCTGGTCCGGGTCGAGTACCAAAAGGTCGCGTCCGAACGCATCGACAAGCGATGCGCCTGCCTCCTGGCAAATGAGGAGCGCTCCGGCGTAGTCCCACACGCCGAGGGCATTGCGCGAACAGTCGATGAACGCATCGAGTGATCCGTCGGCCACTGCGCACAGATCGAGCGCTGCAGCCCCGAGGGCGCGGAACTGGTTCCACCCGAGGTGTCGTGGCGGAAGTCCCGACAGGGCAACGATGCAGCGTTGAAAGAGTTGGGTCTTCGACGCTTCAATCCGCTGCCCATCGCGAAAGGCACCACCGCCGCGAACTGCGTGATAGCGGACGCCACTTGCTTGATTGACCACCATCGCAACGCGCGGTCCGTCGGCATCAACCGCACAGAGGCTCGTTGCGTACCAGGGTAGCTGTCGCGACGCATTGGTTGATCCGTCGATCGGGTCGATGACGACAACGAGGCCGGCGTCGGCGCGCCGCAGACCGCTCTCCTCGCTTAGTACGCCGACACCTGCGGCATCGAGGAGGCCGAGCGCAACTTCATCGGCGACTACGTCATGTCGGTATTGCCCGGCATGCGCGCCCTGCTCCCCCAGCAGACTCCAGTCGGAAAGGCCGTTCAGGGCCATTTTGACTCCGCTGCACACGTCGTCGAAGAGGTTCAGGATCTGTTCGTGGGTCCAGGACGGCGTCATATGTACACCTATCTTGTTTCCGCGAATTGCCGGCAGACCTCGCGAATTCGCTTCAGGAACACGGCGTCGTCGAACTGTTCGACCGTGCGTCGCCGTGCCGCGGCCCCCATTTCGTTGCGCCGGCCGTCGTCGGTAAGCAATTGCACCGTTACTCGGGCCGTTTCCTCTGCCGACGTCGGGTCGACGAGGAGTTCATCGCTCAACGACTCGACGATGGTGACCCGATGGCGCACCTCAAGCTGTTCGGCCAGGTCCAGGATCCGTTTCTGATCACCTTTTCCGACGATGAGGTAGTGCACGTCGGGGACCAGGGCAGCAATCATGGCCAGCGCCTGGACCACCACGTCGTGGCCCTTTCGCTCCTGGAGCCGAGCCACGGTAATCAACCGCGCAACCGATATCAACACAGTGCGCCGCACGCCTGTTGCGAGATACGTCAAGGCCGCGCTCGAATACGCAGTGCCGGTGAGACGATGAGGTCCTAACAGATGAGGTCCTAACATTCGACAGGCACCGCCGATCGCCGGCGGGAAATACGGGGTAATCACCAGGCATTTCATAGCGGTCGGCCTTTCGGAGGACTGCACCCAGCCGCGGGGCGTGATCCGCTGCAACCCTAGCCCTGGTGCCTCGGCCGCAGCATCACCGCTAGAGTCGAGGGGCCAAACTTCAGGAGGAACTGTGGCGGTAATAGACGTCGCCGGGTACATAGCGGATCTCAAGGATCATGCCACCGTTGATCACGGTTTCCATGTGCACGACGAACGCCATCTCGTGGAGACATACTCGCTACGTCAGGCGTGGGAGGTTGATCTCCACCCCGACGAGGGCTGTAACGGACCCCTGGACCTCCACCTGACGCTGGAGGTAGACCCGCGGGTCCTCCTGAACTTCGAGGACAAGGTCACCGAGGTGGGCGAAGAATCCGATCTCCCGGACACGTTCTTCTTCCCGCTCACATTGACGTGGTCCCTTCCACCGTTGCCGAGCCCCCCAGACCTGTTGGTCCTTGCCACCGAGCTGGCGGGAATCGGCGGACCGGAGCTTCCCCTCGAAGTCTCGGCGATCGACTCCTTCGCCGCAGTCACGGACGCGCCCGAACGCTCACTTACGATCGTGGCCCGTCGACCGGTCTCCCTGGCGCGCATCTTTGCTGGCGAAGAAATGCTCTGCGACCTACTCGACGGATGCAAACGAGTGAGTATGTTCCTGCTCGATCGTGCGCCAACCTGGCTTGCGTAGCATCCTCGACTTATTCTGTGCACACTTAGTGTTGTGTTACGAAATACGTGATTGGTACGCGTCCACGGAAACCAAAGGCGGACGTTCACCGCAGTTGACTCTTCGGGGCGACCGCCCGGGCTGGTGAAGAATCGGGGTTGCGGCAAGCAACGAACTATCGACGCCCACCCGAGACAACACCGCATGTTGAATCTCGAGCGCCTGGGCGGCTAGATCGTGAAGCGGTTGGTGCCGATGCCGACGGACCCCTAGGTCAACCTGAGCCATTCGTGGCGCACCTATTCGTCGCCAGGCATCGATCAGCAGAGCGATCTCCACGCCATACCCGGTCGGAAACGGCAACTGTTCGAGCACCGCTCGCGTCGCTGCGTATTCTCCACCGAGGGGTTGGCGCACCGACGCCAACTCGGCGAAGAACAGCGAAAGAAGCGGGCGAGCGACAAGCTCGGTGTTTCTGCCGCCGCCCTCTCCCGCCGCATCGAGTGGACGTTCGTAGAATCCCTTGACGAAGGCGATCCTATGGTCGAGCACGAATGGGGCGACGAGCCGTTCGACGTACGCCGGGGTGAAGCTGGTCAAGTCACCGTCGCACCACACCACGACATCGCCTGAGCTCGCGGCGACCGATGCCCACAGCGCATTGCCCTTTCCCCACGCCGGTCCTGCGCCTGGCATGACCTCAGACACTCGAACCACGGTTGCGCCCGCGGCGGCAGCCACCAACGCTGTTGTGTCGACCGACCCGTCGTCCATCACCAACAACTCATCGACCAGGGGTCGGGGCACGTCCATAAGTCGAGACCGGATCTGACTGACAATCGTGCCAATCGTCGCCGCCTCGTTGCGACACGGAATGCATACCGAAACACGCGGTCGGGCCTCGGGCTCGACACCGCGAACGCGTTCGATCAGCGGATCGTTCAGCTCAAAGACAGCGATGCCAGAAGTCATCGGAATTAGCCGAGGTCGAGATCCTCAACCCGCTCGACGCCTCCGGCGGGGAGACGCTCGTTCCAGTCTGAGGAAACGACCTCAGGGCCGATGTCGGCGAGCGGCGCCAGTACGAAACGACGCTCCCACATACGTGGATGCGGGATGGTCAGCTCGTCAGATTCAACTCGTACGCCTGCATACAAAAGGACGTCGATGTCGAGTTCACGAGGTGCGTTGCGATACGTCCGCACACGACCAGCGTTGTGTTCGAGACGGCGACACAACGCGAGGAGTGCGAATGGGTCCATGTCGGTGTCGAGAGCAACAACCATGTTGAGATACCGACCCGAATCATCCGTCGTGCCAACGGGGTCGGTCTCATAGACCCCCGACACGCTCATCACGTCCGGCAAGCCGTGAATGGCCCGGCGCAGATGGGCGCGTCGATCGCCAAGATTTGAGCCCAACGCAATGTAAGCCCGAGAGCGCGGGCGGGGCTCAAACTCCAGATGCGATCGTGTGCGATGAATCCGCACCGCGGTCGAGGACATGTCGTGAGGCAGCGGGGGCTGGAGCTTTCGCACGACGACGCCGACCGAAATCACCTTCGGCGACCGCAGCACCTCCTCGGCGATTCGCGTTGCGACCCGTTCGAGAAGCACATGGCCCTCTTCCTTGATCACCCGTTCGGCCGCCGCAGTGGGCTCCGCATAATTCAGCGTCGCAGAGAGGTCGTCGGTCGCACCGGCCTGGCGGATATCGGTCTCGATGTCGATATCCACCTCGAAGGGCTGGGGACGGGTTCGCTCCTCTTCAAGAGCTCCGACGATCCCGACAACACGGAGACCGCGTATTTCGATGGTGTCAAGCACGGCGATCACGGTAGCGGGATTCATACCGGTGCGGAGACGAGGGCGTCCTGAGGACGAAAACTTTGGCTCCGGGAGTAGGGCTCGAACCTACGACATTCTGATTAACAGTCAGACGCTCTGCCAGCTGAGCTATCCCGGAAAGGCATGAAGAACTTAGCACCCAGTTTCGAGGTGCCGACGCATATTAGGCCCGACGCGCCTGCCTTAAGGTGGTCACGCCCGCAAGCCGTCCGCCCTTCCTTGTGCACTGTGTTGCGCTCAGAGCAACACCGTGCACAATCACGCGACCGAAATGGCTGACACGTAGGGCGGGTGGGAGAGGGACACAACTAAGTACACATATGGTAATCACGAATTTCTTTTGCTTCTTTTGTGACCCGATCCGCCAGGCCAAAAAGATGGAATCAAACGGTGAACTCGCGTAACTTCGATCCGGCTTTGTTGTCGGGCGGGCTCACTTTGCTGAGAGTTGACGTTTGGGCAGATGTTGGTTGCACCTGTAGCAGTATGCCTGTAGGGTGCCGGGTATGGGAAACGCCGTGTTCTTTGAAGACATGACCGACGAGGTTAAAGATGCGGCCTCCGCGTTCGCCCGCGAGGTTGCTCCTTCGACCCCGGCGACTCGGGGCATGGTGCTCGATGCGCTGACTTCGCAGCCCGAACTTCGCGACTTGGTCGCGGCGGTTGCTGAACGGCTGGTTCGCGACATTGCCGCGGGCCGTCATCCGGTTTACGTGACGGCAGAGGATGATGTGTCTCCGGCTGAGGCTGCTCGGTTGCTTGGTGTGTCTCGACAATTCGTTGATCGCCTCCTTGCAAGCGGACGGTTGGCGTTCGCGCATAAGCCCGGTTCAGCTCATCGCACGATTCGTGTCGCTGCCGTCGAGCAGCTCGCTAACGAACGTAACCGTCGACGAACAAACACCGACAAGGCAATCGATGCGCTGCTTGACGGTGGACTTGACTATTGAGCACGCCATTGGTTTCGTCGATTCCGCTTGTCTTCCTTGACTCAAACGTTCTGTATCCGGTACGACTGGCGGATCTCGTTCTGTCTAGCGTTGACGATGGGCTCCTCGAGGTCTGTGTCTCTGACGATCCTCTGATTGAGATTGAACGTGTGCTTATCGAAACTAAGGGCCTTGCTGCCGAGAAGGCGAAAGTCTTTACGAACGCGGTGTCGTCGAACGCTGCTCATGTGGCACCGAAGGCGCTGTATGCGGAGCTAGCGGCTGCACTGACAGGACCAGACCCCGATGATCTCTTGCACCTTGCTACGGCGATCCAATCGGGCTGTGACGTTCTGCTGACGAACAACACCCGTGATTTCACCAAGGCAGTTGTTCCTGGTGGCCACCGTGTGCCGGTGGTACTCACGCCTGATCAGTTCTTCGGACAGTTGATCGCTGAGGGGCTTGATGCTGACTTGGCCGAAACGGTTTTGCGAATCTCAACGAAATTGAAGCAACCCGTTCGTTCACCAACGCAACTTCTTGATGGTTTGGAAGTATGTGGGCTTATCGAAACAACGAAGAGCCTTCGAAGCTACTTTTCTGAAACTTTGTCGGGGGAAAGTTAGATTGGTTGTTGATGACGTCGCTAAGGTTCGCGAGATCATTCTTCGTGCCCGAAGTTCCTTGATGATCACACAGCCTCGATCGTCTTCCCAAGGCCCACTTCATCAGCGAGGATCATCCGCGGTCGAAGCTTCTTCAATACCCGGTCGGCTACGAAGACTTGATGCAACTGCGGTTCAATGCGAGCGTTGGAAAGACCGGAGCCCGGGTCGTATCGGTAGGCATGGCGCAAAAATAGACTCTGCAAACGCAAGCTGAAGGCCGTGGTGCTGCCGAACTGTCCAGCCAACAGCGCCGAACGCGGGTCAGCGTCGAGTTCTGCGAGATCCTCGATTGCGATCGTGGTGACTAGTCCGCCAACCCGCACTCGGGCAACGGTCCCGCGCAAGGATTCGACGGTGCCAACTTGGCCATCGTCGGTTCGAACTTGCACGCCTTCCGCGATCACATCAGCCTCGCCTTATAGCCAATCGCACATCGGAACTGCGCTGCTGCTTCTTATCAGCGACGAGGCGGTTGTGCAATATCGACGGCTAGCGCAAACCGTCCGTCAGGGTGGGGTTGGACCTTGACTCGTTGGCTTTGTTGACCTACGGGTTCGTGCAAGTGGCGTGAGAACGAAGAGTTGCCAGCGGCGCTGCCCGTTGCCCGGGTGTCAACTCATCGAGTGAGCCCACGACTCAAGGCCGTGATCCACGTATTGAGCCACGGCTTGCACATGGCGCGCACCGGCCCGAGTCCGGGGTCGCGCTGCCGCTGTGGTCCGCACACCGCGGCGAGGAGCTCCTCATGGCGCAGTCGGCTCTGGCGCATGAACCACAGGATGATCCATCCAATGAGCGGCACGCAGAACAACCCGACTCCGATGATGCCTACCCTGAACGCGAATCGCAGAACCACAAGCGCTACTGCTGGCACCACGGAGATACCGAGCGCTCCACACCGGTACGCCGATGAATGCCGCCTTGGCCGTTCTCGTTGCGAGTTGCTAACAGCGCCTGTGCCCATGCAACGAGCGAGGTGCACGCGAAAATGCACGCGTCGACCACGATCGTCCGACCCTGGCGTTTTCCTTGTGCACTGTGTTGCGCTCAGAGCAACACAGTGCACTATCACGCGACCGAAATGGCTGCGACGTAGGGCGGGTGGGTATCGAACCCACGACCAAGGGATTATGAGTCGATCTCGGCCCGTCCGTGTCGTGTCGCGCAGTGCCTCTGAGCAGGGGAAACGTCCGGTCTGGGTCCACGGAGTCCGCCCGGATAGAGGTCGGTCCGCGGAAGTTCGTGGGACAAACCGCGGGACAGAACTACGCGCGCTGATGAGTTTCGACTGGCTCCGCGTCTATGGACGTCGGGCGTAGATCTGGGGTACGCGTCGTTCGTTTCGGTGGAGTTCGGCGATCTCGGGACAGAGCCAGTTCAGCAATTCCACCGTCTCGTCCCAGACGGTGAGCAACGGCACCAGCGTGTTCGTCCCGGGCGCCTTGATGCCGTTGAAGATCGGTTCGTGATGAGCGACGCGATTGCGGAGGCGCTGCAAGTTGGCCGAGCGTCGATGGACTTGTTCTTGTGTCGGTCGGCGAGGGCGGCCGGTCCTCGTCGTGGTGCCCGTTGCGAACGCATATCGGAGCGCCGGACGCCAGAGGTTCGCTTCATAGTCGATCGAGCGTCCGAGCGATGATCGCCCGCCCTTGCCGAGCAGCATGACCCAGGTGCCGAACATCAGGTCTGCGACAACCTTGCCTGCGCCGACTGTTCCTTGCGCGATCTTCTTCTGGTGCTCTCGCACCACAGCGACAAGGTTCTCGGCGGTCTGGTCGTCGAGAACGAGGCGATCGCTCGCCCACCAATCGGCTCGCCCGAGTAGGGCGGTAAGTTGAAGATGGATGCCGTTGCGGAGGGCGACCTCGGTGTCGGCCATGAGCGGGAGCCATGTGACAGCAACTCCCCGGAGCCGCCAACGCTGAACAAGCGTGCGTCCGGGGTTTTGCTTTTCAGCACCACCGCCAGACGTAGGGCGGGCGGGGCTCGAACCCGCAACCGAGGCATTATGAGTGCCGTGCTCTAACCTTTGAGCTACCGCCCCGAGTCGGCGTTGCATGGCGCCAGCGGACCAGGATAGGCTGCGACCAAGGGATTCTGCATCACTGGTTATGAGTGGCTCTCGGCCGGTCCTCCTGATGTCGCTCAGTGCCTCTGAGCAGGGGAAACGTCTGGTTTGAGTCCTGGCGGGTCCGCCGAATCCGGGGTGATTCGCGACAGTTCGTGGGACAAACCGTGGGACCGATCAGGCTCGGCAGAACGAGCGTGTTCGGCCGGCCTCTCCCGCCCCTCCATGAGTCTCCGTCGGGTTGCCAATGTGGCCGAGGCGGACTCGCGCACCCTACGGTGACTGTGCCGACCTCCAGAGCCCAGCCTACGGCCGGGGAAACGAACGCCTCGGTCAAAGCACCTTCCTACATTGGCCGTGATGTGGCGGGACCAGTTGATTCAACGTATGGTCAACACCATGAATCGGCGCGGGGTGGCCATATGTGTATTTCTCACAACAACAGCAATTGTTTCGACATCTCGTAACGCCGGTTTTAGCGCGGATAACCTCGAGCCAACCAGCACACCCTTCACGACCTCCGGTTCCACAATCCCAGCTTCGCTCGTCGAATCGCTCATTTCCGAGCGAATTGGCAATCCAACGATGGATTCGTCCCCGCTGATCGCGCGCGCTAACGCAACCGGCCTCGGCATTGACGCCGCTCTTGACATTCCCGCCGGGACCGTGAATAAGGTCGAAATCAGCGACGACAGCAGCGCTTGGCTTGTGTACAACACACCGGCCGCAGGATTTCCTGTAGTAGGCGGGGAGTACCTCGTCCTCTCGACGGGGCGGGCCAGTTCCGCACTCAGCGCCAATAACTCAGGCAGTCTGAGTTCGGTGCTGACCTCGAAGAACCCGAACACCGGTCGAGACCAAGTGCAGTTGACGCTGACGCTCACTCCACCAAAACAAGCTACGTGTCTCAGTATCGACTTTGCCTTCTTTTCCGAAGAGTTTCCCGAGTACGTCAACTCGAAGTTCAACGACGCTTTCACCGCCGAACTGGGCACCCACCAGGTAGTTGTCACGCCCAAGGGAGTCGAGTCGCCCACGAACTTCGCTTTCGACAAGGACAAGCGACCGATCTCCATCAATACGACTTTTGGCTCGGCATCGGCGACTGGTACGACCTATGACGGTCGCACCCCGTTGCTCCGAGCAGTGGCCAAGCTCAGTGACACGCTCACCGCCACAAAGGTCTTCCTAACCCTTCAAGATGTGGGGGACGATATCTATGACTCCGCGGTCTTCATTGACGGATTTAAGTGGCTGAGTGGACCCACATGCGATACAGAAACCAAGTCGGTCGCTGACAAGGATGGGGACGGCCTCCCGGATACCTGGGAACAGAACGGTGTCGACACCAATGGCGATGGCACTATTGATCTCGACCTTCCATCGATGGGTGCGGATCCAAGTCACAAAGACATCTTCGTCGAACTGGACACGATGACCCGCGAAGACAAGTGCTTCGTACTGGCCTTCTGGTGCGACGAGAAATCGGTTTCGTATCGAGTTCCACCGTCAGTGTTTGCGCCGGTCGTGAAAGCGTTCGCCGATGCTCCAGTCTCGAACCCCGATGGCGCCGGTGGAATTCGGATCCACATCGATGGCGGTTCCGACTACCCGATGATTGTCAATACCAGCGGCGGCACGGTGGCTACGTGGGGCAGCAAGAGCCGGGCAGGCTCGGTAGGCTACAAGCCACTCACCGTTGAGGCAGACACCGTCACGTACCGGGCCACGAACATGGAGCCGAGCCGACGTAAGGCCTTCCGCTACGCCCTGCTGACCAATCGCATGCCGGACGACCCCTCCACTACCGACATAGATGAAACGACCACCCGAGGTGTCGCCAATGGTATCCCGGATGACGCTTTCCAAGTTTTCCGATTCCCATCAAGCTATGGGAAAACCGGACTAGGCGAGGAGCAACTGGCTCGGACGTGGATGCACGAACTTGGCCATACCCTCGGTCTCGGTCACGGCGGTGGGGATCACAACAATTCCAAGACCAATTACATCAGCATTATGAATTATCGGTATAGCGGGACCGGGCTCCTTCGCAATGGGAGCAAGTCGATGGACTTTTCAAGAGTCCAGTCTGCAGCCTTGGTGGAGTCTGACCTCGATGAGAGTGCCGGTGTGCAAGCGGCGTTTGCTCCCCAGTTCGGACAGCTCGCTGGTTTCAAAGTTCTGTGGAACTGTCCGAACGGAGATGTGAAGTCCGGCACCGCGGAGACGCCGCTTGACTTCGACTGCAAACAACCGTTTGCCTCGGGCCGCTCGTCCAACCCGCGGCTCGATGCAGATCCCGCCTCGATCACGCAGGTTGGTTTTGATGATTGGCAGAATCTTCGGTTCGATGGCGGGGCCATCGGCGCGTTCGACGCCAGCGACGAAACCGAGGTTCCCATTCTGCCAAACGACCCAGAACCGACTGATGAGGTCTTGCTTAAGCTGGGTGCTCTGGCCGAGAACGACATTTCGCTCGAAGCGCCCGCCTTGGTTTCCATGGTCGTCGGCAGTGGGACACGGACAATCCCAGTCACGGTGAACTCTCACGCCGGTCAGACCCAAGAGGTAACGTGCTCAGTGAACGGTGCTCAGGGCGCAGATATCGCTCCGTCGACCTTTTCACTCGCTCCCCTAGGCGCCGCCAACCTTGAGTTGCGAGTCGACCGCTCTGCTCTTCCCCTCAGCGTGAATGCAATAATCCAATGCACGGCCGGGCCGATCGCCGTCACGACCGGCGTGGAGCTGAAAGGCCTCACAACACTGTCTCCAGAGTTGATCGCAGGCGCAAAACTCGCCTTGGAAGACCCGTCTCTCCCGTCGTACCTGACGGTGATCCTCAACGACGTGGTCGGTGGCCCCATTACAACGACGACAACGACGACAACGACGACAACGACGACAGCGACGACAACGACGACAACCACGACTATCCCGGTCGCTAAGCCGTTCGATGTTCCACCATTCGTGGTGCCCGCAACAACGGCGCCCCCCGCTGCCATTCCTCCGATCGCGCCAACCTCGCTCACCACGACGACATTGCCCGCGACAACAACAACAAACACAACCATCGCCCCCCCGGCAGTCCTCGGCATAGCGATAACAGCAGCTCCAGCGGTAGCTGTTACTGCTGAGCCCAACTTCACTGGATAGACCGAGCGTGAGCCCAAAGCCAGTGCGCGCAGCGATCATCACGATTGCTCTGCTCGGGACTATCGGTTCTGAGGCGGCGTGCCAACCGATCGGCGCCAACGCGGTGATCACCAAGGAGAAATGCGGGCCAACTCAGGACTGCCCCCCACCGCCTGGAAGCGTCGCCGTCGCGCAGCTTGCACCACAACGCAGCAATCGCCGCTTCACGGTAGAGCTTTTCAACATTTCAACGGTATCGGCGATTTACGAGTGGCGGGTGGTTGGTGGCCGGTTCACCCTGTCGCCAAGGCAACTGGCACTTCGTGCCGGCGCGACTGGATCGACGACGGTTCGCGTGGTGGTGCGGGCGAAGTCCGCTCGGCTCGAAGTTCGGGCCCGCGGAACGGCGCGGTGGTCACACGTCGTAGACGTTGAGCCCTGAGCTGCGGCGTCCGCATTTTGGGAGGTCATGAGTTTGAATCAAGGCCGAAAGCTGCGCACATTGCAACCCGACGCATCTAAGGCAAACTCCGACCAGCGACTCGTTGACCGATCTCTCGAAGCGGACATCCGAGCTAAGGCCGGGCAACCCGTGAGAACTCCAAACCAATCGAGCGTTAGGTAGGGGAGCCTGTTCGCGGATCCTGCGACCACCGATCACCGGAGCGATAGCACCTTGATACCACATGATCCAGGTTGGTCGTCTCGTAAGAGTTGTCGTCAAACAAGGCTCGATCGCCCGGCCCGCACGAGCGACTCCATAGATTTCTCCCGCTCGGAATGTCGATCGCGCGGACTTCGGAATCGACGAGCACAACCACGACAGCTCCCTTGAACGTTTTGAGACCCGAGATGGTCGCTCCGAACGCGTTGTGCCACCGGCGCACGAGTTTCGTGTCAGCAGCAATCGGCATTGAGTCGTCAACATATTTACGATACTGCTCAAGCATCGAACACGAGCTTGCAGGGCCGTCAACGACTCCGGTCCACGAGTACCCATCGGACCCGGTTCCTCCGGTGAAGGCAGTTCCGCATGAGCTGTTCAATCTCGGCGGATAGAACGGTCGCAATTTGGCCGGCGGGCCATCCTGTCTGAAACTCGAGAACCGGGTCGAAAGCATGTGAGTAGCGTTTGAAAGAGGCTCATTCTCATGCTTGCTCTGCGAGTTGAGCCATGCCGTAATCCCAATTCCGGCAACAACAACAAGTGAAGCAACGATTCCGACAGCCCAACCATTCGATTGAGGAATCGTAGACTGACGGATCGGGCCGACTGTGTGAACGGCCGGAGTTTCGATCCTGGGCTTTGGGGGCACCGACGAGGGAGGAACTGTGGTGCTCAAATGGGGCGCTGCGGTCGGCTGTGTAGAAATGGGCGTTGCGCCTATTGGACCCGGCCCGAAACGACCAGGATCAGCGATAAGGTCACGTCGAAACTGCTCGCCGAGGAATGTCACCAAGTCTGCTTCGTAGGTCGGACTCGAAGGATTTGGAATCCGGAGGGGACCCAAAGGGGTTGGAAGGTTAGACGGACCGCCTCCTGGCATTTTCTTTACCTCCTGCTCTATCGATTTCGTTTGCGGGCTCCAACCGAGATTGGGACGGGGAGCGAAAGGGCCTGCAACTGGAAACGCTGCGTTCAAAAAAGCGCATCCGGGGAGAGCGCTACTACCAATTCATCTTGGATCCACATCGAGTGCAGGTTGTCTCATGATATGTCCCTGGGCCGTCATAGTCATGAATAGTCAAACGTTGTTGCGTCTCCGTCCTCCAAACATGACCAGTTGTCGGGTTGCATTTTTCGTTGTTTCGGAAAGAGGCCGCTTCGCCAGCGGCTCGCCGCTGATCCAAAAAACTCTTGTACGTTCGTCGATGGTTCAGTCGGTTGTTGACAGCGGAAAAAAGCCAACCGAAGACGAACAGGAGGACGATTGCTCCCCCAACGTTGCCACTCCCTGTACTCCCGATCATCATTTCGCTCACGCTAACTAACCGAGGCTAACCGCGCCATTCCACCGCCCGCTAGCGAATTCAATCATTCACGCCACGGATGAGAGCTAAGCGCCGAGCGACCCTCCACCAGGCGCGTTTCCAGGGTCGGGCGGAGCACCAGGTCGGCCAGGACGAACGGGAGTGTCCGAATTTTTGTGTAAGCGTCAATGGCGGTTTGGCGTCTGGTGGGATGAGAATGGGGTTGTTGTTCGCTGACGTCGGAGTCACTTTGGTGCCGGTTGAGTTCGAGTGTAAGCGTGACGCTGGGAGGCCCGATAGGCAT
>JANOYY010000189.1:0-159023 GCA_031429095.1 Acidimicrobiia bacterium | reverse complement strand
GTGACCTGCAACTTGGCCGCTGCTCTCGCCGCGCGGGGATTTGTGGTGGGCGTTCTCGACGCCGACATTTGGGGATTCTCCGTACCGCGCATGCTTGGCATGGAAGGCCGCCTTGAGGGCTCGGAGGGGAAGATCGAACCGTCCGTGCGAGCCATCGGCACCGGCACGCTCAAGGTCGTTTCCATGGGTCTGCTCGTGGACGACGAAGACACCGCAATCATGTGGCGAGGATTGATGCTCGCCAAAGCAGTCGAAGAGTTCCTCACTAAAGTTCGCTGGGGCGAGATGGACTATCTCCTGATCGACATGCCACCGGGCACGGGTGACGTTCAGATGGCCCTGGGGCGCCTTTTGCCACGCGCCGACTTCTTGATAGTCACGACCCCGGCACTGGCTGCGCAAAAGGTGGCCGTCCGGATTGCTGATATGGCTCGGCGGAGCTATCTGCGAGTGGCCGGCGTCATCGAAAACATGTCGTACTTCGAGGACCCCTCGGGCGTGCGTCATCGACTCTTCGGGGAAGGGGGTGGTCGCCGTCTTTCGGAAGACATCGGCGCGCCGCTTCTCGCCGAACTTCCACTGGCCCCGGCCGTGTCACAGGGCGGTGACTCCGGCCAGCCTGTTGCCATTGCGGCACCGGATTCGGTCGTCGGCAGGGCATTCGATGCGCTCGCAGACCAGATCGTCAACGTCGTCGCTCCCCCCATTGACATGACAGGATGCTCTGCACGCTTACTTTCGGCAATGGACGCCGCGATCGAACGCGGCGACGTCTAAAGACTACCCGTTGCGTTGCGCTGCAGAATTGTTGCGGGCGAACCGTGCAGCGCCCGAGTTGCAAGCACCACGAGGACAAGGTTCGCCACGATGGTCAGCAGCACCGCAGTTGCGATCAAACGGACAATCGGCACAGCCACTGCAAGCAACGGGGTTGTTGAATTGAGCAGATACCAGCTTGCGGGCACAGCGGCCAAGGCGCCAACGACGGCACCGGTGAACATGGCATGTCGGTACTCCGTAGTGATTACTCGGCGCAGGACCCGGTCGACGGCACCGAACGTTCGAAGGCTCGCGAGATCGCGGCGTCGATCTTCCAACGCCGAGCGGACAATGACGAATGCAGTAAGAAGACTCCCGAGCAACATGACTTTCCCAAGTTGGCCGAGCAGCGCAGCCACCGTCCGTTGAGGCCGCAACGCCTCGGTGGCCACCCCTTCGAAAGAGTCAATGTCGACGCCGATCTGGGTTCGCAAGTCAAGAATTGCGCCTTCGGGGTTCACCCCGCCCGCAAACGAGATCAACTCCGATATGTCCGGTGGACGATCAGCGCGGAGTCGGGCGAACGAATCGGGCCCCACGATGACATCACCAAGGCCCGCCCCTGAATAGCTCACCCCGACAATGGTCATCGTGACGGAGCGACCCGATTCTTCGTCCGCGACGAACACCTGTTGTCCGATCGCTTCCGATGGCTTCATGCCGCCGAGGGAACCTTGTGTGACGATCGCTGCGGTTGGATCGTCGAAGAGCATTACAAATGCTTCGCGATCAGATGCGACCTTCGCTGAGCGAGCGGCGAGTCGGGCAACACCGTCGACAGCCGAGTATGCCTCGTCGGGGGCCGCGACCACCACGCGAAGAGCACTTGCATTTGGGCGGGCGACTGTTCCGTAACGTGAATGGACAATCGAGAGTTCGCTGACCTCGGACCGATTCTGAATTCCCGAGGTCACCGACACCTTCTCAGCATGCATGACCGCCTGGAAACGGCCTCGGGAGTGTTGTGCGTCCGTCTTGATTGCATGATTAACGGACGACGACAAAAGTGTCGCAACCACAGTAGAAAATACTCCGAAAGAACTAAGTATACGTAATATCGCGTTCTGCGTCGGCCGACGATCCCGCTGCGCTTTCATGAGCGTTGCCTCAAGCGAAGCGTCTTTTGCCACGCGAAGCTGTGCACTTTCCACATCGTTGTCGCGTTGGAAGCCGGCGACGCTGCTTCGTACCGTGTTTTGAATGGCTTCGCCGACGGGTCGAACGAGAGCAAGCGTGGAGCGTTTGATAACGGCGGCGGCTGCTCGAAGGGGGGCCGGGAGACGCACAGTCCCATCTTCGAACCAGCCAACCATCCAACAGCCACCGGTCAGGAGCAGAACGCAATAGAGCCCGAAGACTCCTGACGAAATTTGGCCGCGCTCCATGGCGAACATAGCCACCAAGGTGACCGCAATCGTCAACGCGACAAGGATTGAGCGAATACGCCGCCCGAGTTTCGGGAGACGCCGTCGAAGAAGCGGTTCTACCAGCGTCGCACAGACGATCGAACCGAGAACGAGGTACGTGCCCCTACCGCGCATCGCACCGCGAACCACCACAACGGCGGCGATACCGAGGCCGAGGGACCGAAGAACAAATCTCGACGTCGATTTCGCCCGGGATGAAGACCGGTGGGTGATCGCTTCGTTCGATACCGGATCGACAGAGCCCGCTGCCCCGCGATCGCTGGGCGTAGGCAACGCCGAACCTCGACGTAACCCCGCACGGATCTGGCCGGAACCCACCAACACGATGGTGGCCATGGCGACGCACCCGGCGCTCGCCACCGAGGTCGAAAGGGCAGCAATTCGAATCGGAAAGGCAATCGCCTCAGCTGGGCTCCACGTCGAGCTTGAAACCGAGGAGCTTCGCAATGCAATCCATGCGACGACCCATCCCGCCACCGACCCGACCGCTATAGCAAGCAGCGAGATGAGCCACAACTCAACCGTAAGCACACCTAGGGTGTCGCCGCGACTGATACCTATCGAACGATACGCCAGAATCTCACGGCGCCGCCGATCAATGGCCAAGACGAGGGCGAGGACCAATGAGGCAGCCGCGCCGATACCGGCTATGGCACACAGGGCGGAGGAGATCGGGGCAAACGCCGACGCGCCAACCCTCTCGAAATCTGTCAGATCAGCCTTCACTGGAATCGACGTTGCGTCGATCCGTTCGGGCGCCACAGTGACAGGTGTCTCCGACGAAATGTCGGACGCTGGCTCAGCGTCACCCTGGTCGATCGCCTGTGCCAAAATATCGGCAAGCCCGCGAGACTTTCGCCAGGTCGAGGCTCCTGGTCCCAGCGCCGAGTAGCCCACAAAGCGCCGGACAAGACCGGGCACATCTTTGGCCATTGATGATGTTGAGCCGCGAGGTACGAACAGGACGCGCGATCGGGGCCTCGCGTCGACGGCGAGCGCCGCCAGCCCGCGCCGCGGAAGAACTCGATCGACGACAAACGCACGCGTCTCCGGGCCGACGGTGACGGTCACCTTCGATCCCGACGACACCCGGAGATCGACAGCCAAATCGGCGCCGATATAGGCCCGTTCACCAACCAACGAACTCAAGCCGACAAGACCCGTAGCGGCTGGTTCGTTCCCGAACGATTGCGCTTCTTCGAGGGAGAACTCAAGGGCGTCGACGCCGCTCACCGACTTCACAAATTCCGACGAGGCAACCACACGCGTTGATGTGAAAAGAATTCGACCGTCCGTCGATTCGACGACCGATGACAACCCAGTCCTGGTGAGCCCGCCGCCAGTCTCGAGAAGAGCCGCTTGCTGGCGCTCCACCGACGCAAGCACTCGCAGCCGATCCTGTTCCGAAGACGACACGACCAACACATCCAGGGGACCGAGATGGCGCCGGACAAGTGAGCCTCGACTTTGGACGACGGAGTCAGCAATCGTGACCGACGCCGCCAAGCCCAAAGCGGAAAGCGCAACTGCGCCAAAGGTGGCGAGCGTGGTCGGCCGCCGAAGAATGCCGCGAAGTGCGAGCCGTCGATTCAGCGGTCGCATTGCCAATTGGTACATCGAAGGCAGTGACAGCGCAGCGAGGATCCAAAGGCGCCCGTTTTCGGTTTTCGTTCGTAGCCAAACCGTTAGGCAGAGCAGCGCAATGACGTAGAGCGTGAGAAAGGCGCGCAGCATCGTCGAGAACCAATCCCCGCTGGGGAGAAGCACCGATGCGAGACCATGAGACGCCGGATCAGCGTTTGCATCCACGGACGGTTCGTTCCTTCGGAGCCCCCGGACCTTCTCTGCCTTCGGTGGCTTCTCTGCCTTCGGTGGCCTGATTCGGGTGCGACCGGAGCGCTTTTCGTGGTCATCCCCGTCGAGCGCAGCTGACCCCGGTGCAGTCTTTCGCTGAAGATCGCTGTCGTCGTCCACGGAAGCGATATCGGTAGTCATACGATCGTTCGAGGACCGCGACGAGCGTTTGCCCGTCCGTCGTTCACCTCGACAACGGTCGTGGCAAGGGCGAGGAGTCGCTCGTCGTGTGTGGCAATGACGAGGGTCAGGCCATCGGCGTGCAGTTCGTGAAACAAGTGGGCGATCTTCTTCGCCGACGATTCATCGAGGTTTCCGGTCGGCTCATCGGCGAACACAATCCGAGGTTCACCGACAAGTGCTCGAGCGATGGCTACTCGCTGTTGTTCGCCACCTGACAACTGATCGGGAAGGTGTTGCCCCCGACGCGACAGACCAACCAAGTTCAGCGCCGCTTCGGCCTCCTCCCGAGCGTCGTTGGGGGACCATCCGGCGACAAGGAGAGGAAGCTCGACATTCTCGACCGCAGTGAGAATCGACACGAGATGAAAGGACTGGAACACGATCCCCATCGCCGCTGCTCGATGGCGTGCTCGGTCAGATTCGGTCAGATCGGAAAGTGCGTGTCCTTCAAAGAGCAACTCACCGCGATCAAACGATTCGATCCCGGCCAGACACGACAGCAGCGTTGTCTTGCCGGATCCGGACATTCCCGTCAAGACCACGAACTCACCGGCCCGCAGATCAAGCGTGACGTCCGTAAGAACGTCGATCCACTGCGAACCGATTGCATGGCGTTTCGACAGGTTTCTGGCCGCAACGATCACTGCTCCAGAACCGGGCAAGGCGGTGACGGTGGGTGTCACGGTGGGTTCTTCAGCGGGGGGTGGCGTTTGCGTGCGCAGTGCGGTTGTGGGGACCAGTGGCTGCAACGTCAGCGGTTGGAGCCCTTCAAGGTTGAGCGCCGGAGGCGCGGCGCTCGCCACGACGGATGGCGCAACTTGGGGGATCGTGGTCGGTTCCACGGCCTCGGTGCTGGGAACGTGCGCACGCGCCGATGCACCAACCGATGCACCAACCGATGCACCAAGATGCTCGCGAAGTAATGCTGTTACCGAGGGCGTGAGATCGCCCGCCAGGACGTCAACACCGGGGGGTGCCGCCAACACCGAAATCGTCGTCGTAGGTGATTGCCCGAGCGAATTCGTCAGGCCCGAGTCAGCGGAGATCGCGGGAAGCAAGAACTCGGCCGATATGTCGCTCGAGAAATTCGGCAACGGCGTACTCGATGCACCGAGGTCGGGAACCGAAAACAAACCGAGATCGAGTTTGGGCTGATCAGGCGGGAGTTCGGGGAGTGCAAAAACCGAATCGGCCGGAAGTTCCTCGAACGCAGCGAGCGCGAAATCCACCGGACCCGAACGCTCGGTGAGAAGAGGTTCTGGCACGTCGACGGTTGTCCCCCCGACGGGCAGAAGCGCCCATTCGCTCGATTCTGAGCTCATCGCCGTGTGTTCCACTGCGCCGGAGAGACGTTCGAGATCACGATCAGGGCGAAGGGGTTCTCGCCCGACCGCCGCGGCAGTTCCCACCGATCGTGACCGAGAAAGTGCCCGGAGCCAATCAACGACCGCAGCCTCGCCCAAGCCCTGCGGCGGCGCGAGAGGACTCGTTGCGCCGACCGTTTCGCCAACATGCTGGGCGCTATTCCCAGGGTCGGTCAAGGTACTCGCTTCCACGAGCTTGGACATCGGCGTCCGACACGGTCGGCTTGACCCTTGCATACGTCCGAATTATCGCAAGGGAGCTAGGTGTCTGGAAAAGAGCTCACCGATCGAGGAAGCCGTGGCCAACGCTTGCAAGGTCATCCGGGTCGGAAGAATAAGCAGCATTTCGCCGCGATCCGCCCGGCGAAGGGCCTCAGAGGGCGAAAACCAGCCACTCTCCGTAATTTCGTTGCGGTCCGGAGTGGCCACCTGACCGGGAAGCTCCGGAGCGAGAAAGAACCGGGCATCAAAACGCTTTGGCGAGCCCACCGGTGTCACCCAACGCGAGAGGTACCGGAGGGGGCCGACGTCGAGGACCAGCCCCTCATCGGCAATCAGCTGGTGAAACATCCGATCTCCGCGGGCCAACTCGGCTCGCCACCGAGTTCTCTGATCGTCGGACGTTGGTGCTCCGTCGCGGTAGTGGGCGTAGAGCAGCCCAGCTTCTTCGAAACATTCACGGACGGCGGCCACCAAGAACTGGTGACCGTCAGGGTGGAGCGGACGCCCGGACCCCACCGGAAGCGGGTGGGCCGCATCTTCGGCGTCCACCGCGCCTCCAGGAAAAACATGGGCTCCAGCCACAAATGATGCCCGCGAGGTTCGCTTCATCAGCAGCACTTCGAGGTCGTGTGGTGCGTTTCGTACGATCACTACCGTCGCAGCGTCTCGGGCGGGAACGAGGTCCGAAGGGGTCATTTTCGCCAGCGTAGGGGATCTGCATTCACCCTCGTCGGTCAGCGACTGGGTTACCGTGTTCGCATGGCCGATTCGCCGAGCACGAAGGCCGATGACAACTGGCTGAACCCTGAGGAAACCGACTGGCTCGCCGAAGCCACGAGCGAGGTGTCCGATGCCGACCTGACGCCGGGCGAAGCGCCGGCCCCGACTTCGGCCGAGTCGACACCCGCTTCGCCACTCGGCGTCGGACGCGAGGCGACGGGGGCGACACGTCAACCGATTCAGCAGACGACCAAGGTACCGGCGGCGGCGAAGGCACGCCCGCCAAGTGCGAAGGGGTCAACAAGAACGAAGGCGTCAACAAGAACGAAACGAGCGAGGGTTCCCCGATCTCGACGCGCTCCACGCTGGCGAGGCAGAATCCTTCCAAAATCGATACTTGGGATCTCGTTGCTGATGCTCGCAACCGGTGTCGGAGCAGCAACCGCGGGCACTGCGCTCTACATGAATTATCAGTTTCGCCGAGACCAGTCCGACGCACTCGTGCAAACATTTGATAAGCGCGCTGAGGATGCCGTCGCCACCGTCCAAGCCGAGGGCAAGAACGCACGGCGTCGGATTCAAGACGAGATCGAACCAATTCGAAAAATCGCCGCCACGGGCGACACCCTGCGTGATCTCCTGACCAGGACCGAGAAGTCCGTGTGGCAGGTAGCGACCCTTGACGTCGACGGTGCTGCATCGGTCGGCACGGCGTTCGTGGTGGCATCCGACAGCGACCGCTCGTTCCTGATCACCTCATTCAACGTGGTGCGGGCGGCGACGGCGCGTCCAGGGCCCGGCATCACCCTCCGCAAGGGCAGCGAGTCTATTGACGCCGAGCTGTGGACCTGGCAGGAATCACGCGACCTTGCGCTCCTGATTGTGAAACGCCCAACGATGCCACGACTGGACTGGGGCATCAGCTCCGACGTACGCCTCGGTCAGCAGATTTTTGCTGTGTCGGGATTCGGTACCGCCGGTGGCGCGATAACGCAGGGATTTATCGCGGACGTCTCGTCGAATGGTGTTCAGCACACCGCCGCGCTCGGCGCCCACTTCCGAGGCGCTCCGTTACTCTCCGACCGGGGTCTCGTTTTGGGCATTGCGTCACGGGCGTATGAACCGTATGGATTCGCGTCCGACGGCGTCTGGTTTGCACCACCCATCCGAGCGACCTGCGAAACTGTGCTCAGATGCCCGCCGACCGAGACGAGCGGAGCCGGTCAGGTCACAGGCGCCGGCACACCGCGCGGCAACTCGGCCGATGCCGAAGCGAGCGGCGCCGGTACAGGCGCGGGCGACGGTACGACGACCACCATCGGGTAACCTCCGCACCTATTCCGGCGCGATCGGTGCGACACCTGCGACGGCGGCGATCGTGACCGCGGGCGACGGTACGGTCACGAGCGGCACCACGACGCCCGTCGGCACGGTCGGGGCGACCGCCGGGTCAGGAAGCGGAGCAGGATCAACAACCGGTGGACTGGCGAGGCTTTCAACAAAACGCGTGATGGGCGTCTCGATCGGAGAGCGCTTTGTGCCCGGGTCGATCTCTCTGCGTTCCCGGAACTTCGTTTCTTCTTTCAACGACAGCTTTTTCGGACGCACGATCGGAGCCGGTTGGCCGAATTCCGAGACCGGAACTCCTTCCATCGCCAACTTCATATAGCGGCCCCAGGTTTTCGCAGGAAGCGTTCCGCCCGCAACGTTGCCCCATGCTCGCAGCACAATTTTTCGAGGGCGGTCCTTGTAACCCAACCACACTGCTGTTGACAACGTCGGCGTGTACCCCACGAACCAGGCGTCGCGGTAACCCTGTGACGTACCGGTCTTGCCAGCCACGGACCGATCGCTGAGGGCAGCGCGTTTTCCGGTGCCTTCTTCAACGACGGCCGCCAACACATTGGTCACGTTGTCGGCGACGCGTTCGGTAATGACCTGCTTCGGAACCCGCAACAGGTTGTCTTCGAGAACATTGCCGGTGGAGTCGGTCACGGTGAGGATTGGCGTGGTCGGCGCTCCGCGTCCGCGTCCTGCAAAGATCGAATACGCCGACGCCATCTCCAGCGGCGACACATCTATTCCACCAAGGGAATAGCTCGGGCCGTGGGCTCCCGGGTCGAACCACGCAGTTGTGATCCCCAGCTTTTGGGCCATCGCTGCAACCTTCGGGAGCGTAACCACTTCGTACCCTAAGCGCGCATACGCTGTGTTCACTGACTTGATGGTGGCGGTCCGAAGGTTCACCGGCCCGTAGGCGGCACCTTCGTAGTTGCGGATGGTGGTGCACTTCTCGCGTTTGGCGCAACGCGGGTCGCGATAGGGGCTGCCGGCGATGACGAGCGTCGGTGGATAGTTCTGCTCAAAAGCAGCGGCCAACACGATTGGTTTGATCGACGAGCCCGGCGATCGACCGGAACCGCCACCATCGAGGCTCGTGTCACATTTCGGCCATAGCTTCGGGGAGCGCCCACGGAGTACCTTTTTGATCGACTCACGCGTCGGACACTTCCCCAGTCCGAGGTTCACCTGATCACGATCAAAGTCACGCCCGCCGACGAGTGCTTTGACGAAACCGGTAATCGGCTCAACCGACACGATCGACATCTCAAGCGATTCGTTGGTTCCCTTGAGCGCACTCGCCGCGGTCTTCTCCGCAGCAACCTGCATCCGCGGATCAAGCGTCGTTCGGATGGTCAGGCCACCTCCGTACACAAGCTCTTCGCCATACTTTGTGACCAGATACCGCTCGACGTAGTCCACGAAATATGGGTACGCCTTTTGCACCGTGGCACGTCCGTACACGATGGTGACTGGCTTCGCGACTGGAGGACGCGTGCCGTCGCCTGGATCAACCCACAGTTCGCGAGCTAAGGCCTCGTTGTACTCGTCCGGGGTAATGAATTTCTCTCGCCGCATCTGCGCAAGGGTCGTGCGACGCTTGAATTCAGCGTTCGCCCGGTTTCGACGGGGTTCATACTTCGACGGTGCCGGGATGATGCCGGCAATCGTTGCCGCCTCGGAGGTGGTGAGGTCTTTGAGGTTCTTGCGGAAATAGAACCGCGCCGCGGCGCCAACTCCGTAGGAGCCATTCCCCAAAAAGATGTTGGAGAGATACTCCTCAAGGATCTGTTCTTTCGACATCGTCCGGTCGAGACGGTTCGCAATGACCGCCACACGAAGCTTTCGCCATCCACGCCGAATATTTTGTTTCAATGGGGTATCGGCAGTCGCGGGATCGACCGGATCGTCCTCGGGGTAGTAGACGTTGTTCACCAGCTGCTGCGTGATGGTCGAGGCACCCTGTTCCGCCTCGCCGGTCTTGAGATCACGACGGAGCGCACGAATTAGACCAACAGCGTCGACGCCGTTGTGGGTGTAGAAGCGCCGATCCTCGGCAGCAATCACGGCCCGCTTCAAGATGAGCGGTATGTCGTTGCCGCTGACTGCGATGTTGGAATCGACTTTGCGAAAGACCGTGAGAAGGTCGCCGTTGGCGTCGTAGACGCGGCTGGGTTGTATCTGCGGCAACGCCTTCCTCGCCGGCACGGTGATGGGGACGGGCGCAAACAACACAATGCCCAAGGCGATCGTCACCATGGCGAGGGGCACGACCGTAAAGCCGATCACCACCAGTACAGAGGTCTTGAACAACCGCCGTACGAATCGAAAAATCGCCCGTAGCACCGCATAAGTCTCGCAGACACGGGCGACACTCTGCGGTTCACCGGCCAGGCGGATCGGCGACGCGTCGGACACCAGTCCGACCAATAGCTCCGTCGCCGTTCGGGAGCGACGTCCCCCGAACGAATCGACTCGCAGGGTTTCTCCGCCCCGTCGGGCCTGTCATGCTTCTCCCCATGCGTGAACCAGGACGCCGATGGCGAGAAGCGTTGGAGCAGTGGGCAATTCCGCCGAGCATTCTCGACCAGGCTCCGGCGAATCCGTGGGTTCACCCGCCCAAGATGTTCCGCTCCAATGCCGACGACTCGATCGACACGCCCTCTATGGCCGCTGCGGCATTGCTCCTCGGTTCGGGTGGATCGGTCCTCGATGTCGGATGCGGCGGCGGGCGGTCGAGTTTGGCTCTTGGCGCAGGGTTGATAACCGAGGCAATCGGGGTCGATGAACAGCAGGCCATGCTCGACCAGTTCGTCCAAGCTGCTGCCGCACGGTCGATACCGTCGCGTACCGTGCTCGGACTGTGGCCCGGTGCGGCCGACGACACGCCCGTTGCGGACGTTGTTGTCTGCCATCACGTTGTGTACAACGTCGCAATGATTGACGAGTTCGTCGCGGCACTGAGCTCCCACGCTCGCCGCGGTGTCGTCGTCGAGTTGCCCGACGCTCATCCGACGTCGCCGTACAACACACTCTGGAAACGGTTCTGGGGTCTTGAACGTCCATCAGAACCATCGGCGGACTTGTTCGTGGAGGTGGTGCGGGCGGCCGGTTGGGTGCCGTGCGTCGAGCGATCAACTCGTCCTCCCCGCAAACAACAACTGGACGCCGCGGAATTTGTGGCCTTCGTTCGCCAGCGGCTCTGCCTCTCCGCCGATCGCGACGGCGAGATCGCACAGGCGCTGACCACCGACTTCGAGGGGACCGAAACGTCGATCGTGACCGTCTGGTGGCGAACCTGACGCTCGGCCCGTTCGCTACGATGGAGTCCTGAGGCGCAGGTCAATGGTGCCCGACCGAAGCGGTAGGGTCGTCGGTGATGAGGCCTCCTTCGGTAGACCGGCTTGCTCGAACCCTCGCCGACGACGCCCGCTTTTCGTTGCTCGGGCACGCCACGCTCGTCGAGTCCGCTCGCGAGGGGATTCGAAACGACCCCGAACACCCCCGAGAAGCGGCCTGCGCGGTTGCCCTTCGGCATGCGGACGCGCTGCTGCGAGGCGTCGTCAATGCCACCGGCGTTCTGTTGCACACCAACCTCGGTCGCTCCCCCCTGGCCCCCCGTCTTACGTCGACAACGGCGCCGCCGATCCGGTATTCCAACGTCGAATTCAACTTGGAAACGGGCGCTCGTGGATCGCGTCGCGAGCGGATCGAACCGCTCCTCGCCCGGCTCTGCGGTGCCCAATCTGCTCTCATCGTGAACAATTGCGCGGCCGCACTGGTCCTGATCCTCGCCGCTCTCGCCAAAGGACGAGGGGTCGTGGTGAGTCGTGGAGAGTTGGTCGAAATCGGCGGCGGGTTCCGTATCCCGGAGGTCTTGGAACAGTCCGGGGCGACGCTCGTGGAAGTGGGCACGACCAATCGGACACGTCGGCGCGACTACGAGGTCGCCGTTGCCGACCCGGCCAACAACGTCGGCCTGGTTCTCAAGGTACACACGTCGAACTACCGGATCACCGGCTTCACGGAAGAGGTGGCCGTTGATGAGCTTGCGCTCCTCGGGCCTACAACCGTGGCCGACATCGGTTCGGGTCTCCTCGACGCTCGCACGCCGTGGCTAGCCTCGCCGAGCGGAGCAACGCCCTTGCTTCCCTGGTTGAGCGGTGAGCCAGCGGTTCGACAAACCCTGGAGCAGGGCGCCGACCTCGTTGTGTTCTCATGCGACAAGCTGCTCGGCGGCCCACAGGGAGGCGCCATCGTTGGTTCCAAGGAACTTGTTGATATGTGTGCGAAGCATCCGCTGGCCCGCGCCCTCCGCCCGGGTTCACTGGTCATAAGCGCGCTTCAAGACACCTTGCTTGCCTATGAGCGTCGCGACCTCGATTCGCTGCCTTTCTGGAAGATGGCTACAACTCCGGTTGAGTCGCTGGCGAAGCGGGCAACAGCGATTGTTGCAGCGGTCGGCGAACCGTGGTGCGCGGCAGCATCGTGCCAGGCAGTGCCGGGAGGGGGCACGCTCCCGGAGGTTACGGTCGATTCCTACGGTGTGGTGCTTCGCGGCTCGCGGCAGCGATCGTTGCGCTCCTTCGCGACACCCGTTATTGCACGGACTGCTGATGGGACGACCATCCTTGATCTCCGCACGGTCGACCCCGCCGACGACACGCTCCTCGTCGAGGCCATTCGCTCGTCGACAACAGATAAAGCAGGGAGCAACCAATCCCGGACCGCTGAGCTGCCCGACGACGACCGAGGCGATGAGTAGTGCACGTCGTAGCGACCGCCGGACACGTTGACCACGGAAAATCGACTCTCGTCCTCACACTGACCGGCACCGACCCTGATCGCTGGGCCGAGGAGAAGTCACGTGGACTTACGATTGATCTCGGCTTTGCGCATGCCACCCTGCCGAGCGGGGCGGAGATCAGCTTCATCGACGTCCCCGGTCACGTCCGGTTTCTCAAGAACATGCTCGCCGGTGTCGGCGGCGTTGATGCCTGCCTCTTCGTCGTGGCGGCAACAGAAGGTTGGAAGCCGCAATCTGAGGAACACCTGCGAATTCTGCAGCTGCTCGGGATCCGCAACGGCATTGTCGCACTCACCAAAGTTGGGCTCGTCGACGAGGAATGGGAGGAGCTTGCGCGCCTCGATGTTGCTGACCACGTGGTCGGCACGTTCCTCGACGGGGCCCCAGTGATCGGCGTCGATGCGCCAACGGGGAGAGGAGTAGAGGATTTGAAGTCGGCGCTCGACGCGCTGCTTGCGAACACACCGACGGCCGTTGACCGCGGCCGACCTCGGCTATGGGTTGATCGGGTCTTCGCCGCAAAGGGGGCGGGCACCATCGTTACCGGTACTCTCACTGGCGGGTCAATGGCCGTCGAAGAACACGTGGATGTCCTACGTACACATAGCATTACTTCCGAACTCGTTGCCGTCCGGATTCGCGCCTTGCAATCCCACGGGAAGTCGGTGAAGTCCATCGGCCCAGGACACCGCGTCGCCATCAACCTCACCGGCCTCGCCCATGAGGAGATCGTGCGCGGTGACTCCGTGGTTCACCACGCTCGATGGCACCAGTGTTCGCGATTCGATGCCAGTTTGACGGTTCTCGACTCGCTCGGTCATTCGGTGTCTCGCCGCGGTGCATATGTGGCCTACATCGGCTCCGGGGAGCATCCCGTAAAGGTGCGCATTCTTGGCGCGACAGCGCTCGAACCGGGGGTGACCGGCGCCGTCCGGATCCATCTGCCTGTGAAGCTCCCGCTTCTTCCAGGTGATCGATTCATTCTGCGCGACAACGGCCGAGAGGAAACCGTAGGCGGAGGCACAATTCTTGATGTCGATCCACGCAAGCCAGCCAGCAAGGCGGCCCCCGACAGCGACCCAAAGCGGGTAGTACGTGAACGTATTATTGTCGGACTTGAGGAATTTGAACGACTGGCCGGTGTGTCGTGGGATGGTCCGGTTGTTGCGGGCAAATGGGCGATCACTGACGAAGCGCTCGCTGCCCGCAAAGCGCACCTGTGGAGCGCTGTCTCCGAGGCTGGCCCACGAGGACTCGATATTGCTGCGCTGAACGAGACCGATCGTGGCGTCCTCGACGCGCTCGTCGCCGACGGTGCTGTCGCCGGTGAGGACTCAGTCCAACTCGACGGTACACACGCTGTCCTACGCAGCGCGCCCGACCCACTTGCGAACCACCCATACGTGCGCGCACTGGAAGACGCAATGTTTGCCCCGCCCGACGCTTCGGGAGTCGACCGCGCTGAACTTCGCGAGTTGATCCGCAAAGGCCGAGTCGTGGAGTCCGACGGCATGTATTTTGCACCTGCGGCCATCGATTACGCCACGAAGATCATCCGTGGACTCCTCGACGCAACGATAAACGAGGGAGTGACCGTCGCCGAAGTCCGCGACGCGGTGGGTGCATCACGCAAACACGTGCTCCCCCTCCTTGCGTACATGGACGCAACGGGACGTACCCGCCGACGCGGGGACTACCGCATTGCCGGGCCGCGAATGTTACGCGAAGCGCCGGGTGATCCTGGAACGAGAGGGCGGTCGACCTAGATGTTGCCGTCAGCAATCGCTTGACGAATCCACGGGATCACGATGTCGAGCATGTCCGAAAGCGTCGTCGTCGCTTCGAATCCGAGAACGCGCGTGGCCTTCTCCGTCGACGGGACTCGCTTCTGTACGTCGTACTCGAACGCCTCGTCGCTCACGTAGGCAAACGGCTGCCCGGGGTTGATCTTGCTCCAAATCATCTCGGCAAGTGCCAGCACCGTCGTTGACTCCGCCGTTGAGAGGTTGAAGTCTTCGTTTAGCGCGTCGCGGTGTTCCATCGCCAACACGATTCCCCGGGCGAGATCAGAACCGTAGGTGTAGTGGCGAACCTGGCTGCCGTCCCCCAGGATATGAAGCGGGTTCTGGCCCTTGAGCACCTTCTGGACGACGTCGGGCACAACATGGCTCATCGCAAGCTTCACGTTGCCCGACAGGATCTCATGCTCCCCCGCGGCCCGCGACTCGCCGACTCCCACACAGTTGAAGGGTCGCACGATGGTGAACGGGAGCTTGTACTGGTCCCATGCCGCGTGGGCAAAGTACTCCACGGCGAGTTTCTGGAACCCGTAGCTCGAGAGTGGCGGTGGTACTTTGCGCTCGTCACCTTCCACACTCGGCCAAGTAGTGGTCGACTCGAACACCATCGACGAGGACATGTACGTCACCTTTTTCAGGCGGCCTTTGCCGCCGGCGAAAGCTTTGAGAGCGGCGTCACACGACGCGGCCATGATCCGCTCATTGGTGGCGATAAGGTCATATGCATACGTATGAAAATACGAGATGCCGCCGATGAGCGCTGCGCCGGCGATGAAATGATCGACGTTGGATGCGATCTCGGTGAGAAACGCCACGTCGGTGCAGTCGCCCTCGTAAAACTCGTAGTTGGGGCTGTCGTCGTAGCTCTTTGTGACCTTCCCATACTTTGAGTAGTTGTCGACACCGACAACCTGATAGCCCTTGGCGAGGAGTTCCTCAACGAGGTATCCGCCGATGAAGCCGGCGGAGCCAGTTACGAGAATACGTTGGGGAGCCGATGAGGTCGTCATGAGATGTTTTGTGGCCTTTATGTCGAGAGACTGGGGGGTGAGGAAGCAGGAATGGGCAAATCGGGAAGAGGGAGTTTGGGGCCATACGCGAACCGGTACCAGCGCAAGTACTTCGGCAACCACTTGGCCATTTTGAAGTTCGACACCCCAAATGTTCGATCAAGCCAAATAGTGGGAAGTTCGGCGACCGGCTGACGATACCGACGGGCCTTCGCCACCAGCTCAAGACCCACCTCGAATCCGGCGTCGGACTCAATGCCCACACGCCGCACAAAGTCGACGTCGTAGGCCTTGAAGGAATTCGTGGCATCGTTCGTACCGACCCGTCCGAAAATGCCGAGCGTACGCCCCGCCACTCGAGAAAGAGTCGACTTCAGCCAGGGTCCACCGACTTGTTGACCTCCGCGCATGTACCTGCTCGCCGCCGCCACCACCACTCCACGCTCCACCAATTTCGTAAGCGCGTCGATTTGTGACGGATCGTCGCACCCATCGGCCATAGTCACAACCACGACGGGAGCGCTCGCATGATCGATGCCATATCGAATCGCAAACGCCGGGCCTCGCCCATAGGAGTTCAGCGTCGGTTTCACACGACGGTCACGTTCGGCATATGCAGCGCTGGCCGGCGCAGTTGAGTCGTCCTCGGCGTCGTACACCACAAGGACCTCGCACGGAAGTCGCACCGCCTCGAAGATACGGTCCAGACACTCGGTGATCGAATCGCCTTCGTTGTACACGGTGACCACTATGGAGACGCGAGGTGCGTTGGTGTCGGTGCCGTCGCGCATGACCGGATCGGTGTTTCGTCGGGTGAAGGGCATAATGAAGACTCGGTGAAGGTGGGCGTTAGACCCGAACGCCGCGGCCGGTGATGCCCCAGATGTCGACGACAGGCTTTTGGGTTACGAGGTTTCGATACCGCTCGTGGGGGGCTCCGATCACGAGGATGTCGGCATGTTCCAGAACATGTTCGTGGGGGTGAAGCGCCGGGTCCGTCGTCACGAAGGGGTCGGCGCAGAGGACTTCTCCGGCCTTGAACCGAAGAATCCGACGCAACTTGTAGGAGAGGCTCGAACGGGTATCGTCGGATTCTGCCTTAAACGCCATGCCAAGTATGCCGACCGTTTTGGTGTCGAGGTCACGAAACCGTGCGGCCATCTTTGACACGACGTAGAGGGGCATGCCCTCGTTCACCAACATGGCCGAATGGCCGAGTACGAACTTGTTGTCGTTGAAGGCTGCCAGCTGCATCGTGTCTTTGAACAAGCAGGGTCCGGCCGCAAAACCGGCCCGCGGGATGTCTTGGGCGCGGGGATATTCAAACGCGAGTGCCGACCGAATTCGTTCAAAGTCCAAACCGAAGTCGTTGGCCATCATGAAGAGCTGATTCGATGCCGCGAACTTGATGTAGCGCCACGTATTCGTGAAAAGCTTGGCGAGCTCGGCTTCTTCAGGCGAAAGGTGAACGGTCTGATTTGTGAGCGTGCTGAACAATTTGTCGGCGCGCGCTCGCACGTCGTCGGTACGACCGGACACGATCTGGGGAAGTTCAAACAGCTCGGTCATCGCTTTGCCTTCAGCGATGCGCTCCGGGCAGAACGCAACGTCGATACCGGCAACGGATGCGGTCAGCTCCCGTTCGACAATCGCTGTCACGCCTGGAAACACTGTGGAACGCAGAACCAGGAGTTGACCTGAGCGGAGATGGGGGACAAGTGCGCGCACCGCATCGGGGACCGCGCGGGCATCGGGATTGAGATGCTCATCGACAGGAGTGCCGATAACCACCACGACGTTTTCTGCGCCGGATACTACTGAGGGATCGGCCGATGCCACCAGGCGTCCATTCGCAATGACTCGATCGAGGATCGGCTGGGCCCCGGGCTCGTCGAAAGGAAGCCGAGCAGCATTGACGGAATTCACCGACTCCTGGTTGATGTCGTAAACGAGCGTGGTCAAGCCACGGTCGGCGAAAGCTATGGCGAGGGGCAAACCAACATGTCCGCACCCACCGACGACGACGACGTCATGGCGAAATGTCACGCGTGTAACCCTACTGGGTTGCCCTTCGCCGACTGGGTACGGCAATCGATTCTATGAACTGCGCGACAACGTCGGCGAACAAATCTGGGTGCGTCATCGGCCAAGAATGGTTTCCTGCTACGACTCGACCCTCTTGACCAAGCAGATCACACATGGAACGAAAGCTCGATGGAGGTATCACGCCGTCGTCGTGGGAATGGACGACAAGGGCGGGCAGCCGCCGGCGACGCAGAACGCAAAGCTCACCGGAAAGGTCGGCGCTACGGGCTAACCGACCGACCTTGGCCACCCCGAACGGGTTCCGGACCACATTCGCCACGAGGTCCTCGAGAACCGACGGCATCGTCGAAGCGAAATTCGATACGAGGGCTGCGACGTCGGCAGGAATGTGACGTGCCCAGTCCCACCACGGCCGGTCGACCATGGGAGCGGTGGTGCCATCGTTGAACCACTCTCCGCCGACGCTGTTCAAAAGCACGATCGCCCGCACCGACTCGGGGAAGTCCGCGCCAAATTGGGTGCTCACCCCGCCCCCGAAGGAGTGGCCAACCACAACGACTCGCTCGGTGATGCCCACGGCATCACAAAACCGTTCCGTCCATGAGGCGTAGTCACGCAGGGACTGCTGATCGTCAGCCAGTTCGGCGGTGCCGCCAAATCCCGGCAGTGCAGGAGCAACCACTCGGTACCCGCGAGCAGCGAGCCGCCGAAGACCTCGCCGGTAGGCGTTATGACCAAGACCCCACCCATGAAGGAAGAGGACGACAGGTCCCTCACCGCCCGTGCTGTAGCGAACCGACGAACCGTCGACGGTCGTCGTCTGGGTCGTTATGGCGACCGAAACGGTGACGGACATGGCAGGGACGGCTCGTACGGGCTGGCTCATAATTTCGGATCCGGGGGATCGATCGTAGGCGGCCGCGCCGCGTGAGACGCGCTATTGCGAGAAAATCGGGCCTTGAAACCCGCAATGCTCAGCCCGCCTGTAGGGCGACAACGACTCGGCGTTCGAGTTCGTTGAGTCCGCCCCAGATGCCATGGGGCTCGCGTATGCGCACCGCGTATTCGAGACAATCTCGGCGCACGCTGCAGAGACTACAAATCTCCTTTGCATTCGCTTCTCGCGCTTCTTTTTCTTCCTTGCGCTCGAAATGTGACGGCGGAAAGAACATGACTGACTGCGGGCCCCGACAGGCCGCCTTGAGCTGCCAGGTTTCTTCTGCAAGCAATCCCATAGATTCCCTCCCCCCAGAGGTTCGACAAATGGAGACCTTACGAGCCCCAACGCGAGAAAACAAGCAGAAATGTGACGAACGGCACTCTTTTGGAAGTCTCGGCCTGGGCCCCGCTGAACGGGTGAAACCGACAGAAGTGCTAGTGACCAGCGTCTTTTGCGGCACCCTCAAGGGGTTCCACCTCGAGGAGAAGTCCGTCAATGCCAACAACGCGCACCGCCGCGCCCGCCCCGATCGGAGTTGCCCGATTCGTCCGGGCGCGCCACGGCGCACCCAACACCGTGACCACCCCGTCGGGGTTTACCGCGCCGGTTGCGACACCAAGTTCGCCAATCATCGATTCGCGCCCGATTGTCGGGGTCGCAAAACGGGTGCGGACCATCGTTGGCATGCCATTAACCATGAAGAGCACCACCATGATCGTGACCAATCCGATTGCAAACCACGGGACCCGAATTCCGTTGGCGAACAACACGATCGATCCGGTGACAAAGCAAAGCGTGCCCACCCCAGTCCAAAACCTCGGCGTCCCCGACTGGATGTCAATCGCAAACCCCAACATTGCCACCAGCAACAAGACGATGCCGATCGGTCGGGTCGGGAGCACTCCCAGGCCCGTAACGGCGAGGAGGAACGCTCCAAGGCCGACTCCTGCGGCGATACCGATACCGCCGGTAAAAAACTCGAAAACGAACAACGCCAGAGCTATGACGAACAAGAAGTACGCAACCGTCTGGTTGGATCCAATGTGAAAGAGCCGCTCCAAAACGTTCATCTTGGCGAATCGGACACCGCGTAGGTCTTTGACCTGACGGCCGCCCTTCGCAACGCCATCCTTAGCCGTGTCGAGCAGACGCCCGTTGATCGTTCTCCCGTCGAGTTGGCCGACAAACTCAGGAAGCACAGGAGCGTCGATCGTGAAGACCTTGGCCGCCTTCGCCTCTTTGAAGTTCATCGGACGTCCGAGGAGCGGATCATTCGGGTCCGAGGTTGGCGTGGACCTCCCTACCTTCGCGAGGCGGGCAAAACCAACAACGTCGGCGGCGGCCAGAACTCTTGCCGCACCGCCATAGGCACGGGGAGCGGCCCCGCCGCCCACCCACACCGCAATCGGAATCCGGGTTTCGTCGCGCAGTCGAGCTTCGAGCGCATCAAGGGCCCCCTGTGAAAGCAAGGACCCCCGGCTGTTCAACTGGATCACCAGCAACTGTGCCCTGGTGCGCACGGCCTCTTCGACTGAGCGCACAATGAAATCGCGAACCGCCGGATCAATGAACCCGCTGACCTCGATAACGTTGACCAGACCAGTCGGCGACTCGGAGCGATTCGTCGCCGCACTGGCCGACGCATTGATCAACGAGGTGGAGGCGACGCCCATCAGCAGGCACGCCAACACACGAACCCCACGGCGAAGCCACCAAATCCTACGCCGCACCGGGCGTAGTGGCGAGGAGGAGAAATGGGAGGGCGGAGGGGTCACGATGATCACGGAGGCGTCGTTCTGGGCGGTCTGCCCGGGAACGGACCGCCATCGTAGTTGTCCCTGCCCTCCTAGGTTTTTGACGCGTCGCCGTGAGGTCGGGCCGGAACCAACTCCCCGAGAACGGAGATTGCGGTTCAAACCGGCCAGAATGTTTCGTGTGAACAACGGTGGCCGACACGACATCGGGGTCCTCGGGCGGCGATTGGTGGCCATTGTCGGTAAGGGTGGCGTCGGAAAGACCACGGTGGCGGCAGTCCTTGCCGAGCAATGCGCACGATCGGGTCAATCGGTGCTGCTCCTCGACATTGAAGGAAAGCACGACCTCGCCCGCCTGTTCGGCTGCGAACGGCTCACGGCGCGCCCGGTTGCGCTTGCGCCTGCGGACCCCGCCACCAATCGCGGCGTGATTCTCGGGTGTTCCGTTGCGCCGGACACCGCCCTGCTCGACTATTTGCACGACCACAATCTGGGCATGTTGGCGAAACGGCTCGGTTCAAGCGGAGCAATCGACGTCATCGCAACATCGGCCCCCGGTATCAAAGATCTTCTGGTGTTGGGGAGAATCAAGCAGTACTTCCATGCGGAAACGGCCGACGTGCTCATCATCGACACGCCGGCGAGCGGGCATGCGATCACCTTCCTTCTGGGACCGAGCGCCCTTGCCGATACGGTTTCAACCGGCACGATTCGACGCCAGGCCGACGAGGTCCGCTCCTTGTTGACAGATGAACGTTCCGGAGTTCTCCTGGTCACCCTTGCCGAGGAAACGCCGATCAACGAGACGGTGGAAGCGGCGTATGCATTGGAGGATCGAGTCGGCGTCGCTCTCATCGGTGTCGTCGTGAATGCGCTCGTCGCGTCAGTGCCTCAGACGAACGGTGCCGATCTCGAAGTGCTGGACGGGGCCGAGCGAACGGCACTGGAGGAGGCGCTGGGTTTCGAACGATCGCGAGTGCTTCGACAAAACGAGCAGATCCGGTCGTTGACGCAACGACTTCCCCTGCCGCAGTTCTCGCTCCAACGTGCTTCGACGCAGCGGATCCGCGAACAAGACATCGCTGACTTTGCGGAGTCACTGCGCAAGCAGATGGCGAACAGCACGCGCACCGGTGCGCTCCAATGACCTCACCAGCCTCGCCGGCGCAACAAGCCAACAGTGGAGCAGCCCGAGTTCTGGTGTGCGTAGGGCCTGGCGGTGTGGGCAAGACCACGACTGCTGCAGCTCTCGGGCTGGCATGTGCCGAAGAGGGGAAACGCAGTGTCGTCATCACGGTCGACCCGGCGAAGAGACTCGCGGACGCACTTGGCATCGAGACACTGACCAACCACCCGACGCCCGTACAGCTCCCCCGCACGATTCGTGGGTCGCTTTCGGCAATGATGCTCGACACCGCCCAGACATTCGATGATCTGATTCGACGCCACGCATCAGGTGCCGAACAGGCCGACCTCATTCTTACGAACAGCTTCTACAGGAACATCTCCCGTTCGCTCTCGGGAACGCAGGAGTACATGGCGATGGAGAAGCTGTACGAGCTTGTTCATATGCCCACAGATGACGCTGGCAACGCCATTGAACCATTCGATGTCGTCATAGTCGACACGCCTCCGACGAGGAACGGCCTTGAGTTGATGAGTGCCTCCGATCGGCTCATTCGACTCCTCGATAACCGAGTGTTTCGTGCGCTTATGGCTTCCCCGAGGACTGGTTTCAGGTTCATTGGCGCGGCAGCTCAACTGGCACTGAAACCGCTCGGGCAGATTGTGGGATCCGACGTTCTGGGAGATGCAGTCGGCTTCTTTCAGGCCTTCGATGGGATGGAAGCTGGATTTCGCGATCGAGCGATGAAGGCTCGGTCGTTGTTTACGGGCGACCAGAGCCGGTGGATCCTGGTCGCCGGGCCTCAACACGCCACCGTGCTCGAAGCGATCGAACTCGCCGAGGAACTGAAGCGTCGCGGCATCTCCCTCGCCGGTGTTGTGGCGAACCGGGTGCAACCGTTGTTCGAGCCGCTGCCCGACCACACCATCGCACCCGAACGCCTTCGGCCGGCGATCCGTCGAGCGGAAACCGCCAACGAGCTTGCCCATTCCCAACGCGAGGTGCTCGCTGCGCTTCGCGAGTTCAGTCCAACGATTACCACCATTGGTTTGCGCAATTCTGACGTTCATACCACTGCGATGCTTCGCCAACTGGCGTCGTTCTTTCAACCGGTCGACGACCCCACCGCCTTCACCGTCGCAACCGCTCTGGCCTAGCTCTGGCCTAGCTCTGGTCTTGCTCGGCGTAGTGTCGCCCGAGCGACGTTCGTCGCACTACCGTGGTGCTGTGCCACACGTTCTGATCGCAAGTGATGCCGAGTGGGTGCACGACGAGATTCGTGCTGCCCTTCCCGGAACGGTCACCACCGTAAACCTGCACAACGGGCGTGCCGTTCGGGCGAGCGTCAAGGCAAAGACCCCCGACCTTGCAGTGCTCGACTCTCAAATCGCGAGCATGGGCGCGATTGCGGTGACGATGGACCTCCGCAACGAGGAGTCGGGGGGACGTCTCGAGCATGTTCCGGTATTGATGATTCTCGATCGCCAAGCCGACGTGTTCCTGGCCCGCAACAGCGGAGCAGACGGGTGGCTGGTGAAGCCGCTCGATGCTCTGCGCGTCCAGAAGGCAATCAATGCAGTGATGGGAGGCGGTCGCTACGAGGACCGGGTACAAACGGGCGATGCCAGCACGAATTATCGGGCAACGCCCGACGCCACGGCTCGCTAGAGCGAACTCAGCGACATCCGCAGGGTTTTGCGCCACAGCGAGGGCAGCCCGCGCTGTAGCGCTCAATCGCCTCGCTAATCGAGAGATCCAGCTGGTTCGCCAACGAGGCAACCCAGGCCACGACGTCGCCAACTCGTGCAGCTGTTCCTCACGTGAGCCTTTGCGGGCCGCCTTTGCGAGTTCGCCGACTTCCTCGCATAACCACGCCACCGTCGCGACCTGTCCGCGCGCCCGATCGCGTGCCCCGTAGGTCTCTTCGATGGTCTGCTGAAAAGTCGCAAAATCCACGTGTGACGGTCCCCGTTTCAGTCGGATCGAGATTCGAACGAACACCGCAGGCGACCGGCTCAGGGTCGTTCAAACCAGTTGAATGACCCCGCGACCAGTGCTACTGGTCGGGAAGGCGGGATTTGAACCCGCGGCCTCCACGTCCCGAACGTGGCGCGCTGCCAAGCTGCGCTACTTCCCGTTGTTGCGGACGGTCATGCTAGTGCATCGCCGCTCGCCCACCACACGCGATTTTTCCAACGTGGCCGCGCGTCACGGAATTCGTTCGGACGCGGCCAATACCAACGTCGCTGGTCCGTACGGACGGTGTGGGCGTTAGCGCTCGGTGAGTTGTTCCGTGCCCGCGTTGAGGTCGATCAGCGAGGAAACCCTCTGCTGTTCGAGGTCGACGATAACGGTCAATTCGTTGGGTTCGTCGTCGAGAAGCTGGCGGGCGGTCTCCGGGGCTGTCGCTTTCGCCAACTCCTGTTCGGCAACATCAGCTCGGCGGCCGACAACATATGCCGACGTACCAAGGGTCGCCGCCAGGAGACCGGTGATCGTCGAAACGACGCGTACGACTGGTTCACCCACCCGCTGTGCAGCGACCGTCGAAACGATGCCACCGATGGCGATGAGTGGCGAGAGGAAGTCACGCCTGGGGCCTGCTCTTTCGTGGGCTCTGTTTTGGGACTTGATCGAAGGTTCGGGATTGATCATGCAATCTCTTCGGCTCACCTCGAACCAGACTTGAGCCGTCATTCACCAGCCACGCCAAATTCGTTCAATTTTGTTGTTTGTCCGCTTGGTTATCGAGCAGACAGTTCAATCGCGACGAGCTCGGCGATCTGAACGGCGTTCAGCGCTGCACCCTTGCGAAGGTTGTCGTTCGAGACGAACAATACGAGGCCGTGATCCACGGTCGGGTCTTTGCGTAGACGCCCGACGTAACACGGATCCTGACCCGCAGCTTTGAGCGGTGTGGGGACGTCGTCGAGGACGACCCCGGGGGCCGACGCCAGAAGTTCTTTCGCGCGGGCAACGGAGATCGGACGCGAAAACTCGGCGTGAATGCTCAACGAATGCCCGGTGTACACCGGAACTCGTACACAGGTGCCTGCCACCTTCAGGTCCGGCAGTTCGAGAATCTTGCGACTCTCGTTACGCAACTTCAATTCTTCGTCGGTCCAACCCTCGTCGCCTTCGAAGGTGTCCTCGGCATAGGCGCCTGCATAGGGAAGCACGTTGAATGCAATCGGTTCGGCGAACTTAGCCGGAGCAGGCATCTCGACGGCGTCACCGCGGACGGCCAGTTTCGCGGACTCGTCGGCCACCTTGCGGATCTGACTTTCGAGCTCCGAGACGCCAGCGATGCCGCCACCCGAGACCGCCTGATAGGTCGCCGTAATGAGCCTGATGAGGCCTGCCTCGGTGTCGAGCGGTTTGAGCGCGGGCATCGCCGCCATGGTCGTACAGTTCGGATTGGCGATGATTCCCTTGGGCCGGTTCGCGATGGCGTGTGGGTTGACCTCGCTCACCACGAGCGGGACTTCGGGGTCCATCCGCCACGCGCTCGAATTGTCGACGACTACGACGCCCGCGGCAGCGAACTTGGGAGCGAGGGCACGCGACGTCGATGCACCGGCTGAGAAAATCGCAATGTCGAGACCGGAGGGGTCCGCAGTCTCTGCGTCCTCAACGCTCACCTCTCGGCCCATGAACTCGATGAGACGCCCGGCGGAGCGAGCCGATGCAAACAAACGCACTTCCGTCGCGGGAAACTTTCGCTCTTCGAGAATGGATCGCAGGGCCGCACCGACCATGCCTGTAGCTCCAACGATTCCGATACGCATGACGAAACTCCACTCACGTGAAACGAGCCCGCACCCGGACCCGGAAACTATGACGTGCAAGTCTCGCGCACCCGGGACCTTTGCCTCGGCCGTTTTTGGTCAGGGGCGCGGTTCGGACGGCCTGTTCAGCGTTTCGTCGCCTTCGCGAAACCGCGGCGCGCTTTGCTTGCTGCGACAGCCGCCCGGTCCTTTGCCCTGTCGCGAAGCGCCCGGGCCCATGCGAACTCGACCGCAAGGATGCTCAACCCGGCGATGATGACCAGCAGGCCCGGCCCCGGAAGCACCAGCATGGCCGCGCCCGCCAGCACAACGGCCATCCCGACAACGAAGATCGCGACTCGCCGTGCGTGTTGTGCCGCCGTTCGTTTCTTACGCAGAACTACCTCGGCCGCCGTTTCGGGCACCACTTCCATCGAGCTCAGCGTCCCAAGATCGAAGCCCTCACTCATGAAGTCACCGAAACGGCGCTTCGGCCGGTGAGCTTGGCAATCCGGTCGGCGGTGGGCGGGTGGGTCAGGAACAAATTCGCGAACCGAACTTCACGTCCGGTGAGCGGATTGACGATCCATGCCGACGCCTGGCTCGGGGAAATGTTCATGGGTATCCGTTTCGCGTACGTCTCGATCTTCGCCAACGCACTGGCCAGGGCATGGGGGTCCCCCGCAATCTCGGCACCCACACGATCGGCCTCGTACTCCCGGGAACGGCTGAGCGCCATCTGAATCAACGACGCTGCGATCGGGGCAAGCATCATCATTGCGATCAACGCAATTGGATTCGGGCGGTCCTCGTCGTCGCCGCCGAACATGCCGGCGAACATCGCCATGTTTGCGATCGCCGTGATACCGGTAGCAATCGCCGCAGCGATCGAACCGATCAAGATGTCGCGGTTCTTGATATGTCCCAACTCGTGAGCCACGACACCACGAACCTCCGAGCGGTCGAGTACCTCAAGCAACCCATGTGTGATGGCGACGACCGCCACCGACTCGTTGCGGCCCGTCGCAAAGGCGTTGGGCTGCATGCTCGGCGATATGTACAGCCGGGGCGTGGTGATACCGGCACGCGTGGCCAACTGCTCGAGGTCGTGCTGGAGCCACTCCAATTCACCGAGACGCACAGGTTGCGCGCCGGCCGCGCGAACAGCGATCTTGTCGCTGAACCAGTAACTGCCACCCACCATGACCAGGCCAAAGAAAAGACCGAAGAACATGCCGATGCGTCCACCGAGCACGGCACCGGCCGTAACGAGGGCACCCGCGAGGGTAGAGAGGAGAACGACGGTCTTCACGTTGTTTTTGTTGAACATAAGAGCTTCCTTTCGGCTACACCCGGAGGTGAAGTCGAAGGTCTCTCCGCTCGACAGTCGTCGAACTGGTTGCACCGGGCAGGCAACAAGCCAACCGTGGTGACGGCACAACCTCGGGGGATACTCCCCTTCGTTGCTTCGACGTTACTTGCATTTGATTTCTTGCGTCAACGACTTTCAGACATCGAGTCCAAAGGCGCTGTGCAGCGCCTGAACGGCGACCTCAACCTGTTGCGCCGCGATGACACACGAAAGGCGAATCGTTGATGTGGAGATCATCTCGATATTGACGTCGGCCTGGGCGAGGGTCTCAAACATCGTGGCGGAGACACCGGGGTTCGTGCGCATGCCCGCGCCGATGATCGAGACCCGCGCGATGTTGGTGTCGCTCACGACCGAATCTGCGCCAATTTCGGCAGCAATTGGATTGCAGACCTCGAGGGCAGCGTTGAGGTCCGACTTCGGCACTGTGAAAGAGATGTCGGTCAAGCCTTTTTGCGACGTGTTCTGCACGATCATGTCGACGTTCACCCGCCGATCGGCAAGAGACCGGAATAACCGTGCGGCGATCCCCGGGCGGTCGGGCACTGCGACGACCGTGACCTTGGCCTCGGACGTGTCGTGGGTGATTCCCGATACGACGGCCTGCTCCATGCTGGGGTCCTCCTTGGTGATGATGGTTCCGGGCTCCCAGGTGAAACTGGAGCGAACGTGCAGCGTGACACCGTGGTTTGCCGCGAACTCGACTGCGCGCAGTGCAACCACACCCGATCCCGATCCCGCCATCTCCAGCATTTCTTCGCTGGAAACCGTCTTCATGCGGTGGGCCTTGGGTGCCACCCGTGGGTCGGCCGTGAACACGCCCGTTACGTCGGTGTAGATCTCGCACTCGTCGGCGCCGACTGCCGCTGCGATCGCGACCGCCGTTGTGTCAGATCCACCGCGACCAAGCGTGGTGATGTCTTTGGCGGTCGAGACACCTTGGAAGCCGGCGACGACCGGCACAAATCCTCGCGACAGGGCATCGAGGATGCGATCGGAACGCATTTCCACGATCTTGGCCCGACCGTGCGACGTGTCTGTCACAATGCCCGCCTGGCTGCCTGTAAAGCTTTGCGCGGGTACTCCCAAGTCGTCGATCGCCATCGCCACGAGGGCCGCAGACATTCGCTCGCCCGCCGTGAGGAGCATGTCCATTTCGCGGTTGTCGCCTTTGATCGGAACGTCGCCCTTCTTGATGGCTTTCTCTACCGGGCCCGACGCGTTGGTAAGCACGGCGTTGGCCAGCCGGATCAGATCGTCGGTGGTCTTGCCCATTGCGGAGACGACCACCACGACCTGATTGCCACGCCGAACGGTTCGCGCCACGTGATCGGCGACTTCGCGGATGCGCTCGGGGTCAGCGACCGATGACCCACCGAATTTTTGGACGAGAAGTGCCACGGGGCTGAAACGTTAATACAGCCCCGGATTCTCCGAGTTCGTTTACCGAGCGACCGTCGTCGACGCAAGCTTGCGAAATGGCAAGGTCGTGTTCGCTGCGTCGGATCCCGGCACCTGCGTGGTCGTCGGGCCGGCGGCAGTTGCGTCCACAGCACCGAGCGCAACTTCACGCACCAGTCCAATGCCTGCCTTGATCTGACCGGGAATTGTGGGCGGCGGAGTCGTTCCGGCCGCGGCGGCCTGGCTTGCCTTGAGCAAAGCAGTTGCGTCGCTGCGGCGCACGGCATCGAGGAATGGGTACGGGTTCACCGGTCCGCCACCTCCGGGGTGCACTTCGAAGTGCACGTGTGGCGGGGTCCCTCGGGCATTCCCACTGTCGCCGAGGAACCCAATTGTGTCGCCCGCTTCGACGATGGTGCCGTCGGTAAACCCTTCGACAAAAGCTGATAAGTGAGCATAGTAATATTCGGTGCCGTCGGTTGACTTCAGCCAGAGTTTGTTCCCGCCGAGGGTTGCGACACCCATGCGAACAATGACGCCACGCGAAACTGCGATCACCGGTGAGCCGAAGGCACCGAAGATATCGGTCCCTTCGTGGGTGTGCTGATACTTCGTTCCGGTCATGCGTGGTGCGCCGTAAGTGTCAGCGAAGTTGAACGGCGGCGTCACCGGAAACACGAATCCCCCGAGTGCGATCGATGCACCGCTCGTTATAGAGGCAAGTTCTCGCTGCATCTTTTCCAAAGCATCGGTAAGTGCCTGCTGTTCAGCAAGCACCGTCTCAAGTTCGATTTGGCGTTCCGCTTCGAGTGATTTGAGTTCCGCTTCGCGTTTCGCAAGTTCAGCCTGTTGCTCGTCAAAGTTCTTGAGGAGCTCGCGGTCACGGTCTTGAGATTGGCTCACCAACTCGAGGTTTCGGGCGAGATCGTTTGCATTGTCGGAGTTCAACAGTGAGTCGATCTCCTCAATGTCCTCACCGGTAAAGATCGCCAGCGCCCGCACCCGAAGCTTGGCGCGCGTACCTGCCGCCAGTCCCCTCAAGTCATTGATGCCCGATTGGACCTGATCGGCTTGGAACCGAAGGTACGCGATTGCTTTCGTTGCGTCGTCGACGCGCTTTACGGCTAGGTCACCTCGCTTTTGGGCGATCGCAATGAGTGACTTCTGGCGAGCCGTCAGCGTTTTCAGTGCCTCTTCCAACGACCGATTCCGAACCGGAACCTTGGGGGCGGGGAGTACGGGCGTGGCGATTTGCGGCGGTGCTTCCGACGTCGCATCGTCGTTGTCGAGTCCTACGACGATCGGCAACGTCGTTGAGGTGGAACTGGTTGTCGTGGAATTCGGGTCGAACGATGTGGTTGTCGAAGCGTTCGGATCAATCGTCGTCGACGAACCAACCGGTATGACGCCGGGCTCCACGGTAGTCGTGACCTCAAACACCGAGACAGCGGGGACACCGGTTGTCGGGAACGACGCCACCGTGTTCGACGCTGGGACCAGAGGAATCGTTGGCGCGGTTGCCGGAATCGATGGCGAGGTGGACACTGGAATGGTCGTGGTGGCCTCGGTCGGAAACGGTGTGCCCGCCAGCACTGGCGCTGAATGGGCAACGCTATTTTGCCCAAACGCCCCCACCGCGAGGCTGACAGCAACTATGGCCGCGGCGTTCCGAGCGTTCGCTACCTTGCCCAAGACGACACCCGGTATCCGTCGCGCGTTGAGATTCGGTGGAGTTGATCGAGGGTCAGGGAATGTCATCGATGATCCGGGTCGACGCAAGCGGCCGACGCGAGTGTAGCTGAGCAGGGTTATTTCGGCGGGGTCTTGGCTGCAATCGCGGACCGCTCCCATCGCATCCTGATCGAGTCGAGCCAGGGCCGCTACCGTGGTTGCATGATTCTCGAGCCCGACCCCTCGCCAAAACCGTCGGCGCGGCGTACAGCGATTGGCACCGCGTTCGTTACGGGTTTGTTGCTCATCGGGGCAGCGCTGTTCTCCCAGCTTTTCGGCCAGACCGACGAAACAATCAATGTGGCCGCACCGACCGATGCCGTGACATCGATACCGTCGCAGAGCTCGTCGCCAACGACGGCCGCTGCGCCGCCGACCTCCACGAACCCAGCCACAACCAATGTCGCGGCCACCACCGGGCCCGCCACAACACCGACCACACCGACCACACCCACACCGAACACACCGAACACACCGAACACACCCACACCGACCACAACGACACCGACCACAACGGCACCGACCACAACGACACCGACCACAACGGCACCGACGCTCCCCGCCACAACCACCTCCATTGGCACCACTACCTCCACGCGAGCCGCCACGACAACCTCGGGAATCTCTCTTTCGCCCGGCCAAACACCGTGTCCGGCGGCCGATGGCAGTTCGAAACGAGCAGCTACATTCACCGTGGCTCCGCCGATGTGCATCAAGATGACAGCGAAGTACCGCGCCAGAGTAAAGACATCAGAAGGTGCACTTACTATCGAGCTCGACGCCGCGAACTCACCCATGACGGTGAATAACTTCGTGTACCTATCGAGGTACCACTTCTACGACGGACTGACCTTTCATCGCGTTGTCCCGAACTTCATCATTCAGGGTGGCGATCCGCTCGGTACCGGTCGCGGCACGGCCGGCTACGAGTTCGCCGACGAGCTTCCCCCCAAAGGCAAGTACACGCTTGGAGCGGTCGCCATGGCAAATGGAAACCCGACCCAGCCAAACACCAACAGTTCTCAGTTCTTCATTGTGGTCGGCGACCTCGCCGGGGCAATGAACCCAGATTTTCCTCTGTTCGGCACGGTCGTCGATGGCAAGTCGGTACTCAGGAAGATTGCTGCGTTCGGACCAGACCCAGCGGTTGATCCAACCGGCACGCCGTCGAAGCCAATCACGATCCAGTCGATCACGATTACCGTCCGCGGTGAGTGAAGTTGCGGTTGTTTCACGTTCGACCCAGTAACCTCAGCAGTCCCTCGATGTCTACCGACCCCAAGGATGTTTTTCCATGCCAACCCCAGAATGCCCGGCCGCCGACGGATCGTCGCCGAAAACACAACGTTTTTCGGGACCACCGCCGATGTGCATCGATCCCTCGAAGACCTACAGCGCCGAGATGAAGACATCGATGGGCACCGTGATCATCGCCCTCGATCCGATTGGTGCGCCGAAGACGGTCAACAACTTCGTATTTCTTGCCCGGTACCACTACTTCGACGGTATCGTCTTCCATCGGATCATCCAGGGGTTCGTGTGCCAGGGCGGCGACCCCGATGGCAACGGCCGGGGTGGACCGGGTTATCGCTTCGAAGATGAGTTGCCGAAACCGGGCCGCTACGAGATCGGGTCGGTCGCGATGGCCAACGCCGGTCCGAACACGAACGGTTCACAGTTCTTCTTGATCAGTGGACCGAGTGGTGCCGGATTGCCGCCTCAATACTCGCTCTTCGGAAAGATCGTGAAAGGCCTCGACGTGCTCGATACCATGGAGAAGGTAAAGACCGGCCCGGGCGACCGTCCGCTCGTCGATCTTGTCATCGACAAGGTAACGATCACCGAATCATAAGTACTACTACCTTTGCATAGTCGGCCTAGAGCAACAGAGCGTCGAGTACGTGCAAGTCAGAGGTGTCGGTCCCGTTCGCGTAGATGCGAACGGAACCGGCACCTTCTGCGCTCCATACCCCCGTCGGACTGCGGACGAGTGCTGTCCGTTCATCGATCATCGCCAGCTGCACACCGGCGCTCAACAGTTTCAGCGTACGCTTCGTGCGCTCGGGTGACCATCCCTGCGCATGGGGGAGAACTGCGATGGCGGCGAGTAATCCGAGACCGATACTGAATGCACCGCCTCGCGGATCGAGCATCGGGTCACACAGGGCCATCGCCCCCGCCGACGATGCCGCCAGAGTGTTTCCGCGGTGCCACCCGTTGGAGAGCGCGGCGAGCGCAGCCGTGTCTTTGAGCGTGGACCGTAGGTGCATCGGCGAACCACCGGCGACGTACACAAACTTGGCGGCGCACAGTTGGGCGGCCAGGTCCTCGTTGTCTGCGTCGGCGCGAGTCCGGATATCACAGGCTTCGACGGTCGCCCCGAGGGCCGCAAACCACCGGGTCGCCCACTCGACGGCACCGGTTGGGTTCTCAAAGGCGGCCGCCGTTGGCAACACGGTAACTATCGACGTGGCGCTGCGTTCCAACAACGCGGCATCGAAACTGCAACCCTCGGTCCATTCAGCGCCACCCACCAGAGCAAGCCAACCAGACATAGATGCCACGTTACCGGCCGGCGCCCGCGTCCGCGACGATTCCCACGGCGACATGGGGCAATATGGAGGCGTGAGCGGCAAGGGCACACCAGCAACGAAGGTCCTCGATGACGCAGCGATCCCGTATCGCAAGCACGAGTACATCCATGACCCGTCGGTCACGAACTTCGGACGCGAAGCCGCCGATGCTCTCGGTGTCGACATCGCCCTCGTCCATAAGACGCTGCTGGTTCAGGTCGATCGCCGCGGGCGTCGAGAATTTGTCGTCGCCGTCGTGCCGGTCGACGCCTCGCTCGACTTGAAGGCCATTGCAGCAGCGGTCGGAGTGAAGAAGGCCGAGATGTCCAACCCTGTCGACGCCGAACGGGTCACCGGTTACGTGGTCGGCGGCATCAGCCCTCTCGGCCAGCGCCGACTCCTCACCACGGTGATCGACGAAGACGCCGAGATCTACGCCACCATCTTCGTGAGTGGGGGTCGGCGAGGTTTCGATATCGAACTCGCCGGCGCTGACTTAGCGAAGCTGACCGGCGGCGTCTTTGCTCCGATCGCGACGCGTTCAGCGTAGGGGTTCGATCGATCGGATCATCACGAGGTCCGTGGAAGGGCCGCACCCTGCGAGACTGCATTGATGAGTGCCGCACCGAGTGACCGCAAACGAGACGACCCGTGGGTCATGAGGACCTATTCGGGACACTCGACCGCCGAGAAGTCAAACGAGTTGTACCGGACCAACCTATCCAAGGGGCAAACAGGCCTGTCGATCGCTTTCGACCTTCCAACGCAGACCGGATACGACCCTGATGCGCCCCAGGCTCGCGGTGAAGTTGGCAAGGTCGGTGTACCGGTTGTTCACCTCGGGCATATGCGCGCTCTCCTTTCCGAGATTCCGCTTGAGCGTATGAACACGTCGATGACGATCAACGCTCCGGCCGCTTGGATGCTTGGCTTGTACATTGCGAACGCGCAGACGCAGGGCGTCGACCCCCGTGTCCTGCAGGGCACGACGCAAAACGACATCGTGAAGGAGTACCTCTCGCGCGGCACGTACATCTACCCTCCGGTCCCTTCGCGGCGTCTCATCGTCGACATGGTTGCGCACACCGTGAAACACGTGCCGAAGTGGAACCCGATCAACGTGTGCAGTTATCACCTGCAAGAGGCTGGTGCGACGCCCACGCAGGAGCTCGCCTACGCATTGGCGACCGCGATCGACGTCCTCGATGCCGTACGCGCCAGTGGGCAGGTGTCGGAGGACGAATTCGCAGAAACGGTGGGTCGCATCTCGTTCTTCGTGAACGCCGGCATTCGGTTCGTGGAGGAGATGTGCAAAATGCGTGCCTTCACCCAGATGTGGGATCGCATCACTAAGGAACGCTATGGGGTTGGCGATCCGAAGCTTCGCCGCTTCCGTTACGGGTTGCAGGTGAACTCGCTCGGTCTCACCGAGGCCCAACCCGAGAACAATGTGCAGCGCATCGTGTTGGAGATGTTGGGCGTCACGCTCTCACGCGATGCTCGCGCCCGTGCGCTGCAGCTTCCCGCATGGAACGAAGCGCTCGGTCTCCCTCGCCCGTGGGATCAACAATGGTCGCTACGGATGCAACAGGTTTTGGCATACGAAACTGACCTGCTCGAATACGACGACCTCTTCACCGGGTCCGTCGTCGTGGAACGCAAAGTCGACGACATGATCGACGCCGCACAAACTGAACTCGACGACGTGCTCGCGTTGGGAGGGGCATTCGAAGCGATCGGTGAACTAAAGGCGCGACTCGTACGTTCACATACGGAACGCACTCGTCGTATCGAGAGCGGCGATCTCAGAGTTGTCGGAGTCAACTGCTTTACAACGTCGGAGGAGTCGCCGCTCGGCGGCGCAGACAACATTCTTCGGGTCGATCCAGCCGTCGAACAGCAAATGATCGACGACGTTGTGACGTGGCGGGCAAAGCGGAGCGGGGCCGAAGCCACAACGGCTCTTGACGATGTCCGTCGTGCAGCTGCGTCGGGCGAGAACATTATGTTGTCGACGATCGCTGCGGCGCACGCCGGCGTTACGACCGGCGAATGGTCGGGTGCGCTACGCGAAGTATTCGGCGAGTTCCGCGCCCCTACAGGCGTCAGCGGCGCAGCCGGTGTTCGAAGTGACGGCCTAGCCGAACTCGCAAAGCAGAACAAGGACCGTCCCGGTGGTCCCCCGCGTCTCCTGGTCGCAAAACCCGGCCTGGACGGCCACTCCAACGGTGCGGAGCAAATCGCCGTCGCGGCACGAGATGCCGGCATGGAGGTCATCTATCAGGGCATTCGCCTTTCGCCGGAGCAGATCGCGGTCGCGGCGAGAGACGAGGATCCCGATGTGATCGGTATTTCGATTCTGTCGGGTTCGCATCTACAACTCGTTCCCGACGTCATTGCCCGACTTCGCGCAATGGGTGTCGATGCTCCGGTGATCGTGGGAGGCATCATCCCGGAGTCCGACCGCGAGGTGCTCGAAGCGGCGGGAGTTGCAGCCGTCTACACGCCGAAGGACTTCGATCTGACGAGAATCATGACCGAGATCACGGCGCTCGCGAACCGCTAGCCCTCGCTGTCTTCAACACCTACCGCCTCGGTCACCGCACAGGGCGACCCACGATGATTACCCTAGGACGGACATGTCATCGCACCCACGAACCCCCCCAGGTGCTGCATCCATAATGCAGCGCCTGCAGTGGAGGGTCGCTCCGTCCGAACTGCGATGGTTCGCGGCCTATGGGCTCATTCGACTCTCGCTTGCGGCCTACGCTCGACCGAGGACGTTTCCGACGACGGGCCAGCTGTCATGGCATGGTACGGAAACGACCGCCGCGTATGGCGTCGCCGCGCTGTACTCGGCTACCGGGTCGGGGACCGCAACGATCATCGTTCAGACGGTGATCGCGGTTGGTGCCTGGACATGGCTGATGCACGAAGTTCTTCACGCATTTCCCCGCAAGAACCGGATCGGCGTGGTGCTCGTGGTGCTTCTTGCTCTTGCGTCCCTCAGTGCTCCAATCGCTGTGTGGGATCGGACTCTGCTCCCCGAGTGCCTCAGACTTTCCGCCCTCGTTTTGGTGGCGGCGGGCTGGATGATGCTGCAACGACACCGGGGGGATCGCGCGGCTGGTTGGGTTGCAGTCGGTGTTCTCTGCTTCAGTGCCGTCACATCCGGTGTCGTGTTCTTCTTCTTTGCCCTTCCGATCGCCGTCGTGTCATGGGCGCGACGTCTCGACCGGAAAACCGCAGCGGTCAGTGTTTTCGCTGTGGCGCTCTTGGGCGTGGCCAGCATTCGGCCGTCAACAGTGCCGTTTGGACCGGTGAACTCGAGTGGATTCGCCAATCGCGCCATGAACATCGTGGGGGAGAGAATCCTTCCCGACCCCGAGTTCCGACGCCGACTTGAAGACCATGGGCTGGCCAACGACCTTGACACCTCGTTGCACCGGGCACGCGCCGCGTCGGCTGATGATTGGTTGCTGTTTCGCAACACGCAACTGAGATCGTTCGCCCAGTCGTTTCCGATCGCGGCCTACGTCAGTGCGCTGCTCTCCCGACCCTCGTATGCCTTTGAGGGTGCTCTTCGGGCAACGGAAGGTACGCTTATCACCAGTTCGCCCGATATCGGCGCCGACGGTGACGAACTGGTCCCACAAAGCGTCGCCAATGTGCTCTGGGGTTGGAATGCGTCCCTGCATCTGACACTGCTCGTGATTGCGTTCGCATCGCTGAGGCAACTTCGAAGCGGATCCAACTCTGGATCGATACGCTTTGGGACGGCGGCGTTTCGAGTGTCGCTGATCATGACGATTCTCATATACGCGCTCGCCTGGACAAACGGTTCAGCTGGAGTCCGAGAGACCCTTCCGCTGATCGTAGTCGGCCGCCTTGCATTGGTCATCGGTCTGCTCGATCAGGCAATAATATGGACACGTACTAGACTCCAAGTCGATGAACACGGTCTGGTGAGATTGGTCCGCAGCCGCGCGGGTCGCCAACAGGTCAGCAGCGTTGTGCGGCTCAGCGTTGTTGCCCTCATCGTCGGGGCATCCTTGCTCTCGGTTCTGCTTACGTTCCGCGGGAAGGATACCGGCCCATCCGTACAAGCGGAACCCGCCTCCTCGCGTCTCGTGAAGCAGGTCGAGGCGCAATTGCGGGGCCGCGACGTCGTTGTCGGTTCACGGGTCCACGACATGCTCGGCGTGGTGCTCGGGCCATGGGAGCGCCGCGTTGACTTGCAGCTCACCATGTCGAACCCCGACGGACTTCCGAACATCGAGGCCGTGACCCTGTGGGCTCGGGGGTTTCCCGATTCGTCGACCGAATCATTCGCTCGACACCTGGGTGCCATCGACGAGCTTCGCTCGCGTCTTGGACTGATCGGAGATACCGGAATCGTTCCGGTTCTGTACTGGACGCTGCAGAACGAGCCGAATCTCAACCACGACTTCACGAACATCATCGGACACCTCGCGGATTTCTGGAATGGTCGTCCGGAGATCCGAGCCCGTTTCACCGAGAACGGAAAGGTTGATGTCGTTGGGTTCCTGAAGGAGGCCAACGCCATAGAGACCACGGATCCAATCGCCGCGAACGTGCCCTTCGATTTTTTCGTCGTCCGTGAAGCGATCAAGGAATTGACGAAAGACAATGGCTAGCGACTCGATGCTTCCTCGCCACCACTCAATCGCCGCCGTGGTCTCGGTTGCCCCATCGCTACTCGGTGCCTGCATCGTCGTGGCGCTCTGGGCTGGCCTACAGGTCGGAATCGGAATTGGCGGCGCGACGGTCATCGGAACCGGTTTGTTCATCGCTGTTTCGGGATGGTGTCTGTGGCCCATGCGAAAGGTGAGACCACGACTCGGCGGACAAGACCTCGTCGCTGCGGCGCTCTGCGCCCTCGTCACGATCGCACTGTGGGACCGCGCGGCGACACGTTCAATGTTTTGGCCCCATGCGTTCGGCGTCGATCAAGCGCACCATGGCGCCCTTACGACATTCATCTTCGACACGAACGGGCCACCGGCGATCGTTGGGCGCCTTGGCGGCATGGCGAACTATCCGGCCGGGGCCCATGAGCTCGCGGCCTCACTTGCCACCATCCTCGGGCTGAGTCCGCTGAGCGCCACATGGTTCACCGCCCTCGCCGCGACCTTCATTCAACTGTGGGCGATTGCGTGGGTGGCGACGCTCGCCAGCCGACATCACGGTGTCTTGACCTCCGCCATCACGATCAGCATCTGGATCGCCGGGTGGGGTCTCGGAGTCGGGACGGTGTCGGAAAGTTTCTATTTCTCCCAGACCGTCGCCGTTCTCTTCGGCATCGTCGGCGTCGGACTTCTCATCGTCGCGAGACGATCATCGACTCGTTGGTACCTTCCCGCCGCGTTGTTGGGTGTGGCGGCCGTCCTCACGTATCCGCAAGCCGCAGTTGTCATACCCGGCGCCGCGTTGTTGATCGCGTGGGGACCACTGCGGCAATACTTGCGCACCCTTCCCGGTCGGGTACGCCACGCTGGTGCGCTGATGGTTCTCGTCATTGCCGTCCTCGGTTTCGAGTTCGCTCGGTCGTCGGCTGGTCTTCGTTCCTCGCTCCAGGGAGTCGGCGAAGGATCCGTACGGCAGATGAACATCACGAACCTGGGTGGGCCGGTCGCCGTGCTCCTCATGATGGTGGGGTTGTACTACCTCGTCCGTGGCGCATTTCGATCGCGAGAGGACCTGTTGCCTCTCATCGGGGCAATAAGTGCACCTATTGTCGTCGCCATTGTCTTTATGGCGATTCGACGCGGGGGATTTCCGATCGTCTCGTATCGCATCCAGAAGAACGGGTTCGCCGCGTTTCCTTTTCTTTGCGTGGCTGGCGGGTTCGGCGCAACGTCGGTAGTGACGTCGGTGATCGCGCGGACCGACCGACAGCGCGGATCTGCGCAACTTCGAGCTCTAGGTCCGGTGATGCTCAGTGCGCTTACCTCACTCGCATTGCTGGTCTATCTCTCTGGTCCTGTCAAACTCCGCTCAACAGCGGTGCCTCTCGTCGATCGTGACGCCTACGAGTTGGCCCGACTCGCCACACGTGGACTCATACCTGACGACATCGCACTCGCGGGCGACGGCTTGAGCCCGTACACGATCTGGTGGGCCGGAATCGGCCGAACCGCTTCGTATCAGTCGAAGCCCCTCATCCCTCGTATGACGCTCTTTGAAACCTGGCCGATCGGGCGCCCCGAAAATTACCTGTTGGTCGACTCAACCGTCCGGGACAAGTACGAGAACCGACCCGGCGTCATTGTTGTCGCTTCGCGCAATGGAGCTGCCCTGCTCAAGCGCACGCCTTAGCGTCACCGCACGGTGACCCTGGCCTCGCCCATGCCACGTTGGGCGCGATGCATGGCTTCGTCGACGCCACACCCAGGCTCAGCCGCTGATCGGACGCTCGACGATCTTTTCCGTGACCCGTTCGATCACACGCTCGGTCTTTGCTTTCACGGGAGCGGGCTTGCCATCACGGAAGAAGGCGAGTCCGACACCGAGCGGCAGCACGATAAAGCTGACCACGGTCACGATCGTGGCGATAAGCGCGAATGCTTTTGCCGAGTCTCTCGGAGGCTTGCCACATGCACCGATCGTTTCCCAGAGCGCATGCAGGGGCTTGTCGAGGGAGAGTCTGATTCGTTGACGCGCGACCGCAGCGCCACGAAGCACGGCCCACGTGATCAGCGCCAGCACGGCGAACAGCAAAAGCGATGCAATGATGAGCCCAATCTTGGTGTTGGCACCTTCGATTGCGTTTCCCAACGCCGACGTGAGCGACGACAGGGCAGCACCACCGAGCAGGAATGTCGGCACCCCGAGCGGGTTCTTCTTGAGTGTCGGCATCATGCGCTCTGCGTCGATGCGGGCTCGGCGAAGCATGAACCGCTCTGGAATATTGGGCGCTGAGTTGGCCTCTCGGCGAACGTACAAGTTCTTGATCTGGGTGATGACCTCGGCTTGATAGTTGCGGACGATAAAGCGGGTTACCAACTGCACCAGGAATGCGGCCACCGGACTGAGTGGACCGAGTTTCGGTTTCACCGACCGGGCGCCGTTGCGGTCGAGCACTTCGAGCGACCGCATCACCAGTCGATGTGCCTCTTCGAAGCGATCGGGCATCCACAGCGGCTTGCGCGCAGAGATCTCGCGAACGATGTCACGCTCGACCGTTCCCCGAGCACCGAACTCGCCGAGTATCCGATCGGTTGCTTCTGGGTCGTCACCGCGGGTAAGCGCCCGGAACGCCGCAAGTCGGTCGCTGAACTCGTCGAGCATCGCCGACTTCTCTTCTGCTTCTGCCGCAGGGCCATCGGGTTGCTCCAACGCGTCGACGGCAAGTTCGAGATTCTTTTCGCTACTGAAATCAGACGAGGTCACGACGACAAGGTACTTCGGTCGAAGCGAACGCGCAGCGAGCGCTGAGGAGAACGTGTGCCACGCTGGTTTCATGGTCAAAGTGTCACGTCGCGCTGCTATCGCACCCTTCTATGCAATGGAAATGGGTGCCCTCGCAGCGGCCGAAGTCGCCCGCGGCCATCGGGTCCTCGTCATGAACCTCGGGGAGCCCGCCGGCGGTGCACCGGCGGGTGCGCGCCGCGCTGGCGCAGAAGCGTTGACGAAGCACAACCTCGGTTACACGGTGTCGGCCGGCATGTCGACCTTGCGGGAGCGCATCGCTGAGCATTACATGGACTGGTACGCGGTATCGGTCGACCCGGCACGCGTGTCTGTTGTTGCTGGGGCATCGGCGGGCTTCACCCTCACGTTTCTCGCTGCGTTCGACGTTGGCGAGCGGGTGGGGGTGACCGAGCCGGGCCACCCTTGCTATCGAAACACTTTGCATGCGTTGGGCGTTACACCCATTGGCATCGCGATCGGACCGGAAACCGGATATCGGCTCACGCCCGATGCCGTCGCCGCGGCCGGTCCGCTTGATGGCCTCGTGATCGCGAGTCCTTCCAACCCCACCGGAACGATGCTCACCGACACTGACCTACGTGCACTTACTTCTTACTGTGCCGCCAACAGCATTCGCCTCGTCGCCGATGAGATCTATCACGGCCTCACCTTCGATGCACCGGCCTCAACCGTTTTAGTTTCACTACCGACGCCGTCGTGAGCGCGCTACTTCTTACCGGTCGACCCCGGCCGGGTAATGGGAATGGCCGCCAGCCATTCCGGGAGCTCGTCGGGCGCCCAGCTCGCCGCCACTAGAGAAAGTGTACTTACGAGTGGCACGCCGAAGTCGATGGAACCGCCCGTTCGATCCACCAACACACCAACCCCAACCGGCGTGGCACCCACGGTGGCCACAAGGTCGAGACACTCACGGATCGACCCACCGGTCGTAAGCACATCGTCGACGACCAACACACGCATATCCGAGGTGAGGTGATCGGGCCGACGCACCATTCGACTGTTGTCGGGTCCCTTCTCGCCGTACGCGACCGGAAGCCCCAGCCGGCGTCCAACCTCGTAGGCGAGCACGATACCGAGCGTCGTGGGCCCCAACACGACATCGGCAACAACCCCTACTGCCGTCGCCCGTGCCGCCAACTCCTCACCAAGGGTCGCGACATGGGTCGGCCAACGCAGCACGTCGAACTTCTCGAAGTATCGGTCGGAATGGCGTCCGCTGGTGAGCACGAAGTGCCCTGTCTTGAGTGCGCCACAGGACTCGAAAAGGGCCAACGCGTCGTCGTCGGACAGGCTCAAGGCCGACGCCGATCACCAGCCGGGCGCGAAGACTTCGCCCACCACCGACCGGACCATTTCCAGGCCGACATAGGCGCCGGTCCGGAGGGAGTTGCGACAACAACGACCGGGCGTGGCCAAGCAAACTCGACGGCGGCAACAATCGCGGCCGCTTCTTCATCCGAAGGTACAGGAGTGATGTTCATATGTGCACCTATTAGAGCGGAACGTTGCCGTGTTTGCGTTTGGGAAGCTCTTCCTTCTTCGTTCGCAACAGTGACAAGCCTCTCGACAGCATCTTGCGAGTGTCAGCCGGATCAATTACATCGTCGACGTAGCCACGTTCAGCCGCGATGTACGGATTCGCGTACCGCTCGGTGTATTCCTCGACCAACTCGAGTCGGCGAGCTACAGGGTCGGGTGCCGAATCAAGTTCTCGTTTGTAGACGATTCCCACTGCGCCCTGGGGACCCATGACTGCGAGTTCCGCCGTCGGCCACGCAAAGCAGAGGTCCGAACCGATCGACTTGGAGTCCATAACCACATATGCGCCACCGTAAGCCTTACGCGTAATCACGCTGATACGGGGCACCGTAGCTTCACAGTATGCGTACAGAAGTTTTGCGCCATGGCGAATGATGCCACCGTACTCCTGGTCTGTTCCAGGCATGAACCCGGGGACGTCGACAAACGTAACGAGTGGAATGTTGAACGCATCGCACGTCCGGACGAACCGGGCTGCCTTCTCCGACGAGTCGATGTCGAGGACGCCTGCCATGACGAGTGGCTGATTGCCTACGACGCCGACGGGATAGCCGTCAATTCGAGCGAACCCACACGTGATGTTGGCTGCCCACTTCGGAAAGTATTCGAAATAGTCACCGTCATCCACAACTTCGCGAATCACCTTCTTCATGTCATAGGGACGATTCGGTGAGTCGGGCATGATCGCACCCAGCGCCTCACAACGACGCTCCGGATCATCCGTGCACTCGGCCCGCGGGGGATCTTCGAGGTTGTTCGACGGCAGAAAGGAGAGGAGATAGCGGACGTCTTCAAGGCAGGACTTTTCGTCGGCCGCAACGAACGTCGCCACACCAGATTTCGACGCGTGGGTGGATGCTCCGCCCAACTCTTCGAGGGTCACGTCCTCACCGGTCACCGTCTTCACAACATCAGGCCCGGTGATGAACATGTGGCTCGTTTGATCGACCATGAAGATGAAGTCGGTCATCGCCGGCGAATACACGGCGCCGCCTGCGCACGGTCCCAGAATCACGCTGATCTGGGGGACCACTCCGGAACTCTTGACATTGCGATAGAAAATGTTGCCGTAGCTGGCGAGTGACACCACGCCCTCCTGGATTCGAGCCCCTCCGGAATCGTTGAGGCCGATCACCGGGACGCCAACGCTCGTTGCCATGTCCATGACCTTTACGATCTTCTCGGCAAACACCTCACCAAGGGCCCCTCCGAACACGGTGAAGTCCTGCGCAAACAGCATGACTTTGCGCCCATCCACGGTCGCCCATCCGGTCACCACTCCGTCGGTGTACGGACGATCGTTTTCCAGACCCATGCCCTGAGCACGGTGACGCGCCAAGAGGTCAAGCTCGACAAAGCTGCCCGGATCCACAAAGAACTCGATGCGCTCACGCGCCGTCATCTTTCCTTTGGCGTGCTGACGTTCGACCGATCGCTCGCTGCCCGCGTGGTAGGCCGCCTGCTTTCGTTCTTCGAGTTGGGCCAGACGTTGCGCGAGGGGATGATCCATACGGGGTGCAAGGCTACCGGTCACAGCCCTACCCGAGCCAAACTTCGATTCCGCGACCTCGTTATCGGTGAATGTTCGCCAGTTCAGACGCATTCGACCGGGCGGTGTTTTGCGACGATTGAAGGCGAGCCCCCGCTCAGCGATGCCGCTTGGCCTTCGATTCGGCCAACGCCCGGGCGCGCGCCGCAATCGACTTACCATCGAATGATTGCGCGACGTCTTCGAAATCGGCGCCCGGACCAAGCCATCGCAAACCTTCAACACCGTCAGGCAGCGTCACACAGGCCCGGTCAACGGTGGCAATGGCGCGGAACAAGACGGCATCGGTGCGGCCCGCCACCAGCGTGGCAGCGAGTTTCGCCGCACCTCGCAGCCCTGGAACGTCCCACTGACCAGCGTGGTCGGGGATGTGCTCAAGGTGGCCGTATCGAGCGAGTACCGCCGATGCCGACTTCGCTCCCCACCCCGCAAGTCCGGGATAGCCGTCCGCGCTATCGCCGACGAGCGCAAGGTAATCGGGGATGGACTCCGGAGCGACGCCGAACTTTTCGATTACGCCCTGGCGGTCGATGAGGTGACGTTTTCTACGATCAAATTGCACGACTCGCGTACCTTCGACACATTGGCCGAGGTCTTTATCGGGCGTCAAGATAAACACCTGCTCCACCGAAGGGTCTTGGGCGGCGAGATATGCCCCGGCGGCCAGCGCATCATCGGCTTCGTATTCCACCATCGGCCACACGACAACGCCCATCGACTCAAGAGCTGCTTCCAGAGGCCAGAACTGTGCCCAGAGGATCGGGTCGATCCCCTCGCCGGTCTTGTAGCCGGCATACATTTCGTTGCGAAACGACTCGATCACGTGGTCCGTTGCCACGGCAAGGTGAGTCACCTCCACCTCGCTGAGGAGGTTCAAGACGGACTCCAACACGCCGCGAATTGCCGCCACCTCTCGTCCGTCCGCAGTGATGTGGGAGGGAACAGCGTGATAGTGACGAAACAACTCATAAGTACCGTCGAGGAGATGAACCTTCACGGCCATCATCGTGGCACGTTTTGACCGGAGACGATACGGCAGCGTAGAGATCAGCGCGCATAGGATCTTGGCAATGACCGATCCGACGCCATCCCCGCCTCCGTTGGAGCCCGCGCCCTACGCACAATCGGGCCGCCCCTCGACGGGACGTAGCTCGCGAACGTTCAAGCCCCGGCGCGGTCGGCTCACCGCTGGTGAGCAGGAGGCCGTCGAGTTGTGGCTGGCTCCGTATTCCTATGCGCCCCAAGCGCATCAGCCCATTCCCTACGATCCCCTCGTGATCGACATCGGATTCGGGAGCGGTGAAACCACCGTCGCCCTCGCCGGCGAGTTCTGGGCCGCAACCATCGTCGCCATCGACGTCCACACCCCGGGTTTCGGGGCTTTGCTCCGAGAACTCCATACCCTCTCCATCACGAATGTGAAGATTTGCGACTCCGACGCCCTCGATGTTCTTCGATGGAGTGCGCGCGACCACTCGGTATCGCTCATCAATGCTTCATTTCCCGATCCCTGGCCCAAGGTTGGGCAACAGCACCGCCGCTTGGTCCAACCGTCGTTTCTGGACTTGCTCGCCGCCAAACTTCGCGTTGGCGGGACCTTCCGATTCGCCACCGACTGGCATCAATACGCCGAACAGGTTTGCGAACTGTTCCGCAACGACGACCGTTTCGAACAGGGGCCAACGTGGAACACTCGGCCCGCGACAAAATATGAACGCCGTGGTATCCAAGCGGGACGACCCTCGACCGACCTCGCCTACGTCCTACGCGACTGACCGAGCGACAGTGGATCGTGGTCGCTGCGGGAGCGCCGCCGAGTTCACTCTCTGGGGACGGCACTACGGATAACGGCACTACGGATAGTCGACGCGGCCGGTTCCGATGCCGAGATAGCGGAAACCGTGCTGCTCAAATTCTTCACGGTCGAGGACGTTTCGTCCGTCGATAACCAAGTCACCGCGCATTGCCTTTCGAATACTGGCGACATTCACGGAGCGAAACTCGGGCCACTCCGTAAGCAAAATCAACGCGTCTGCGTCGAGCACTGCACCCTCGGCGGTTCCGGCGATTTCAACATCAGCAGGCAGGACTGCTCGTGCGTTGTCGCCGGACACCGGGTCGTAGACGACAACCCGAGCGCCCGTTGTCGACAGCCCGCGCGCAATGCCGACGGCGGGCGACTCACGCAGATCGTCGGTATTCGGTTTAAAGGAAAGTCCCCACAGCGCGACACAACGCCCGGTGAGATCGCGGCCGAAGGCGTCGAAGATGCGATTCAACGGGATGAGCTTTTGTCGTTCGTTTATCTGATCGACCGCCCGCAACAGTTCCATCGACACGCCGAGGCGTTCACCCGTATTAATCAGTGCACGTACGTCTTTCGGAAAGCACGGTCCTCCGTAGCCAACGCCTGCGTTGAGGAACTGGCCACCAATTCGCGTGTCGGCGCCGATTCCGCGTTTCACCGCCATCACATCACCGTCTTGGCTCTCACATATCGCTGCGATCATGTTCATAAAGCTGATTCGGGTTGCCAGCATTGCGTTCGCCGCGTACTTGGTGATTTCAGCGCTCGCCACATCCATCACTACAAGTTCGTGGCCGGCTTGCACAAACGGTCGGTACACCTTGGCAAGCACTTCCGACGCCCGTTCACTGTCAACGCCGACGACGATTCTGTCGGGCTTCATGAAGTCGTCGATCGCCGACCCTTCCTTCAGGAACTCCGGGTTTGATGCGACTTCAAAATCTATGTCGACATTTCGATGCGCAAGCTCTTCATGAATCCACTGGCGGACAAGCCCCGCAGTGCCGACTGGCACCGTGCTCTTCGTGACAACAACCATGCGATGTTCGAGTTCGCGACCAATGGTGCGCGCAACGGCTTCCACGTAACGAAGGTCGGCGCTGCCGTCAGTCGATTCGGGGGTTCCCACTGCGATGAAGACAACGTCCGCGTCGCGCAGCGCATCCCCTAAGGCAGAACTGAAGTGCAAGCGGCCCTTCGTGACGTTGCGCTGAACAAAGTCCTCGAGTTGGGGCTCGAAGATCGGTAACTCTCCGTGTCCGATACGCGCAATCTTCGCAACGTCGTTGTCTACGCACCAGACCTCAAACCCAACCTCGGCGAGGCACGCGCCAGTAACAAGACCGACGTATCCAGCTCCGGCCACCACAAGTTTCACGTCAGTCCCCAATCGGTGGCCCAATCGGTGGCCAAGACCGTCAGGCTATCCTCCCTTCCGCGGGTGCGTTGCAGTGCCGGAACAACGATGCGAGTTGCTACTTCGCCGCGTGTCGTCGAAACAGCGTGATCCGCTCCTCGCCGACTTTCGCCCGGAACTCTGGGTCGTCGATCCCCATTCCTTCACGTGGAGCGAGACACAGGACACCGATCTTGCCTTCGTGGAGGTTGTGGTGCATCGAGTACGCGGCGTCACCGGAATCAGCCATCGAATGGACGGCCGAAAGCATCGGCTGAATCTTGCCCTGGCATACCAATCGGTTCGCCGCATATGCCTCGGCGTAGTTGGCGAAATGCGACGACTTGATTGACTTCAACTTCATCCAGAGATGGCGGTTGTCGTATTCGATCATGTAACCGCTCGTCGCCGCGCAGGTAATGACTGTTCCGCCGCGCTTGGCCAGAAACACCGACGCACCCATGGTGGAGCGTCCGGGGTGTTCGAACACGATGTCGGGGTCTTCGCCAACGAGCCGACGCACATCGGCACCGAGTCGGCGCCACTCCGATTCGTCTTGCGTGTGTTCGTCTTTCCAGAATCGGTAGTTCGCTTCTTTGCGGTCGATCACGTGCTCGCAGCCCATTGCGTGCAATAGGTCCACTTTGTCGGGGCTCGACACGACGCCAACGGGTGTAGCGCCGCCGTTCAACACGTATTGGATCCCGTAGCCGCCGATACCGCCGGTTGCTCCCCAGATGAAGACGACGTCGCCCTGCTTCATGCGCGCTCCATTGCTGCTCACGAGCATTCGATAGCTGGTGGAGTTGCAGAGCGCATTCGACGCTGCTTCCTCCCAACTCAGGTGCTTCGCCTTGGGCATGAGTTGGTTGGCCTTCACGACGGCGATTTCGGCGAGGCCGCCGAAGTTGGTTTCGAAGCCCCAGATCCGCTGGTTGGTGGCCAGCATGGAGTCGTCGTGCGACGACGGATCCTGATCGTCGACATGGTTGCAGTGCACCGCCACACGGTCACCGGTTTTCCAGTTCCGGACTGCCGAGCCGACTCGCAGCACCACCCCCGCAGCATCGGATCCAATGATGTGGTAGCCGAGGGCATGGCGCTTTCCCCAATAACCCTCTCGGCCAAGGCGATCCAGGAATCCAAACGTGGGAAGCGGCTCAAAGATCGACGTCCACACCGTGTTGAAGTTGACCGAACTCGCCATCACCGCCACATAGGCCTCATCGGGCGCCAGTTCGGGGAGCGGTACCTCTTGCACATGAAGACTCCTTCGAGGGTCTTTCTCGACAGAGGCCATTCCTTCGAACATCGTGGCGTCTTCTCGACGCACCACGACTGCCCGGTAGGACTCCGGCAGGGTGAGGTTCGCAATTTCGTCGGAGGTTGCATTGGCTTCTATGGCCTGCAATATCGCTTGCATACATGCAAGGTACCGCGTGAATATGCAAAGAAAAAATTCAACCCTCACGCCGACTCATCCGGGATTTCAGGTTGTGACGTTCCTCATGCGCGCCTAGGTTGGACGGCGATGTCTGGCCCTTGCTGTGCAGGTTGCGGTGCGGGCCTTCTACCAGCGCAAAGTAAGGGACACGACATGCCAGGTTCAGTGATCGTCGCCGGAGCACGTACCCCGATCGGAAAGATGCAGGGTGCCCTCGCCGGGTTCAGCGCTGCCGAACTCGGTGGCTTTGCGATCCGCGCCGCCCTCGAACGCGCCGGTGTGGCTTCGGAGGAGATCGACTACGTCATCATGGGACAGGTGCTGCTCGCGGGAGCAGGTCAACTCCCTGCTCGTCAGGCCGCAGTCCACGCTGGAATCGGGCTTGAAGTCCCCGCAACTATCGTCAACAAGGTTTGTCTGTCGGGACTCAACGCAATCATGCAGGCGGACCACCTGATCGCGGCCGGCGATGCCGACATCGTCGTGGCCGGAGGCATGGAGTCGATGACGAACGCCCCGTATCTCCTCCCCGATGCACGAGCCGGTATGCGCTTGGGTGATCGATCGGTCGTTGATTCGATGATGTTCGACGGGCTCACCTGTGCGCTCGACAAGATTTCGATGGGTGGATCGACGGAGAAGTACGGACAGCTCGCCGGTATGACCCGGTCCGCCCAGGACGACTACTCGGCCATGTCCCACGAGCGGGCCGCGAGCGCCATCAAAGAGGGCCGTTTTGCCGACGAAATCGTGACTGTGGAAGTGCCCCAGCGAAAAGGTGACCCGCTCTTGTTCGACACCGACGAGGGTGTCCGTCCCGGAACCACAGCGGAGTCACTTGGTGGATTGCGCCCCAGTTTCGACAGGGCCGGTACCGTGACCGCGGGGAATGCGTCCCAGATCTCTGATGGCGCATCGGCCGTGATCGTGATGTCCAAAGAGCGAGCGAAGTCGCTGAACGTGACCGCGTTGGGCGAGGTGGTTTCCTACGGCATGGTCGCCGGCCCAGACACCTCGCTGCTGCACCAGCCCGCTCGGGCAATCCTGAAAGCACTCGCCAAGGCCTCACTCTCGGTTCGGGACATGGCCCTCTTGGAGATGAACGAGGCGTTTGCCTCTGTGGCCCTTGCGTCGATGGCCGAACTGGGGGTCGACGACTCGAACGTGAACGTCAACGGCGGGGCAATCGCCCTCGGCCACCCCATAGGTGCCTCCGGAAACCGGCTCGCGCTGACCCTGCTCCATGAGCTTCGGCGTCGGGGGGGCGGTCTGGGCGCCGCAGCGCTGTGCGGCGGCGGCGGCCAAGGCGATGCGATCATCGTGCGATCGCTCTAGACTTCCGCAGTTTCTGCGGGTGTAGTTCAACGGCAGAACATCAGCTTCCCAAGCTGAATACGCGGGTTCGATTCCCGTCACCCGCTCCACACGTCGAATGATCGTTCAGTACTGAATCATCATTGTCACGCTGAGCGTTCGTCTGGTAAGGTCCGCTACCGTGAGTGATCAATCGGCAGGGTTGCCCTTCGCCAGCGCAACAAACTCGGAGCATCGATTCACCGGGCGCCAGGCTCGACGCATCTCCCATCTCGTGATCGGCTCTTTCGACCTGGCCTTTGGGGCCCTGCTCGTTGCGCTTGTTCCGTCCGTTCGCTCAAATAGTCTCGTCGTCCCAATCACTGCGCTTGTTGTGTGCATCGGCGCCCACGGTCGCGCTCGAGTTGCGCTGAGCGTCCTTACTCAGTTGCCGAACGTCCTTCGCCGAGTATCAATCCCGCTTCTCGCCCTTGTGGTCGTGAGTGAGCAACAGAGGATCTCCCCCCGCGCAGCCATCTGTTCGGCGGCCGTGCTCGCAGCCGTGGTCTGCGCCCGCTCGTGCTCCTACGCGCTGGTCCGCGCTCTTCGCAGACAGCACATCCTGGTCGAAAACGCCGTCATCGTGGGAGTTGGCGACCTCGGGCTGCGTCTTCGCGACATCTTTCGGACCCACCCCGAGTTTGGCGTTCACCCCGTTGGGTTCGTCGACAAGACCGGATCTCTTCTGCCGGAGAGTTACCTGGGTGACATTGAAAGTCTGCCCTCCGTCGTTTCTCACCATGACGTCCAAAAAGTCTTCGTTGCCTTCGCCATCGCGAGCGAGGAGGTGATCGCTCGCCAACTCCAGGTCGAGATTCCCAACGTCGACGTGATCGTCGTCCCCCGACTCTTCGAAGCAGGCGGTGGGTCGAGCACTGACGCCATGATGGACCATGCCTGGGGCATTCCGTTGGTTTGGGTTCCCCGCCGCCTCGCCCGGCGCTCCTCACGACTCATGAAGCAGGCGATTGACTCCACGATTGCGCTCACCCTCTTGATCGTGCTGTCACCCCTGCTGATCGCCGCCGCGGCAGCGGTACGTTTCTCCGGAACCGGACCTATCCTCTTCAGACAGATCCGTCTCGGTCGCGATCACAAACCGTTCGAATTGCTCAAGTTCCGATCGATGTTCGAAGCAAGCGACGACACTGTCCGCTGGGGTCTGGCCGAAGAGTACCGGATAACTCGAGTCGGGAGGGTTCTTCGCACCACGAGCATCGACGAGCTACCCCAATTGATCAACGTCTTGCGAGGCGAGATGTCGATTGTTGGACCACGACCGGAGCGACCGGTGTTCGCCAAAGAGTTCGAGAAGACCATCGATCAATACTCCCTCCGATTGCGCGCACCCGCTGGGCTCACGGGCTGGGCACAGGTCAACAGGCTTCGGGGCGACTCATCGATTTCCGACCGCGTGCGATTCGACAACTACTACATAGACAACTGGACGCTATGGACTGATCTTCGAATCGTCGTACAGACAATCGGCGCACTCAAGGCACCCAAAAGGGCCGACGGGACCCAACTGAGCGTTCAACAGGAGGAGGCACGAAGCGCATGAATACCCAAGGCTCACCCCTGGAGCGCCTGAGCGCAACCCTTCACCGATTTGTTCCGCTCACCGTTATCGGGACCCTCGGCGCTCTCCTTGCCGCGACCGCGTTTTCGTTCCTCACCCCGGCTCTGGCGGTAGCGAAGGCACCGATTATTATCGGTGCCGACCCCGACATCGCGATCTCGGGTAGTTCCGCTCCCAGCGAGCGCCTCCGAGAAGCCGATCGTTTCCTTCGTTCGGAGATTGCAGTCTTGAGCAGCAAAGAGCTCCTCGAGCGCGCCAAAAATGCTGCTGGGGAGAAGGGCTTGTTCCGCGCAGCGTCGATCCAGCGTTTCGGTACGGACATCGTCGATCTGTCGGTGCGCGGCAAAGACCCGAAGGGCGCCGGCAGAGTCTTAAGAAGCCTCCTCGATATCTACGCAGGCGAACGGATCGAGAACTACAGCCGACAGACTGCCGTGTCGATCGCCCGTCTCGACGCACGCGCCAAGCAACTTCGCGAACTGGCCGACGACTCCGTAACCGGGGCTGGGGATTGGGAGGCATTCACGTCGGAACTCGATGCGTTGAGTCAAACCAGAGCGTCGCTTGGTATGCGCAGCGTGCAACGCGAAGACCTCGTCCGCGTCGTAGACAAGACCGACATCGCCGGGAGCCCCGTGTCACGGTTCCGCTCAAATTTCCTATTACTAGGTGCGCTTACCGGTTTGATCGGGGGGCTCTCCCTCGCGATGGCCCGCGACCGGCTCCGCAACGACGTCGTCACCGGCAGCTCAGAAATCACCGAGTTCGCGGGTTTGCCCGTCCTTGGGACATTCTCCGGCACTGGACCGGCGGTCGGCGCAGACATCGCCACTGAAGCGGCACGGATTGCCAATCTCCTCTCGGCGCTCGACGTCCAGCGAGTCATGATCTCTGGAGCCGCAAACGGCCAAGTCGCCAGTACCGTCGCCGAACGAGTCGCATCGGCAAGCGCAGCGACAAATCGGCCGACGGTACTTTTTGACGCAAGCGGTCAGGGCAACCGCCGACGCGACTTCGATCTGGTCGATCTCGCTTCCGAAACCGAGCGCGGCATCGATACCCTCGGCGCATTGTTTCGAGCGGCGATCGGTCGCCACCAGCCCCTCGTGATCGCCAATGGAACCCAGCTCGACCAAACCGACCTGCCGCGTCCCGCCCGTGCGTTCTTCGAACGCATTGCTCGAGATCATGGCCTGGTGATCATCGATTCCGAGCCCCTCGCCAGCCGGGGCCCGAGCCTGCGTTGGGCGCGCGACAGCGACGTCGTCGTCGTGGTTGACCCGGCGAGAACCAACCGATCAGAACTTGAGTCTGCGCTCGCGACATTGCGTCTCGTGACGTCGCGCGTCGTGGGAATAATCGTCGTCCACGGAGCCGAGGGCCTTTCGTCAAACGTTCGACGCGGCCCCGTCGGGGTAGAAGCGGTTCCGGCACTTCGCAAGATCCAGATCTAGGTCGTTTGAGACCGCGAATCATGGATAGTTCATGACCGAGGCGACAGCCGAGCGTCCGTTGATCGTTGCGACGAAGGCGGACCCGTCAGAGTCAAACGCCGCCGCGACCCGGACGAGAGAGGCGTCGGCGGAGGTATCTCGTTCATTCTTCTGGCGGGCGGTTGCCGCATTGATCGGTGGCGCAGCGACGCTCGCCCTCAGTGTCTTCGCACGCCGGCATCTCCCGCCCACCGACTTCGCACATTTCATCGTGTTCCTCAGCGGGCTGTTCGTCGGACCACTTCTGGCTCGATTTGGCTCCGGATCTCGCGCGTTGCGCGAACTATCCGAGTCCGTGGCGTTTGGCGAAACCGGACGAGCCGGGACTGCCATCAGGACAACGATTATCGACACCCTGGCGTTCACGATTCTATTCAGTACACTTACGACTGGGTGGGTGGTTTTCGGCTCCGGAGTGTCCGTTGCCGCGAAGGCACTGGTCTTTGTTTCACTTGTAACCGAATCCCTCCGGCTGCTTCTGAGTGACGTGATGGCCGCCCTACGCCGTACGGGTTGGGCCGCGGCACTGGGCCATCAGCTACGCACCGTCGGTTCACTTGCGATATACGCAATCATGATTCTGGTCGGCCACGGCAAAACCCTTGTCGCGTTCTTCGGTTCTGTCGCTGCTTCGTCCGTCCTTCTCCTCATCGTCGGGGGGCTGGCCACCCGTCGCGCGGCTCCCGTCGGCCAGTGGAGACGGCCATCGAATTTTGCGAAGTCTGCACAGCTCGGCCTTCCATTCGTGCTCGTTGAACTCGGCCTCTTCGTGATCGCGCGCGGCGATGTTTGGTTGGCAAATCGCTACCTCGGCGAGCAGGCGCCAAACTACGCAACAGCAAGTTTTCTTGCCATGCAGCTTGGCATCCCTGCGGGGCTGGCCGGGCATGCAGTTTCACCGTCTATCGCCCGTTTCTGGCATCTCGGCGAAATTGCTGTACTTCGAGCCCTCATCCTCCGATATCAAGCGATGCTCGCCGCCGTCCTCCTGCCCGGAGCTGCAATCGCTGCGGTCGCATCACCCCTGATCCTTCGAGTCTTCGACGACCAATCCGATCAGACGAGAACCTTCTTCGTGATCCTGCTGATCGGAAACGCTCTCGCCGGATCGATGATGCTTTCGATGAATACCCTCCTGATGATCGGACGGGCGTGGCATGCTGCGGTTGCGATGCTCCTCGGCGTGAGCCTGTATCTCCCGATCGCGTTCCTGGCCGCGTCGAGTGGAAGCTCAGTCGCGTTCGCATGGTCGTCCGCCACCGCCAGCACGCTGCTCCTGGCATCGCTGACGCTGCTTTGCGTTCGCGAGTTCCACACCGCCGAGAAGCCAAAAGGGGTCGCATGAACAACACGGACCCTTCGCGCACGTGCGCGGACGAACCCGTTCGCGCCTCGTTGCCGTGGTGGCTGACACCGCCGGGCCTGATCGCCATTGTCCCGTTTCCGGCACTGATCATCGCCGCAGTGGTTTCGCCACAGTCGTATAGAGAGCTATGGCGGGTTGAGAAGATCATCAATGGTTCGACCACCTGGTTGTTCCTTCTCGGGCTGGCCGCCTTCGTAATCGGCGTGCTTCTCGCCCGACCGGTCGGTGCGGCGCGTCCAGGTCGACAAAGCATCGCACCGTCATGGCCGAATCTGTCGTCGGAGCAACTCCGCCGACTCCGAACTGCACACCGACGAAGCCTGATCGCCACGCTGATCGGGTACGCGATCTACCTCGGGGTCGCGGTGGTTTCAGCGGGACCTTCCACTTACTTCCATGTGCTGGTTTCGGGAGACAACTACGACGGCCTGCTAAAGGACCTCGCGCCGAGCATCGCTGGCATCACGACACTTTCGCAAGTTGGCGTCATCGTCGCGGTGATGAGCGAATTCCTGTTCCGATTGACAAAGGAAAGATCATTCCGCCGATGGATCTACCTTTTGCTGGCACTCGCCGCGTTTCGCTCCTACTTCTACACCGAACGACTCGCGACAATTGAAGTGATCGTGCCGGTGTTCGTCGTTGGCTTCACCTATGCGTGGCGCAATGGCAATGCGAAACGGCGACGCCAGCTCATGATGACCCCCGTGTTCGCGCTCCCACTGCTGATCGGAGTCTTTGGCGCATTCGAGCATTCGCGCAGCTGGGTCTACTACCGACAGTTCTCGAATCAGTCGTACTCCGAGTTCGTCGGCAAGCGACTCGCCGGATACTACGCAACGAGCTACAACAACGGCGCTCTCCTCGCCAATCGCTACAACGACAACTTCACCCGTATGCCGTACTTCACACTTGATGCGCTCTGGAACGCTCCGGTCATTGGGCAGACACACGCCTACCAGCGATTGACTGGTGAAGAAGGACTTGAACGTTGGGACAACCTTCTGGTGAGGTACGCGAACCCCGAGTTCAACAGCCCGTGCGGCGTTGCTGGCGCGTTCGCAGACTACGGCGTCATCGGTGGAGTGTTGTTCCTCGGCTTGCTCGGAGCCATCGTGGGCGTCTTGTGGCGGCGCTTCGATAGCGCGCATCCCATGGGGTTGTTGCTCTACCCGATCGCACTCGTTGCCGTGACCGAACTCCCCCGCTACAGCTATCTCACCGCCGGACGAGCCACACCGGCCCTCATATTCGGGGCCGTCACCGCATCATGGCTCACCAGAGAACCGCCAACTCCCCTCGCCATGCCCGCAGCTCACACACTCGTTCTCCAGCATTCATCATGACCGACCACCGGTCCCGCAATTCTGCGTTGCCGTCGCTGCAATGGCTGATCCTCGCGTCACACGTCGATGAAGCAGGGGCCGGCGGTGGAATCGTTCGCTACACGACCGAGTTGATCCGCAACCTTGATGCCCTGCCTGGAATTGACGTTCATGTGGCCTGCACAAAACAGGGCGCGGCGTTCTTCGGCAACATGGGGATCGAAAAGGATCGCATACACGTACTCCCTACGGCACACACGCTCGCACTCAGTGTGATCGAGCGCTACGGAGTCCATCCCGTGTTCCGCAGACGCTGGGACGTTGTCCATGGAGTGAAGCATCTTGTTCCGAAACACGTTCGAGCAACCATACGTGTGCTTACGGTACACGACACGATACTTCTCGATCGGCCACAGGACTACGGCTGGGCAAAACGCATACTTCTCCAGCGGCGCTACCTCGCGTCGATTGCCGATGCCGAACGCCTTATCTGCATCAGCCAGGCAACCGCCGATCGCCTTCGCGAACGCGTGCCGGAATCGGCAGAGAAGTCCGCCGTCGTTCGCCTGGTCGGCGCAGGGACTCTCGACCACATTCCACCGGAACCACTTGAGGCACTTTTGGGAAAGCGATTCGCATTGGTGGTGGGCGAAGCGTCGCCTCGGAAGAACCTGCGGTTTGTCGCCACGATCTGGCCGGAAGTCCGAGCGCGCGTCCCAGACGCAATCCTTGCCGTCGTCGGACCCACCGGCTGGGGATCTGTTTCTGGAACGGAGGAGCTCGGTCGACTTGTGTCAGCAGGCCTTGCCGTCGAACTCGGGCACGTTTCGAATGCAGAACTTCGGTGGGCATACGAAAATGCCTCCATGACGCTCAGCCCTTCTTTGCTCGAAGGATTCGGTCTGCCCGTTGCTGAGGCCAGACGCGCCGGGAGCCCAGTGATCTCATCGTCGGATCCCGCTCAGATCGAGGCGGGCGCCACAGTCGACGGATATCTCGGAGCAGGGTCGTTTGTACACATACCAGTGTCGGATCCAGCTGCATGGACGAACGCCATCGTTGACCTCTTCACACCCCCAATTCGTCACGGGTCATCGCAAACCGTCGCCGATGATTCGCCCACACGCAACGAAACGCAATTCGAACGGACATGGGCGACGGTGGCCCAAGAAACGCTGGCGATGGTTCGCTCTTCGGACTTCACCAACACCCAAATCACTGGGGCGAGCAAGGAAAGCCCATCATCTCCTGCCGACAACGTCTCGGTCGTCCAGGCCGGCAAGGCGTATACCCCGCGTATCGGCGGGGTCGAGAGCGTCATCCGCGACATCGCTGTCGGACTTGCTCACCGTGGAGTTCGAAGCACTGTCATCGTAGCCGGCGAAGGGAAGACTTCCGGAGTGGCCGAGGAAGACGGGGTTCGCGTTCGTCGTGTTCGCACAATTATGCGCGCCCGTTCCGTCCCGTTTGCTCCGGCGATGATCCGCGCCTTTCGCTGCGAAGCCGGCGATGCGCTTCTGATTCACGAGCCCTCGGTTATCACGATGCTCGCTTACCTGCTCGCTCGACGCACACCACACAGGCGGGTTGTCGTGTGGTGGCATTTCGAGGTCACGCGACAAAAGATGTTGTGGGTACTCGTGCGCCCATTGATGCATCGAATGCTCGACCGAGCCGACGCCATCATCACCGCCACACCGCATCACGTCTCGTCGAGCGGAGTACTTCCAGCCTACGCAGACAAAATCTCCTGCATCCCATTTGGAATCGATCTGCCCCAGTGGCGAGAACTGGCGACAACCCAGTGTCCGGTTCGAACCGATGAACCTTTCGTCCTGTTCGTCGGGCGGTTGGTCTACTACAAGGGAATTCCTGAATTCCTGAAAGTCGTCGAGTTGCTCCCAACCACTCGGTTCGTGGTCGTGGGAGCCGGGCCACTTGAGCCACTCGTGCGTGGGCACGCCGCGTACAAATCCGGACGCATCGAGCTCCTCGGGCGCCTATCCGAGGAGCAACTTGCGTCCGTCATGAAAGCGGCACGCGTGTTTGCGTTCAGTTCCGCAACCGAGACCGAGGCGTTCGGTATTGTGCAGTCGCAGGCAATGGCCCTGGGAACCCCGGTCGTCGGCTTCGATCTCCCCACAGGTACTACCTGGGTCAACCGCCATGACGTGAGTGGTGTCGTCGTCCCAATCGGCGATTGTGGAGCATTTGCCGAAGCGGTCGCCAACATCGTTGCTGATGATGCCTACTACGCGCGACTCAGCAGCGGCGCAACGAAACGAGCGAATGACGAGTTTGATTTCGACCGTTACATCGACCGGGTACTCGACGTGCTACTGGGAGCGTGAAGAACGACGCGACGACCGCACAACATCGACAACTCCGTCGAGCAAAGAGACCGACGCTCGCCAACGAAGCAGATCATGCGCCTTGGTCGGGTCGAGGTACTTCACGACGGGCACGTCGCGTTTCGGTCCGGAAAAGATCGGCTCGCGTTCAACGCCGTCGTAGCTCCGGCTTACCATTCGAGCAATTTCAGCGATCGGCGTCGCCACCCCGGTCCCAATATTGAACACGGCATCTCTTCCGCCGTTCGCTGCAACGAAGGCAGCGGTGGCGAGGTACGCGGAGGTCATGTCGTCGACATGCAAGAAATCCAGACGAGTTGTCCCGTCGTCTCGGGAACCGAACTCGAACGGGAGGTCATTGATCAGCAGCGAAATGGCATGCGGGATCAGCCGCGTCATGTTGGGATCACGTGGGCCGTAGGTGTTCATGAAGCGACAAACCCCGACCGGGAGGTCAAACGTATGGGCATACCCCTGCGCCGCAAGATCAGCGGCCGCCTTGCCGGCCGCATAGAGGTTCGATGCCGGGAGGGGAGGTGCGCTCTCGGGGATAGGTCGGTCGGTCGTCGTAGTGCCGTAATAGGCGCCGCTCGATGCGATAACGAGAGCAGTAACTCCCACGCTGCGGCACGCTTCGAGTACGGCATAGGTGCCGCGCGCGTTTACATCGAGAGTTTCGAAGGGCTGCTCGATCGACAGGGGAACCAGAGGTTGCGCAGCCAGATGGAAAACGGTATCGATGTTGTGCTTCATGAGTACCGTTCTGACTACCTCGATGTCTCGAACATCGCCGGCGACATAGTCGAAGTATGGATAGGGTGGCACCCGTGTGTCGAGGTTCCAAACGCGAGCCCCTTCGATGGTAAGTCGACGGAGGAGATGCGACCCCCCAAATCCCGATCCTCCAGTGACCAGCGCCCGCTGAATCGCAAGATCCATGTGATGTCAGTCCATCGATCGGTAGTGGCGTCGATAAAACCGCACCGTGTTCTCAAGGCCCTGGCGAAACGTGGTGTGAGCTTGAAAGCCAAGCGCGCATAGTTTTGACCCGTCGAGGTGTTGGCGATCAATAGCGACCACTCCGGATTGGCCTTCGCGCATTTCAACCTGGATCCCGTTGCGATCGATCTGATCGCTCCTCGATGCGTCTGTCTCTCGTTCGATCGCACGGGCGCACGAAACCACGTCGCGAAGAATCTCCGGTGTGGGCGCGTGTAGCGCAGCAGCAACGTTGTACACCTGGCCGTGACACTCGGGGAGCGATGCGACGAGCAAGAACGCGTCGACGACATCGTCGACATAAAGGTAGTCACGCCAATGGTTCAACGAGTCGTAGTAGAGCGTCGGTGGTTCAGGAACGTACTTCGCAAAGATCTTGGTCAGTGCTTTCGGAATCAATCGAAACGTAACGTTGTAGTCGTGAGGTCCAAAGATGTTGCAGAGACGCAGCACAACGGAGGGGAGGCCGAAGACCTCGTTGTACGTACGAGCGAAAACATCACCAGCTAACTTGGCGGCGTCGTAAACGCCGATGCCGCGTAACGGCGAATCCTCGGAATACGAGGGTGTCTCCATCTGACCGTAAACCTTGTCGGTGGACGCGAACACGATGGACTTCGGGCGCCACGATGACTGGCGGATCGCCTCCAGCAGCTTCACCACACCAAGGACATTGGTGGAAATGGTGTCGACGGGATGATCAGTCGAATGCTCGATAACAGAATAGGCCGCGAAGTGAAAGACGAAGTCGAACGGCGAACCGAGCGCTGCTTCGACGTCGTCTTCGTTTCGAACATCGCCGTGGACCAGAGTGACTTGGGATGCGAACCCGTCGACCGCGTCGTTGATGATCGAGGGTCGTTGCGACGAGACATCGATGTCGAAAATCGTGACGTCGGCACCGGCCTCGACGAGTCTGGCGGCGACATGTCCTCCCAGAAAGCCCATGCCCCCGGTTATGAGGACGCGCTGACCCGAGTAGTCGCGAGACTCATACGGACGCCCCCCTGGTCGGCTCAGGAGGCGGCCCCGCGCAGCGCGGTGAGCCTCGGCCAGATCTAAGGCTGCGAAAAGAGGTTCCATCAGCAGTTGAGTCTAAGTTCACTCTACGTGGTCAGTCCATGGACCGTTGTGACCATTCGCGTGAAATACTCACGGTCGTGATGTCGGCGTCGACTACGGGCCACCGACGATCGAGGCAACCGCCCACAAGAAGATGAGCAGGCCCAGCACCGACATCGTGATCAATGGCGTCCGTCGCACGTCAGTACGGGTTTGGTTTGGACGGCGCTGTTGCCGCTGGGCCCAAGTCGGTGGTTTGGACGATGGCTTCCACGTCGCCAGTAGCGCCATGGCATTTCCGACGAACAGGGCGGCACCAAGAGCGGCCACCAGTCCACGCAGTATGCCAATGCCTCCGAACACAACGCCAAGCGTAGCGACCACCACGTTTTTCTGCGCACTACGTCTGGCGGTCAGTCACGAAGTAGTTTGAATCCCCTATGGCTTCAACGTCTCACCCGACCGACACTCAAGACCCAGCTGCGAAAAAGCGGCGTTCGCCAAGTCAGCTCGCCATGTTGGTGGGCATCGTGATGGCAACGCTCACGGCGGTCTCGGGTGTCGTAGGCGCAATCGCCCAGCAACACGGCGAATCCACCATCAGCCGACGGGTCTTTGGGAACATTCCCTCCGCATTGCAGGCCGCGTTCTATACCGCCCTCACGGTGATGTTTCTTGCTGGTGCCTGGCTGTTCAGCCAACGAGTGAAGAACTGGGAACGCGGTACGCCCGACAACCGTCGCACGACGAAGGAAAACGCGGGCCGGCGAATGAAGGACTTCCGCGCCGGCGTTTATATGAAGACGCTGATGCGCGACCCCGCAGCCGGAATCATGCACTCGATGATCTATTTCGGTTTCATTGCGCTGTTCGCAGTGACAACCGTATTGGAAATCGACCATCAGCTCCCGAACAGCCTCAAAATTCTGCACGGCGATGTGTACAAGGGCTACAGCGCGTTTGGCGATCTGGCAGGCGTGGTGTTCACCGGAGGAATTCTCTGGGCGATGTTTCGCCGCTACGTCCAACGGCCCTTCCGAATTCGAATCAAGAACCGTCCCGAAGACGCCGTGATCTTGATCATGTTCCTCACGATCGGCGTTTCGGGATTCCTGGCCGAGGGCAGCCGAATCACGCTCGCCGGCCGTCCCGATTTCGAGAAGTTCAGCTGGGTCGGCTATCCGATTTCTGCGCTGTTTGAAAATGCGAACGGCCTTGCGACGTGGCATCAGTGGATGTGGGGTCTCCACGTCGTTGCGTTCTTCACCTTCCTCATCGTGCTTCCCATCACCAAGCTTCGACACATGTTCACCAGTCCACTGAACATGTATCTGAAGGACCGCCAACGACCCAAGGGTGCGATGCGCCCGATGCCCAACCTCATCGCTGGCGAGTCGACGATGGAATCCTTTGGTGCATCAATGGTCGAAGAGTTCACCTGGAAGCAATTGCTCGACACCGATGCATGCACCATGTGCGGTCGCTGTACGGCAGTATGCCCGGCCAATGCCACAGGCAAGCCACTTGACCCGCGCGAGATCGTCCTGAAGATCGGAACAGTGATGAGCTTGACCGGGTCACCCAAAGTGTCGCCTCCGGTCTCGATCGACAAAGAGCTCACAGTCTCCACGTCCAGCGTTTTCGAGCGAATTTCCGCCGAGGAAGTATGGGCCTGCACGAGCTGCAAAGCGTGCGATGAGATCTGTCCGGTAAACATCGAGATCCTCGACAAGATCCTCGACATGCGCCGGTACCTCACGCTGATGGAGTCCAACTTTCCGTCGGAGCTGGGCAACGCATACCGGTCCATGGAGAATTCCGGGAACCCCTGGGGCATCGGCCAAAACGAACGCCTCGCCTGGGCGAAGGATCTCGACATCCCCGTCGCCGAACCTGGTTCCCCCCTCACCACCGAGTACCTGTATTGGGTTGGATGCGCGGGAAGTTTTGACGACAAGAACAAGAAGGTCTCCGAGGCAACTGCGAAGCTGTTACAGCGGGCCGGGATTGCGTTCTCCATCTTGGGCCCGAACGAACAGTGCACCGGGGACCCCGCTCGACGTTCAGGTAACGAGTACGTCTTCCAAATGCTCGCTCTGGCCAACGTCGAAAGCCTGAACCAGATGGGCGTGAAGAAGGTAATCACGCAGTGTCCGCACTGCTTCAACACCTTGCTCAACGAGTACCCACAGTTGGGTGGGCATTATGAGGTGGTTCACCACTCGCAGTTTCTTGAGCAGCTCATAGCCGATGGTCGCCTGGACCTGTCCGCAGCTACCCTCGACGAACGCGTCGTGTACCACGACTCGTGTTACCTCGGCCGTCATAACGATATATACACGGCACCTCGAAAGGTGCTCGGGTCCCTGAAGGGAATCTCGATTGTTGAGGCGCCGCGTAATGGCACCAAGGGCATGTGCTGTGGCGCCGGCGGCGGCCGCATGTGGATGGAAGAGTCCACCGGGACAAAGGTCAACGACGAACGCTCCCGCGAGCTGATTGCCACCGGCGCTTCGCGTGTCGCTACGGCGTGTCCGTTCTGCTACATCATGATGGACGACGGCGTGAAGGGTCACGGCAACGACGAAGTGGTCGTTCAAGACATCGCCATGCATCTGTTGGAGGCAATCGAAAAGGGCGAGAAGGAGGCTCCGGTCGCTCCCGCCATCGGGCTCTGAACGGTCTTACCCATGACGCCAATTGACCACTAAAAGTAGTTGTTTGGCCCAAGAGTCCGAGGAGCGAGGGAGAATTCGTCACAAAGAGTGGTTTAACGCCGAACCCGATGCTACAGTGAGTCCTCGTTCAGTTCTGTTCTGAATCTGAAAGGAGCCTCGCTTCCCCATGAGTTGGTCATCGCTAAATTTGGGTGAAGCCAGAGAGCGAGTATTCGAATTTCTCGGCGTAAAGCTCCAGGCATACCGCGATGCACTCCTCATGGTGACCGACGGCGTCGGATTGCTTCTCGGGTGGGCTTATGCGGTTCAATTCGCTCACCAGGGATCGCCCATCAGCATTTGGGTTCTTCCCGTACTCGTGTCCGTTTGCATCGGAAGCGGCTTTCTATTCGGCACATACCGAAATCGCTGGTCAGTGGCATCGTTCGCAGAGGCCGTTCACCTCGCCGGCTCCTTCGGAGCCGCACTGCTGGTGGTTTCGATCACTATCCGTCTTGTGGATCGGTCCAGTGGTTCGGCCAATCTGGCCCTCGCCGAGGCGACCCTCCTCGTTGGCGTCATTGTCAGTGGACTTGTCCGCACCCTGTGGCGGCTCGGTTGGGAGCGCCATCTCGCTCCGGATGCCACCGCCAAACCGGTGATCATCGTGGGGAGTGGGCGAGTCGGCGAACAGGTCGCTCGAGCGATGATGCTCGAACACGACGGGATTTACCGCCCTGTGGGATTTGTCGACGACAACCGGGCAAGAGCAAATCGGCAGGTCATGGGCATTCCCGTGCTCGGGACCCTCGACATGTTGATTCCCATCGCCCAACAGGCGGGGGTCGGTCACATTCTGGTGGCGCAATCGAGCACCCGACCTGGCGACGTCACCCACCTGGTCAATGCCGCGAAGGCGGCAAACATCGAGGTGCTCGCTTTGCCGTCTATGCAGGAGCTTTTTGGCGACGATGTCCGCGTGTCCGACATCCGTCCACTTCGCGAGGTCGATTTCTTGAACCGTCGCGAGGTGACCGCAGATACTGCAGCAATCGGTGACTACCTCACCGGCAAACGAGTCCTGGTCACGGGTGCCGGCGGCTCGATCGGCTCCGAACTTTGTCGCCAAATCTCCGGTTTTGACCCGCAGTCGTTGGTCATGCTCGATCGTGACGAATCGGGACTCCATGCCACACAGTTGTCGATCGAGGGCCATGCACTCCTCAACGACCCCCGACTCGTCGTCGCCGACATCCGTGACGCCCCGCGACTCGCAGAGGTCTTCGCCGCCCACGAACCCGAAATCGTGTTCCATGCCGCGGCCCTGAAGCACCTGCCGCTGCTGGAGATGCATCCGTCGGAAGCCTGGAAGAGCAATGTCGTGGGGACACTCAACGTCCTCGAAGCAGCGCGACAGTCTGGCGTCGAAACGTTCGTCAATATCTCGACGGACAAAGCAGCCAGTCCCTGTTCGGTGCTCGGGTATTCAAAACGCGTCGCCGAGCGACTTACGGCAGCGTTTGGCGAAACCAATCCCGGACGGTATCTCTCCGTGCGTTTCGGGAATGTGCTGGGGAGTCGGGGTTCGATGCTCGAGACCTTCCGCGGGCAAATACAGAAAGGAGAACCCCTGACGGTCACTCATCCCGACATCACCCGCTATTTCATGACCGTTGAAGAGGCAGTCCTGCTGCTTATCCAGGCCGGGGCGATCGGTAGATCCGGCGAAGTTCTCATCCTCGATATGGGCGAACCTGTAAAGATCGTCGATGTGGCCCGGCGTATGGCTTCACTCGTTGAGCCACCGGCCGAGATTCGATTTGTAGGACTGCGGCCGAATGAGAAGATGCACGAAGACATTTTCGGACCCGGGGAGATTGATGTTCGGCCAATTCACCCACTGGTGAGTCATGTGCCGGTGCAACCACTCAGCCTCAAATCCTTTCAACAGGTCCTGAATGGCGCGAATGACCTCAACTACCACCAACTTTTGGTCGATCTCATTGCTGCTGAATCTGATCCACTCCCCCATGCCGACGCTCGCTGAACCCGAGCGATGAAAGACTTCCCAATGTCAGCTGATACTTCGGCGTTTGTGCCACCCGACGAGTTCCGGGCCTGCGTAATCGGCCTGGGAAAAATCGGGCTGCCTTTGGCGGTTCAATTCGCCCAGCAATCAATTCCGACGATCGGCGTCGACATCAACCAAACCATCGTTGCAATCATCAATGGCGGCGACACACCCTTTCCTGGCGAAACCAACCTCGACCTCTTTCTGAAACGAAGCCTTGAGGCTGGCATGTTCTCGGCGACAACTTCGACTGTCGACGCGGTAGCCGCCTCAAACGTCGTAATGGTCGTCGTTCCGCTCATTGTCGACCATGACACCAAGATTCCGGATTATCGGGCCATCGACGCAGCAACACAATCCGTCGCGGAGGGCCTCAGGCCGGGAACACTCGTGTCCTACGAGACCACCCTCCCAATCGGGACGACACGAAACCGGTTCGCCAAAGCGTTGGCTGCTCGATCGGGCCTCACCCTCGGCCAGGATCTCTTTGTGTGCTTCTCGCCGGAGCGTGTGTCAAGCGGGCGAATCTTTCGAGATCTTTCTCGGTACCCCAAGCTGGTCGGCGGTATCGATCACCCGTCAACAGAATTCGCGCATGCCTTTTACAACGCGGCGCTCACCTTCGATGAACGACCCGACCTCACTCGCCCGAATGGGGTCTGGCGAATGGATACCTGCGAGGCATCGGAGTTGGCCAAGTTGGCCGAGACCACCTATCGCGACATCAACATCGCCTTTGCCAATGAGTTGGCCCGCCACTGTGATGCCACGGGCGTCGACGTCGGCCAGGTAATCGAGGCGGCGAACAGTCAACCGTTCAGCCATATTCATCAGCCCGGAATTGCCGTCGGTGGACACTGCATCCCCGTCTATCCCCACCTGTATCTCCAGGGCGACCCGAGCGCCCAAATGCCGAGAACTTCTCGTGCCGTCAACGACAGTATGCCCACATACTGCCTCGATCAACTCGATCGGCTTGCCGGATCGCTTCGCGGAAAACGGGTCGTGATTCTCGGGCTTGCATATCGAGGCGGAGTAAAGGAAACAGCGTTTTCCGGCGCGTGGACACTGCTTCACGAGTTGCAAGCGCGAGGAGCCATTGCCTTGGTCCACGATCCGCTGTACTCAGACGAGGAATTGGCCGCGTTCAAACTTTCGCCGTACCACTTCGGCGAACCCGTCGATGCGGCCATTGTCCAAACCGATCATGTCGAGTACCGAAACCTTTCGTCGGCCCAGATGCCCGGACTCACCGCGCTGGTCGACGGGCGAAACACCGTCGAATCAATCGAGTCGTTGTCGGCCGCTGGAGTCAAATGGAGCGTCCTTGGCCGTCGCTCCTCACTCTCCTCGCCCAAGGAGGGCTGATATGTCCTACGTTCACCCGACCGCCAGCCTCGAAGACAAGGTCGAAATCGGTGACGGCACAAATATTTGGCACCAGGGCCATATCCGCAACGGTGCGAAGATCGGATCGGGCTGCAACCTCGGCAAGAACGTGTTCGTCGATGCCGGCGTGACGATCGGCAACGGCGTCAAGATTCAGAACAACGTCAGCGTTTACCACGGCGTCACTATTGAAGATGACGTGTTCGTCGGCCCCAGCGCCGTATTCACCAATGATCTCTATCCCAGAGCATTCAACAAAGAGTGGACTGTCACCCAAACCGTTGTGCGGCGCGGCGCTTCGATCGGCGCAAACGCCACACTTATCTGCGGCATCGAGGTCGGCGAGTACGCCGTCATTGCCGCAGGTTCGGTGGTAGCGAAATCAGTTCGTGCTCACGAGATCGTGCTGGGCAGCCCCGCTCGTCATCACGGGTGGGTATGTATATGCGGGCGAGTTGTCAGCAAATCAGCCGATCCCCCAACCGACTTCGCCTGTGGCGAATGCGAATACACGGAGAAAAACTCATGATTCCCATTTCGAGAGTCCTCATCGACGAAGAAACCGAGCAACTCGTTATGGAGGTGCTGCGGTCCGGTCAGCTCGCCCAGGGACCGATGGTCGCCCGATTCGAAGAAGCATGCATGGCGATGACACAGACCAGGCACGCCGTTGCCGTCAACAACGGGACCACTGCCCTTGAGATCTCCCTTCAGGCGTATGACATCGGCCCGGGTGATGAGGTGATCACTACTCCATTCACGTTCGCCGCCACGGTCAACGCCATCGTGCATTCCGGCGCTCGGGTTCGCTTTGTCGACGTGACGGACGACTACACGATCGATCCCGCCGGAATCGAAGCCCTTCTCAACAAGAACACCAAAGCAATCATGCCGGTCCATCTCTACGGACTCCCCGCTGACATGGTGGCCATCGATGCGATCGCGAAGCAGCATGGCCTTGTCATCATCGAAGATGCCGCACAGTCCCATGGTGCCGAAGTGAACGCAACGCCTGTCGGCGGGTATGGACTCGCGTGCTTCTCGTTCTACGCAACAAAGAACCTGAGCACCGGTGAGGGCGGGGTCGTCACCACCAATGACGAAGCGCTCGCCGAACGAATGCGAATCCTTCGCAATCAAGGCATGCGTGCTCGGTATGCATATGAAATGCCGGGCCATAACTACCGGATGATGGATCTCGTAGCTGCCCTCGGCATCTCACAGTTCGAGAAGCGCCCAGCCATGGAGGCAGCGCGTCGAGCAAATGCCGACAAGCTGTCGAAGGGCATGGCCGATCTCAACTCGATCGTTCTCCCGTTCGAGCCTGCCGGCCGAAAGAGCGTCTGGCACCAGTACACGGTCCGACTGGCAGCGGGGGCCTCCGTCACCCGTGAGAAAGTCCTTGAAGGACTGCAGGCCAAGGGGGTCGGCTGCGGTATCTACTACCCAAAGGCTGCCTACGACTACGACTGCTACCGCAATCACCCGAACATCGAAGCCGTCCTATGCCCGAAGGCAGAGGAATTCGCGACCTCGGTGTTTTCGATCCCGGTACACCAGTACCTCACCGACGAGGACCTCAATCACATCATTGCGGCGATGCATGAGGTCGTCGGTTCATGACGAAAAAGCCGGTCCGTATTGCCATCGTTGGCACTGGCGTCATGGGCGCAAACCACGCACGCGTCGCCCTGCGTACGCCGGGTCTCGTTCTCGTAGGAGTCGTCGACATCGACGAAAAAAAGCGAAGCTCACTCGCCGCCACAAGCGGGACGGAACAGGCATCGACCATAGGTGAACTTATGACAAAGTCACCGGTTGATGCAGTCGTCGTCGCGTCCCCTACCGCCTACCACCATGAGCTCGCATCCGAATGCCTGGACGCCGGGCTCCATGTGCTCGTGGAAAAACCAATCGCTTCGACCATCGCTCAGGCACTTGACCTTGCGACACGCGCTGAAAAGGCCGGGGTCGTGCTTACGGTCGGACACATCGAGCGGTTCAACCCAGCGGTGCGCGAACTTCTGACCCAGTCACAGTCCCCAATCCACATCCAGCTGGAACGCGTGGGGCCTTTTACCCCCCGCGTTTCAGACAACGTCGTGCTGGACCTCATGATCCACGATCTCGACCTGGCCCGGATGCTCGCCCGAAGTGAAGTGTGCGATGTTCAGGCAATTCAACAGGCACCCCATACGGCCGGTCCCGACATGGCAATTGCACTGCTGACATTCGAAAATGGCGTCACGGCGTCGGTCACCGCCAGTCGGATCAGCCAACAGCGTCTTCGCCGGATCTTCATTACGGAGAAAGACGCCGTGCTCGCCGCGGACCTCATCCGCCAAGACGTGATGATTCACCGAATGCAACACGTCGAGTACGTCTCCGACGGCGGTGCACGTATCCGCCAAAGTGGCATGGTCGAAATGCCCTTCATCGAGAATCGCAATGAGCCTCTTGCCGAAGAACTAAAAGCGTTCGTTGGCGCAATTCAAAACGGCACTCAGACAGTCACAGCTGAGGACGGCATTGCCGCATTGCACCTCGTAGATTGGGTACTTCGAGGCAAGTCGCCAGTCGATTCTCCCCCGCCAAAGTAGATCAACAAAGCAGATAGCCCATGCGCGACACGTTCCTTCCTTTCTCTCCACCCCAGATCGATGAGTCCGAAATCGATGCAGTCGTGGCCGCGTTGCGTTCAGGGTGGCTGACGACCGGGCCTCGAACCCAGGAGTTCGCGGAGAAGTTCCAAAAACGAGTCGGGGCCCCGGCCGCCCTGGCTGTCAATTCGGCCACTGCCGCCCTCCATGTCGCTCTGGAGAGCTGGAAGGTTGGGCCTGGTGATCTTGTCTTTACGACGCCGCTTACCTTTGCGTCGACCGTGCACAACATCGAGCACGTTGGTGCGGTACCCGTTTTGGTCGATGTTGACCCCCACACCTTGAATATCGACCCGCAACAATTGGACCAAGCCGTTCGTGCTGCGTTCAAGGAAAAGGCACAGACCGGTTTGGTTCCGAAGGTGCTTCTCCCGGTCCACTTCACCGGACAGCCTGTCGATCTCGATCCGATCCTGGACCTCGCCGCAGAGTTTGGCTTGAAAGTCCTCGAAGATGCGGCGCACTCACTTCCGGCCGCGTACAAGGGAACCCCCATCGGCAATGTTGATCACCCAACCGTCGAGCGCTGCGTCGCATTCAGCTTCTACGCGACCAAGAACCTCACCACCGCGGAAGGTGGCATGCTGACCGGGTCACCGGAGTTCATCGCCGAAGCAAGGCTGTGGAGTCTCCACGGACTCGGCCGCGATGCGTGGAAACGCTATGGCAAAGGTGGGTCCTGGCACTACGAAGTCACCCGCCCCGGCTACAAGTACAACATGACCGATATCGCTGCGGCACTCGGCCTTGTCCAGCTCCAGAAGCTCGACAACATGGATGTGCGGCGTCAAGTAATCGCCGCGACCTACAACGAAGCGTTCGCGGAGTGTCCTGAACTGCGCATTCCCGGCGTTCGCCCCGACGTGCACCACGCGTGGCATCTCTACGCCCTTCGGCTGAACCTCGATCATCTGTCCATCGGTCGCAACGAGTTCATCGAGGAGATGGCCGCACAGAACATCGGGACGAGCGTGCATTTCATCCCGATTCATCATCACGAGTATTACGCCAAGAAGTATGCCTATGACCAGGAGGCCCTCCCCATCGCAACGTCGGCGTATCGTTCGGAGATGTCGCTGCCGATCTACCCGAGCATGACCGACGCCGATGTTTCCGACGTGATCTCCACGGTACAGAAGATCGTTGTTTCCAACCGGACCTAACCCGAATGCGACTCCAGCGGTTTTCCCTGGCGAAACACCAAGGCCGAAACTTGATGTGCGCCGACGACCACAATTATCGAGGTAAGAATGCCTCCGATGCAGTCGGTTACGAAATGACTGCCGGTCAACGAGAGCAAGGTCGCGTACATCGTGACCGCGATCGCTCCCACGAAACCCTTGGCCACAGCGAACTCCCACCGGCGCGAGTGCAAAATCCAAGCAATGACAGCGCCCGACAAAAGGGCCGTATGGCCCGATGGGAACGTGTACGTCAGATCGCCAGCGGCGCTGCGGACGGTTCGCCCGAAGGACGGTTTCAACACACGCGAAGCGATGACACCCGACGCGACTGCCGCAAAGTACAACGCAGACGCCCGCGGTCGTCGAAGGGCCAACAAAAGAATAGCCATAAGTACACAGATGATGGCCAGAACCGTGAAGTTCAATGCCTCTTCGAGATCGAGCAGCCGAAGGCGGGGTGCAAAGTCGAACCAGATGCGATGTTTGAACCGATACTGCACGACTCGCGAATCCACCCACCAGCGGTGATCATCGAGACTCTGCAGGCTGGTCGAATCGCCCCGCACACTAACGCCGAGCGCTACCAGAGCGATGCCCGAACCGAGTATCAGCGCAACGGGCCCAACCCGGCGCAGGCTCGACCCCATTATCGATCCTCCAGAAGCAGGACAGACAGGGAAGCCGTATGAATGTTCTGATTATTGGAGCGCATCCTGATGATGAATTGTTGGGTGTCGGAGGAACCGTTGTATATCACGTCGATCGTGGTGACAGCGTAACCCTTGCTGTGGTCTGCGAGGGGGTAAGCATGCGCTACGCACCTGAACGACATGCGGAGGTCCGGGCACAAACGGCACTCGCCGCGTCGATCCTGGGCGTCGCCGATGTCGAAATCGGTCAGCTTCTCGACCAGCGCTTGGACACGTTACCGGTGAGCGACGTCGCCGCGGCCGTCGAGGCGATCGTGAAACGCTGCACTCCTGCGGTGGTGTACACGCATTTTCCGGGCGATCTCAACCGTGATCACCGGATCGTCGCCGAAGCAACGATGATCGCCTGTCGGCCATACGCCTCCACCGTCGCAGAATTGCTGTTCTTCGAAACGCCTTCCAGCACGGAATGGGGCGCCATTGGAGTGTCCCCCGCGTTCCAACCCAACGTCTTCGTCGACATCACCGCAACGTTGGACCGCAAGATCAACGCAATGGCCTGCTACACCGAGGAGGTCCGCGAATATCCCCACCCCCGCTCACTCGAATCACTTCGAGTGCGTGCCCGGGCATGGGGCGCAACCGTGGGCTGCGAGGCCGCCGAAGCGTTCGTGGCCGCGAGAATCCTCCGGTGAGGCTTCCAGTACGGCGCCTCGTCGATGTCGTCGTCGGCTTCGTCGCACTGATCGTGTTGAGTCCCGTGTTCGCGGTGCTCAGCATCGCAGTCTTTCTCGGATCTCGGCGTCCGATTTTCTACGGCGGCATCCGGGTCGGTCGAGAAGGACGTCACTTCCGAATGTGGAAATTCCGGACCATGGTCGCCAATGCTGACCGGTTGGGCAGCGTTTCTGGTCCCGATGATCAACGGGTGACGCGTGTGGGCCGGATCCTTAGAAAGTCCAAACTCGATGAGATCCCCCAATTCCTGAACCTGCTCGCCGGCGATTTGACGCTGGTGGGCCCGCGACCAGAAGTTCCTGAGATGATCGAGTGCTACACCGAGTCGCAACGTGCTGTTCTGCAGTTCACGCCTGGAATCACTGCTCCGGGCGAGATCTACTTCACGCGGGTTCAGGAGCCGTCGATTCCCGCCGATGTAGACCCCGAACGCTACTTTCTCGAGAGACTCCTCGATCCAAAGCTCGCAATCGATATCCAGTACTTCTCACGTCAGACGTGGCGATCCGATCTCGGAGTCATCCGAGATACTGTGTCGTTGATGCTCGGGCGGCTCTTCTAACAATCATCCATTCTCCGCGGACGGAAACGCAGCATCGATGAACGCGAACGATCCACAGTCGATTTCCAGGCAGCCATGATACGGGTCGTTCAGGTGACGATCGGCCACCCCGTCGATGACGGGCGCGTTCGGGCAAAGCTGGCGCGAGCCTTCGTCCGGGGCGGCTTCGAGTCGCATCTGATCTGCCCGGGCGGCACCGCCGGTGAGGCAGAAGACGGCGTCCACATCCACCCACACCGGATCACTGAATCGCGTTTCGATCGAGTTCTTCGCCAACGCAGTCTGGCGAAGAAGGCGGCTTCCTTGGATCCCGACGTCATCCACGTGCACGAACCGATCATGCTCGGCTCATGCACTCGTCGAAAGGGGTCAGCGAAGATCGTCTGGGACGTTCACGAGGACTATGAAGCGGTGCTCGCCACGCGTGAGTGGATTCCCAAACCGCTGCGCAAACTGGTGTGGCGTCTGTGGGACTTCCGCGAGCGCCGACTGCTCCAACATGTGGACCTGATTCTTGCGGCCACGCCCCCCGTCGCACAGCGATACCTGCCGCTGCACCCGAACGTAGTTGTGGTCCCGAACCTCACCGAAGTCGAGATCTATGACGGCGACCATGACTGGGCCAAGCCGCACGCCGTGTTCGTCGGATCGATTTTCGAAAGTCGTGGTTTGCTCGAGGTGATCGAAGCCCTGGGGCGCCTGCGTCGCGAAGGCCGGATCGTACCGCTGACCATTGCTGGGCCCATCGAGTCCGTTGCGTTCGAGAAACGACTCCTTCACGCCATCAAGGTTCACGGAGTCTCCGATTCAGTGAAATATCTGGGCGCTGTTCCACGCGCCGAAGCCGTGCATCTCTGTCGAGAAGCCACCATTGGGGTCGTTGCCCACCTTCCCGAGAGCCAGGGCGAAATCGCATGGCCGGTAAAAATGTTCGAATACATGGCTTGTGGGTTACCGCTCGTCTACACAACCCTGGGCGCAATGGTGTATCTCGCCGACGGGCAGGAGATCGGCGTTGCTGTGGAGCCTTTCGACATCGATGCGCTCGTCGATGCGTTCCGACGGCTCACGTCGCAGCCTGAATACGCAGAGCACTGCGGAGCGATCGGGCGCAAACTCATCGAAAGTCGATATCACTGGAACACAGTCGAGCCTGTTTTGCTCGACGCATACGAACGAATCACCGTCGACCGCGGACCATGAGAATTCTGGTCGCGGCGCCTGCATTCCCGTCCGCAGCGCATCCCTTTGCCGGAACCTTTTCTGCGGCGATCGCCGCGACGTTTCGCGACCTCGGCCATGACGTCGTCGCGCTCTGTCCCCGACCATTCGCGCCCCCGGGAATAACCCGTCTTGCGCGCTGGCGCCATTACGGCGGAATCGAACCGCTCGGCACGCACCTCGGGGTTCCGGTGCACCGACCGAACACCGTTGTTGTTCCCGGTGTTCTCCAAGCGTTTTGGTCGGACTGGGCGGCGTGGTTTGCAACTCGGCGCTACGTCGCAAGGCTTCATCGGCGCGGCCCGTTCGATGTGATTGTGGGGCTTGATCTGGGGGGCGCAGGCGGTTTGGCATGGAGGCTCGGCAAGACTCTTGGCGTGACGACGGCCGGTTGGGCGTACGGGAGCGAAGTACGAGTGTCGTCGTCGTCGGATCATGGGCGGTCGGTACGAAACGCGATCGAGCGTCTCGACTTCGTGTTCTACCAAAGCACCGAACTTCGCGAGTGTGCGAGCAAACTTGTTGATCGAGACCTCAGCGTCGAACCCGACGCGCAACGCCATCGAGTACTACCCCACGGTATTCGACTCAGCGAGGCCGTAGCGGCCGATTCCGATCACTCGACTTCATCAGCACAACCTCCGACAGGCGCATCGTCCGTTCGCAGCCTTTGGGGTGTGGCGTCGGATCAACGGGTCATCTTGTCTCTCGGGCGACTGCTTCGGAGCAAAGGCGTTTTCGACCTTTTGGACGCCTTCGAAGTCATCGCCACCCAACACCATGACGTCACGCTGGTTGTCGTGGGGGCGCTTCCCCCCCGCGACGACAGTGAAGAGTTTCGGGCGTCCGTCGCGGCACGGGGATTGCAAGATCGCGTTCTCGTCCTTGCGCCGATCGATCCCACTTCGGTGCAACGCGCACTTCGTGCGGCAGACATCTTCACCTTCACGAGTTACCAGGAAGGAATGCCGAACGTTGTCCTGGAAGCCATGTTGGCCGAGACGCCCGTGGTCGCGTTCGACATTTCCCCATTGCGGGAGGCCGACCCCGATGGAGAGGCGCTTGCCCTTGTTCCGAAGGGCGATGCCCAGGCGCTGCGCATCGAGCTCCTACGTCTTCTTCGCGATGGCTCCGAACGCGCCCGTCGAGCCAAAGCCGGGTCCACGATCGTCCACGCTAGATTTGATATTCGCCGCAATTTGCGAAGCGCCCTGGACCTATTGTCGGACCGGCAGACGTGAACACGCGCCTGGGTTCAAGAAGGGATCCCCGACGGCGTCCGACGGAGCAAGTTTCGCCGCGTTCTTCGCGCACCGTAGGAATTAGTGTTCGTATGCCCCTTTGGGTGACGTGTAGGCATGGTCGCTGATCGCGACCGTAGAAAAGCGAGAAGCAATGGTGCAACGACGAGTGAATGGGTCGAGCGATGAGTGGATCTCATTTCTGGACGGGGCGCCAATCGATATCGGGCTGGCGTCTCCGGAGTCAGGAGTCGCTGTCTACACCGTGGAGCGGACGGTGGAGCGAGCGCCTGTTGTCGCTCGGGCCGACGACTGGGGGGTAACGGCTGACGATGTGCTCGTGGCGGCATGGACGACCTTGTTGCACCGTTACACCGATCAAGCGGACCTGCTCGTCGGACGCGGGACGAACAGACCGGAATCCATACTTCGGATACTGCTCGCGCCAACCACGACGACCTACGACATCGCGCGCGAAGCTGCACGTCTGCGTTCCGAACAGACTGGGCGATCGCTCGACCTGACCGAGATTCTTGCCGCAATCGGTGCGGAGGCTCCGGCGGACCGGCACCCGATCTTTCAGGTCGGTTATGCCACTTCTCCCTCCAACACAGACGCGACACATTGGTCAGCAGGCTTCGTGCCCTGCGACCTCCTTCTCCACACCTCTGTTTCGGAACACAGCGTCCATCTCACCGTTCAGGTGCGTGGCACCAAATCATCAGGGTCGTACGGCGAGCGTCTTGGCGACCATTTGGTCACGGTCCTACGCGCCACAACGACGGACGACAATCCGCGAACGATTCCGTTGCTGACCGGTGACGAACTTGCCGAGTTGGCTGCCTGGAATCAAACCACCCAGTCATTCGACGAGGTTGATGTTGCAGGATTGTTTTCGATGGCGGCGAAAGCCTACCCAAACGTATGCGCGCTTGAGTTTCGTGAAGCGCGGATCACCTATGCGGAGCTCGACGAAAAAGCAAACAATTTGGCTGAGAAACTCAAGAGCCTCGGCGTGGCCGCAGATGTCCCCGTAGCGATCAGCGTCGAACGCTCTCCGGCTCTCGTTGTCTCCGTGCTCGCGACCCTTAAGGCAAAGGGTACCTATGTGCCGGTGGACGTCAGCTATCCTCAGGATCGACGCCAATACATGCTCGACGACTCGCAACCCGCAGTGGTGTTGAGTGGTCCGGATGCGGACGGAAACGTCATCATCACCCCGACCGGGCACCGCGCGAAAAAGTCCGACCGCAATGAGGATGAACGCCTTGGATATCTGATCTACACGTCGGGTTCTACCGGACAGCCAAAAGGTGTCGCCCTTCCTGAGCGCGCATTGCGCAACCTGGTCCACTGGCAATTGAGCCGACCGGGTTTCGTGCACGGTGCGCGGACGCTTCAGTTCACATCGCTGAGCTTTGATGTGTCGTTTCAAGAGATTATGTCGACCCTGTGTTCTGGAGGCACCCTGGTACTGGTCGACGACGCAACTCGTCGTAATCCCCTCTCCTTTCATCGGGTTGTGGTCGACAGCAAGATCGAGCGATTGTTCCTCCCTTTTGTGGCACTTCGCGGCCTGGCCAACGCGGCCTGCTCAACCAAGGAGTTTCCGTCCCTCCTGACCGAGGTTTACACCGCCGGCGAGCAACTGGTTATCGACGAGACCATGCGTGAGTTTCTTCGACAACTGCCGAGCTGCGTCATCGAGAACCAGTATGGGCCGTCTGAATCACATGTCGTAAGTGCATATACGGTTAGCCGGAATCCAACCGAGTGGGAGGCGTTGCCACCAATCGGTTCACCAATCGCGAACACCAAACTATTTGTCCTCGACCCAGCCCGACAGCATCGGCCGGTCGGCGTCTCGGGTGAGTTGTATATCGCCGGAGTCTGCCTCGCAGACGGCTATCTCGGACAACCCGAAATGACGGCGGAACGGTTCGTCGACGTTCATCTCGGTGAGCCCTTCCACACCCTGAGGCTGTACCGCACCGGTGATCTCGTCCACTGGCGATCGGACGGCAGTCTTGTGTTTCAGGGACGCATCGACACCCAGGTGAAGTTTCGAGGATTCCGTGTTGAACTAGGCGAGATAGGTGCAGTCCTTTCCGCCCACCCCGACGTCGACCAAGCCGTCGCTGTCGTTCGCCAGGGCGATGGAGCGGGGGCCCGGCTCGTGGCTTTCTGCACGCCGAGTAGGTCCACTGTTGACGTTTCGCTTGAGTCGCTTCACTCATTCGCCCAACAACAACTACCTGTACATATGGTGCCATCTCATTACAGTGTTATCGACAAGTTTCCCCTCACCCCATCCGGCAAGGTCGACATTTCGAGTCTCGACACTCCCGAGTTCGATCGGTCGATTCTCGGAAACGAGTTCCGGGCGCCGCTCACTGCGACGGAGCTTCAACTCGCATCGGTCTGGGACTCCCTCTTGGGAATCAACGGGGTCGGTGCCACGGACGACTTCTTTGCGCTCGGTGGTGATTCCCTCATGGCTGTTGAGATGTTCGCCAAGATCCGAGAGACATTCGACCGCGAGCTTCCACTAGGGGCGCTCGCCCAGAACCCGACGATCGAGGGCCTCGCTGCTGTCATCGACGGCGGCGCCGTCGAGTGGCCGATCCTGGTCCCCATCCGAAGGACCGGCTCGAGGAATCCGTTCTTTTGTATTCATGGGGGCACGGGCAACGTTGCGTCGTTTCCGAACCTTGCTCGACAGCTCCCTGCCGAGTACCCGTTCTACGGCCTGCAGTGGGACGGGCTCGATGGCTCCGCAGGGACCGAAGGCATTGTGAACCTTGCGACGCGCTACCTACAAGAAGTGCGCGCTGTACAGCCGCACGGACCGTATGTACTCGCCGGCCAGTGCGTCGGAGGTCTCATTGCTCAAGAAATGGCTCGGCTTCTCCTGCAACAGGGTGAGGAGGTGCCCCTCCTTGTCATGTACGACTCACCAAACCTTTCCGGGCCGCACTACGTGTCCGAGCCGCTCAAGGAACGCGCCCATATGCGGGCTTACGTTGTGAAGCGTCGGGCGACGGACCTCATCTCATCGGTGAAGAGCGGCGGTGTCTCACCGGCAAGACTTCGCGCCTCCCTGAGACCATCAACGGAAGCAGACCACGATGTGTTCCATAAGGCCGGGTTGGCGATGATCCGCACCGTCACGACGTACCAGCCGCACCCCGTACCGGTAAGGACGATCTATTTGGGCAGCGGTGAACGTGTGGCTTCACGATTGAGTCTCAAGGGTTCGTGGACCGATGACTTCCTCGGCTTTTCGGCATTCCAGTCGCCACGCTTCGTCACCCATCTCGTCGGTGGAGGTCATAATGATCTTCTCTACAGCCCCGAAGCCGTCCGCGTCGTTACCGAGGCTCTCGCCGAACTTTCCGATTCCACAACGTCATGAGCTCGCCCTTCTTCACCGTCCTCGTGCCTTCGTTTTCGCAGTTGGAACAAACGCGCGCCACCGTTGCATCGCTGATTGAACAGAGCCTCTCCGACATTGAAGTTCTGGTGTGCGACAACTGGTCGATGGACGACACGTTCCAGGAATTCTCGAACCACAGCGATCCCCGGGTTCGAGCGATGCGACCCCCCCGACACGGGCTTGCGTCGGCAATGCTGGAGTTGGCGTGGCCGATGGCATCGGGTCGCTACATCGCAATCCTTTCGGCAGGCGACACATTCGTGCCTGACGCCCTTGCACAGTTCAAGACGGTCATCGACAAGACGTCGGCGAAGTTCCTGTTCGGCCGTCCGGCCGAGTACTTCGATCATCGCCTCCCCGAAACCGACGGCCGCCATCCCAATGCCGGAACGATACGTATACCTAGCACTACCGGCCGGGTCATGCGACTGCCGTCCACCGCTTATCTCTCGTCGTTCTATTCGCTGACGCCCTTTTTTTCCTGGCAGCCTTCTGGGCACGTCTTCGAGCGAGAACTCGCCGAAACAGTAGCGAAGCGCTATCAGGGGCTCTTCCGGGGTCCCACACCGCAAGCTCATGCGTGGCCGGCGATCGCGTCCCTGTCAAAGTGGGTAATGCTGGTCGATCGACCGCTGTTCGTCCGACATCAGGCACCTCGCGTTCCGCTCGGGGCCGCTTCCGACGGTTCGACCGAAGCAATGGTGTTCGATGTTCACGAAGGGTGGGAGGTCGACCTCACGGAACTTCCCGTGAAGTCGCACACCATGATTGCCGCCCTCGCCAACGGACTCTGGGGCCTCCAACGTCATCCCAACGCCAAGATGCTGTTGCCCTACGGGCGCGATGAACATACGTTCGCGAAACTTCTCGAGGCCGAGATAGCTAGTCGGCAGAAGAACGGATTCCGGGTCGCAGTCGGCGAACAAGAACGGGTGGCAGCATGGAGCAAGACATTGTCGACACGCCCTGCTCCACAGGTCTTGGCCAATCGCCTTCACGCACGCGCGTGGTCGATGGCGTGGTCCCTCTGGTCGCGTGTTGGCGCAACGGCCGCTGCGACCAAGGCATGTAGCGCGGACGGTGGCATGGCCGAAGCGTGGCGCACCGTTGGTTCGTTCCTGATGAGCGCCTAACGACGCTTCGTCGTTGTCACGGCCTTTCTCGGCTTCAACACCGGTTTTGTGGTGGTCTTTGACTTTGTTGTCGAACCGGGTTTCGCGGTCAGGGCGGGCTTGGCAGTTACGCTGGCCGCGACGGCTGTTTTTGGCGGTAATGGGGTGGTGGTGGTTGCGGCCGCGAGAATCTCAGCGGTCGTGGTGCGCACGTAGACAAACGCGTCCTTCGTCCGATCACCCAACGTGCGCCATTCCGAGCCAGTCCAGTTTTCGAGTTCACCGCTCTCCCATCGTGTCCCCGGTCCCCATTCGGGCAGCTTGTTCCCGGGCTGGACTCGATACGCCACCATCACCTCCGGGGCGTACACGGCCCCGTCTGTCCGATCGAAGTCGACGTAGTACTCGCCAGGAGCCAGCGACGTTGGTGTCAATTCCCCGATAAGGGTGAGGCCGTTGTTTCCGCATCGCTCTCCGGCCGAACAACTGCCGTTCGTGGTGCCTCCCATTGTTGGTGGCAATGCAAACGGTACGTTCACAGAAGCAAGCGTTTGATCATCCGATCTTCTGCGTACGCTTAGTTTGACAGTGCCCGGAGCAACCGGGTTGATTCGCATGCCGATCTGATCGATCAACGTGGGAGCATCGACCCGAAACGTCTGCCGAGACCTTGTCGCACCGTCGGTCAAGTTGTTGCCCCAAGGATTTGTTCCGAGAACCGGATAGACGTAGCCGTTTCCGAAGGATCTGCCATTTCCATACGTGTACTGAACAATTGGAGTCTGCCGGTACCATCCGTCGCTCGACGCCCAACAGTCCAAGTACTTTCCGACGGCTTGGGGCGAAGCGCAGGAACGCCACTCGTTGTTCGTAAAATGTTCGGGTGATATCGCAGATTTGCGGCCGCGGAATCGGGCGTCCCATCGCGTCGCAGGAATAATCGGCATTTGTGCTCGAGCGTGGATATCGCCAGACACGATCGCCCGGTTGCTCAGGAAGTTCAGCCCATAGAAGTTACCTGCCGCTGCCTCGGGATCCGGGTTCGTCCAAACAGCGTGATACGTCCGACCCGCTTCCACTTTGGGGGCGGGTGTCAGTTCAAGGGGGCCGAACCAGGAACCGTCGAAGTTCCCATCCTTCTGGATTGCCCCGTTGACCATGGGCCGTTCCCACGTATGGCCTCCGAGCGACGGACCGGACGGCAAATGGCTCTTCGGGTCGTCAGCGTAGACATCAACGCGGATAGTCCCACCGTGACCGGCTGAGTAGCAGAGGTCCTCGTTTACCGTTGCGGGACATGGCGGGTAGGTCTTCGGATTATTCGCCACGATCCACGGCGAAATCGACACCAGCGTGCTGGTCTCGGTTGCGGTGAATACAAAGTCGACCTCGGAATGGTCGGTGACCTGCATTCGAGAAAGCGAGTCACCGGACCAGGGAAGCCCGATCCAGTTGGGAAACCAGGCCTTTGACGGGTCCGCATTCGACGCGGCCAGCGGTTTTGCATACAAGGCCCCGCACAACAGAAGCAACGCCATCGTTGCTGCCACCAGCGGCACACCTCGTATGCGACGAAACGTCGATCCGCCTAAGGTTTTTAACATTGCCGATCCTCGTTAGCGGTCCGTCGAATCCAGTCTCGAACTGATACTCAGCGTACTCGCAGCCGTGGCGCCAACACTCTTAGCGGGCATCACGTAACGATTTGACCGCCGGGAGTACTTGACCGACAGATAGTCCTAGCAACAGGGCCCCGATCAGTGCGCCTTGAAACCTCGTCGCCGAAAAGGCGCACCACGAGAGAAGACAAACACAAACGAACACCTGGAGGAACAAACGCAAGACACAGCCCATGGCCCATCGCCGGGCGTTGGGGGGCGTCTTTCGGATACTGGCCGCGAGACCGATCACCATGTGCGAAACGGTGAGTGCAGACATCACCGCGGTGGCCCCGATTGCTGCTTCGAATCGAAAAAACCACCACGCAATGGCGACGACAAACGATGGGATGCACCCCAGGGCCAAGACGCGCGACAGTTTGTCGACGGGGTAGGTCGCCCAACTGGCCGAAAGCACGCCGACGCCCACGGCCTCGAGCGCATAATGCAGGCCGAGAAACGACATGAATCGCACGCTGTCGACTTCAAAGGTCTTCCCGTAGATCGGCATGATGTAGGTGAGAAAGAGACCGGCCGCGGAGCCCACCATGAGGATGGCTCCCGCGAACGCCTCGATCATCTTGAATGACTTGATGAAGAGATCAGATTCAGCGTGCTTGTTGTCGACGACGCTCGAAAAGTTCGAGAGTTCAAAGAAGGCCGCCACCGTCGACATTTGCCGAGCAACCGTGTCGGAGCGGGAGAAGGCTGCGACGCTCGCGTCCGACAACGCCTTCTGTGCTGAGGAGCCGACCGCCGGCCGGTAGCCGAGACTCACGATAAACGGGGGGAACGACTTCACCAAGCTTGCGCCGGCGTTCGAGGCGATGAGTGTGTTCTGGACCCGCCGGATATCTTCGGTCGCCTGAAACCGGTCCTGCTTGGCGACGAACGGCCAAATGATCTGCTTCATTTGCCATGCCTTGAACAACGCGATTCCCCCGTTGCCGACCACCTGGGCGACGACGAGATTCCAATAGCTTCGTCCGAGGATCGGCACTGCGAGCAAGACGAGAGCGGCATGAATCACGGGGGTCAACGCGCGGAGCGCCCCAACCGTGCCCGAACGGTTCGCCGAGAGCAAGACCCCATCGAGTGAGGCGATCGTGTTGTCGATCAACAAGAACGTCAGCAGCAACACGACCGAAAGTGGGAAGAGCGACGGCTTCTTCAAGAAGACGATGAACACCACGGCGCTGCCCGCGCACGCGAGTACGACCACCCGTAACGTGACCCGGAAACTGGTGGTCAGCACCGCCCAAAACGCGATCCTGTTGCCATGGTCCCCGGTTACTCGCAGGACGAGGCGCTGCTCCCCGATACCGGAAAGCGATGTCGCCACCAGTGCCGGGGCCGCGGCGAGAACGTACTTCCCGAGTTGCGGTGCACCAATAAGTCGACCCGTGATGAGCGAGAGCACCAGGCCAGCCACGGTCGAACCGAGTGTCGAACTCAGGCTCACGATACCCATCCGTAGGCGGCCCCTCGACGTAACGGTTGCTGCAGTCATGAGTTGCCCCCTTTCTAAATGAATGGTCGAAACGCAAATCGGTTCGGACTATGAACGTCCGCTGAAGGCACAGATCTCGTCGTAGAGTTCGACAAGGCCGCGCTTCTCGTTCGTCCAGCTCAATCGCTCCATAACCGCTCGACGAGCATTCGCCCCACAATGCGCCGCCCGAATCGGGTCCGTCAGGGCGATGAGAGCCTCGGCGATCTCCACGGGGTCTCGCGGATTCACGCGGATACCGATGTCGTCGGTGCCAGCGATTTCGCGATGAGCATGTAGGTCTGAGTACACAATGGGCAAAGATGCCTCCATGAATTCGATCATCTTGACCGACCAGGCGATGTCGTTGCTACCCTCGGGGAGATGCGGGACCAACCCAATCGTGGCCCGCCGCTGGAGCGCCAAGGTGTCTGAGCGCGACAAGCGACCGAGGTAGCGAATGCGGTCTTCGAGATCCAACCGTTTCACCAACGCCATCAGTTCTTGGATAAGCCCGTCATCGCACGGCCCGGCAATCTCGAATCGAAGGGGCACCCCGCGATCTCGAACAACGGCCATGGCCTGGACTGCCTCTCGGAGTCCGCGGTCAGGAAGGATCGTGCCCGTATAGACGGCGACCGGAGCCATATCCGGCGGCCGAGTAACTTCGGGCCCCGGCACCGGGAAGTTGCGCAACACGACGACACGCTTGCTGAACTTGCTGTACCGAGGAACGAACGCCGGTACAGCAACGGTGACAGCTACACATTTTCGAGCAGATCGTTCCTCGGATTTGTCCCACCACCGTCCCAGCGGAGTGCGCAGGTAACTCGGGATCCAGTAGCGGGTGCGTGCCAACTCGACGTAGTCCTCATGCACATCCCAAATGATCTTCGCCGATTTGCAGAGGGCAACGACTGGACCTAGCAACATCGGTTCGTGGACATGGACAACGTCGGGTTTTAGTTTCCGTACGCGCCATGCCACCCGCCACGATTCAAGTCCGCGGCGAATCCGGCTCTCGTCCTTTCGCACGAGGTGAACGGTGGCGGCTGGCGTGATTGGATTAACCGGAGCCGATGCAAAGAGATGCACGTTGTAGCCGGCGTCGGCGACGGCTTTGCAGAACTGGTGATGCACCCGGCCATCGTCGACGTTGTGGGTCATGCACACGTGGCACACGAGCACCGCAGCGCGTGGGTTCTTCGCCTCCGTCTCGTGGGTGGAACTCATCGCAACGCGTGACCAAACGCGAGGTAGCGGAATCCCTGGGGAAGAACATGATCCAAAAGGCCATCGACCTCGGCCATAGCGCCACGAAGTTTCGGGAACTTCTCCGGGACGGCCACGCACCCGAATCCCGTCGTGTTCAGCGACACCGAACGGAAGTTCGCCTCCAAGTGACGGGTGAGCTCGTCGAGTTCCATGTAGTGCCAGAACGTGCCCCAGGCCCGGACGCGCTGTCGGACGAAACGATGGGCCCGCGTCGCGGCAAGGTTCTCGGCGAACAAAAGCACTCCCCCGGGGCGCAGCACACGGTGCATCTCGTGCACGGCCGTCCCGATTGCGTCGCGACCGAGTGCCCCGCCAATCGAGCCGAGTATGGATTTGAAAACGACGACGTCGAAGGACTTGTCCGGAAACGCAATGTTCGTCGCGTCGATATCCGCGTAGGTCATGAGATGGCGAACGCCGAATCGGGTATGCAACGGGTCTGCGGCCGGGGACACGCCTCCGACATCGCTACAGACAGTGCGTAAACCAAACCGACCGGCGAGAAACAACGACGCTCCACCCTCGGTTGCACCGAGCTCAAGGCCTTCCTGCGGTACCGGGATCATGGAATCGATAACTTTTTCCCAATGGGTAAACGCGCGCTTCCAGGTTGGGATATCCCACCGGATCGCCTCGTTCGGCAAGACGTAGTTCGATCCCGCTCCGGGTCCTCGGGCGTTCGGTTCGGGGTTTGTTCGATCACTCATCGGGTGCCTGGTTCGTTCTTTGAGAAAAGATAACTGATCGTTCCGTACCCGTAGCTGAGGTGAAAGGCCAGCATGAGCGGGGGAATGAGGAGGCGAGCAGCACCTTTTGTCTCCGAGGTCGTCGAAAACGTCGCTCTTGCCCCCAGGGCAACATGGGAACCAAGCGCGCCTACCAACCCGGCGGCTCCGAGGCCACGAAGCCGACCGCGCCCAAAACACGTCAGCGCCGCTGCCCCGATCAGCCCCACGACAAAGCCGGACGGAACAAAATGGCGTCCGCGAAGGCCCGAGAGGCGAAGCGAAACCATTTTGGCATTCCACCAGCCGTTTCGCCGACCGTAGGCAACAAGTTTCTTCACCGTTGCGACCGGGTAGTACGAAGCGCTCGTCGCATCCGTGATCCGGAGTTCGACACCACGCCCGATGAGGCGGCCGTTCATCTCATTGTCTTCGTTTCGATGCAGGCGCTCGTCGTATCCTCCCGCATCGCGAAGATCACTGACCCGCAACACTGGGAACGGAATGTTGTCGACGGTGCCTGCACCTTGGGTACGGAACGACGTTTTCGAGGATCCGAAGGGATTCGTAAGTACATCTACGATTAAGTTCCCCTGGAACGATCCATCTGAAAGGCTGTGGACGAGACCACCACACGCGACACGATCCGGGGAAGATCGGATAACGGCGAGACACTCACGGATGTAGTTCGATTCGTAGGAAGCATGTGCTCCAAACAGACAGAAGTATTCCCCGCGGGCTTCGCGGATCCCGATATTGAACGCGTAGGGACTTCGCCGTTTTGGATTGTCGAATACGCGAATCTGACGATTCGCAAGCCGACACTCTTTTGCGGCGAGGGCGATCCGCTCGCGGGTTTTGTCTGTGGACATACCATCGATGAGTAGAAGCTCCATACAGTCATCAGTATCTTGAGCCAGAATGCTTCGTATCAACTCATCGATGTGATCCTCCTCATTGAGGACAGCAACGACCACCGACACCACAGGGACGAACTGGTGCCGGTCAGGCGCAGCTGAGGAACAGGGAGAACTCGCCGCAAGAAGGGGTGTGTGGTCGTTCAAGGAGCTTCCAAAATAGTACAGCGTCGGGGACCGGTCTATGGGAGAACGGCAATCGTGACCAGGAACACGCCACGACGCGTGGATCCATCACACCACACGGAGATACGTAAACGCGTCGGCATGATTGGGGTTCGAGACATCGATCCACTTGGTGCCATCGAAGTTCTGCAACTGCCCGTCTTCCCAACGAGTTCCCGGACCCCAAGCGGGAAGCACGTTCCCCTGCAGAACAGTAAGTGGTCGCATTATTTGGGGTGCGTACGAACCCGAGCCCGCCCGATCAAACTCGATGTAATAGGCGCCCGGCGTCAGGACGGTTGGGGGCAGCGACGCACTGAGCGACAATCCGTTGTCGCTTCCCGTCATCCCGGTGACGTATCCGGGCGAGAGGGGTCCGGGAACGGTGAAGGCGATATCGACCGATGCGAGGACTGCGTCGTCGGATTTGCGCCGAACGTTGAATCGGGCGGTGCCCGAAGACACCGGGTTGATTCGCACCCCGATTTGATCGATCGTCAACGGTGTCGTGACGGTGAACGTCTGTCGAGTCTTCGTCGTGCCGTTGGTGAGGGGTGACCATGCGCCGTAGTACGGCGAAGCGGGCGTTACGTTGCCAAGGAGGGCCAGGATGTACCCGTTGCCCGACTCCTTTGCGTTGCCATATTTGTACTGAACGACCGGGACGTTGCTGTAGTACTCCGCGCCCGCGTTCCAGCAGTCGTTGTTCGACGGTGTTCGGGGGTTCGCGGTACACGAACGCCACATACCGCCGGTTTCGTGAAGATGGCGAGGGTTGGTGCGACCGCGAAAACGCGAGTCGTTCTGGGTGGATGACAGAACCGGTTGTTGGGCCCGCCCGTTGAATGGGTCAGAGATGCCGCGCAACGACAGCTGGTTCAATCCGTACCAGTTCGAGGCCGCATCGGGGTGGGGGTTCGTCCACACCGCGTGGTAGACGGCTCCCGCGACGACATTCGGGGTCGGCGAGAGTGCGAGCGGTCCTTGCCAGGATCCCTGGTCGTTGCCGGCTTGGGAGAAGTATCCAGATCCGTTCATGGGCTGGTTCCAGGTGAACGAACCGAGCGAGGGTCCGGTTGGGCTGTTGGTTCCCGGGTCGTCGGCGTAGATGTCAAGCCGAACGGTCCCTCCATGGCCCGCTGAGTAGCACGAGTCTTCGTCGGTTGTCGCCGGGCATGGCGCATACACCGTGGGATTATTGCCGACGATCTCAGCGCTCACGGACACGAGCGTGCTGGTCTCTGTGGCGGTAAAGACGTAGTCGACATCGCTGTGATCCGTCACCTGAAGACGTGATCGGGCGTCACCTGCCCACGGCAGCCCAATCACCGACGCTCCGCCAGCGTGTGGGGTGAGAAGACGTACCGGAGGGACACTCGTCGTCGTTGTCGTCGTTGTCGGGGGGGTGGTGGTCGTCGTCGTCGTCGGCGCCGTCGTTGTCGTAGTCGTAGTCGTGGTCGTCGGCGTCGTCGTGGTCGTCGGCGTCGTGGTTGTGGTGGTGCTCGGATTTGTTGTCGTCGTGGTGGCTGCGATGGTGGTCGTTGTGGGACTCACCGTCGTGGTCTGGGGCGACGTTGAGTTCGTGGGTCGCGTCGAGGTTGATGCGGACTCTGCGCTTGGCCGCGTTGGCGCTGGCGAGTTGGTGGCCGAAGGGGTCAAGGACGCACCGGACGGAGCTGTCGGGTCTGGCCCCGCGGGACTCGACGCCGTACTCCGTTCCGAGGCCGACCCCGGGGGACCAAACGCAAGGGCGCCGTCCGCAGCTCCGACGGACGTCGTTGCCTTTTCCTGCTCGTCGGGAGCGAATGCCAAGGCGGTCGGCGTGCGAACGATCGACGTTGGCTTTCTCGTGGAGCGGGTCTTGGGAACGCAGACGGTGCGTCGAACTTTGATGACGCGGCGCGTTGTTCCGGAACCAAGAACTTTGGTGCGGAGAACTTTACGGCGCTGTCCGGCGATGAACTTGCCGGGACGGGTTTTCGAAGCGATTTTGCACGAGGTGCGATTTGCGGCGGTAGCGCTGCGCTCGAAGGTAGCGATGGCCGACAGCGTGAGGCTGATGGCGGAGATGGCGACGGTTACTGCTGCAATAGTGGTCAGGCGTGATCGGGAAGAATGGGACGTTTGAGAGTTCGTCATGCTGGGTCTTTCGACCCAGCGTCATGGCGTCTTGACCCCTAGATCGATGAAACGCTGGAGGAGACCAGTTCCCCGGACGCTCTGTTGGGGGCTGCACCATCGAACTTTTCGGGTTCAAAAGGCACCCGCAGTCGCACGCCGCGGACTTCTGCGGCCAGGAGTGCGAGCACAAAGAACGTGACCTTCTTGAGTTCGAGACTGAGCCCCATGGTTGAGACGAGATACATGATGAGAAGCGCTCGAACGCGCATTTGACGCGTCAATGGAAGAAGGCCGGAGCGCCACCAAATCAAGACAATCGGCGAGACCGAAATCGCCAAACCGATGAGCCCCTGCTCCACCATTTCGTTCAGCAACGTGTTATGGGCAACCAGGGGTCGCGACAACTCCTCGCGGACCGAATCCCCATACGCACCAATCCCGACACCATGAAGCGGTCGTTCCTGCCACGCGTGAATGCCGGCGACCCAAATTTGAATCCGAAGCTTTGAGGTGGCCTGGTTTCCGTCGAAGCTTGTCGACATGCGCACTTTGGTACTTGTGGGCAGAAACGACCAAACAACGACGCCGATGAGGCCCGCCAGGAAGACGGTCCCGATGAACTTTGCCAATTCCCGTCGCATCTTCACCCAGCCCAAGTACAGCGCCACCGCGGTCGGCGCCAACACCGAGGAGCCTCGGGAGCCGGTGAGGAGGGCGGCAAAGAACATGAGGCCCATCGACCCCACGGCAATGGTGCGTCCTCGGCGGCCAAGAAGTTCCCAGGCCCCCCAGTACATCAACACGGCGCCGACCGCGAGGAGGGTCGCGACGTGGTTGGGGTCCTCGCCGCCGACCGTGAATCGAGCGATTTCGCCGGTGTTGTCGACCGTCGCCTCGACTCCGATGCCGTACCCGAGGTAGGAGATGTTGTTCAACCAGTTCGAGATAACGATCACCGACGCGATTGCTGAGCCAATTCCGAACGCCAGTGCGAGCCGCGCTCGCTGCGCAGTGGAGTTGGCCACTTGGCAGAGGACGACTCCGAACAGGGCGACTTGGAAAAGCAGTTGCAGCCGGGTGTTGGCTTCGGGGCGATTCGACGACCACGACGACGACAGGAAAAGCCACGCGAGGTGCAGAAAGAGGATGTAACCGAAGGGCTTGGTGTCTTCAAAGCGACGGCGCCGAGCAAACATCAAAACGAAGGCGACAATCAGAACTCCGGTGGCAAGTTTGGGTAATGAACCCAAACCCGACAACGTGACTGCGGCTTCGAGGGGCACGAACAGCGACACCAGTTCTGCCAACCGCACAACGGGGATGCCCCAGCCCGGATCATGGTGTCGACGAGGCATACGCGTTCCAGTGAACCACAGCGCATGGGTCAGATCAATTGATAACCACACAAAGTGGTAATACTGGTCGAACGAACGACCTGCGTAGGGAGTTCGGCAACGAAAAAGGACAGAAGGGTCGTCGCGAATACTCCGAATGACCTGTTGAAGTAATGTCTCCTTCCGTGGTTGAATCTCCACCGAACAACTACGCAGAGTGTTCGTTCACTTCTGAAGAGGGCTGTCCGTGACTATCCAACGACAAGAAAACTTCGCCCCTCGGGAGGTCGCTGAGGCGCCGACGCGAGAAGCACGTGAGTATGTCGCCTTCCTTTGGCGACGTCGCTGGCCAATCTTCATCGCCTTCCAGATCGGGCTTGTCGTCGCACTCGCTCTCCTTGCCTCGCGGCCAACGGAATACCGCAGCGTGGCCACCCTGCTTCGTCAGCAACGAATCATCGAAACCCAGGGGTCTCAGTTTGCGCCACGCGACTACAACGGCGGCAGCATGGAGACCGAGCTTCGACTCGTCCGCAGCGAAGTAATTGCGAGCCGAGTCCGCGAGAAGATCGGAGGCGCGTCGGTCTTCACAGATTCGCCCGAGAAGACCGACCTCATGCGCATCTACGCTCGCTCTGCCGACCCCCGACGCGCTGCCTTGATCGCGAATACCTATGCCAATGAATACGTTGCCTACCGAAAAGAATCGGTGGTCTCTGAATTCACCAGCACCATTATCCAGCTTGAGGACCAGGTCGCGAAGTCGCAGGAGAAGTTGGCTGACCTCGACGCCCGAATTTCGATCCTGCCAAACGGTTCGGAACGCAAGTTCTCGACCACGGCGCAGCGAACTGGCGTCTTAGAGGACATCGCCAAATTGAACGACGTTGTCTCCGGTCTCAAGGTGGACTCGTCGCTGGCGACAGGAGGCGTTCGAGTTGTCGAAGCCGCCAACCCACCGGCGGCTCCCTACACCCAATCACGGCTGCAGATGGCGCTCCTCGGAATTGTGGCTGGTGCCCTTCTGGCTGCCGTGGCCGCTGCACTTGTCGAACTCTTCGACGACCGTCTCCAAAGTGCATCTGACATCGCGAAGCGAACCGACGTTGCAATCCTCGGCTCCATCCCAAAGGTGTCGTCGTGGCGCAACGCCGATGTTCCCCAGTTGTTTGCCCAGAGTGATCGCAGTCTTGGGGCGGGCGAGGCCTACCGAGAAGTACGTGTCGCTGTCGAGCACTTGATCGCCCGAACTGGTGCGAACATCATCCAGGTGACCTCGCCGACCCAGCAGGTTGGCAAGACAACAACAGTGGTAAACCTCGGCATGATCCTCGGCTGGTCAGGGAAGCCAGTCACGATTGTCGACCTCGATATTCGCTCTCCGAAGGTATGCGTCGCGTTGAACATGCCTGCCGGGCTACCTGGTTTCTGTGACGTCGTCATCGGGAACGCAAACCTCGACGACGTGATCTTCCAGAGTTCGATAGGTTCGCTTTCCGTTGTGCCTTCGGGGCATATCGACGCAGACCCCTCAGAAATCGTCACCTCGAATGAGTCCCGCGCTCTCCTGCGTCGATTGTCCACGATGTCATCGCCGGTGTTGGTCGACGGCGGAGCGCTCAAGCCGTACTCTGATGCGCTCTCCATTTGCGGAGCAGCCGATCTGGTCATCCTCGTTGTTCGCGCAGGTCGAACCTCCGCTCGCCAGTTGGAGACCTCGATCAACTCAATTCACAGTGCAGGCGGTGTCATGGCGGGCATCGTGATCACCGGAGCGACCGAGCTTCCTCGATGGACCCGATTGTCGAGTGGACGTCGGCCCAGTCCAACGGGTCGTGCACTGCCGACCACTCAGTCGTCCTCGCTGCAAGACGTTGCCCGCTAATGCTTCGTAATCGGTGATGTCAGAGCAATCAACGGGAACGAAACGCGTCAGTATCGTCTCTTTCTACTCACCCCCGGCATCGGGGTCGGCACACACGTTCGTTTCCAATCTCGTCGGGCTCGTCGCCACGACATCCACAGTCACCTTGATTGGCTCGGCTCCATCGTCGACCTCGGTGATTGACGTCGGTGATGTTCACGTGGCGTACGAACCCATTGCGTTCGTACCGATCAGCGATCGGATCAAACGAAGGCTGCGCAGAGGACCGACGACGAGTCCCGTTGCTCCAAGCGCGCCCGTCGCTCCAAGCGCGACTGGTGCGACTGGTGCGACTGGTACGACTGGTACGACGGATCGTAAGCCCACAGGCTTATTCGCAAGAGCCAAAGAAGTGGTCTGGTATTCCATCATTCCGGATCGCCAGGTCATGTGGGCCAAAGGGGCGACGCTCGCGCTCCTTCGCCAGCGAAAGAACCGACCTGATCACATCATCGGCGTGTTCCGGCCGTCATCTTCATTGATCGCAGCCATGTTGGGCGCGAAGCTGATGCGTGTTCCGTGGACTGCAATTTTGATGGATCCCTGGTCAGAAATGGTTTCGTCGTTTGAGCATCGACCGGCGCCGCTCAAGCGACTTGATGCCTGGATCGATCAATTGGTGCTGTCGCGCGCGACGTACGTGGTCGCAGTGACCCCGCAATATCAGAAACGCCTTCTCGAGCGCGGACTGAAGAACGTTCTCTGGTGCCCGACGATCCCCGAATTGTCGTCGCTCATCGCAGCGAACCCGGTCCTGCCCGAACGACCCGAGGTCACCAACCTTTTGTATTGCGGAAGCCTCTACGGCGACCTGCGCGATTACCGAACGCTCATCGACGGACTTGCGCACGCGAACCAAGACGGGCCGCAATTCCATCTGAGTGTTGCCGGTCACAATCTGGGGCCGCTACTGCACTACGCGAACGAGCGCGGCGTCTCCGAGGCAGTTACCTCACTCGGCACGATTCCTTGGACCGAAGCCACGGGTCGGATGAAGGGTCCGGTTATCAACGTCATTTTGCTGTGGAACGGACCAGAGCGTTACATGATCCCGAGCAAACTCTTCGAATGCCTGGTCGCCGGTCGGCCAATCCTCGCTATCGGCCCCGTCGACGACCCGGTCGTCGGGCATTTGCCAAAGGATCAATCAGTATGCGCACAGACCGCGCAAAGCGTTGCCGAGGGTGTTCGTCACCTCGCACCACTGTGCGCCGATGACGCAAGTCCGCGAATGGACTTCTTCGAATCATGTCAGCGTGAATTTGCCCTATTGCCGCAGAGACTGGGACTTACTTCGTGAAGACGAACAAGACGCAACCAAGCATCGCAATGGTTGTTCCGACCTATCTGCGCGACGACCTTTTGAAGGAGTGTCTCGACAGCGTCATTGCGCAAACAGACTCCGATGTGACGGTCTACATCGGTGATAACGCAGCATCCGACGCGACCAGGTCAGTGGTGCAGACCTACGACGACCGATTCGTTTACAAGCGATGGGGATCGAACCTTGGCGCGCCCGGAAACTACGCCCAACTGGTTCTCGAGACAACCGAGGACTACGTCGTTTGCCTTCATGATGACAATGTATTGCTGCCCGAGTTCGTAGCAACCGTTCGCGCAATTGTGATGAGCGAACCCGACATCGACATCGTGTTTTCGGGATTCGATTTGATAGACGGTGACAGCAACCCGATTGCCTCTTCGGAACTCTCGAGGCTTTCGTTTCGCGCGAACCTTCCTGCTGGTCGCCTCCGGCTGGGCCGTCGGACCCGTTCGTATCTCATGCTTGTTCGACAGCCGTTCCAGCCCGGGGTGCCGTGTCTCATTCGCCGATCGGTGTTGCAGCCCCATGTCGCTCGGGCTGCGGAGTCGATCACGTACGACTACCACCTAATGGCCGCGCTCGGGCTTTCGAAGGCAACGATGTTTTACATCCCCGAGTCGATCGTTCGCAGTCGGATGCATACCCGTTCGTACACACAGAGCGTCGGCTGGATCCCCGATCGTCTTGCCGAGACCCGTCGGCTCGGCACCGAGCATGCCAACACCTTCGATCGAATGTTGCTGAAGCTCTTAGCCCTTCGCGATGTCCTGTTGCTTCGCTACTCCACGAACCCGGCGATCAAGGTGGCGTACAAGACACTTGACGCTTCATTGTTCCGATGGTCCGACCGGCCACTCAAGGCACTCGTCCACCGACAGCACTGAGCATCACCCAAGCGCGAGAAGGTTCGCTTCCAACAACGCATCCGCGGCTTCGCGCACCACTGAAAAGGCCAAGCCGGACCGTTCGGCGATCGCCAGAAGGTCGGTCTGACCGTCGGTTTGGTTCAGCACCCACAGGACGGCCATTTCGGCGGATCTGCGATCTACGGCTCCACCAATCGAGCGGTAGAGGCCACGTCGACCCAACTGGGGCTCGCCGAAGGGCTCCCGATTTCGATAGGTATGGTTTCCCTCCAAAATGGTGAGCGCAGAGATCAGGATCTGATGTGACTGGGCGAGTGCGTCATCGTTTACGAACGAAAGGTTGTCCGCCGACGTGTGGTACTCGGGGTATTCCCCATGCACACCACGCCCAAAGCGGCCGACCGAAAGGGCAAACCCAGGAGAGGTGAACTGACGCTCGTCGTATCCATATGGGTAGTACTCCAGCACGTGATGATCAGCCTGACGAGCAAGAACATGGAGCATGACCCGGTCGATCTCGTCGGTACCGCGTCGTGTCTTCTTCCATCCCGGCGTGTGCGTGTCGCCCAGACCCGTCATCACGATGCCGTGTTTGACACGCGAGACGGTGTCGCGATTTCGCTCCAGCCACGACAGTGAGCCGATTGTCCCGGGAATGAACAGGAGTCGATATGTGTACCGACGTTTGGCGAGATCGCGCAGATGCGAGCCGAGCGCGGTCAACATGGCGATTCCGGTGAGATTGTCGTTCGCCAGCGAAGGGTGGCAGACGTGCGTGGTCAGGAGAACTTCCTCGGCTGACTCACCGCCAAGAACTACCTCCCCATAAGAAAGAAAGCCATCAGTAAGTGTGCTGTCTATAAGTACTTCGTAGTGTTCGTCGGTGAGCGTCTGACGTTGGGTGTCGGTTACGCAAAAGCCCCAGTTCTCGTTGTAGTACGACGTCACGTAGGGAATCGACGCAGGGCGATCGGGAAGCGAGTGCAAATGACTGTGCAGTTCTTCTCGGCTGACGACTCCAGAAATGGGTGCGCTGTAGTTCACAACATGCAGGTTGCTTTCGGCGAAGTCGACCAGCACCCGACCATCCATGTCCTTGATCCACGCACTTCGAATGTTCCACTCTCGTGGCACGATCCAGTCGAGTGCCTTCGATCCGCTCGGCACTTCGTGGATCGTGAGCGGCAACATCTGAGCGACGTCGCTGAGCGTGGCGCGAAGGCCGTCACCGGTAATGCTGCGACAAATTGGGTAGAGCCGTTGCATCTGCGCCCGCATCGAAGCGAGCGGGCTTTGCTCGGCATGCGGGGAGTGGATCGAGATGCTCATAAGGCCGTCACGCGATCCGCTCCATACCAATTGGTCAGCTGCGGTTTTGCGTCGGCAAAGCTCATGGCGATCTGGTCGCGTTCGGAGATCTCGGGATGCTCGATGGACCAGCTCACCCCGATGTCGGGATCGTCGTACCTGATGGCGTAATCCAGTGCGGGAGCGTATGGCGCATCCATGCGGTAGTGAATGTCCGCGGTCTCCGAGAGGACTTCGAACCCATGGGCGAAGCCGGCCGGGATGAAGACCTGCCGGTGTGTTTCGTCGTCGAGAATGAACGCTTCCCAGGACATGAACGTTGTCGACCACGGACGCATGTCCACGATCACATCACGAATACGGCCCTGCACACAGCGCACGAGCTTCGCTTCGCTCAGATGTTTTCGACCGTGCAAACCACGTAGGACGCCATTGCGAGAACGAGATTGGCTCTCCTGCACGATCGATCGCGAGTCGAACCCGATCTCACTGGCCAGGAGTTCTCGATCGAGAACCCGCACAAAGAAGCCACGGCTATCGAGATGCACGGGATATTCGAGAACGAAGGCGTCTTCGAGCGACGTGCGAACTGCTTTCATGGCTCGCCTATTGCGATCATGTCCAACGAAGATCGACGCTCAGGCGTCCGCCGTCGCGTAGGAGTTGAATCTGCTGCAGACGGGTGAACTTCGGCCCGGTGAGATCTTCGAGCGTAAGGCCATTTTCGATGTAGCTGGCGAGCAGCTGCTCCGCGCCGCTCTTGACGTTCCATTTTGCCTCGAAGCCCGGAACCTTGGCCGCCAATTTGTCGAAGCTCACGCGGTAGTCACGGAGATCGGGTGCGGCGCCTTCGGCGAAGGTGATGATCGAGCCCTTCACCGTCTCCATCACAATCTGTGCGACGTCACGGATCTGGTAGTTCTCACCGGGCCCGCCGATGTTGAATGCTTCGTTGTGAACCGCTTCGCGCGGTGCTTCCATGATGGCGAGAAATGCCCGAGCTATGTCTTCCACATGGACCAGCGGACGCCATGGAGTTCCGTCGCTCTGCAAACGAACTTCGCCGATTGTGTGGGCGAATCCCACGAGGTTGTTGACGACAATGTCGCCGCGCAGTCGCGGGGACGAGCCATATGCCGTTGCGTTGCGAAGATATGTGGGTGAGAAGTTGTCGTCGGCGAGAGGAGCAATTGCCTGTTCCGCGAACACCTTGGACTCGCCGTAGGGCGTTACCGGCGAAAACGTACCGTTCTCATCGACTTCCTCGTCGCCCCCCTTGCCGTACAGCGAGCACGACGAGGAGAACAAGTAACGAGGAACGCCGGCGTCTTTCGCCATCTGGGCAACGTGGACGGACGCTCTCTGATTCACGTCATAGGTGATCTGCGGATTCAGGTGACCGATCGGGTCGTTCGAAATGGCCGCCAGGTGAATGACACACTCAGCACCGCGAAAGTCGTCGGCAGTTACGTCGCGCATGTCTCGATCGATCATCGGAACTGCGGTGACCGGTGAGAGATCACAGCCTCGATACCAACCGGTGTCGATCCCCACGACCTCGTGTCCGGCCTCCAGAAAAAGGGGAACCAAAACGGCTCCGACGTAACCTTCGTGCCCGGTAACAACAACCTTCATGTGAAGTCTCTCTCGATTGGGTTCTTCGAATAGATTTGATACGTGTGCATTGTATTTAGAACGATCGGGTTAAGACCGCGGACTCGACGCTGCGTCTTCGGGCACATCGTCGGCGGTGATCGCCACGCCACGCCAATCGGTGTCATCGTCTTTGCCCATCAACTGCTGAGCAGCGCGACGACCGCCGAGCACGCAGGTATCGCTCATGAGGTACTTCCACTCGGAGTACCGGCCGACGCGGATGATTCCCTGCTTGTCCAACCAGGAGTTCACTTCACGAATCGCACCCTTGCGGTTGAGGTCGTACACAATCTGACCGGTTGGGACGAGCCGGACATCTTTTCGCTCGATGAACGTCTCGTTCTCGATAAGGCCGAACTCGATGAGTTCTGCCGTCACCCGGCGCAGCACTTCGTCCTGAGGAGGAAGGGCTTTCCACTTGGACCCATAGACCTCGACCTGAATGCCGGTTTTGCCGGCTGGCGCGTTGGACTCGGCGAATTTCTCGGTGACACTGATACGTACGCTTAATTTATCTTCGTCGTATACGTATACCCAGAGCTCTTCACGCTTCGGCGGGTGATTGACGTGGAAGTCGAGGCGATAGAAGATGCTCGAGGTAAGGGTCTCGCCGGCGGTGCGAAGCTCATCGGTTGCGTCTTCGAGCATTGGTATCAGATGCTGGAGGTGGGCCGAAGAAACGAGTCGGTCGTAGGTGATTTCCGTACCGTCGCTGAATCGCAACCAGCGCTTCGAGAAGTTTGCGGCGACCAGCTGCTTGTTGTAGCGGATGTGGGCACCGGCTGCGAGCTGGTGACAGTACGCCCAGAACCCACCGTTCCTCGGGTACCGCGAGGATCGGGAGTTGACGTAGTACATCGTCTCCGGCAACGCCCGGTGATACGAATTCACCACGTCGTCCTTCTCAGGACGCAGAATTCGCATGCCGATCCAGTCGACATCCATGTTCCTCGGCTCACAGGTCCAGTACTTGCGCGTGTACGCCGCCGGGAATGTGTCGGCAAATACCGGGCCCATGGCCTGATGCAGCCACTGCTCATAGTTTTTCGGCGGCTCGTGTTCACGCTGGGTGTAGTCCAAGAAGCTGTCGAGGCACTTCTTGCGAAGGGGTTCGGGGATCTGCCAGAGGCTCGTCTGGGCCGGGTGGTCTATCCAGTTCCCCTGATACCAGTTGACGGCCTTGATGTACAGATCGATGTATTCACCATCGACCAGGTCCGAAAAGAGCGTCTTGATGTACTCATTGGAGGTGAACGAGATGTGTGGCCCGTCGTCCCACGTGAATCCGTCGACGGTCTCGGAGTGGACGTGTCCACCATGATGCGACTTCGCTTCAAAGATGACCGCGTCACTGGGATGACCCAGGTGATAGGAGGTGCTCAGCCCCGAGAGGCCGGCCCCCAAAATCGCGATTTTCACATGCTCGGCCAACGTCTTGTCTCCTTGCCAATTCGCACCTGCGCGACGCAGTGCGGTTTGAATTTCGTAACTGCGTTCTAACGTGCACCCGAACATCGGACGTCCTGGGTGGTCAGTTGAGCGACTTCTTTTCAACAGGTCGAACGTGCATCCCAGAATTTATCACTCTAAGTGGTTTTGCGTTTGAGACCTCACCACGCAGAGAGCATACTGGCCGTATGCTTTAAGTCGGCGCCGATTGCGGCCGATTGTGGCAGTACGAAACTCAACCCTACCGAGGCCTTTATGACTTCATCGTCCACTCACACGGCACCTGCGGCGCCGGCGGAAAATCTTGCCACCTGCCGATTCTGCGAGGCTCCCCTGTCGCAAACGCTCGTCAACCTCGGGATGAGCCCGCTGTGCGAGAGCTTTCGCACCGCCGAGCAGCTCAACGCTGTAGAACATTTCTTCCCCCTTCACCCGAAGGTCTGCGGATCATGCTTTCTCGTCCAGGTGCCGTCGTTCGTGCCGGTTGAAGAGATCTTCCGAGAGTACGCCTACTACTCCTCGTTTTCCACGAGTTGGCTCGATCACGCCAAGAAATATGTCGAGGACATCACGGCTCGACTCGCACTCGGTGCGGATTCGTTCGTGAGCGAATTGGCATCGAACGACGGGTACCTCCTGCAGTACTTCGTCGGCAAGGGACCCAAGGTTCTCGGGATCGAGCCTTCGTTCAACTGCGCCAAAGACGCCGAGGAGCGCGGAGTGCGGACCCTCACTGAATTCTTTGGAACCGAACTTGCCGAGAAGCTTGTCGCGACCGAAGGTCAGGCTGACCTCATAATAGGCAACAACGTGTTGGCTCAAGTCCCCAACCTCAATGACTTCGTAAAAGGTATGGCCATCTTCCTCAAGCCGACCGGCACAATCACGATGGAATGGCCGCACTTGCTCCAACTAATGGTCCAGAACCAGTTCGACACGATCTACCACGAGCACTACGGCTACTTCTCGTTGCTGTCGGCTGAAAAGATCTTCGCAGCACAGGGTCTTCGAATCTACGACGTCGAGGAGTTGGGCACCCACGGCGGATCCCTTCGTATGTACGCGTGTCATGCTGAGAACAAGGCCTTGGAGGAGAGCGACAGTATTCGCAAAGTGCGAGCCGATGAAAAGGCCCTTGGCCTCGACTCCATGGCGGCATACGACAGCTACACCGCGAAAGTTGAGAAGGTCAAGCACGATGCACTCGACTTCCTCATTGAGGCGAAGCGGGCAGGAAAGAAGGTTGTCGGTTACGGAGCTCCCGGCAAGGGCAACACGCTGTTGAACTACTGCGGGATTCGCACCGACCTTCTTGACTTCACCGTCGATCGAAATCCGTACAAGCACGGCATGTACACGCCGGGGACAAACATCTCGATCCTCACACCCGAGGCGCTCGACGCAGCCAAGCCGGACTACGTGTTCATCCTGCCGTGGAACTTGAAGACCGAGATTGTGAAGCAGCTTGCCCACATTGCATCGTGGGGTGGCAAATGCGTCGTTCCGATTCCCCACCTCGAGATCATCGATCCGGCGATCGCAGGGGCTTAGGACCTATGAAGGTTGTCCTCTTCTGCGGCGGAATGGGTCTGCGACTCAAGGAGCATTCAGACACCGTTCCGAAGCCGATGGTACCTATTGGTTACCGTCCCGTCCTCTGGTACGTCATGCGTTACTACGCGCACTTTGGACATACCGAGTTCGTCTTGTGCCTCGGACACCAATCGCACGCCATCAAGGAATACTTCCGAAATTACGACGAGACCTTGACAAATGACTTCGTACTCGATGCGAGCGGGGTTCAACTGCTCGGCTCCGATATCCAAGACTGGAAGATCACGTTCGTCGATACTGGCCTCAAAGCCAACATCGGGCAGCGCCTGATGGCAGTGCGCAAACACATCGGCGACGACGAAATGTTTCTCGCAAACTATGCCGACGTTTTGACCGATGCCGATTTGAACCTTGTCACAGCGCAGCTGACGAACGACCCCTCAATGATCGCCTCAATGCTGGCCGTTCAGCCCAACTACAGCTTTCATGTGGTTCGCTGGACTGCCGAAGACAAACCACAGGTGTCCGAAATCGGTGATGTTCATACGTCGGAGACGTGGATCAACGGCGGGTATTTTGCCTTCCGAAACGAGATCTTCGACTACATCGAAGATGGCGACGAACTTGTCGTCGAACCGTTCCAACGTTTGATCGACAAGCAGGCGCTGGCCGGTATCCGCCATCGCGGGTTCTGGGCACCGATGGACACGCTAAAGGAAAAGCTGATGCTCGACCGAATGTACGAAGCGGGCGATCGTCCGTGGTGCGTTTGGGAGAGCGACCGGTAGCCACCCGGTCTCTGCGTCTCATGTTCGGACTCTCGCTCACACCATCCTCTGGTCCGCTTCGCGTCCTTGCCCTCGGCGCGCACTCCGACGATATTGAAATCGGATGTGGGGCAACGCTTCTCGCCCTTGGCGCCAGACACGAATCGATGGAGTTGTGCTGGGCGGTGGCAACTGGCGATCCAACGCGCGAAACGGAAGCCCGCTCCAGCGCTGCCGACTTTGCCGGAAAACATACGTATACATGTGTATTTGGCGGACTACGCGAGAGTTACCTGCCAGCACAGTGGGAAGCCGCCAAGCAGTTCGTGCACCGCGTTGCGTCGCAATTCGACCCCCACGTCGTGTTCACACACGCAAAACATGATCAGCATCAAGACCACCGCACGTTGGCCGAACTGGTCCCCAACGCGTTTCGGAATCATCTCGTGCTTGGCTTTGAGATTCCGAAATACGAAGGGGATCTTCTGCCACCGAACGTCTTCGTAGCGGTCTCGCCCGAAGATGCGAAGCGCAAGGTCGAGTTGCTCCACAGGCACTTTCCGAGCCAGGCCACAAAATATTGGTTCGACGAGCAGATGTTCCTCGGCCTGATGCGTATACGCGGCGTGGAAGCGCGAGCCGAGAGCGGGTTCGCCGAAGCGTTCCACGCCTCGAAGATAAACCTCGTTCCTTAGATCTCACTTACGCGCTATCGCCTTTCGCCGACGAAGAGCAAGCCGCCCTCGGAAACCACCGTCAGGTCCAATTCCGCCGCCTCAAAGGCGTTCTGGTAATCAGACTGTTCAAAGAGACCGAGGATGTGATCCTCCGCGTAATGTTCGACTCCGGACACATCACCGACCAGGTGATGGAACTCAAGCACCGCACATCCGTCTGCAATGCGATTCGTATTCATACGTACGACCTTGAGCTCCGGGGTATCGACATATCGAGCATGCGTCGTATTCGGAACGTACTGGTGCGCGAATATCCACGGCTCGATAATCAGTCGGCCACCCTCACTCAGGTGGCGGGCCATACAAGCAATCGCCGAGAACAATCGTGGAATCGTGGCGCAGTACCCAATCGAGCCGAACAGGCACGAGACGACATCGAACGTCTCGCCGATCTCAAAACTGACCATGTCACCGACGCGAAATTCGGTACCGGGCATGCGTTCCCTTGCCAGGACAACCATCGATTCGGCGAGATCGATGCCAACAAGACGCTCGTAATGCGGACGAAGAAAGGGAACATGGCGACCGGTGCCACAGGCAATCTCGAGCCACGAACCTCCCGAGCTTTCGGGGTCAGCCAACGCACGGGCGCGAGCCGCCTCGCCGGCATAATCCTTGTTCGCGTAGATCGCGTCGTACACCTGGGCAGATCGGGTGAAGGGTACGGGACTCATAGCGGGGTTTCGGCCTCCTGGTCGACCGTTTCAGCGTCGACTGCGCACCATACCTTCGACATCTCGATCGAGACTCTAAATCGTTCGCAAGACAAACCTTCGGCAACGATCCTGGTCTTCAGCGATTGCTACCGACACACGTATATGCAGTTCGACGGGTCCGACTCGATATCATGCACCGCAACATCGTGAAAACCCGCTTCCTCTAGCATCGAGGTCGCGAGTTGTTTTCCCCACGCAGTTCCAAGGCCGGCTCCGCCGAGGGCCAACGACACCTGCATGCAGTGGAACAGGCTCGTACCGTAAATGATCACGTTGCCCGCTTCGCCCATGTTGTCCTCAAGGTTTGACGACGCACGAATGTCCACCATGAAGAACTCGCCACCCTCTCGGATCGCCGCTCGAATCTGAGACAGGACACCGGCGGGATCAGCCTGGTCGTGAATGGCGTCAAACGCGAACACGACATCGAAGGCGTTCTCGGGCAGGCTCGCCACATCGGCGACCTCAAAGGTCACGTTGGTGAGTTCCATCGAACTCGCCTCCTCCCGCGCAAGGGCGATCGCTTCCTCGGAGAAGTCGAAGCCGGTAAAGGTCGAGTTCGCGAATGCGTGCGCCATAAGGTTTAGGCAATGGCCGGTGCCGCATCCAACGTCGGCCACATCGGCACCGTTGCTGAGACGTTCGGGCAAACCGGGAGCCACTGGCAAGTAGCCCCTCACGAGGAGTGCGTCGTAACGGGCCCGACCCACCCGATCCATTGCGTGGGTGAAGTGTGGTCGATAGCGTTCATACGGAACACCACCCCCACTGCGCATGGCCTCGATAACGTCGTCGGCGCGCGGAGCGAGTCCAACGACGAGGCCGGCAACGGGTGCGAGGTTCGTGTATCGGTCCCCGGTCAGCCAAATCGCGTGTTCTGCGGGGAGCCCGAAGCATGTCGATTCTGCGTCGTACGTCAACACGCCGGCGACGGCGAGGCCGCTGGCCCACTCACGTACGTGGCGCGCCGAGAGATCCGTGTGGTCAGCGAGCTCTTCGGCGGTCTTTGGTCCCAGGCTCGCCGCGTGGAGCAGACCTGTTCGGTGGCCCACATCGATCAGCATTGTCATCATCGTTCCCTGATAGGACGCCTTCAGCCGGTCGAGGAAAGCTCCAGCTACGGCACGGTCGATTGCTGGTGCGTCAGGCATGTATGCATCATGGCCGTATCCTGGCTGGGTGACCAGTTCCTCCGAGAAAGACGTCGTCGGACGAACACGGCCCGCCGCCACATCGGCTGCTTCGATCACCGTCATTTCCGTCGACGGGACACGTCGCCCCAAGCCCGATGTTGTCTCCACTGAAGAGCCACTGGAAATTCGAATCGAGGACCAGCCCGTGGCCGTGACCATGCGCACGCCGGGCCATGACTTCGAGCTCGCCGTTGGGTACCTGTTCACCGAGGGGATCTTGCGTTCCCCAGGGGATCTCCGCGAGGTCCGCTACTGCACCAAGGGCCTCGGCGACGGGGTCCCCCAGGAGTACAACATTGCGACTGTCGAACTCTTCTCGACAGTCGACCCGAGCCTCTTGCGGCGCGCCACGGTCACCTCTTCGAGTTGCGGCTTGTGCGGCACCGATTCGATCGACAACATCGCCTCGGTGATCGAGCCGCTCGATCTGGCCGACGGCGCGCGCCTCACTGCTCGAATGTTGATGAGCTTGCCTGCGGCGCTGCGTGCGAAGCAGCCGCAGTTCTCGAAGACAGGCGGTCTTCATGGAGTCGGACTGTTCGATCCGTCAGGAAGAGCGGTCGTTGTTCGCGAGGACGTCGGCCGCCATAACGCACTCGACAAGGTGATCGGCGAACGGTTCCTTCGAGCACCCAAGTCGGAGCCATTCACGCTCACTGATCTCGCCGCTGTCGTTTCGGGACGGGTGAGCTTCGAGATCGTGCAGAAGGCGGCCACGGCACGGGTTGCATGGTTAGTGGCTGTCGGCGCGCCAACGTCGCTGGCGATCTCGGCCGCCGAGCGCCTGGGTGTGACGCTTGTTGGTTTCGTGAACTCGTCGAGCGCGAATGTGTACACCCACCCACAACGCCTTGGGTGAGGGGCGTTATCTGTCGGTGATCTATCTGACGGTGATTTCGCCGTCCATACCGGGGTGCAACGTGCACTTGTATTTGTAGGTTCCGGGCTTGGCCAGAGCCTTCGCGTCCGGGGTCCACAGACCCTTGTTCAGCGTGGGGCTCTTCGGACCCTTGTTCGCAAACACAATGTTGTGGGCAACGGTCTCATTCCAGACGAAGATTATTTTCGTTCCCGGCTTGATCGCGATCTTTTTGGGCGTGAACTTCAAGCTCTTGAGCCCGATCTTCTGGGTCGACCCCTGTGCTTGGGCGACCTCGGGGTTGGCAGCAACCCCACAGGCGGCCAGCGCACCGGTAAAAGCCAGCGCGGTAAGAGTTTTGGTGATGGAGCGTGTTGCCATATGTCGATGTTGCCAGCGATTGATGAGCTAATTCGCAATTCGAGGTCATGAATTCGCGAAACCCGCGGTGAATCCGGTCACCTCCGGCCCAAGCGCGCGAGAGCCCCGCTTTCGGGCGGGGCTCTCGTTCACAACCGACAGAATCGCCGGAGTTACAGAATGATCCAGACGATGAGCAACACGATGGCGACGGGGACGCCGAGGTGGGCGACCTGGCGGGGGTGTCCGGCAATCTGCTTGGTCAGCGGACCCTGCAGGCCGCCAATATATCCAAGCGCACTCGCTTCAAGGACCCCGACAATCGCGGCAACAATGATCACCCAGAGAATGGCTGGCGAAACGCCATCGGGGAACTGGCCGGTGAGGCTCTGTGCACCCGTCATGAACATAAGCAGAGGGATTGACAAGATCGCGTTGGTGCGGCTGGCCAGAAGGGCCTTGCGGCCCGCATCAGCTGTTTTCGGATCGGCTTCTTTGCCGGCCAGAAGACCACGAGCATTGGCAATCACGACTTGCTGGTTCGGCCAGATGACCAACCAGACGTTGGCCAACATCACAAGGCCGATCAGCCCACCAGTCCAAGTCATGAGCCCATAGTCGTCGACATAGTTTTTGTTATCACCCGACGACCACAGACCGAGCATCAAGATGCCTGTGGCCGCCGTTGCGAGGGCTGAGTACCGGAAGTACCACAGGGCCCGAGGGACGAGCTTGTCGATTGCGCCGTTGCGGTGCGGGGCGTCCATCGTAGGGAACGACGGAACCTGTACGAAGTTGAAGTAGTAAAGAAGGCCGATCCAGCAGACACCGAACACCACATGCCACCAACGCAACACCCAGTGAATGAAATTGACGGTGTCGACTGCGAGCATGACGGTCTCCTTGAAGAGTGAAGCTGCGAACACAACTGAACGTGTTGGGTGAACGTACCAAAGGTAGCGAGGTCTTTGTGAAATTTCCTGCTCAAAGCTCCCAAACTTCGATCTTTTTTCCGCCGGAATGGGACCCCGACTGACCAGCAGGTCACTGAAGCGTGTCGAGCACCGTCAAAACATCACCGAGGGTTGTCCGGGGGTGGGTGAAGCAGAACCGCAGCACGGTTTCTCGTTTTCCACCTTCTGGTCGTGGAACCGTCGTCGGTACGCAGAATGTGATTTGCTCCTCCAACATTCGATCAGACCAATCGTTGTAGTCCTGCGCCGTCCAGCCCCGACGTCGAAACAGCACAACGGATAACGAATGCTCCCCTACGAGTTCGAGTTCAGATCGTTCGCGAATGACACCGGCGACTTCGCGGGTGAGCGCAAGGCTTGTTTCCACCGCGTCGGTATAGGCATCGGTGCCGTGGGTGGCGAGCGAATACCAAAACGGCAAGCCGCGAGCCCGCCGCGTCAGGTGGAAGGCATAATCGCTCGGGTTCCACTCACCGGTTTTGCGCAGCACGTCGAGGTAGCCGGCGTGCTGCGTGTGCGCCTCCCCGGCAATAATCGGGTTGCGATACACAAGAGCGGCGCAGTCATAGGGCGCAAAGAGCCACTTGTGAGGGTCGATCACGAAGCTGTCGGCCCGTTCGATTCCGTCGAATTTCGAGCGCACGCTCGGAGCACAGAGTGCCGCCGCGCCGTAGGCGCCGTCGACATGGAGCCACAGACCCGCCGCCTTTGCCGCATCGGCGGCATCGGCCAAGGAGTCGATGATTCCAGCGTTTGTGGTCCCGCCGGTCGCGACGAGCGCGAACACGATTCCTTCGGGCATCAGTGCCTCATCGGAAGCAAAACCGGTGCCTTGGTCGACAGTACCCACCCCAATGCCCTGTGCACGGGCATCCGCAAACGCTCGACGAAGACCGTCTGCGTCCATCCGTCCGGCCGCATCGGTAGGTACACGTAGTACTCCGACATCCATAACGCGCGCCGCAGCGTCGATGGACGAGTGCGCGCCATCGCTGCAGGCGACGTACCAGCGTTTGGGACGGCGGCCCCATCGACGCGCGGCGTCGAAACGTGCAGCAACGAGCGCGGACAGATTCCCGGCCGAGCCTCCACTCACGAAGACGCCACCCGCCGACTCCGGGAATCCTGCCAGGTCGGCCAACCAGCGAAGAGCCTGATTCTCGGCCCAGACCGCCCCGGACCCTTCCATCCAGGATCCACCGAAGATCGATGACGCGCCGACGACGAGGTCGAACAGGACAGCAGCTTCGGTTGGTGCTCCGGGCACGAAGGAAAAGTTTCGTGGGTGATCCTGGCTGATCGTCGCCGGTGCAAGCTCTTCGCAAAAGAGCCGAAGGGCAGTCATTCCTCCGATTCCGCCTGCCGTCACCGTCTGGCCGAGTTGGTCCAGCATTGCTACGGTCTTCGGCTTGTCGATGGGTGGAGGGTCCAGGCGGACGCGTTCCAACGCGTAGTGCACGACGGCCTGGGCCACCGATTCCGTGGCGGGGTCGAAGCGGTGCATCCGGGCCCCGTCACGGGGCATGTCGGCGGACCACTCGTCGTTGGCCCATTCTCGGCGACTCACTGAGTCCACGTGGGAGGGCGCTTCTCCAAGAAGCTGGCGATGCCTTCCTGCCCGTCGGGCGATATGGCGTTCGCGGCCATCACCTCAATCGCATACTGATACGCCCTCGACTGGTCAAGGTCAATCTGGGCATAGTATGCAGACTTACCGATTCCTTTGGCGTACGACGAACCTCGCGTGACACGACGGGCCAGGTCGGCGACCGCGGCGTCGAGGTCCGCTTCCGGTACGGCCTTGTTGATGAGACCCCATTCGGCGGCCGTTGCTGCCGTAATCGGGTCACCAGACATGGCGAGTTCGAGCGCACGCTTGCGGCCGACGTTCCGGGCGACGGCCACGAGCGGGGTCGTGCAGAACAAGCCGCCCTTTCCACCGGGGAGGGCAAAGTGGGCCGTGTCGGCCGCGATCGCAAGGTCGCACGACGCCACAAGTTGGCAACCGGCGGCGGTGGCAAGGGCATGGACCCGGGCGATCACGGGCTGCGGTATCTGTTGCGTGATGGTCATAAGGTCTGTGCACGTACGAAGTAGAGACCGGAGGAACACGAGATCTCGACCCGCCATATCGCTGAAGTCGTGCCCGGCACTGAAGACCGGACCGTTGGCGGCGAGAATCACTCCGAATGCATCACTGTTCCCCGCCTTCTCAAACGCAACGAGCAGCTCCTGCATCGTTTCGAGCGACAGGGCGTTACGCTTTGCCGGGTTGTTGAGCGTGATCGTGACATAGCGTTCGTCGCGGCTCACGGTGACGTTCTTTGCGGCCTTGAGTGATGTGTCCACATCGCAAGATTAGGGGCACTCAGGGCCCGATGTTGTCTCGATCGCAGAGCGACGCCTTCATCGAAGCGCACCTCACCCCAGCTATCGAGGTAGGTTGGCGAACGGCCCAACGATTCTGGGGATCGGGACTGGCACCGAAGGCGGCTCGCTGTGTCGTCACCGACCGTTTCGCCCGCCTGACAGGCACCGTGACAAGGAGATGGTGTCGTTCACTTCCATGATCAACGAAAGTCTCGCCGGGCCTTGTGTGTCAGCGAGAAACCCGCCAGAACCCATGATCCCCGCGACGACTTCGAACACCGATCACCTCCGGCCGACGACCCACTGCGCCCTCACGTCCTCTACCGGTTGACACGCCCTCAACACGGTCCTTTCGTCGTCCTGTACTGCACCGGGACGCGTTTGTGCACCCCGCCCTGCGAGGTACACAAACAGGCATGGCTCAGCGTGCATGGCTTAGCGTGCGAACACGATTCGTGGTGGAGGCGGGCTGTTCGCCGTGTGACCATCGGGCCACTCGAAGATGAGTGTCGCCTGGTCGCGATGCCACCGGATCTTGAGCTTGTGTTTATGCACGTAGCGGTGATGAAACCTACAGAGCGCACACATGTTGGTGAGTTCGTGTGTCCCACCATTCTCGCGTTCACGAATATGGTGAATATCGGTCCACCGCGCCGGACGGTCACAGCCGCGATGACGACAGTACTGATCTCTCGCCATGACCGCCCGACGATTCCGGGCCGGTACCTGCGATGTTGGTGTGCCCACATCAAAAGGCGTGCCATCGGCACTCAGCCACACACTCGTCGTCACGCAGTCACAAAGCAACATGTCACGCGTGAACGACGACAGGCGCACCATCTGCGATGAAAACGCAATACCTGACGCAGCATCGATAGTCACGGTGACATGGGGTGGCTCCCCACCAACGGTCGGGCGGTTCTCATTCGCCAACGACTCCAACGCGATGTCGACAAGCGCATCATGACGACGTTGAGCCGGGGTTCGGTTATCGCCCTCACACGGCTTAGGCATCGCCGCTTCCAACGCTTTGCTCAGCGCTTCACCACCGAGCGGATCAAGAAGACCGTTGAGCATCCACATCCCGCTCGCAGTCGGCGACAACTGCACCCGCCGCTGCTCCTCGTGTTCCTTCTCGTCGGTCGGGTCACCAAGAGCATCATCACAGTGAGACACCCACACCGCGACCGCCCGACGAAACTTCGTGAACGACAGTGTCTGCGCGAACCCCAACAACATCGAAGCGTCACGCGCCAAGAACGCCACGCGGCGTTTGTTCAACACGCTCGCAACCACGCCGACATGCGACATTCCAATCGTGCCCGCATCGACAGCATCGGACCACTCGGGCAACTTCACGAACACCTCAGCCTGTGCCACCCGCTGTTCACCTTCCAATGGCCGGGCATGTGTGTTGTACGCCAACCATTCCGACACGTTCCGAAACCCGTCATCACGAATCACCGACACCGACGCAAACTCGGTAACCATCCGTGTACATAACAAATCGGCCTGATCAACCAATGCACGCGTGGCCGCCACAGTCGCCGCGTTCACAGGTCTGCCGCAACGCAGGCTGATGGTGGCCGATGCCAACGCGGCGACTGCTGTCGCAACATGGTGGTCGATAGAGGAATCCACACCCGCACGCTACCTGACCATACGAACATATGTTCGGCTTTGGTGTTAATTCGGTAGGAAACCCCGTCTCACACGTCGTTTTCCTGCAATCGACGTTTCGCGACGCGACCTCCGAAAGCGGCCTCGCAGACAACGCGTCGACACGACATCGAGCTGACGGAATCGAGAAGCTCCGGACGTTGACGGTTCCCCGGGGCGAAATTGTTCCGGCCGTAGGCGTACGAGTTCTCAAACGCCGTCCCGGCTCCGAGGGGCATGGGGTCGGTTTGGGTGAACTGCTCGTGCGACAAAGTTGCGCAGTGAGTCATAGGTGCACGAGGGCCCACCGCTGTGGAGTCAGACGAGCGACCAACAGATCAATTTCTCGCGACGCCTTGTCCGAACAACTGAAGCGTGGGTCCGACAGCTCCTCCGCCACCAAGAAGGTGCCGATCAAGCTTTTGTCCTCGTCTCCAACTTTCTGCGCCGTCAACTCGCCAGCTGGTTCGAATGTTGCCCCTTGAAGCTCACAGGTGATGTCAGACGGATAGAAATCGAAGTTGAGCGGCTCCACCTTGAAGTCGAAGTAGCCACTCAATAAATCCGCGTTAGTCGTATCCAGACTCGGTGTCTTCGCCGTCGAGGTTCGCAACAAGGGCACCCGCTGTACCTTCTCATCGTCTTTCGCGCAAGCCACCAATCCGAGCAGAAACACGGCGAAAACGGCGAGCTTCACCTCAACCACCCATCAGCCGGTTCGCGTCTCGGATGTACTCGCCCCCGGTTCGGCGTTGTGTCGTCGGCGACGGACGGCTAGGTCCAGATGACGAACCCTTTGAACCCGTGAGGCGCCCATGCGGTGCAGCCCGTCACCGCTGTGCAGAGCGAGTACTCGCTGTGGTGGCGCAGACCCGAAGACGAACTTTTCGCGACCCTCGAGCAGCTGGGCATCGGGTTCGTGCCGTGCAGCCCGCTGGGTCGCGGGTTCCTGACAGGCGCCATCGATCAGAACACCACCTTCGCCAAGGACGACTTTCGCAACATCATTCCGCGGTTCACGCCCGAAGCGCGCAGCGCCAACCAGGGATTGGTCGACCTGCTCAAAGCCATTGCTGACCGCAAGAATGCGACTGCCGCCCAAATCGCGCTGGCGTGGTTGCTGGCGCAGAAGCCGTGGATCGCGCTGGCGTGGTTGCTGGCGCAGAAGCCGTGGATCGCGCCGATCCCGGGGACGACGAAAGTCACCCGCCTACAGGAAAATCTGGGGGCCTTGGACATCGAACTGACAGACGCCGACCTCGCCGAGATCGAAGCTGCTGCCGAGCTGATCAAGGTCGAGGGCGGGCGCTATCCCGAAGCGCTAGAGCGGCGAACCAACCTTTGATGCTCTGACGACAGACGCGACTGTGCCCCTCCGCTCACAGGAGCGAAGGGGCACAGGCGTCAGTCGGTGAGATACGTGTTAGGCGAGGTCGAACCGGTCGGCGTTCATGACCTTGTTCCACGCCGCCACGAAGTCGGTGACAAACTTCTGCTGCGCATCGCTGGCCCCGTAGACCTCGGCGATTGCCCGCAGCTGCGAGTTCGAGCCGAAGACGAGATCGTGACGCGTGCCGGTCCACTTGACTGCGCCGCTCGAACGATCGCGACCCTCGAACGTGTCGGCCGACCCGGAGGTTTGCTTCCACTCAGTTGCCATGTCCAGCAGGTTGACGAAGAAGTCGTTGCTCAGCGTGCCGACGCGCTCGGTCAGCACACCATGTGCCGAGCCGCCCGTGTTGGCGCCCAGCACCCGAAGGCCACCGACGAGCACGGTCATCTCAGGGGCGGTGAGGCCGAGCAACTGTGCCCGGTCAACCAGCAACGCTTCTGCCGGCAGCATGTGGCCCTTGCCGAGATAATTGCGGAAACCGTCCGAGGCGGGCTCGAGCGCTGCGAACGACTCGACATCCGTTTGCTCCTGCGACGCATCGGTACGGCCAGCAGCGACCGGCACGGCGATGGTGTGACCAGCTTCCGCGGCTGCGGCCTCGATGGCTGCAGCACCGCCGATGACAATCAGGTCGGCGATCGAGACCGAGGTTCCCGACGCTGCCTGTACACCTTCGAGCACACCGAGCACTCGGCGTAGTTCGGCGGGGTCGTTGGCTTCCCACTCGATCTGCGGCGAGAGACGCACGCGGCCACCGTTGGCGCCGCCACGCTTGTCGCTGCCACGGAAGGTGGAGGCCGAAGCCCAGGCCGTCCGCACCAAGTCGCTGACGCTGAGACCGGTGGCAAGCACTGCAGCCTTGAGTGCGGCAACGTCGGCATCGCTGAGCGTGCCGGCCGACGCCGGGATCGGGTCCTGCCAGATCAGTTCCTCGGTGGGAACTTCCGGGCCGAGGTAGCGAGACACGGGGCCCATGTCGCGGTGGGTCAGCTTGAACCAAGCACGTGCGTACGCATCGGCGAACGCAGCTTGGTCCTGGTGGAAACGACGCGAGATGGGCTCGTAGATGGGGTCCATGCGCAGTGCCATGTCGGCGGTGGTCATCATCGGGGCGTGGCTGCGAGCCGGGTCGTGAGCGTCGGGCACGGTGCCCTTCGCCTCAGGGTTCGATGGTGTCCACTGCTGGGCGCCGGCGGGGCTGTGGGTCAGCTCCCATTCGAAGCCGAACAGCGTGTCGAAGTAAGTGTTGTCCCACGTGATCGGCGTGCGAGTCCAGGCGCCTTCGATGCCACTGGTGGTGGTGTCGACGCCCTTGCCGGTGCCGAGTGCGTTGATCCAGCCGTGGCCCATTTGCTCGATGGGTGCGCCCTCGGGCTCGGGGCCAACGAGGGCCGGGTCGCCGGCGCCGTGCGCCTTGCCGAACGTGTGGCCGCCGGCGACGAGGGCGACGGTCTCTTCGTCGTCCATGGCCATGCGGGCGAAGGTCTCGCGGATGTCGCGGCCCGATGCGACCGGGTCGGCGACGCCGTTGGGGCCCTCCGGGTTGACGTAGATGAGCCCCATCTGGACGGCGCCCAGAGGGTTCATCAGCTCACGGTTGCCGCTGTAGCGCTCGTCGCCGAGCCAGGTGGTCTCCGGGCCCCAGTAGATGTCCTCTTCCGGCTCGAAGATGTCTTCGCGGCCGCCGCCGAATCCGAAGGTTTCGAAGCCCATCGTCTCCATGGCGACGTTGCCGGCCAGCACCATCAGGTCGGCCCACGACAGCTTGCGGCCGTACTTCTGCTTGATCGGCAGCAACAGCGTGCGTGCCTTGTCGAGGTTGCCGTTGTCAGGCCAGCTGTTGAGCGGCGCGAAGCGCTGGGTGCCACTGGAGGCGCCACCGCGACCGTCCTGAACGCGATAGGTGCCGGCGCTGTGCCACGCCATACGCACGAAGAACGGGCCATAGTGGCCGTAGTCGGCTGGCCACCACTCTTGCGAGTCGGTCATCAATCCGGCGAGGTCGGCCTTGACGGCTGCCAGGTCGAGCGTCTTGAACTCGGCGGCGTAGTCGAAGTCGGCACCGAGCGGGTTGCCGGTCGGCGAGTTCTGATGGAGCATCTTCAGGCTCAGCTGGTTGGGCCACCAGTGCTGGTTGGCAGTGGCGCCAACGGCGGTGTGAGCGGAGTTGGGGCCGCCCATGACCGGGCACACTGCCGGGCCATCATTGATTTCGAGGACGTTGCCCTCATCAGTGTGTTCTTGCTCAGTCATTGCTGCTCCTTGTTGAAGATGTGGTGGTTGTAGCGGATTCGGAATGTGCGGAGATGCGGCACGTGGGGCAGCGGCCCCAGTAGACGACTTCGGCTTCGTCGATCTCGAAGCCGTGATCGTCGTCGGCGGTCAGGCATGGCACGGACCCGACAGCGCAGTCGATGTCAAACATGCTGCCACAGGTGCGGCAGACCAAATGATGGTGGTTGTCGCCGACGCGATCCTCGAAACGTGCCGCCGAGCCAGCGGGCTGAATGCGGCGAATGAGGTTCTTGTCGACGAGCACGCCCAGCGTGTCATACACGGCCTGGCGCGAGATGGTGCCAATCACGGCGCGGACGTCGTCGGCGAGGTCATCGGCCGCCGCGTGCGGACGCATGGAGAGGGCGCGCATGATGGCCAACCTCTGCGCAGTTACCTGCACTCCATGCGTGCGAAGCAGTTGCTCTACTCCGTCGGTCGCGTCAATCACGAGAGCATTCAATCACCGATTCTGGACTCAGTCAACTATTAGACCAATACCGGATCGATGACCTTGGGCCTAGAGCCCGGAGACTGACGCGGTGTCATGGTTCGCGGCAAGGCGCGTCGCCACTGGGGACGACTCTCAGCGTGATGACGATGAGGCAGTCCGGGGTTGTTGTATCCCACATACCTTCGGCCATTTTCCACCTGCTGAGGTGTGAATCCCTTTGTGAGTGGTGATTTGGCTGGGGTTGGTGCGCGTGGGTTTTGGGGCGGAGCCCCAAGCGGTGTTGCGTAGCGGTGTCGGGTTGGTTGGCTATGCGGCTTTGGGGGTGAGGGTGACGTCGTGTCCCATGGCTTCGAGTTGGGCGACGAGTCGTCGTTTGTGGGCGTCGCTGGTGCGGCGACGGTCGAAGTAGTCGGCACCGAGGTCGGTGTAGACCTCGCCGGTTGAGAGCATGTGCCAGATGATGACCAGGATTGTGTGGCCAGTCGCGACAGCGGCTTTGGCTGGGCCTCGACGGCCACGGATGCGGTGGTAGTGCGATCCGAGGTATGTGTTCTTGGACCTGGCCGCGGCGTGCGCGGCTTCGACCAAAGCGATACGTAACCATTTTGATCCGTGACGGGTAGCACCGGAGCGGTGTTTGCCGGCAGACTCGTTGTTTCCGGGGCACATGCCAGCCCACGAAGCGAGATGGCCAGCAGAAGGGAAGCGGGACATGTCGGTGCCAATCTCAGCCAAGATCACTTGCGCTGTCCGATGTGACACGCCAGGAATCCCGATGAGAAGCGTCACCGCCGCTTCATGAGGGTCTAACAGATGCTCGATCTGGGTGGTGAGCATATCGATGGTCTTGTCAGCGTGGTCGATCCGGGCGAGCATCGCAGTGCACAACAAGGCGTGATGCTCGTTGAACCGCCCAGCCAACGCGTCTTCGAGCCGATCGATCTTGGATCGCATCCTGCCCTTTGCCATATCGGCAAGGATTTGGGGGTCACGCTGACCAGCAATCAACGCGTCGATCATTTCTCGACCGGACTTCGTCAACACCGACGACGCAACCGATGACAACTTCACACCAGAATCTTCCAACACCTTGTGCAGGCGTTGTGTTTCGCGGCCTCGTTCCTCGATCACCGATTTTCGGTACCGGGTGAGATCACGTTGTTCACGGGTTTTGCGTTCCGGAATGAACGATGGCCGCACCAGGCCGTGTTCGAGCAACTGTGCACCCCATTGTGAGTCGCCGACATCGGTCTTGCGGCCCGGGACGTTACGCATGTGTCGGGCGTTGATCACCCAAATCTGGTCGATGTCGTCTTCAAGGACCCAGTGGACTGGTTTCCAGTACACCCCGGTTGCTTCCATGCCAACGAGCGTGACACCACGCTCGACCAGCCAAGCACTCAAGGCCGTCAACTGCGACACGGTCGTGCCGAACTGCACCACCTCCTCACGACGACCTCCCTCACCATCAGGCGTGCGTGCGCACGCCATCACCGTGTCTCGATGCACGTCCAAAAACGCGCACCGTTCCATCACTACGTTCATGATCAAGCTCCTTCCAGTCGGATATGCACACTTACAGGTGCTGGCCGGAAGGAAGCCTCGTCATAAAGAAACTGAGGTACGTGCTCGCGGCAACACAACAGAGCGCCCGAGGCTCCCACGTCAAGCTAACAACGGGCTCTGAGCGCCATAGAAACACGACGTCTACCCGACCAACACCCGATTCTCATCCGAACACGAGCGCCACCGCCAGGAGACATGGAAGCTAACCACATACCGCTGCTCGGAGGTTCCTAAGAATGTGGAATAAGAATGTCATAAAGATTTGGGGTGCCAAAGTCACGCGGATTTTTGAATTGACCACTCTTTGCGTCAGGTTTGGCGAGCATCGAAATCGATATCGCAAATGGCCGGCAGCGGTCGTGAACGCCATCAAGCCTTCACGCATCGTCTCAGCAAGGTCAGCCAACGCTAACGAGACTGTGTCAGGCAGCCTGACCGAACCGCCGAAACATCCGGCAAAACTTGGATCGAGTAACGCTTTTGGAGACGTTCGAGTAACGATGGTTGGCACGCCGGAACGCTTCGATGACCCAAGCGGAACTGGCCGAAGCGGTTGGGGTTTCGCAGACGATGATTTCCACCTACGAGCGGGGAGGGCGCGAGCCTTCATTGACGACGTTGTCGAAAATTTTGAAGGGTGCGGGTTGTTCGCTTCGTATGGAACTCACCCCGTACGACGATCACGACGATGTCCTCGAAGAAATCATGGACCGCAACCCCGGCCGACGCGAGAAGCACGTCCAAAAGTGGGCTCGCGAAGCAGCGGCACAAAAGGTGGTTCGGGATAATGAAAGAACTCAATCCTGAGCCGATCGTTGCATCGCTGAACGGTCGGGACGTTGATTACGTTGTGATTGGCATGTTCGCAGCGGGGCTAGCGAATCGTGAGCTGCCACCAACGGCCGACATTGATTTCACCCCATCAAGAACAAAAGCGAACCTTGACCGACTGTCCAATGCCCTGCGTGATCTTGACGCCCGCATTCGCGTTCACGGTATCGATGACGGGCTCCCATTCGCACATGACGGTGCGTCACTCGCCAGTGGTGGAATCTGGAATCTTGTGTGTACTTACGGTGAGTTCGATTTATCCTTCGTACCGTCGGGCACGAATGGCTACGACGACCTCATCACGAACTCGGAACGACGCGTCATTGGGAACGAGCTTGTCCCGGTTGCTGACCTTGCCGATGTCGTCCGTTCCAAAACGGCGGCGGGGCGACCCAAAGATTTGGCTGTGCTCCCGTTGCTTGCCGACACTCTCGAATCGTTGGCTGATCATCCGCCTGCCTATGTGGGTTTGCGTCCGCTTGCTGAGCATCTTGGTTCACACCGAAGCGAGTACCGGCCGACTCGGTTACTTGATCCGGGTCACTGAAGGCACTCAGGGCTAACGATCTAGTGACAGTGCTGTGTTCATCAGACATCGACCCGGCAGGGATTTTCACCGTCGATCAGGTTCGGTTGTTCGACCGGATCGCAGCACGGTCTGAAGAACTCCCCCGTCACGGACAACAACGCGAGCGGTAGCAGCTCCGCGGATCCGGCACGTCACCCAGCTCGGCACAGTTCTCGACGGCAAGTTGCGACCTCAACGGCAAGCTGCTGCTGTCCATAACGTGCCGACGACGTCGCAACTTGCCGTTGAGTTGAAATGGGGGCGTGAGTTGAATGGGGGCGTGAGTTGACACACCGATGCATTTGGTTGCTCGGCCTAAGGGGTTGACCTCGGGGCACGCCGGGTCAAGCAATGCCCGCGCCCTGTCGATGAAGCCCATGTGGAAAATCCTTCGACCCCTACGGCGGAACCGAACAGCGGGCATGACGAATCCGAGCCAGGTGAGTTGGCCGTGGACGCCCGGGGGCTGCGCCGTGTTTTCGGCACACGCGTCGCCGTAGACGACGTGTCACTTGCCGTCCCGAAAGGTTCGTTCTTCGGTGTTGTAGGCCCCAACGGTGCCGGCAAGACCACCTCGTTGCGCATGATGACGGGTCTCTTGAAGCCCGACGCAGGTCGTGTCGTCGTCGATGGCGTCAACGTTTGGGATGACCCGGTAACTGCAAAGGCGCGTTTCGGAGTATTGCCGGACGACCTTCGTTTGTTCGAGCGCCTCACCGGACGAGAGTTCCTTCTCTATATAGGACTGTTGCGCCGAATTCCACGAGCCGTCGCGACCCAGCGAACCACCGAGCTGCTTGAGGTTCTGGGGATGGGCCGCTCTTGCGACGAGTTGGTCGCCGACTACAGCCAGGGCATGCGCAAGAAGATCGGGCTCGGTGCCGCGCTCTTGCATGTTCCCGCTGTGTTGTTCCTCGACGAGCCATTCGAGTCCGTCGATCCAGTTTCTGCTCGTGCGCTTCAAGATGTGCTGGCCCAATTCCGTGCTTCTGGCGGCACGATCGTGTTCTCAAGCCACGTGATGGCCACGGTTGAGCGACTCTGCGATCGGGTCGCGATCGTGCACGCAGGACGCGTCGTTCGCACCGGTTCAACGGCACACGTGTGCAATGGCACCACGTTGGAAGATGCCTTCATCCACTCGGTAGGGGCCATGGAAGTTCGTGCTGATCAATTGGGCTGGCTGCGAACGGGACTGGCAATTGCAACCGGTCGCTGAGATTGACGCACCAACCCCAACTCCGCTCGCTGGCGTCTTCGCTCGACTGAAGCTTCTCCTCCTGCGCAACGGCCTCAAAGGCAGTCTGCGCACGCGCGTCGGTACCGTGGTGATGGCACTCGCGTGTTTTGTCGGTGGGTTCTTTGCCGCTCGTTCGTTCCTACACGATGCGCACCAGGGCCCCGTGGCCTGGTCGCGTTCACTTATTCCCGGTTTCACGGTCTTGTTTCTGGCGTGGGTGTTCGGTCCGCTGCTGCTCGGGGGTGTCGACGACACCCTCGACCCTCGCCGCCTCGCCATCCTTCCGCTCACGACGGGCGAAATGATCCGTGGCATCGCCGTCGGTGCATTCATTGGCTTCTTGCCGCTCGGTAGTGTGATCGCCCTCACCGGTGTCGTTATCGGCTACTCGACGAGACCCGCACCCGCGGTGCTCACCGTCGTTGCCTGTCTGACCCAGTTGGCACTTGTATTCAGCGTCGGACGATTGTTGTCGTCGCTTCTTGCGTGGGCATCGAGATCACGGCGTGGACGCGACATCGGCGTGCTGGTTGCCTCGGTAACGGCAGCGGTGCTTTGGCTGGCCACGCAAAGTCTGGGCACCCTTGCCGACAGTCAGGTCGACCGGGTCAATACCTGGCTGCAGTGGACGCCACCCGGGGCCCTTGCACGAGCCATCATCGACGCGCAGAACGGGTACTACGTCACATCAGTCCTTCGCATTGGATCGATCGTTGCGCTCGTCGTGGTGTCGTTGACAACCTGGTCGAAACTCCTCACTGCCTATCTCGTGGTCCCTGCGCACATTCGCCAGCATGAACGTTGTGCACACCAAATGGGGGCGGTAGAACGCGTTTGTTCCTCCCTCGTCGGCAGAATTGGAGGACCGATCGCCGCAGGAGTTTTCTCGAAGGAACTTCGCTATCTCGGCCGGTCGCCGAGTCGACGGTCGGCGATGGCGATCTCGATGGTGATGGGGGCTCCGTTCGTCGTGTTACAGGTCCTTCGCACCGGTGGGTTCAAGCCGGGCACGATCGTGTACGCGCCCATCGCACTCATCTTTGGTCTCGGTGCCGTCAACAACTTGTTGGGTGCCGACGGTCCGTCGCTGTGGTTGGAGGTCACCAGCGGTGCACGGTTGAAAGAACTGATGATCGGCCGCGGTGCCGCTGCAATCCCATTCCTGGTGGTTCCTGCCACATTGACCGGGCTGTTGCTCATGACGCTTTCGACAAGCTTCCATCGGGCAGCCGACGTCTTTAGTTTCATATGGTTTGCGTGGGGAATCCCACTCGGAATCGGGTCGACTCTCTCGGTTCTCGCGCCCTTCTCCCAAGCCGACGAGTCGAACCCGTTTTCAAACGGTCGAGCGACGACCGGATCCGGGGTTTTGGTCATGATTGTCGCGGTGGGCGGAATCTTTGCGGCCGCGGTTTCATCATTTCCGCTGATTGTGCTCTACACCTGGGTGCAACACTACGGAGCATGGCGCATGCTGATAGAAATACCCGCTTCGTTGCTCTACAGCATCGTATTTTGGTATGTAGGCGTATCAATTGCGACAGTGCGTGTCGAGAGGTCCGGTATGGATCTCCTTGGGTTGTTGACCCCGCGATCATCACATACGTGATTGAGCGGAACCTCGCGACTTCCTGGCGAAAAGAAGACGGGTTACAAACTGCTCTTCCGTCCAGAACAATTTGTATTCCATCTGCATGCCGATATCATACGTATGCGTATTTTCATCGCAGAGTCGTTGAATTTCATGCCACTGCAAGAGGTTACCCACGCCGAGGTCACGTGCCGACTCTGCAAAAGAAAGCTGCAACCCGCGATAGCAGCCCTCCTGCACACCACCGAAAACGAAGCCGAGATCACACCCCGCGCCATCCTTGGCGACACAAGCGCGCAGCGCGCGTCCTCGCGAGAGGGAGGGGACGAGTTGGGCATAGAAAGTCTCCATTTCTGAACCTTCGATGCCTGATCCGTCCATCCCCTTCCAGCTCCGCTGCTCAATTCGGTGGAGACGCCGCAGAAGATCACCGGGTTCGGTAGCGTCCACGATCTCGAACTCGATACCGACGCGGGCTGCTCGCCGTTCACCCTGGCGGAGATTGCGTCGAAAGGCGCGCGTTCGACGCGACAGATATCCGTCGATACCACCTTCGAGCGATGCCCGACATCGGGCCCGTTCTTCACCACCGAACAGATCGCAGCTTGATCCGAAGGCGCGGATCAGAGCGTCCCACCATTGCGAATCCTCGACGTATCCGCCGAGATAGATGGATTGCTCCCTTCGCTGATCCATGAAGTACTGCGCGGCGTGCGATGCCGCATGCTCAGGATCCGGGCCAACGATTGGCGCGCCGAAAAGCCAGACGGATTCCATGGGGACCAGAGCACCGCCATGAATATCGGCATTTGGGACTCTGGCCATAGCAAGCCCAACCCCCTCACCGAACGCAACAACTTGTTCGCGCGAGGGGTGGAAGGCCCGCCGAGCACTAGATCCCCACGACGACGAGGTGCACCACTGATCTATCGATCGAGGGTCAGAACGCCAGACCAGATCGTCCCAAGCGGAGGTCCAGGCGCCTCCGATATCGGAGTCCGCGGTGTCGATGGGGTGCACACCTCCAGCATGCAACGCTTCGAGCAGCAGCAACGACGCATCAGCCGTCCTTGCGACGGTTCTTCACGATGACCGCCGAACCAATCGCGATCAATACAACGGGCAGGAGCAGGCCGAGATCGCCAAACGAGGGTTGACGAGAGCCATCCGCGAAGTACAGGCCGGCAGCGATAAAGACAACGCCGTACACGGCCGAAACTGGATCGAATTGTTTCATCGTTGTTCCGTTTTCTGTGATGTGGCGTCGCTCTCGACGGTGGCGTCGCTCTCGACGGTGGGGTTGCGCTCCGCCGGGGCGACGGTATCGAGAGCGATACCGGGCATTACGTGATCAATTCGTATGACACCGACGCCAACGTGACTCGCAATGTGCAGGGTTCGCTGCGGTCCGTCCCTGGGCCTGAGTATTCCGGAAAGCGTTTCCCTTGATGACCGGTCGATCCCTTCGAATACAGATCGATCGTCCACAATCAATGCACCCATCCCAACCGATGCGTCGACCACGACGTCCATGTCCGGGGCGACCACGAACCGCACCTCCCCGATACCGACGTAGGCCGATATCGGCTTTGCGAGCTTATCCTCCGCTGGAGCAGACACCAAGAGGCGGGTATCGATGACGAGCGACCCAACATCAAGGTGTTGACTCGGCGTGGTCTGCTTATCACTTCGGCCATACACATCGCTGCGCACAATCTTCTCCACCCCGGTCGCTGAGAGCTCCACGACCCGCTCCCCGAAACCACCGTTCAATCGAATGCCTGTTGCCGAGGCAACCGCAAGAAGCATCGTGAAAATCACGCCGATCGAGAGCAACTTCGGTCGACCGAACCAGCTTCCGGCAAAGATGAGCATGCCGATTACGACCAGCGCACAACTCAGAGCGAAGCGCAAAGAGGAATGGGGGTTCAGAAATCGCCAGCCCATCCAACCAATGCCGAACACCACGGTGAAGCCAGCAGTCGCAATCGTGGAGAACCACGATCGACGAGCACGAAGAGGGCGCCGGCGCGTTGATGGGGCCATTCGAACCTTGGGGCTCGAATTACCGGCTCGATCGTAGGCCCTCTGAACAATCGGACTATCGACCAGCGTGCGAAACGGGTGGCTCTCATCGGTGACCAACTGGCTTGTCGATAGGCTTGTCGATAGGTCAGGGTGCTCGGGATCCGACGGGCTACGGCGACTCCACAGGACGGCAAGCCCCAACCCGATGAAGGCCAGAGGCCAGAGAAAATCACCGTCGAGATTCAGGCCCAGTTTGTTCGACAGGGCCAGCAAACCCACGCCGATCAGCACAGACGCGCCGAGCGAGGAACGGCTGACCTCCTTTGTTTCGCCATCACCAGGTTCCGCCTTGCCTGTCACCCGATCGACGGCTTCGGCCTTGGACTCTTTCGGGATAATCAAAATTGCAGCGATGTAAAAGATGACAAAAAGTCCGCCGGTCGTAAGGGTCAGGACGACGAGCGCGACTCGAACGATGACTGGGTCGATCCCAAAGTATCTGCCAAGACCACCGGCCACACCGGCGATCGCCCTAGCATCGCGACTGCGGGTTAAGTGCGGTCGGACAGTGCGTGGTGAGTCGGCGTTCACGCGAAGTCTGGACGGGGGCATATCTCCACTCTTATCGCAATCATCGAAATCCGCATCGGGGCGCACCCCGGCCCACCCCTGAGGCACCCGTATCCGGAGGTAACGTCGAGACTGTTCGAACCGCGCAGGAGGTGCGATCATCGTGGGGTGAGTCCGCAGAGACAACTCCAGCGTCGCTCGAAGGGGCGCGTCGTGGCTGGGGTCGCAAGCGGCATCGGTGATTCTCTACAGGTTGACCCCATTTTGGTTCGCCTCGCATTCGTCGTCCTGAGTTTGGCCAGCGGTCTGGGTGTCGTCCTCTACGGTTTGTTATGGGTTGTCCTGCCGGAGAGCAACCTTGATGGAGTTGGGCGACGAAGTCGCTCCATCAACTCCGATACTGACGTCACACGGGGCCTTGCGTTCGGGTCAATCGTCTTTGGCGCTGTGCTCCTCGTGCGCCGCACAGGGATTTGGTTTCCCGACGGACTGATGTGGCCCACCGTGCTCATGGCCGCTGGTCTCTCCATGACATGGAGGAGGATTCCGACCGGCAACGAACCACACGATCGACTCCGTGGCGTGTCGGAGCGCGGAATCGTCGGACTGGGCGACGATATCCGACGGTTCCTCTTCGACGACACGTGGTCGAGGCGATCACTGGGCCGAGTCGTCTTAGGAGGTGTACTTATCTTTCTCGGTGCCGCAACCTTCATTGCCACCTCAGGTTCACTCACCGCTTTGCGTCAGGGTCTGGTCGCCTCGCTTGTACTTCTCGTTGGCATGATGCTCCTGATCGCACCGTGGCTTATGCGGCTTTCGCGGGCGGCGAAGGTAGAGCGACGCGAACGTATCCGAAGCGAAGAGCGTGCCGTTATGGCCGCTCACCTTCACGATTCAGTGCTGCAGACGCTTGCCATCATTCAGAAGAAGGCGAACAATCCCCGAGATGTCCTGTTGCTGGCTCGTCGGCAAGAACGTGAGTTGCGCACGTGGTTGTACGCAGGAACGGAGGCTGTTCATGATCGCCCACGAACGTTCGCGCAAGCAATGGCGGCGGCCGCCGATTCAGTGGAAGGCGATCACGGGGTGGTTGTCGAAGTCGTGCAGGTGGGAGACACCATTGCCGACGACCGTGTCATGGCGCTGGTCGCGGCGGGCCGTGAGGCGATGGTCAACGCTGCGAAACACTCCGGTGCCGCGGAGATTTCCGTGTTCGTCGAGGTTGAATCCACTTCGACGGGACGAAACGCCGAAGTGTTCGTTCGTGACCGCGGCGTTGGTTTCGACACGAATCTTGTTGCCGAGGATCGACGTGGGATTCGGGATTCACTCGTCCAGCGGATGGAACGAGTCGACGGATCGACACGCATTCACTCCGAAATCGGCCAGGGAACGGAAGTGCAATTGATCCTTCCGCTTCCACTCGTCGATAGCGGGTTCGAACCCGTTGCGACTCCCGTGGACGCACCTGGAAGCACATGGCCTCCCGATTCACATTCTCCGTTCACCTATGAAATTCAAAACCCACCGATTGATGGCGATGCGTCATCTCAAGTTTGGAGCGTTCCATGATTCGCGTCTTTCTCGTCGACGACCATCATCTCTTTCGAACCGGGGTGAAGTCGGAACTGATGGAGAAGGTTCAAGTCATCGGGGATGCATCCGAGGTCGAGCCGGCCATCGAGATGATCGGTGAGCGTCTCCCCGATGTCGTCCTGGTTGATGTGCATATGCCCGATGGTGGCGGTGCCCGAGTGATCAAGGAGGTCTTGCTTGCCCATCCGAGCGTGCGATTCCTCGCCCTTTCGGTTTCTGATGCGCCCGACGACGTCATCGCCATCATCCGAGCGGGCGCGCGCGGCTATGTGACCAAGACCATCGGCGGTGACGAGCTGGTCGACGCGATTCGGCGTGTTCACGAGGGCGACGCCGTGTTCTCGCCCCGCCTGGCCGGCTTCGTCCTCGACGCATTCGCCATCAACGGAACAGTGATCGACGATGAACTCGATCAGCTCACACCGCGCGAGCGCGAGGTGTTGCGCCTCATCGCTCGCGGGTACGCATACAAAGAAATCGCCCGCCAACTCTCACTGTCCATCAAGACCATCGAAACGCATGTGTCGTCTGTACTTCGCAAGCTTCAGCTCTCGAATCGTCACGAGATAACGCGCTGGGCCACCGACCGACGAATCGTGTAGACCCGACAACGATGAACGCACCACAAGGAGCGAACCCACATCAATCAGGCGAGGCGGCCGCGCGCAGACGTTGCACTGCGGACACGATCTTGGGTCCAAAGCCTCCAAGCGACGGTGCGGTGGAGCTGTCACTCAGCGCAGCCTGCCAGATAGATTCGGACTGATCGCGTCGGCGATTGCCCCAACTGAGTCGGGTATCGGCGCGCACTGCGGTGATCGGTCCGACGACCGTCACACCGTCGGTTCCCTCCTCGACGGGAAGGAATCCCGCCTCGCGGAGCCCCTTCATCAGTTTCGAAGCCGGCAACATACTGACCGCCACGGTCGGTGCAATTTGGCGAAGTCCAAGCTTGGAGGTCTTCTTGGCTCGTACTATCTCGGCCAAAAGAACCTCTTCGGAGGCGCGAACATATGTATGCATAGTTCCGACGACAATCTGTCCGTATCGACGGGCCACATCGTCGATGAGGTATAGAAGGGGCTGCGGCACCGAGGGCACGGCATGTTCTTGGAGGAACGAAACGATATCCTCCCTTGATCGCCCGAGGTCAAAAGCTCGACGCAGCGAAGCTTCGCTGAAGCGGTAGAGGGACGCAGCACCTCGGGACTCGATTTCGGCACACCCGGCCAGCTCTGCTCGAATCGTTGGCTGCAACTCCGACGGAGCCAGCGCCGTAAGGTCGGCCTGAACGGTGAACGTGGTGATCGTCGGTGGGAACACCGACGCCATGGCTTCGGTGAACGTTGCCACCGATGGCTCGAATGCCAGCGCGTCGCGTGCATACGCCGTCAGAGCACCGGCTCGCAGAAGACCCAGCAGTGCCGCCTCTTCGAGCACGGCGTCGACAGCCTCCTGCGGGTTGGGAGTATCCACCCAACGACCTGGCGCTTTCCAATACACGTTCGCAGTGATTCCCTTCGGTTCGAGCGCCTCCTCGGAGGGACCAGAAAGTAACGCACGCATAACAAGTCCGCGACGCCAGACGGCATTGTCATCGACGTGATACACCGGTGACAGCGGTGCTACCCGGGTCTCACCGTTTACAACTCTCGAAAGCGACGTGCGATAGGCCGCCCAGTCACGGACAACGGAGAGCCACCTTTGGATTGGTGGGAGGTCATTCCATTCGTCGAACGTTGGTGTCGGGGTGATTCGATCTGTTCGTACGTCAGAGAGGATGAGTTGGCAAACGCCGCACAGTTCGATCAAACGGGCGGCTGTCGGCTCGTCCGTACCAAGTTGTTTCGCAAAATTCCTGACATCCTTCACCGACATTCCGTCCGTGCGCAGCGGTGTGATCGTTTCGCGTTCGGTCGTGTGACAGATCGTGCTCATCGCCTCGAGCACGGCGGGAGGTGACAGCTCGACCATACCGGCTCGTCGAGTGGCCAGTCCGAGTCCCTGCAATCGCTGCGGTTCCGGTGCTGTCAGCGTGAAGCGTTTGAGGGGTGTGCCGCCGCGCAACGCAATCGTGACTTCGCGCGGGAGAATCACCGTCTCCCAATCGAGCGGAACGAGCAATCCCAATCCGAAGAGCCATCGAAGGCCATCGGGAAATTGTTCGCGCGCGTATGGATGTGTTTCTAGACCGACAATGCCGCCGGCATCGACCACGTGGGCAAGGTAGGCCTCTGCATCCGGGGGCAGTCGATCAATCAGCTGCTTCAGCTTTTCCGAATTGCTGTGCTCTTCGACAATAAGCCCGATGAGCATCTGCTTGGGCAGGGTCTTCTCCCCCAAGCCGAGATTGCCGACGATCGACCGGAGGTCCGGCACGCTGTAGCGCTCGAGAACTCGGGCCAGCGGTTGGCGCAGACCGAACGGCGCCGACATTTGTCGGGCGAGAGCTGGGGTCAGGCTCCACAGGGTGCCTTCGGGAGCCCGAGGATCCACAACAACCCGAAACAGCAAACCCAATCGACGACCTTCGTCGAGCAACGCGAGCAGAGGCTCCAAATCGGAGGGTTCACCGGCCAGGTTTGCGATGTTTCTGGCCGATGAGGGTTCGCCGAGATAGGCCAAACCTTCGAGGATCTGGTGCAACGGCAGTTTGATTTGGGCTAGACAGCCGGTGATCGAATACGGAGCGCTGGCGCGAACGGCTAAGTCATCAAAACTGGGGGGCACGGGGTCGGCCAATTCGGGCCGCCGGAAGAACAGCTCCGCAAGTTCAAGTTCGCTCAGCGCGCGGAGTTCGTCAACGAGTGCCACACGTTCGACGTTACCCGCCGCACGTTCACTGCCTATGCCGGTTTTGCCTTGTCAGCAAATACAACCTTGTTGAAGAACATGTACTTCGCAAACCACATGACCAGATAGACGGCGAGGTTGAGCAACATGAAACAAACGGTGCGAACCAGCTTGTTCGTGATGTTTGCCTCCACCTCAAGTTGCCCCCACCGAACGAACGGCACCGAGATCGCAAGCTGCGCGAATCCAACGCCCCAAAACGGCAGAATCTCGCGTCGGAAGCTGGATCGTCCGGAGCGTTTCCAGACCCAACGACGATTGAGGATGTACGAAGTAATGCTGCTGAGCAGAAACGCAACAAAAAGGCTACGGACCGAGTCCTTCTTGTCCCACCCCAACAGTAGGTAACAAACGAACAACGTCACCTGATTGACGACAACAGCGATCGCCGAAACAGACACGAACCGGACTTTCTTCATTCCCTCCGGGGTGCGCGCATGATCGCGCAAGGCCTGATACGAGAACTTCATTGCCGATGAGCCTACGGCACCGGTTGTGATCGTCATCGCGTCCCCTCAGGTTTGACCGGTCAATCCGGTCGTTGTGACATGACATCGGCCACTCCCGTTCGCAACCGAAGGGCTTTCATCGAATACGCATCAGCAAAGTGCCAAACTCTGGCCGTGACCAGTTCGTCAGAGCATTTCCCCCCACAGCCGATTCGCGTCCCTGAGGCAGACCGTCAAACAGCGTCAGTTGGAGCGGGTGAACTCGTGGTGACGGTTGTACAGGAAGGACTTATTCGTGTGGTCCGCGATCATCCTTCGGTGAAAGGAACGTAATGCGTACAAAGATCGCCGTCCTCGCCGTCCTCGCCGCACTCGCCGTCCTCGCCGCATCGTTCGGGCTCATGGGGGTCGTAAACATTGGTGTTGTCGCCCTCCCAGTCGGGGCAACGACGAAGTCCACCACGGGGGCAGAGTACGTAAAGGTAGCTTTGGCGGACACGCCCATCGGTTTCGCCCGACAGCCGTTTACGAATGCGGTCTACGTCGTCGAGCAGGGAGGGCGCCTGCGCGAGCTCAAGAACGGCAAGGTGAAACGAGTTGCGCTCGATCTCCACAAAGACGTCTCCGGTGGAAACGAACAAGGCCTTCTCGGCGCGGCGTTTTCCCCCGACGGTCGCGAGCTGTATACGAACCACACCAATCGATCCGGCGATACGGAGATCACGAGTTGGACCTTCCGCAACGGTGTTGCTGTGGTCTCGTCTCGCCAAAGGCTCCTAGCCATCGAGCAGCCCTACGACAACCACAACGGCGGAGGGCTGTTCGTGACATCCGACGGAGTTCTCTGGATCGGGCTGGGCGACGGCGGCTCGGGCGGCGATCCGAAAGGCAACGGGCAAAAGCTCAGCACACTTCTCGGCAAGGTCTTGCGTATCAAACCGAATCGCAGTGCTGACAAGGGTTACGACATCCCGATGGGAAACTTCGATGCCGGCAAAGGGCGGCCGGAGATTTGGGCCTACGGGCTCCGCAATCCCTGGCAGTTCTTCGTCGACGAGACCGCGGGACGGGTTTGGATCGCCGACGTCGGACAGAACGAACGCGAAGAGGTCGACATGGTCACCATTGACACGCCGACACCGAATTTCGGCTGGAACAAACGCGAGGGGACAAGGGCCTATGAGGGCGCAGCCAAGCCCGCGGAGGCCATCGACCCAATCCACGACTATGCGCACGGAGAAGGCAACCTTCAGGGCTGTTCGATCTCCGGTGGCGTCGTTCTCACCGGCGAATTGAATCGGCCGTATCTGTTCAGCGATTATTGCCGCGGCACCATCCGAAAAGTTTCACCCGACGGACGCGTCGAACAGGTCGGAAAGAAACTTATAAGTGCGCCTACAGCTATGGGATACGACGGGACAGGACGCGTGCTCGTCGCATCTCGCGACGGTGCGATCTACCGGTTGGCGATCGCGACGTAGTCGCGGGTGTCGGGACCGACGTAGATCTGACGCGGGCGGCTGATCTTCTGCTCCGGATCCTGGAGCAGTTCCTGCCAGTGGGCCAGCCAACCAGCCATGCGCGGGATCGCAAAGAGCACCGTAAACATCTCCATCGGAAACCCCATCGCCTGGTAGATCAAGCCGGAGTAAAAGTCGACGTTGGGATAGAGCTTCCGCTTGACGAAGTAATCGTCGCAAAGCGCTGCCTCTTCGAGCTTCAACGCAATATCGAGCAGTGGGTTCATGCCCGTTACTTCGAATACCTCATAGGCCGTCTTTTTGACAATCGTGGCGCGGGGGTCGTAGTTCTTGTAGACACGGTGACCGAAGCCCATCAGGCGAGTTTCACCCTTTCCGTTTTTTACCTCGTCGAGGAAGCCCGGCACGTTCTCGATCGAACCGATGTCCTGCAACATCTTTACGACCGCTTCGTTGGCACCGCCGTGCAGAGGACCGTAGAGCGCACTGGCCGCGCCAGCCGCGGCCACGTAGGGATCGGCCTGCGAAGAACCGATGACTCGCATCGCGGTGGTGCCACAGTTCTGCTCGTGGTCGGCGTGAAGAATAAAGAGGACGTCGAGCGCTCGGGCCAACTTCGGGTTGACCTCGTAGTCAATGCCGATTCGCCACAGCATGTTCAAGAAGTTCGACGTGTAGTCGAGGGTGTTGTCGGGATACACAGTGGGCTGGCCCACACTAAAACGGTGGCAGTACGCAGCGAGCGTGGGTGACTTGGCGATCAGGCGAAGGATCTGCTTCTCACGGATGACCGGATCGTCGATGTCTTTGGCCTCCGGGTAGTACGTGCTCAGCGCGGCCAGGCCGGAGACGAACATGCCCATTGGATGGGCGTCGTGATTGAAACCCTCCATGAAGCGTTTGCGGACGTTCTCATGCAAGAACGTGTGGTGCGTGACTTCGTAGGTCCACGTTTTGAGCTGTTCCTCGGTGGGGAGTTCACCGTTGAGGAGCAGATATGCGACCTCAAGGTACGTCGACTTCTCGGCGAGCTGCTCGATGGGATACCCGCGGTAACGCAGGATGCCGGCGTCACCATCGATATAGGTGATGGTGGAGCGGCAGTTTGCGGTCTGCATGAATGCGGGGTCGTAGACCCACATGCCCGGGTCAAGCTCGCGGACTGCCTTCGACGAGATGCCGCCGTTGACGATCGGCACCTCCACCGACTTGCCGGTGCGGGTATCGATGATGGTGAAAGTGTCGGCCATGGCGACGGTGGTCTCCTGTTAGCTGAGTTGCTGTGAAGTTTCCGCGAAGCGATACACGTTGGTGTCGCGCAACACGAATCCGAGCTTTTGATAGAGCTTGTTTGCTGCGACCCGGGAGGGTCGTGAGGTCAGATCAACGGTCTTGGCACCCCGAGCGTTGGCAATATCGAGCGCGTGGCGGTTGAGCAGCTCACCAACGCCCTTGCCCCGGGCTGCCTCGTCGACGACCACATCTTCGATCCACCCGCGAAGCCCCGTGGGAATCGGGAACAGGATCAGGGTCATAGAACCAAGAATTGTGCCGTCGGTATCACGGGCGATCAGCAAGTCACAGGCATCATGATCGACGATGGCCTGCAACTCCGCCTTGGTCGGAGCCGGTGACGACGAGGAGAGCTGGGGGGTGAGGTGGGCAAAGGCCTCGACGATGTCGTCGGTGGCGGCCGTTGCAACAGAAACCTCTACACCCATGGTTTGACTCCAAATCGCCTGCGAAACTCGCAGGCGCCCCTTTTAGGAACTCGATGAACGAACGAAAGCGTAGTGGCTGAACGTGCGGACTGGAATCGTGACCTTCAGCAATATTGATCCTGTCAACATTCGATCAACCCGACGTCTTAGGGTGCTTGGCTTCCCATCGCCGGAGGTCCGGGTACACAACTGCCACGACGCCAATCCAGACCAAACAAAGAAGGCCACCCGAGACCGCCGCAAACTGCAGACCTCCCAACCCAGCGGCGAGACCCGACTCTGCCTCCCCGAGTTTGGGACCACCGCGAACGACGGCGACAAAAATCGACGACATACGGCCCCGGTACTCGTCGGGCACATCGACCTGCACGATGGTCGAACGAAACAGCGCCGACACCGCGTCGGCGGCACCAGCGACGAACAAACCGATCAGGGCCACCGGTAGCAACTTCGTCGATCCGAACAGCGAAATTCCCAAGCCCCAGATCACGATGCAAATGATCACCGCCCATCCCTGACGTCGAATCCGATGGGTCCAACCGGAAAGCGCGCCTGCCATCACCGCTCCAACGGCTGGTGCGGCTTTGAGATATCCCAGGGCTCGTGTGTCGTGAAAAACCTGTTCGGCGAATGCCGGAAACAGCGCGTCGGGGAGCCCAAAGATCATGGCTCCGAGATCTGCCGCAAAGGTCGACTGAATCGTGCGTTGCGTCTTGAGGTATCGGAACCCATCGGCAACGGTCTGAAAGCTGATGCTTCGACGCTCGCCGACCGGCGGGCGCGGTGGCAGCGAAACGACGCTCAAGAAAGAGACCACATACGTCGCAGCATCGATTCCGTACAGCCAGGGAAGGTGCCTGCGGACGAAGAAGGCTGCGAGCACCGGCCCGGCAATACCGGCGATATTGAACATGGCGATCGTAAGTGCGAGTGCCTTTTGTGTCAGGTTCTTGTCGACGAGCGTCACAGCGGTCGATGAGCGGGTCGGCCAGTCGACCCCGACCAATGCGTTCAGGGTGATGCCCGACGCAAACAGCACCCATAGTTTCGGCTTGCCACTCTGCGCATTCAGGGCCAGCACGATGCTACACACGCCAAGAAGTCCCTGGGTCACAAGCAGCACCTTGCGTTTGTCGTAGCTGTCGGCGATGGCGCCGCCGACCATCGACGAAAGAACGAACGGCACCAGTGTGACGGCGGCGAGGAGTGCAACGGTCTGCGTGCTGTCGCCGCCCAGTTTGTATGCCTGGTACTGCATGGCCACGACGGTGAACATGCTTCCGAAGACCGACACGACCTGTCCGAAGAAGTACCTCCGGAAGGCGGGAAACTCGCGCAACGGCGTTATGTCGACGAATATGCTCATCGCGCGTTAAACGCGCGATGTATCGGTGGTCAGACCAGCGTGTCGAACAAACCGGTCGAAGAAGGCATTGGCGCGCTGGCGCGCTTCGCTATGTGTACGTATCGTTTCGTCGATCATGTCATCGTCGCTGATGCCAAGCTTCGCCAAGGTATGCGTTTCGGCGCTCGACCATTCCGTAACGTTGAACGGCGTGACCTCGGGATGGAATTGCACGGCGAGGTGTCGACCCAGGGTATAAGCCTGTACACATATTTTTGATCGAGCAATTACGTTGGCGGCGGGGGGTGGCGTGATGCAGTCGACGTGCCACTCAAACCATGGTCCGCTCGGCACCAGGTCGGGATCGTCGGTGTCGATAACGAACCACCCGATCTCCGGCTCACTGGAACGCTGAACTTCTCCACCCAGTGCCTTGGCAATGGCCTGTGCGCCGAAGCAAACCCCGAGGATCGGGACGTTGCGGGCATCGGCGTCTTGGATCAGGGCGACCTCGCGGCAAAACCAGGGCTGGATGTGTTCGTCGTTGACACTCGGGCTCGCGCCCATGATCATCACGGCGTCGTAGCCGGCCACGGTCATGGGCATGGTGTCCGAAACGACGATCTCTTCGAGTTCCCAGCCGAGCTCTCGAGCCCGGTCGCCCAGCATTTCGCAGGCCGAGTCCTGTTCGTGAACGATGCCCAGCATCCGCATTCCGACATCGTATCGGGGCCTCCCGGCGTGCGGTGCCGCGATTTCCCCAGGTTTGCGGAGGGAATAGACCTTCGGCTAATCGGACGTGATGACCGTCGGGGTCAGCGCGGCCGCGGCGTTTCGGGCAGCGACCGCGCCGATGTTTTGGATGGTGGCCATGATCTCGACGGGAATCGGGAACACCAAGGTGGAGTTCTTCTCGACCGCAACCTCGGCCAGCGTCTGCAACGTACGCAAGTGCATGGCACCGGGCGACTCCGCCATGCGCGTCGCCGCTTGGGACAGCATTTCCGACGCCTGCAACTCACCCTCGGCCGCAATGATCTTCGAACGACGCTCCCGTTCGGCCTCGGCCTGCTTCGCCATTGCCCGCTGCATGCTTTCGGGTAACTGGACGTCGCGGATCTCGACCCGGTGCACCTTGATGCCCCACACTTCGGTCTGGAGGTCGAGGGCGTCGCGGAGTTCGGCGTCGATACGGTCTCGTTCGCTCAGCAACTGGTCGAGCTCGTGGCGTCCGATGATCGCCCGCAAGGTCGTCTGGGCGACGAGTTGGCTTGCGTTGTACCAACCGTTGACCTTGATAACCGACGCGACCGGGTCCTGGACCTGGAAGTAGGCCACAGCGTCGACAAGGGTGGTCACGTTGTCTTTGGTGATCACCTGCTGCGGTGCGACGGGCACGGCCATGGTCTGGAGGTTGACCCGGACGATCTTGTCGATCACGGGGATGATGAAGAACAGGCCGGGGCCCTTGGCACCCACGCATCGACCGAGTCGAAAGATCACGCCGCGCTCGTACTCCTGGACGATCTTGATCGAAGCGGATAGGAGGACAATAATCAAGACAAGAACTATCGGTATCGCAACCACGGTTACACCATCCTCGGTCCCGGGAATCGGGCGGTATCGGGAGGATAGCGCTCCTCCGTCTTGAGACGCGCGTTGTTGATCCTCGTGGCCGGGCCGATAAGTTCTTCGCGATGGACGCACCCCGGGCCTACGCGACCGCCGCCGACGTCAACGATTTCCTGGCCACCAGCTGGCCCGGATCGGTGAACGTATGCACCGACGTCGGAGCTCGTCATGCCATCGCCAAACTGGAAGTCTCCGACGCCCAGCTCCGACCCGGCAAGCTGATCAGCGGGCCTACTCAGTTCGCTCTTTGCGACGCGGTTATGTACTACGCCGTGTTTGGTGCGATCGGGATCGAACCGATGGCAGTCACCAGCGAGCTCTCTATCCGGTTCCTCCGCCCGGCGATTGGCACAACCCTGTGGGGCCGAGCCGATCTGTTGACCGTCGGACGTCGGACTATCGTTGGATCGATGTCGGTGTGGACCGACGTTCAGTCGAAACCCAGCGCCGTCGCCCAGGGTACCTATCTACGCCCCGCCTGAAGACTCGCACCGCGTACCCGGTCGGCAGGGTCAGGTCCTCGCCAAATCGGCTCACCGGGGTTCGCGGAGCTACTAACGTTTACGGTGCGTCGCTAGCTCATTCGGTAGAGCAACGGACTTTTAATCCGTTGGTGGTGGGATCGAAACCCACGCGACGCACCAGAACGGCACGGGAATTATCCATCCTCCGTCCAAGCGCCATCGAGGTCGCCATCACGAAGGCAGGGGCGACTCCCGCCTGCTTTCGGCGCTGGCGACACGCGGCTCGGTAGAGACGGTCATGAATACAGCGAGCAGCGCGGCGAGCATCGGCGCACCAGTCCAGAGATGGACGGACCATGAAATGCCTGCACCGAGTTCGACGCCGAGGAACAGCCCGAACCAGTTCACGAGGGTCATCGCACCGATCCAGGCGGGGATCAGATACGTCCACCGGCGCGTGGCGACTCGAACCGTAGGCCATGTGAACTCTGCGAGAAGCGCGGCCAGCGCTGGTCCCAGTAACCGCGATGCCGTTTCGAAACTGGTGAGGACTGCCTGCGCGAACGCCGGGAGGAACATCACCACGAAGAACGCGCCACGGGGAAGCTCGACCCGGTGCACCAGGAACAGCAACCCCGTCGTGGTGATCCACGTGAACACGACGATCGCACCAATGCCGCGCACCACCTCACGGTCGGAACCGGAATAGATGCCGTATTCATAGGGGCTCAGGTACATGAAGAAGAACTGCAGCAGCGCAACGACGAACGCAACGGTGCCCACGATCGGGCCCGTGGACGACCACGCACGCCTTTGCGAATCACCCTCGCGGGCCAACGTCGACACGATCGGACCGATCGCCATGAGAAGGCCACCGGTCAACAAGACGAGATGCGTCGGGGAGAGGAGCGCTTCGATGTCGGCCTCCACCCCGAAGATCTCGTGCCAGAGAAGATCAAGTACGGCACCGACTCCAAAAACGGCAACGCCGACCGATCGAAACCCGTACCCCGTCGGCAGCGTCTCGCGTAGCGAAATGCCAGGGCGCTGGTAGCGACGAACAACCACCAGCATCCAGACCGCCGAGGCCATGAACCCGCTGTACAGGAGGCCATGCCACGGCGTGAAGAACGTCTCCGGCTTTTGATTGCGATGCGCCCAGCCATCCACAAAGAGGCCAGCCATCATCCATGCGCCGCACAGACCGGCAACCGCGTCATCTGCGCGCGTCGCCAAGATCGGCAAATCTCGGGTCGACGTTTTCGCAGAAGCCGTCACATGCATGAACGTCATACGTAAAGCGTGGCAGAAATTACCAGCCGATGCGAGACGAAACGAAGGATACGAATCGCACACTACCTTGAGTCGCAATGACTCCCCAGGCCCAGCCAACCCCATTATCGGGCCCTCGACTTACGCAGTTCGACGTCGCACGCGCCACCGTGCTGTTCGGCGTATTCCTGATGAATTACATCGTCTACTTCAACCTCAAGACGTTGCGCGAGGTCAGGTGGAACAACCTCGATGAGCCCCGCTTGCTCCGGTCGGTCCTCGATCCCCAAACCGGGCCCCTGTCGACACGATTCGCTGCGGCGCTGGTCACTCTCGTGGGGATGGGGATCACCCTGCTGAGCGCACGGGCGGTGGCCTCGAAGGATCCGGTCACAGTTAGTGCCCTTCGCTGGCGTCTCCGGCGACGCGGTGCTCTTTTTGTGCTCGCCGGAATCTTCTTCGAGGGCGCCTGGCCGGGGACGATCCTTCACTTCACCGGCACATATTTGATCCTCGCATCGTTCGTCGTCACGTGGCGTCGCAAGTGGTGGCTTGTCAGCTCAGGGGTGGTTAGTGCGCTGACTGTTCTCCATCGAGTCGTGGTGTTCCAGACCTCAAAGAACGACGAGCTCCCAACTTCATGGTGGGGTGGATTTCGCAACGACAGTCGTGTTCCGGTGGGAACGGTGCAGGGTTTCATAACAAACGTCACCACGTGGGGCGGGCACCCCATACTGCCGTGGCTCGCATTCGTCTTGATCGGGATGACGCTTGCCACGCTCGACTGGAACAGTATGCACACCTATGTTCGCGTGTTCGTCGTCGGCGTCTCCTTCATCGCCGTCGGATACACAACGCAATACCTAGGAAAGAAGGTGCTGTCCGAGGAATGGCGCTGGGCGGCGTCAGTCGACCCAGGCGCGTTTCGGCGAACTCCACCGTTCGGACTCGGGATGCCAGCGTATGTGTTCGCGGGAGTGGGTTCGTCGATTGCCGCAATTGCGCTGGTCGCAGGATTGGCATTTCGCTTTCCCCGATTTCTGCCCTTCCGGGTTCTGGCCCGCGCCGGGCGAATCACCTTTTCGCTTTACATCCTCCACGGGCTTCTGCCCTGGTTCCTTGTCACGATTGGCGTCGAGCATCAGCGCCATGGACTTGTAGGTTCGGTGCTGATTGCTGTGGTGACATGGTGCGTCGCGGTCGTCCTTGGAGCGCTCTGGCAGAAGCGGTTCACGATCGGTCCGCTCGAATGGCTGCTGCGCAAGTTCGGCGGATGAATCGTGGCGATCCGTGAAAAGGTGTCGAAGTGACACCCTCGATGCACCAACGCGACGCCCTCCTGGCCACCGTCTACCGCAGCGGATTTGCGGATTGCCTTCACTACGGTTCGGTGGTCGTGGTCGACCCCGGTGGGAGGGTGTGCTTCTCACTCGGTGCACCCGAAAGACAGACATATGGACGTTCGGCGAACAAATTGATGCAGGCCGTAGCGATGTTACGACTGGGACTCTCCGTCACGAGCGAACAACTGGCCTTGACGACCGCGAGTCACTCGGGCGGAGAACAACACCTCGATGTCGTTTGCTCCATCCTCGCTGATGCTGGTCTCACCCAGGAACACCTGCAAAACGTGGCGGCACCGCCCTTTGGTCGACGGGAGTCCGAAGAGTTTCTCAGACGTGATCAAACACCAAGTGCGCTTACGATGAATTGTTCCGGGAAGCATGCTTCGATGCTTGCCACCTGCGTTACGTGCTCGTGGGGCCTCGAAACGTATCTGGACCCGGCTCACCCCCTGCAGGTGCACATAACCGAAACCATCGCCGAGTTCACCGGCGAAACCACCGATGGCATCGGCGTCGACGGCTGCGGTGCACCGGCACACCAGGTCTCGGTGGTCGGACTCGCGCAGTCACTGCGGGTCGTGGCTCTCGCCAGCGATACGACGCCAGAGGGCCGAGTGGCGGACGCAATACGCCGCCATCGCGTGTTGGTCGGCGGCCATGATCGTGACGTGACGGAGTTCCTACTCGCTGCGCCCGGTTGGATCGGAAAGGACGGCGCCGATGGCCTGATGGTTCTGGCGTCGCCGGAGGGCTTCAGTGTCGCCGCCAAGGTCGGTGATGGCGCGGATCGGCCCCGCGTTCCCGTGGCGCTTGCCGCACTCGAACATGCAGGGCTCGTTCTACCTTCACTGCCTCCGGCAATTCGACGCCCGCCGGTCTTCGGCGGGGGAAAGCCCGTCGGCGAGCTCGTAGCACTCGGGTAGCCCGACCTCGTGGCGGCCGACCTCATCGGCACCTGAGCCGTCGGTCAAAAATAGGTCAAACGACTCATTCGCAGAGATCAGGTCCATAGCAACCAGGTGTGCGCCGATAGCTATTTCGTGCTTGACGTAAATCTGAACCATCTCATCCCCATTTACCGACGTGACGCCGACGATGTCACCGGGGCTGTCCGCATGAGCGCAGTTGAAATGGTGAGCATGGAACAGATGCCCGGGGGCCGATTTCAGGTAACCGTGCGCACGAATTCAGGTGCTCAGCTCTTCATCACGCCCGTCATAAATGTGCTGGAATCGGCACGCGACACCTTGGAAAGCTGGCGGGCGCAGCTCGGTGGCGAGATTCCAATGTTCCCGCTCAACGCTTCGTAAGGAGCGCCCGTCATGCGGGCTCGGCGCTAGGAGGCTCTCGCTGCGGCGCGCCGCAGCGCGGCGCGGCGCGACCGGCGAATCGTCCGGCGCTCTTCTTCGGTATGACCACCCCAGATACCGTGATCCTGGTTGGTTCGGAGGGCGAACTCGAGACAAAGCTCGCGAACCGGACAACTGGCACAAACGCGCTTGGCCAACTGGGTCTGATCCAGGGCCTCGCCCGTCAGTCCGACGGGAAAGAAGGTGTCAGTTTCAACGGCGATACAGGCTGCTTCGGAGCGCCAGGCGGCGTCATTCCACGTGGCTGATCGAACCGAACCGACCGAATACAGGAGGGAGGTGGTAGGGGGCATACACTGATCGTAAACCTATTCATGCGATAGGTCAAAGCATTTGCTCAACTTCCGGAATGGGTCATTCGTCTCACCTCCGAACTGAGTTCGGGGCCTCACGGGCCCAGCTACGACCGAACCCATTCACGTCGATTTCGCGTGAAATGATGGCGATTCGGACCGGCGGCTGCGAGCATCGTCGACATGCCCGATCCCGCGCCTACAACCTGCGACTTGCTCCTCACCAACGCCGACCTGATCGCAACGGTCGATCCCGAACGCCGCGAGATTCCCAACGGCTGGATTGCGGTCACGCGAAATCGCATCGTGGCGATTGGCGGCGCCGCCGACCATGCCCCAACGCCAACAACGGTGGAAAGCGCCGCCGGCTGTCTCATCACTCCCGGCCTGATCAACACCCACCACCACATCTACCAAAACCTCACCCGCGCGTATCGCCCGGCAACAACCGGCGTTCTCTTCGACTGGCTCACCACGCTGTATCCGCTGTGGAGTCGACTCGATGAAGAGGCCGCGTACGTCAGCGCGTGGGTCGGACTTGCGGAGTTGGCGCTCGGCGGCTGCACGACCTCGACCGATCATCTCTATGTGCACCCTCGAGGTGCCGGCGATCTAATAAGCGCGGAGATTACCGCTGCAGCGGAATTGGGCTTTCGATTTCACCCGACACGCGGGTCGATGAGTTTGTCCAAAAAGGACGGTGGCCTTCCTCCGGACAGCGTGGTGCAGACCGACGACGAAATCCTCGCGGACTCCGAACGTCTCGTGAAGCAGCACCATGACCGATCCACCGACGCGATGGTGCGGATCGCGCTCGCTCCCTGCTCGCCGTTCTCCGTCACTCCCGCTCTGATGCAGGCCACCGCAGAACTGGCCGAGAAACTCGATGTGCGCCTCCATACCCACCTTGCCGAAGACGCCGACGAAGACGTCTACTGCATGGAGGTCTTCGGCCGACGTCCGGTTGAGCAGTTCGAACACGTTGGCTGGGGGTCGGATCGCGCATGGGTCGCCCACTGCATCTTCCCCAACGACGACGAAGTAGCTCGCCTCGGCGCGTGGGGTACCGGTGTTGCGCACTGCCCCAGTTCGAACATGATGCTGGGCAACAAATCAATCGCCCCGGTCCGCCGATTCCGCAACGCCGGCGTGAAGGTGGGTCTTGGCTGCGACGGTTCGTCGTCGACGGACTCGGCATCGCTGTGGATGGAAGCACGCAACGCCATGCTTCTCGGCCGTATCAAGAGCGGCCCGGCGCTCTTCGGCGCACGCGAAGCGCTCGAGGTGGCAACCCTCGGAGGCGCCGCGTGTCTCGGCCGATCAGGGGACATCGGTGAACTCACCGTGGGTGCGCTGGCCGACCTCGTCGTGTGGCCCATTGGGGGCGTACGATTCGCAGGCGCAATAAGCGACCCGATCGAAGGCTGGTTGCGGTGCGGGCCGTTCTCCCCTCGGCACACCATCATCAATGGGAAGTTTGTGGTCCGCGACGGTGAATTAGTAAGTCGACATACTGAGGATCGCCTGCGGCTCCATCGAACGATCGCCGCGAAGATGCAGGCAGCGGACTAGAGCGCGTTGAAAGTGGCCCGCTGGTGCGAGGTACTTCAACGCCTCGGCCTTATCGGGCGAACACGATTCGCGGCTTTCTCTCCGCCTACGGCGACTACACCGCCGTACACTTCGTCGTGTGCCGACTCATCCCGTAACCATCGCCGACGTGCAACGAGCGCGAGAAACAATTGCCGGCGCCGTCGAAAACACGCCGTTCCTCCATTCGAGAACCCTTTCGCGTTTGTTCGGCTGCGAACTGTGGCTCAAGTTCGAAAACCTCCAGTTCACTGCCAGCTTCAAAGAACGCGGCGCACTCAACAAGCTCCTGTCGCTGAGCGCCGAGGAACGAACCCGCGGCGTTATCGCAATGAGTGCAGGAAACCACGCCCAGGGAGTTGCCTATCACGCCGGTCGACTCGGCATCCCCGCAACCATCGTGATGCCTTCTTTCACACCGTACGTGAAGGTACGCAACACCCAAGGTCACGGTGCGAACGTCGTACTGTTCGGTGACTCACTGAGCGAGGCATCTACGCGCGCATACGAACTAGCCGACGAGCACAAGTTTGTGTTCGTACATCCCTACGATGATCCTTTCATCATCGCGGGACAGGGCAGCGCAGCCCTTGAGATGCTCGACGCCGTTCCCGACCTCGACGCCTTGGTCATCCCCGTCGGGGGAGGCGGACTCATCGCGGGGTGCGCAGTTGCAGCAAAAGGACTACGGCCATCGATTGAGATATTCGGAGTCGAATCACGCGCCTTTGCGGCAATGGCCCAACATCTCGCCGGCCAACCGATCGATGTCGGCACCGAAACCATCGCCGAGGGTTTGGCGGTCCGCGAAACCGGCAAGCTTCCTCTTGCCATTGCACGCGATCTGGTCACCGAAGTTCTGCTCGTCGACGAGTCGACGATCGAGGAAGCCGTTGCCCTTCTCATCGAGATCGAGAAAACCGTCACGGAGGGGGCCGGCGCTGCTGGAATCGCGGCACTTCTCGAACACGGAGAACGCTTTGCTGGGAAAAAGGTCGGCCTCATACTTTGCGGCGGCAACATCGACTCGCGTATGCTCGCCAGCCTTCTCATGCGAAGCCTCGTTCGCGAAGGTCGCCTGGTGCGCGTCCGCGTCCGCGTGCCCGATGTCGCTGGATCACTCGCTCGGTTGACGAGGGTGGTGGCCGATTCAGGAAGCAACGTGGTCGATGTCGAACATCAGCGGTTGTTCGGTGTCTTCAGCGTGAAAAGCACAGAGATCGAACTAACCCTGGAAACCCGCGACCGCGCGCACATCGCGTCGCTACTCGCTGCGATGGCCGATCAGGGGTTCCACGCCGATCTACTCGACGCCTAACCAGGCATCGATCAAGCGGCGCGCAATTGTGACGGGGGGCGGAATCATCGGATTCCCGCGGCGTCCCATCGCCGCCGCATCGACGACCTCTTCACGTGTGAACCACCTTGCGTCTTCGAGTTCGGTTGGGTGCACGTGCAGATCTTCGGACACAGCTTCGGCGAGGAAGCCGATCATGATGGACTGGGGAAACGGCCAGGGCTGGGACGCGATGTATCGAACATTGTCGACGACAAGACCAACTTCCTCTTTGACCTCGCGGGTAACGGTGTCTTCGAGGCTCTCGCCAGGTTCCAGGAATCCGGCAAGAGTCGAATACATCGTAGGTGGCCATATCTTCTGACGACCCATTACGCAACGCTCGTTCGAGCGATCGTGGACCAACACGATCATGGCCGGGTCGGTACGGGGAAAGCAGTCATACCCGCACGCCGGGCAGTGCCGTTCGTGGCCTGCGGCGCGCACTTCCGTCTCGGTGCCGCAACGGCCGCAGTGGCGATGGTTCACGTGCCATGTCGCGATGCCCGACGCGAACGCGAGAAGGTTGGCGTCGTCGGCATGCAGCACCGGTGCTGCTTCACGAAGCGCCACGAACATCGCATCCTCATGGAGCACCTTCTCGACGGCAGAACGAGACACGCTCGTAACGTCGAGGAAAAAGTGAACGACACCGCCGATATCGCCGAGCAGCACAAGTGGTTGCCCGACGCCGAGCGACCGGGCCATACTCACGTCGAGCGTTGCCGAACGCTCGCCAAGAGTGGCCACTTGGCCGTTGTGGACAATATGGACGACCGTTCGGTCATGGGCAAGGGCCGCCTCCAGCCAGGTTTCATCTTTGCGCTGATCTCCGAAGCGATCCAGGTTGCGGGTGGAGAACGTCGTGGGGCGAGGGCTGGCCATGGTCTCGATTGTGGCACGTCACTACAGCGCAGCACCGAATGTGCCGATTGCCCTGGGTGTGAACGTTTCGGTCCCTCGCCAGCCGCGCTCGCTGTTTCTCGTTGTGGCGGCAACGAGCACAATGGCGCTGCTGTTGTTGGGCCTGGCGGGCACGCGTGCGCGCTACGTTGGCGATGACTACTACTTCGCGCAGGGGGTTCGCGATCGCGGGTTTTGGGGCGTGCAGCTGCACTTTTACAAGACGTGGAGCGGGCGAGTCGCATCGTCGTTCATTCAAGCGGCCTTGAAGTTCCTCGGACCGTGGACCGCAGCGGCGTTGCCGGCATTCATTCTGGCATTTTGGGTCCTCGGTGCCTGGGTTCTCGTCCATACGGTTGATCACCGTGATCGGCTTCCCGGCACGGCGAAGTTGGCCCTCGCCAGCTCCTATGTCGCCATCAACATCTTTTCTGCCCCGAACCTCTTCCAGACGTTGTTCTGGCAATCAGGATCGCCGAACTACTCGGTTCCCCAGATGCTGATTCCGTGGCTCATCGCGACGATGGTGGCGAAGCGATCCCGCCGAGCCCGCCATCTCGGTGCTGCCATGCTGGCCTTCTTCCTTGCGGCGACGTCGGAACCTGCAGTTGTCGTCTGTCTTCTTGTCCTTGGCACCTTCGCTCTCGTGCATCGCAGCAGGCGCCTCGCCTACGTTGCACCGCTCATCGGGTCCGTCATCGCACTTCTCGTAGTCGCGCTCGCTCCGGGAAACAACGTTCGACAGACGGCCATCTTCCAGACCAGGACACTGGCGGACAACATGATTCTGGGTTTCGTCCAGTGGCTCGCTGCCGCTTCCGCGATCATGGTTTCGCACCCGTGGTCCTTCTTCGGTGCGGTGGCCTTCGGCCTGTCCTGCGCCCAGCTGGCCAGGAACGAGGGCGGGGATGAAGGCGGGGATCTCCCAATAGCCTTCACGCGGCTGCGACCCCTTCTCCTCGCGGGTGTCGTCTTGACAGTCGCAATTCCAATCACCGTGTTTACGCTGTTCGCATTTCTGACCGGCAGCCCGATTCCTGCCCGAGGCGTTCCGATAGTGCTGAACCCAATGCTCCTCGGAGTCGGCCTTTTCGCCTTTGCCCTCGGAGTGAACAAACCAATCGTGCGTACTCGCAACAACGCCGCCGCTCGACCGTTCGTCCACCGAGGACTTCAGGGTGTGAAAGGGTCCACCCTGGGCCTTGCCTTGGTAGCCGTCATCGCATCGGCTGCCCGACTCCCGGCCGAGTTCGCGGGTGGCGCAAGCTTGGTGCAGACAACGGAATCGATACGTCGTCAGTTCGAGTCCAAGGACACCAGGAGCATCGAAATGCCCATGCTGGTTGGCGGCGTGTTCTTCGCGTCACCAGAGGACCTGCGAGACCCCCACGGCTACTGGGGCGAGCGATTTGCCTCGACCGGTATCAGATACGTTGTGACAGACACAGAACTCTGGAGTTCACCGCATTGCAGAATTTGCTGAAGGCAATCCCCGGACAAGACGGCGACGCGGGCAACTGATGGACGCGGGCGGACTTGTCGACATCGTGAACGAACACGACGAGGTTATTGCAACGGTGACGCGACGCGAAATGAGAACCCAGCGCCTCCGCCATCGCGGCGTTTTCGTCGGTGTGATCACCTCACAGGATCAGATCGTGATCCATCAACGATCCCCCCACAAAGACATCTGGCCCAGTCGTTGGGACCTCGGCGCGGGAGGTGTCGTTGACGCAGGAGAAACCTATGAGGCGGCGGCGGCTCGCGAATTGGGCGAAGAGCTCGGAATCTCCGCGCCGTTGGCCGAACTCGGCGGCGCATACTACGAAGACACCGACGTTGCGCTGTTCGGCAAGATCTTTGTCTGTAGGCACGATGGTCCGTACGACTTTGCTGACGGTGAGGTCGTCGCGATCGAGACCGTCACGATTGCGCACCTCGACACCATGCTTGCTCATCGCGAGTGGTGCTCGGACTCGATTCAGTTTGCCCTTCCATTACTTCGGGCCTACATGGCTCGGCCTACGATCGAGGAATGACCGGCACTCGCACCCTTGTCCTGCTTCGACACGGCGAAAGCCTCTGGAATCAGGAGAACCGATTCACGGGCTGGTACGACGTCGATCTGGCGGCGACGGGAGAGGAAGAGGCACGGGCCGGCGGCGTCCTTCTCCGAGAGCACGGGGTAGCGCCCGATGTCGTCCACACGTCATTGCTGAAGCGCGCGATCCGCACCAGTCAGATTGCTCTCGACGCCGCGGACCGAAGCTGGATTCCGGTTCGACGCTCGTGGCGCTTGAACGAACGCCACTACGGCGACCTTCAGGGGAAGGACAAAGCCGAGACCCTCGCTGCATTCGGGGACGAGCAGTTCCTGATTTGGCGACGAAGCTTTCATGTTGCGCCCCCTGCCGTGGCGTTGGAGTCGCCGCACCATCCTTCTCATGACGCGCGATATGTCGATCTTGCGCCCGAGGTCCTCCCGGCAACAGAGTGCCTCGCCGACGTCCTGGTACGCATGCTCCCGTATTGGCAAGACGCAATCGTTGCTGACCTCCGCGCCGGGCGAACCACTCTTGTGGCGGCACATGGGAACTCACTTCGTGCCTTGGTGATGCACCTCGACGGACTGAGCGAGGCAGAGGTCGTTGCCCTGAACATTCCTACCGGGATCCCGCTTCGCTACGAACTTGATGCCGAGAGTCTTCAGCCGATATCGTCGGCATATCTCGACCCAGAGGCAGCGCGAGTTGCTGCTGAACGGGTCGCCAACCAAGGCAAGAAGAAATAGGTACGCGTATGATGCGACCTCTCGAAGGTATTCGAGTGCTCGACCTCTCCCGAGTCGTGGCCGGTCCGTTTGCGGGCCGGATGCTCAGCGACCTCGGTGCCGACGTCGTCAAAGTCGAACCACCCGATGGCGACGTGAGCCGATTCTGGGGTGAGGATCGAAACGGCATCACGGGTTTCTTCCAGCAGCAGAACGCTGGAAAACGAAACGTGTGTATTGATATGCGCGCAGAGGGTTCGATTCCCCTCATTGTGTCGCTGGCCACGGCGTGTGACATCGTCCTGGAAAACTATAGGGCCGGAGTCATGGACCGAATGGGAATCGGTTGGCCGGTACTTTCCGCGGCCAACCCGAAACTCATCATGGCCTCGATCAGCGGCTTCGGCCAACACGGCCCGGAATCTGACCGGCCGGCGTTCGCACCGGTCATCGAGGCCGAAGGCGGCATCATTTCTCGCCAGTCCCTGTTCGACGCCAATGCGCCAACCGACCCGATGCTTTCCATCGCCGACTACAACGCAGGACTCCACGCGCTCGTCGGTATTCTGGCCGCACTTCATGCTGTGCGAACGACCAGCGTCGGGACCCATCTCGACATTGCGATGCTCGACACCATGCTTGCGACCGACGACTACATCCACCATTCGATCGACGGATCGCCTGTCGTTCGACTCGGCGGGGACTATCGACGCCTACCGTCAGGGCGTTGGGTCTTGGTAAGCGGACAGTTCAAGCATGTTTGGGCCCAGGTTTCGAAACACCGCATCCTCGCTGACCCTGCACCGAGGGGAACCGAACTCGATGCCAAAATCGCCATGCGCGAGGCTGCCGTCGATGCATGGTGGGCGAGCTTTGCTACCGATGCCGAGGCACTCGCTGCTCTGGACTCAGCCGAAATTGCATGGGGGGTCATGCGCACGGCCGAAGAGGCACTTGCCAGCCCGACGGCCCAGCACCGTGGCATTGTGGCCAGTGTCGATGATCGTGGCGGGTCGCAGCGAGGCGTTATCAATTCCCCATATCGATTCAGTAACTACGACAGTGGGGTGGCCGGGCCGGCGCGCCACCGTGGGGAGAACAATGAAGAAGTTCTCCGTGATTGGTTAGGCATTCCCGCGAGCGAAGTTGGTTCGCTCACGGCCTCCGGTGTCTTGAAGGGGGGATCGTGAGAAAGAGGTCACACCCGTTTTTAACCAAACTCCCGATTCGGACGCAGTTCTAGAGAGCTAGGTTAAAGCCGTGGCGGCCACCGAAGATCTCATTTGGACCAAACACCCACGACTGCGGGCCCCAATCCTTATCGCGTCGTTTGAAGGGTGGAATGACGCCGGCGACGCGGCATCGATTGCAGTGTCGCACCTTGGCGAAGTCTGGGAGGGGGAACGTTTCGCCGAGATCGAACCCGAAGAGCACTTCGATTTCTCCTCGACCCGGCCCCAGGTCGAACTGGTGAACGGACTCAATCGAGAGATTCGGTGGCCAACAAATGAGTTTCTCGCCGCCGAGATTCCCGACGCTTCCCACGACGTCATCCTTCTCGTGGGCGACGAACCGCAACTGCGCTGGAAGAAGTTCTGTCGACACATCATCGAGGTCGTCCGGTCGTGTGACGTATCGCTTGTCGTGACCCTCGGATCGCTGCTCGCCGATGTGCCCCACACCCGGTCGACGAGGGTCTCGAGCAGCGCCCTCGACCCAGAGGTGATCGACCGGCTGGGCCTCAGGCGATCGCGCTATGAAGGCCCAACCGGAATCGTCGGTGTACTCCACGACGAATTGCACCGGGCCGGCGTTCCTTCGTGCTCGCTTTGGGCAGCTGTGCCGCACTACCTGCCCAGCACCCCCTCACCCAAAGCAGCACTTGCCCTCGTCCAACACGCAGCCGAAGTAACCGGCCTGGTGATCCCAACCCTGGCACTCGAGGTTGCATCCGTCGACTACGAACGCCAAATCAACGAGATCGTCGAGGCCGACGAGGACATGGTCGCCTTCATGCGCCAACTTGAGGCGAGCCATGACGCTGGCGAGATCGATATCGACAGCGATGACGACGACATCGTCCGGGAGCCAGACGCCAGAACCGCTTTCAGCGACCAACAGGGAAAGCTGTTCACCGGCGATGCGCTCGCTGCTGAACTCGAGAAGTTCCTACGCGACGAGGGCCGCTAGTCCGCGATGTTCAACGGCGTGGGGCGAACCGTACGCGCTTAGCAGCTCAAGAAACGGTACGGAATCAAACGCCTCCGGGCCGAGCACGCCAGAGCCCGTCCACACTCCGGTGAAGAGAAGCTCCAAGGCAATGACGGGGTTGATGGCGGTCTGCCACACGACGGCCTGACAACCGTAGTCGCGCATAGTATCTGCGTTGTCGACGATGTGGTAGAGGTATAGCTCACTCGGAGCGCCCTGTCTATCCAGGCCCCGCACCCACGTTCCCGCGCACGTCTTTCCGGTCATGCGATGTCCGAGTTTGGCCGGATCGGGCAATGAGGCAGCCAAAACATCGCGCGGCGACACCAACGCGTCGCCGACGCGAACCTTCTTCGTGGTGTCGAGTCCAATCTTGTGGATCATCTCCAACATATCGATGAAGTCCTCACCAAGCCCATACTTGAAGGTGACCCGGCCGACGTCGACAACGCGGGGGATGAGGAGCACCTCTTCGTGTTCGACGTTCACGCACTCGATGGTCCCGATTCCGCCGGGAAAGGTGAACTGTTCCGGTTCGCTGAACGGGGCCGTGGTAAACCATCCGCGGTCTCGTTCGTAGATGATCGGCGGATTCAAACACTCCTCGATCGTCGTCCAGATGGAGAACGTCGGCGCAAAGTCGTATCCGTCGATAACGAGGTTGCCACCGTCTCGCACCCCAATCTCATCAATGCAGGAGAAGAGATGGTCGTTGGCGTAGCGGGCGAACACATCCGAAAGACCGGGCTCGACGCCCATCCCAACGAGAGCGAGTTGATTTCGCGCCACCCACTGCTCGTGCATCACATCTTGCTCCGCGCCCAAGGTTTCACCGATCAGCTCGTGGGGCTTGTCGGGATGGGGCGTCGAGAGGTTCATCGCCATATCCAGATACGTGGCCCCGACCTGAAATGCCGCCGCAAAGATGGGTGGGTTGAACCGGGGATCGCACGCATTCACAATGGCGTCGACCTTGAATTTCCGTGCCACAGCCACAATCGCTTCCACCGACGAAGCGTCGAGCGCAACTGGTTCGCATCGCAATCCCCCCTCGGCCACCACGGCGGCTACCCCATGTGCTCGGGTGGGGTCAACGTCGGCGACAACGAGAAGCTCAATGAACGATCGGCGGGCCGCAATTGCGGCGATGGCGCCACCGACGCCACCACTTCCTACCAGGAGAACCTTCATGGAATATCAGTTCCTTTTCTTCGTTGGGAACGGCCGCTATCAGCGACCGTTTGTACAGGGGTCACCCTCGATGAACGCGCCCCACCAGCGAAGCTCGACATCGCTTGTGACGCCGCAGTGGCGGGAGAGCCATTCGTATGTGTGCAAACGAGTTGTCATGTCGCGTCGATTCCGTCGGAAAGGGCCTGAAGTAGATGGTCGATATCGGAATCTTCGATCATCAGTGGCGGGCACATCGCTATGGTCGAGGGCAAGATCGGCCGGACAATCGCGCCGCGGGCCAGCACTGCCTCTCGGACCGCGACGGGATTCACACCCTCGTTCAATCCAACGGCCCATATGGCACCCACACCACGTACTTCGGTCACTTTGCCATCGCGCTGTAGCGATGCGAGGCCGTCGCCCAGGCGCTTGCCAATAAGTGGCGCGCGATCAACCAGACCTTCCCTTTTCATGATCTCAATGTTGGCCAGACCGGCGGCACACGCCGAGTTATGTCCGGTGTAGGTATATCCGTGGCGCAACATGTAGTTCGGGTCGGCCTCCAACGGTGCTCGCACCGCCGGGCCCACAAGGACGCCACCGAGGGGCTGGTATCCCGATGAGACGCCCTTGGCGAACGTGATGAGATCGGGCGTCACCCCGTAGTGCTGGGCACCCCACCAGCTACCGAGTCGACCGAAACCGCAAATCACTTCGTCGAGGATCAGAAATGCGCCGTGCTGATCGGCGAGTGCTCGCAGCCCTTCAAGGTATCCGTCCTTGGGTGGGTGGACGCCGCCCGCCCCCTGCACCGGTTCACTGATGATCGCGGCGATGCGACCCGCGTGGGTAGCGCAGGCCGCGCCAACCGCATCAAGATCGTGTTGGGGCACATGAACGACATCGGGAAGAAGCTCGCCGAACCCCGCCCGGTTGAGTGGGAGTCCGGTGGCACTCATACCGCCATAGTTCACGCCGTGGTAGCTCTGCTGTCGGCTGATGATGACTGTCTTCTCGAGATGACCGGCCTGGGCATGTGCATTCCTGGCCAGCTTGAACGCCGTGTCCACGGACTCCGAACCACCACTGGTCAAGAACACTCGTGTGTTCGGCATCGGCGCAAGGTCGGTGAGTTCGGCGCACAGGGCCTCGACCACGTCACTCGTGAATCGATCAAAGACGTTGTACGCCGCAATGGCCATCATCTGCTTGTGGACGGCGTCGGCAATTTCGCTGCGTCCATGGCCTACCTGGCAATACCAAAGACTCGCCATAGCGTCGACATAGCGTTTGCCGTCCCTGTCGAAGACGCCTGCGCCCTCGCCACGGACAATCTCGATGAAGTCGCTGGGCAAGGCAGCTGGTTTGGCGAACGGATGAAGAAACGGCGACAAGGTCGTCATGTGGATGGAACCCCCCAGGTGTAGCTCTCTTTGTAGAGCCGAAGATACATGAACGTCTCGGTTTCGCGAACGCCAGGAAACTGACGAATCGTTCGATTGACCACTTCAATCAGATGATCATCGTCCTCACATACGACCTCGGCAAGCAGGTCGTAGGTGCCGCCGGCCAACACGACGTAGCTGACCTCCGGAACTCGGCTCAACTCCTCTGCCAATTCCGTGGAGTCGCCCACCGTGCGCATTGCAATCATCGCCACCCGGCGGAATCCGAGCCGCATCGGGTCGGTGACTGCGACAACCTGAATGACGCCGTCATCGGTCAGTCGCTGCACTCGCTGGCGGACCGCGGCCTCGGATAACCCGACGCGTTCGGCGATCGCCGTATAGCTCCGGCGTCCGTCAATTTGGAGTTCGGTGATGATCGCCCGGTTGATCTCATCAAGCGGCTCGTGGGCCTGGCGTTTGCGCTGCGAGGTAACGTCACCGTTCGCGCCGATCAACGGCTTCGCGGTCTTTACTTTTGGCTGTTTACTCGGCATCTCTACCCGTCGGAAGTTTGGGCTCCCAGTCTGCCACCGACCACGACGAGTCTGGGAGACTGAACACGCAATGAGTGAAGTCGCCGAGAAAACCCGCGAACGCGCAAAACCCACCCACGCGGCGATTCCGCTGTTTGCGCTCGTGCTCCTTGTCGTATCCGCACTGATCTTCAGCACCGGTGCACTTTTTGTCCGCAGCCTCGATCGGGCCGACGCGTGGAGCACCGTGTTCTGGCGATCCGTTGCCGCCGGTATCAGCCTTTGCCTTGTCATTTTGTGGCGCGACCGCTCCAACCCACTCCGCGCGATGGTGGCCATGGGTCCGCCCGGTTGGTCGGTTGCGGCATCGTTCTCCATTTCCTCCATCTCCATGGTCGTCGCCCTCACGAGGACCAGCGTCGCAATCGTGTTGGTGATCTTCGCGCTCAGTCCGCTGTTCGCCGCAGTCATGGCGTGGTTCTTGATTCGCGAACGAATCCAGAACTACACCTGGACTGCCATCGCGGTGACTGTTCTCGGTGTGGGCTACATGGTTTCGGGCCAGGGGCGAAACGGATCAATTACCGGCGTCCTCGTCGCCCTTACGATCCCGCTTGCGTTCGGGTATGGGACCGTAATAATCCGCAAACATGCCGAGATTGCCATGGCACCCGCGATGCTGCTGTCCACGATCTTCAGCTGCATCGTCGCCCTCCCCTTCGCCAGCCCGTTGGCAGTGACCCGTCACGACCTTCTCATTCTCTTGGCCTTCGGGTTCGCCCAACTCGGGGTCGGACTCGCCATCTTCAGTATCGGGGCCGCGCAAGTACCGGCTACCGACGTGGCGCTCATTTCCATGCTCGAGCCCATCATGGGGCCGATATGGGTCTGGCTGTTTCGCAACGAGTACCCAGGAGTGGCCGCTCTCATCGGCGGAGGTGTGGTGTTCAGTGCACTTGCAATTCACACTCTCTATGCCGCTCGCGCAAACCCGGCATGAGTCGCTTGGCGACTGTTAGTACTTCGCCGCGAAGTTCGTTTTCACCCGGCCGAGCGTCGCAAGGGCCAAAGTGCGCAAAAGGTGGTTGCGTGTCAATGCCCATGGGACCGACCCAAATTCGGAAACCACCACAAGCCGCAAAGTTGACGACAAATATGAGTGCCCGATGAGCAGTACCGTGGACGTGTGGAAACAGTTGCTTCACCCAGCCCGGGCACTATCGGCGAGCCTCGGCCGAGGCCACCGTCCGCTACGAAGCCAAAGCTCTCGTCACGACGGGTAGGCGCCCTTCTGATTGCACCGCCGGCGATTCTCGCGCTTTCGCTGATCGCCAACGGCGCCAAACAGTCGCACGACCGAGGTAACGCAACCGTCGTCGCGCAGAAGGCACTTCGGAAGGCGTTCGACAAGGTGCCGTTCAAGGTGCGTCTACCCAAGCCCGTCCCCGACAATGCCCGGATGGTTCGCGTGTACCTGGACGAACCTGACTCCGATCGCGGCTTCCAGGCCTTTCAACTCAACGTTTGGTATACAACTCCCGGGCTCAAGGATCAAGGGGGCGGCCAGACGATTCATGTCTGGCAGTCCAACGACAAGTTCTTGAGTCGGCGCTTGCGCGACCCATTGCAAATGGTCGGGGCCCCTGTCGCGATCAACGGCGAAACCTGGCACCGTGTAATCGATGATCGCGTGCCCACGCAGGTAGTCACCACGTTCTCGATGCGATTCGATGATGGCATCACGATGACGGTCGATGCGAAGGACCCAAACCTCGCCACGCGCGCCGTCGAAGCACTGGCCACCGCACAGACTTCGCTGACCTAAGGCCTTGTTGTCCTCGGTGTCCTTGTCCTTGGTGTCGTTGTCCCTGGGTCCTTGACCTTGGGTCCTTGACCTTGTGAACGCTGGTTCACACACGAGCGCAGCTACAGCCGACTGCCTGTAACAGTCAACTCCTCAACTCGACTCCCGACAGTGCCGACAATGCATTCGCACCCGAAGTGTGCTGCATGCATTGCGCCTGCTAGCGAGGACAGAGCGAGGAACGGAAAGTGAGGAGAATTCCACGGTCACGTCCTGGCGCGACGGTCTCAATCGCCCTTGCAGGTACGGCTCTCCTGACTCTCGCGACCACGCTCCTGAGCCGGGACTCAAACCGATTCGGGACCTGGGCTTGCGCGGGGACCGTCGCTCTCGCGTATCTCCTCACGTCACGCGCCACCATTCACCTGGTCGTACGCGACGTTCACGTGAACTACGCCCCGACCGAGTTTTCGCTCCTCCTCGGTGCGCTTCTTCTTCCACCACTCCCTCATATCGGGATTGGCTTTGCTGCGACCGCCGTAGGGAGCTTTTTACGTAGCCGTCGTCGCAGTTCCCGAGCGAAAGAAGCAGCGGCAATCAGCGGCTTCGGTCGAGGCTTCGAAGTGGCTGCGTTCACCTGTGCTCTCGCCATCGCGGGCTGGCGACAAAACCTCGGCGCCAACGCGCCAATCTTCATCGGCGCAGCGTGGGTAGCAATGCAGATTCCCGCACCGCTTACCGCGATTGCTTCCCAGCGACTCAGCGACCGCGAGGTCGATTGGCGACGAGGTCGGCGATCGGCCGCCATCACCCTTGTTCTGTCGTTCCAGACCATGCTGTGCGCACTCGTTTTCGCCCTCTGTCTGCTTGGTCACTTTCGCTTCGTGCTTCTTTTTTTCACGCTCCTGTTGCTTTCGCTGGCGACACCGTTTCGACACATCGTCAACTTGCTTATCAAGGGAGAAGAGTTTCGGTCAGTTGATCAATTCTTCACACTGCTTCAAACGACCGACTCCAAGAACCTCGATAACGCGCTCAATCTCGCCGCTCACGCGGTTGGAGCTCGCGAGGCGCGCCTGGTCATCCTCCAACGCGAGGGCCTCGATCAGAGTCTCGATTCCGCACTGAGCATCGCCGTCGGAAACCGAACATCAAGCAGCATCGAAACCTTGCCAGACTTGTGGCAGGAAGCGATCGAGAGCTGCACAATCCAGTCGAAGGTGAACGACCGGCCCGCTCGGACGGAAGCGATCGAGGACCGCACGCAGATCGTGTGCCCGTTGCTTCTGAAGGGCCAGGCGGTCGGTCTTCTCGTCTGCCTTGATCAACGAGTCAATCGGCTAACCGAAGGCGCACTCTCAATGGCAACTCGACTGGCGCAGCATCTTTCGATGTGGCTCGAGCAGGATCGTCTCCTCGGTGAATTGCGCCGGGAGATGATCGAACGGACGAGGGAAGCCTTGCATGATCCGCTCACCGGTCTCCTCAATCGACGCGGATTCAACGAAGCCTGGGATGAGACAATCAAGCGAGGCGCCCAGCAACTCGCCGTGCTCCTAATCGATCTCGACCGATTCAAAGACGTCAATACGCACCTTGGGCACGCCGGCGGTGACGAATTGCTGGTCCAGGTTGCGCATCGCCTGCGCAAATCTGCGCCGCCCCGCAGCGCCGTCGCTCGACTCGGCGGTGACGAATTCGCGATCATCGTGCCTGTGAGCGGAACGCGCAATGAAATTCAGAGCCAGTCGATGACCATCGGGCGATCGTTTCGCGCTGCGCTTGAACCGGAGCATCTCATCGCGAATGAGTCGATTGTCGTCGGTGGCTCCGTCGGCTTCGCAATGTTTCCCGACCATGGCAACAACTTGACGACGTTGCTCTACAACGCCGACGCCGCCATGTTCGCGGCAAAGGAGAACCCCGACATCGGGGTGGTTGCCCACACAGAGAAGCTGTTCTCGAACGGCTCAAACGTCGCGGATGCATACCGACTCCGGGCCGCAATCAAGAACCGCGACATCAAGGTCTGGTATCAGCCAATTATTGATATGCGAACCTATCAAATAGCCGGTTTCGAAGCTCTCGCCCGCTGGCAGGATGGAATGAGCGTCGTGCTGCCATCGGAGTTCATCTCGTTGGCTGAACGATCCGGGCACATCCATTCACTTACCGAACTCGTTATCAACGACGCATTCAGCAACACCATGCGTTGGAGGAATCAAACCGGGCTCGACCTCCATATCTCCGTCAACTTCTCGCCGCTGTCGATTTCTCATCCGCAGGCCCTCCGAGCCATCAACGAAACGCTCGAATGGACCGGTCTTCCGGCCGCCGCCGTCCACATCGAAGTCACTGAATCACGAATGTTTCGCGATCCAGAACGAGCGCTCTTGCAGCTCGACGAGCTCAAACAGCGCGGGCTCAAGATCAGCCTCGACGACTTCGGGACTGGTCACTCCACCCACGAGTGGCTCATGCGAATGAGTCCCGACGAAATAAAGATCGACCGGATGTTTATCCGAGACATCCACGAACCACGAGCTGCTGGGATCGTCGAAGTCGATGTCCTGCTCGCCTCAAAGTTCGACATGACCGTGGTCGCCGAGGGAATCGAGACCACGGAGCAGTGGCTCCGCGCCCGCGAACTCGGAGTCGACTACGGGCAGGGATTTCTCATTGGCCGTCCGATGCCGGTCGAAAAGGTGAACCGCTGGCTCGTTGAGGAGCACCTGGAGATCCATAAGCTCTTCGAACGCCGAAGCATCGCTGGCTAAGGCCCCGGACCGCTTTCGCTCCGACGCGACTGCGGCACGACTGCGACGCGGCGAAGCGGAATTCCTGGCGTGTTCGCAGCCTGCTGAATCACCCGTAACCTGTCATATGAAATGACATCCGAACACGCATCCGGTATCCCTTTCGACGACGGACTGCCTGGCGCATCCCTACTGCTCGATGTCGACAAGATGCGTCCGCATGTGCAATCGAGTTTCGGCCTCTTCGGACGCGTCAGCCAGGTACAGATTCGACAGGTCCACTACCAACCGCACCATTCGCTCCGGGTGCACTACCTCGCCGAAATCGGTACCTATCGTCACGACCTCACGGCACAAATCGGATTCGGGCCTGCCGACAAAACACTCGTCGCCGCACTGAAGGTGCAGGCGAAGGAGCGAAAGTCCGCTCGAACACCGATCATCCGTTTACTTACGGAAGGCGAAGCGTACCTCTCCTGGTGGCCGATTGACCTGGGCCTTCCCATCCTCGCTCGGACGGATGTCGAAATCGCCGACCTGATCGGCATGGACTCTGCTGGCCCCTCGATCCGCCTCTCCTGGGCCCCGGGGCGCAGCGCTGTTCTGCGCTTTCCGCAAGCAGTCGTGAAGGTGTACGCCGATCCAACCCATGCGCTTGCAGCCGCAACGGCACTCAAGGTGATAGCCGATCACGTCCCGACGTCGCGGTTGTTGTATCGAAACGTCGACGAAGGTTTGATCGGCACGGAGCTGCTTGTCGGCCAAAGCCTCGACGTCCGTACGGGCATGGACCATGTCGGGGCCGCCGTCGACATGCTTCAGCACATCCACGGCCTAGACACAGCTGTGGTCGACCCAAACGCGGCGTTGCCTGTCCATGACGCGAGCAAGTACCTCGACGAGCTGCAGCAATCAACTTCGGTCATCGCGTTTTGCCGGCCTGACCTGAGTGAACGCATCGCCGCGTTATTGACGACGCTGCGAAACTCGGCACCCATCGATGCCGCAGCGACCTATGTCGTCAGCCACGGGAACTTCGACATTTCTCAGCTCATCAGAACGAGCGACCAGACTCGGGTGCTCGCGTTCGACCATCTTTGTCGTGCGCCGCGAGCACTCGACGTCGCCCAATGTGCGGTCAACCAGACTCTGGGCCACAGCGCAGACCATGCCAAAGCTGTGGAGCTTCTCGGTGCCCTGCTCAGTGGCTACGGCGCAGACGTACCCGGCATCGAGTGGTACACCGCCGCCGCCTTCCTGGGTCGACTCGCCAAACCGCTGACCCAATACCAGCGCGAATGGTCCGCTCGCGTCGAAGCGATCCTCAACGCAGCCGAAGTGTTCGCGGCTGGCTAGCCGGGCCGGTCCGGCGATCTCTCGCCGAACCGACCGTAACAGGCGCTACTTCTTGTTGCCTTCGCGGCTGGCGATTTCGGCCCGGCTGACCACCATATGGTGCACCTCGTCGGGTCCGTCAGCGAAGCGTAGGGTGCGCATACTGGCGTACATTCGGGCCAGTGGCGTCCAGTGCGACACACCGATCCCACCGTGAATCTGCATGGCCGAGTCGATGATCTCACACACCTTTTCCGGCACGAGGGCCTTCACCGCGCTCACCCAAACACGGGCCTCTGCGTTGCCCAGCACGTCCATTGCCTTGGCCGCCTGCAACACCAACAGGCGCATCTGCTCGATGTCGATTCGTGCCCTGGACACCGTCTCGGGGTTCTTGCCGAGCTTCACCAGCGGACGTCCGAAGGCCTCGCGTGACAAACCACGCCCGATGAGGAGATCCAGCGCACGTTCCGCCGAACCGATCGCCCGCATGCAGTGGTGAATACGTCCCGGTCCTAAGCGAACCTGGGAAATCTCGAACCCGCGGCCCTCCCCTAGGAGGATGTTCGCCTTCGGCACACGCACGTTGTCGAACTTCAGGTGGAGGTGGCCGTGGGGGGCATCGTCTTCCCCGAACACCGTCATCGCACCGAGTTTGATGACCCCCGGGGTATCGATCGGGACGAGGATCTGCGACTGGCGACGATGGGGCGGGCCATCGGGATTCGTCACAACCATCACAATCATGATCTTGCAGCGGGGGTCACCAGCCCCCGACGTCCAATACTTTTCGCCGTTGATGACCCACTCGTCACCATCGAGCACGGCAAGGGTTGCGATGTTCTTTGCGTCCGACGATGCAACGCCGGGCTCGGTCATTGCATATGCCGACCGAATCTCGCCGGCCAGCAACGGCTCGAGCCATTGCTTCTTCTGTGCCTCGGTACCGACTCGCTCCAATACTTCCATGTTTCCGGTGTCGGGCGCCGAACAGTTCAAACACTCCGATGCCAGCGGGTTCTTCCCAAGTTCGACGGCAATGTAGGCGTAGTCGAGATTGGAGAGACCCTGTCCGGTATGGGCGTCAGGGAGAAAGAAGTTCCATAGGCCATTGGCCTTTGCCTTGTCTTTGACGGTCTGCAACAGTTCCAGCTGCCCTTCGCCGTATCCCCAGTGTTCCGCCCGGCCTTCACCGAGGCGATAGAACTCTTCAGCTATCGGGTCAATCTCGTTGGCGATGAAGTTTTTGACCGCCTCGTAGAGAGGACGAACTCCTTCCGACATCGCAAGGTTGTACATCTCGGGTGTGCGTGTAAGTCCTGTGGCCATCCCCCGACGGTACCTGAGCGAGCGGGGTTTCCTCCAACCGAGCCTGAAATTATCGTGCCAGACAGCCCGGGTGGGTCTTGTTCGACGAAACACAGCGTTCATATCGGGTTACGCAACGGAAACAAACCGGGAATGCCTGCGAAATCCCCGACCCCTACATTCGATGAATGGCCTCTCCCGCGGCTCGCACCGACCATGAAATCCTGCTGCTCACGATCCTTGTGACCCAAAAAGGACGCGTTCTGGCGCGAACGAAATTGGCTCGCGACCTGGGTTTCGCCCAGAGCCAAAGCCGACGAGTCGATGCGATGCTGGTCAATGTCAGACGAGAACTCTCCGCACAGGGCATGGAACTCGTGAACGTCCGCAGCCGTGGCTGGATGGTTGCCGAACAGCCAAAGACCGCTGTCTCGGCATGATGTTCGCGTTCCTAGCCACCACCGATTCCGGCCACACCACCACAATTATCGTATCGATCCTCGTCATTTTGGTAGCCGCAAAGCTGGCCGCCGAGATCGCGGAACGTATCGGCATCCCCGCAGTCGCTGGCGAAATCGTGGCTGGCATCGCAATCGGTCCGTCGATGCTGGGCCTGGTCAGCCCCAACGAAATCCTCACCGTTCTTGGCGAAATCGGCGTGATCCTCCTTCTGCTCGAAGTCGGCATGCACATGGACCTTCGCGAGCTGCGCTCGGTCGGTCGCGACGCAATGAGCGTGGCGGTCGTGGGGGTGGTGGTGCCGTTCGCGGCCGGCGTCGCTCTCGGCCCAGCGCTCGGGTTCACCAGCGATCAAGCCCTTTTCCTCGGGGCCGCACTGACCGCAACGAGTGTCGGTATCACCGCTCGTGTATTCGGCGATCTCCGAGCACTTGCGACCCGCGAGGCACAGACCGTGCTCGGCGCCGCGGTTGCCGACGACGTCATCGGCCTCATCGTATTGACCGTTGTGGTTCGACTGGTTACGGGCAGCGGGTCCGTAACCATCATGTCGGTTGGCGGCGTCATCATCATGGCCGTTGCATTCCTCGTCGCCTGTACCGTGCTCGGAATCCTCCTCGTTCCACGGGTGCTGGCGTTTATCGACCGCAAGGCCCGTTCGAACTCCACGATGTTCGCCCTTGCGTTGGCTTTCGCTCTCGGGGTTTCACAGCTTGCTACCGTCGCCAAGCTGGCCCCGATCATCGGTGCGTTTGTGGCCGGTATGGCACTCGGGCGCAGTCCGTCGTCGGCTCGCATCCAGCGTGAGCTCACACCGGTTGGTCACCTCTTCATTCCGGTGTTCTTCCTGCAGATCGGAATCGCAGTCGACGTCACGACGTTCGCGAAACTACGTGTACTTGGCATTGCCTTGGCGTTGATCGTGATCGCGATCGCCGGGAAGCTCATCTCAGGATGGGCGATCAGAGGTACGACGAGCAGCAAATTGCTGATCGGCATCGGCATGATTCCTCGTGGCGAGGTCGGACTCATCTTTGCGGCGATCGGTTTGCGCGAAGGAGTGTTCGACGGTGACCTCTACGCGTCGTTGCTCCTCACGGTGCTCGTCACCACGCTGATCACGCCGCCGCTCCTCGGAATACAGATCAAGCGAACACGGGTCGCCACTGCCAGCGCGGCACGCGAGGTCACTCCCGAACCACCCGACGGCTGGGTCCAGATCCGGCGAGACAACGCAACGCTCGTCGGCACACCACCCGACGATCAACTCATCCCCGTTACCCTTCGCGCTGCGCTCGCAATGACCGACGCGCAACCCGACCCGATGCTTCTCGACTGGATTGCGGCGTCGATCGCGGCCCGCCAGTCGGCGTTGCGTTCGGTTGCGCCAGACTGGACGGAAGCGACCACGGCGGAGTTTCTCGACTTCCTCCGATCCGGATCTCCGCGGTCGTGGCGGTTCCTGGAAACGACGGGCTTCCTCGGGTATGCCCTGCCGGAACTCGACGCGTTTCTCCACGACCGGCGTATGAATCCTTCGATTCTCGACTCCACCGGTCTCAGTGGGTGGCCCCTCCTGGAACGGGTCCGTCGGCTCCACGATGGTGTTGTCGATCATCCCGGCGAGAACACGGTGGTGTACCGGCTTCGCCAACTCCGCGACCGCGACCGGGTCCTCCTGGCCGCGTTGCTCATCGACGCCGCAAGTGCCACACCCGAAAGCGCTCGAGTGCTGCGATCGTTTCTCGACCGTCTCAAACTCGACCCCGAGACTCGTGATGGCATCGCCATGCTTGTCAACGATCGCGAACTCCTGCGAGCCGCCGCGCTGCGCCCCGATGGTCTGCGCGAGGAATCCGTGCTCCGCATCGCGGCGCATCTGGGGTCGCGGGAGAACGCCGATGCCCTCTACGTCGTCACTATGGCGATGAACTCCCTCGAAGACTGGGAGCGGGGGCTCATCAACCAGCTCGATGCACTCATCCGCGTGGCGATGGAAGGACCCCTGCTTTCGAGCGGTCGAGGAACCCTTATCGATCGCCGACGTGCCGAGGCTATTCAGATACTTGTGTCGACCCACCCGGGGGCTCGTCATGTCGTCGATCGCGTCGAACACGCGCCGTTGGCGTATGTGCTCAACACCGAACCGGCACTGATTGCCCGCCACGCCAGCCTTCTCTCACGACCGAGACCGAGAGGTCAATTCAGCGTCGGCGTCCATCCGCTCGTTGGCTCGGGTGCCCTGCACGGGAATGATCCCGAGTTCATGATCGAGATCGGTGGCCGAGATCAGATCGGCCTCCTCGCGCACACCACCGGCGTGCTCGGCACCCTCGGCCTCGACATCAACGACGCCATGGTTGCCACATGGGGAGATGGTGCCGCGCTGCAAGTGTTCCGCGCACATACTTCTTCAGGTGTTCCCAGTGCCGATGCCATTTCCGCAAAGCTGGCGGGCACGCCCGAGCGGCTGCAAAGCCCCGGCGTTGCCGATGCCAGCATCACCTTCGATGAGCATGCATCACCGTGGCACACCGTCGCCGAGGTTTCCGCAACCGATCGGCGCGGTCTCCTCCATGCGCTGGCGGTGACCTTTGCCAGCGTCGGCGTCGACGTGCACGCGGCACGCATCTCCACCACCGACGAAATGGCGCACGACTACTTCGACCTCACCGACCGTTCCGGCAACAAATTGACACGAGAGTCACAAGAGGCGATCCGGGTAGCACTGCGGACCGGCATCGGTGCCCGGCGCAACCACTTCGGTACCCGACGCCGAACCCACAATGTCGTGTAGGGACGGGCTAGTCCTGCTTCGGTGGGATGAGAATGATCGGCGTCGTTCGCTGACGTCGGTCAACCAGTTGGTGCCCTGGAGTTCGAGTGTAAGCGTGACGCTGGGAGGCCCGGTAGGCATCCGGTGATGTTGCTTCGAGCACGAGTCTGAGTTTCTTAGATCCTTGGGCATCCAGCGAACGGCTTACAAGTATGCACACACAGTTCAGGAGGCAAGAAAAGTGGAAGTACTTCATGATCGTGTCGCAGGGCTCGATGGCCAAAAGGGGACCGTGGTCGCGTGTGTGCGGTCTCCGGAACTGGTCGCACACGCAAAACCGAGACCCGCGAGTTCGAAACGTTCGTCGCGGATCTTGAACGCATGCGTGACTGGTTACTCGCCGAGGGTGTCACGCATTTGGCCATGGAAGCGACCGGCGTCTACTGGCGTCCGGTCTGGGATGTGCTCGAAGAAGCGCAGAGCTTGCACGTTGATCTGGTGAACACCCGGAACATGCGCATGGTCCCGGGCCGAAAGACCGACGTGTCTGATGCTGGATGGATCGCGCAACTCGTCGAGGTCGGCCTGGTTCGCGGCAGTTTCGTGCCACCTGCGGTGATCGGGGAGCTTCGTGATTTCACCAGGTATCGGAAACGATTGACCCAGGACGACCCGAGAAGTCCAGCGTGTTGAGAAGGTCCCTGAGGACGCCGGGATCAAGATAGGTGCTGTCACCTCTCAAACGCTGGGGGTGTCGGCTCGCCTAATAATCAGCGCACTTATCGCTGGGAAACGAGACCCGGTCGTGTTGGCTGACATGGCCAAGAAGAAGCTTCGTGTGAAGATCCCGGAACTCCAACGGGCACTCATGGGCCGGTTCAACGAGCATCACTCGGCGATGCTCCGGTTGCATTTGCATCACATCGATCAGCTCGACATGCTTATCGGGCTCTTCATAATCGGGCGGGGTCGAGGAGGTTCCAGTTGACGCCGCCGATTGCGAGGAGGATCCTGGTTCTGTAGTGATCGAATCGTCGAAAGCCGGT
>JANOYY010000188.1:0-7363 GCA_031429095.1 Acidimicrobiia bacterium | reverse complement strand
GGTCCCCACTCGTCGAAGAGTTGCAGGATTGCTTCTTCTTCCCAACCCAAAATCGTGTTGATCGGCCGGCCGCCAGGCTTGGCATCGACCAGCCCAGACCTATGTGCACGTTGTTTCCAACGCCACGCCCGGACACGATCTAATTCGAGGAGCCCAAAGACCCGAGACACGGTCCAGCCGCCGGCGACGGCGTCGTCGATGAGCGCAATGATTGCTTCTTTCACGGCTGCTTCGACCCGCGCTGGAATCGGGCCGTTTAAACCCAGGCGGCTTTTCCCCGCAACACCGCCAGTTCGATTGCTTGCTCGACAATCGTTGTCGTGAGACGATCGATCTCGTGTTGCAAACGAACAATCTCGGTTTGTTCGGCCCGGTCGACTCTGCGTTGCCCCGGACGGGCTGACAACGCCGCTACCGCTGCGTCGCGGGCGACCTTGCGGACCGTCATGATCGTGGACCGATCGACTCCGGCCTCGGTCGCAGCCTGAGCAGTCGTAATCTGACCAGTAAGCATCCGCAACCACAAGTCGTACTTCTGCTCGCCTGACAACAACTTCTTCGTTGACCATACGTACTGATCTTGTCAGCCAGGCTTTGCATGCTGCGGTTCGTCGCCGGGGTCATCGGATCCGGGCCGGGATCATCTTTCATTCCGACCGGGGTTCGCAGTACACATCGAGCGAGTTCGGGAACCTATGTGCACTGTATAAGGTCCGGCAATCGATGGGGCAGACCGGTGTCTGCTGGGACTGTGAATGCTGCGGCTGAATCGTTCTTCGCAACACTTAAACGCGAGCTCATCTACCGGTACCGGGCGCGACTCGAATGTCTTCGACGATTGTTGACAGGTGTTGAACGGCCGTCGTCGGGAACGGTCGCAACGTGAGGCGTCCTCCTTCGATGGGCTTCAGACGTACTTAATTGATAAGCGCGCGTATGTAGACCACTCGCACGATCGTTTGCCGTCCGACCCGTTGGAGGCGTTGCGTGAGCTGACGCGGACCGAAGCTGAGCGGGGCGAACTTCGCCGTCAGTTCGTCGCTGACGCGCGTACTGCAAGAGTGTCGTGGGATCACAGATCGGGGAGTCGCTCGGATGACGCGTCAGTCGGCGTGGGTGTACTTCTCCCGCCCCGTGTAAACGAATCAGAGCTGAGGATGCCCGTGTGTTCGTTGGAACGATTTCGACTCTGCCGAACCAAAGTTCCTGATCCGTCGGAGATTGCTGTCGCGACTCGTGATGCCGACGTCCACACTTGGTTGCGTTGGAGCAGAACACGAAGCTGTTTGGATCGTCACCGGCGACGATGATCTCCTTGAATGGGAGGACCAGAAACCTCGGACAATTGCGCCTGCGTGTTGGCACAGGCGATGCGTTGTGATTGGATTTGGATCAACCCGGCATTGACGACACTAACGTTTACGCGCATGCTGTCCTCAGCCGGTCCATGCAGCCGAACTATTCCCATCTGTGTCGTCAAATGCATGTCGTAATCAGCGAGGCGCGTGGGTCTTGTTGCCGTCCATCCGCTCCTCGGTGACGATCTCGTATTCCGAGGTGGCACCTGTTTTCACAAACTCTGGCTAGATCGGCCGTGGCGTGACAGCGAGGATCTCGACTACGTCCGTCGGACGGATGGGGGAGTAGGGGACGTACTCGACGCGATCCGTGACGTGGCGCGTGACATCGGTTTTGACGATGTTCGAACCGAGATCGGTCGACACCCGAAGGCCCGTTTGGGTTCAACATTCCTGAGCGGTCAGCGGTTACAAATCAAAGTAGAAATGAACACGTTCGAACGTTAACCAGCCCGACCAACCATCACCAAGGCTTTCGCTGTGAAAAGTCCATGGTTTCAAGGTTTGGCTGAGGTGCCAACGTTCGCAATCGAAGAACTCAGCGCGACGAAGATCCGGGCGCTTTTCCAACGCAGTAAGGGCCGTGACTTGTTCGATCTCTGGCTCGCCGTTGAACACGCCGGCGTCGCACCCACTGCGATAGCTGAGTGTTTCGGTCCGTTTCGACCAGAGGGTTGGACAATCCCTCGAGCGCACGACAATCTCACAGCGAAACTCCGAGACAAGACGTTCACGACGGATTTGGAATACTCGTTTCGCAATCGCCAGGCTAGGAAATCAACAGCGGAGAGAGAAATCGTCCGAGCCGTGCTCGATGCAATCGAAACACTCGACTCGACTATCAAGTAGTCCGCAAAGGTCAGTAGTAAGCGCGTGCTATTTGTACGGCTGCTGCTAGATCCTTTGTTGCTGATCGGGCCGATCCCGGCAGGGTCGAAGGCCCCGTGTCTTCGTCCCGAGGGCTTCGGCCGACTAGGGGCGTGGAGCGGGACAGACCCCAGTGCAGGTGCAGCTGATCATCGGAGAGGGGCGAGGTGGACGACGGGTCAGAACTCCTGCGCAAACTCTGGTGATCATGGGCGCTCGTCCAAGGACCAGCTTGTGATCCCGCGACTCGGCGTTGCCGTCGTCACTGCAAGGATCGCCTGTGCCAGGCTATTATGGAGAGGTGCATCCGATCGTGGTCACCTGCTTTGCGTTGCTGTTGGTGGGCGTGGGGCTGGCGGTGAGGTGGGGGCGGATCGATTTCGAGACCCCGCAACCGGTTGAGCATGCGGGCTTCGCGGAGCAGGCCAAGCTTGCTCTGTGGTTCCTCAACATCGGCATGGTTGGCGGTGTGGTCGGGGGGCTCCTGGCTGCCGGGGCTGGGGGTCGGCTTGCCATGCGGCTGCTGGCCGCTACGGCTGGCGACGATGCCCAGGGTCGGATCACCGAAGCGGACGAAGTCGTCGGTGAGATCACGGTCGGGGGCACGGTCGGCTTCGTTGTCTTCGGTGGTCTCTTCGCTGGTCTGGTCTGTGCGGTGATTTACCTGCTGTTGCGCAAGTGGCTGCCAAGTGGCCTTGTCGGTGGACTCGTGTTGGGTGCGCTCGTGCTGGTGACGCTGGGTAGCCGCGTCGAACCTCTCCGATCGGACAATCCCGACTTCGATCTCGTTGCCCCGGGTTGGCTTGCCGTTTTGGTCTTCGCCGCTCTTGCGTTTCTCCACGTCCTCGTGGTTGTCGCGGTCATGGCACGCGTCAGTCGGTCGCTACCACTGCTTTCCGCGAGGAGACGCGTCGTGCTCGCGTACTTGCCGTTGCTGCTCCTCCTGCCCACGGTTTTCGTCGGAGGCGTGGTCGTGGTCATCTTGTTGGTCGGCGCCGCGATATCGACGCAGCCCGCGGTTCGACGCGTCTGGCGCGACGCAAGGCTGCTGCTCGCCGGCCGCATCCTCATCGCCGTCGTCGGCTGCGCGTCGCTGCCCGGCTTCGCCACATCCATTGCAGACATCCTGTAACGCAAGTCAACACACTCGAGGCGTTTCACTGTGTCGACTCCGTGACCCAGAAGGCCATTGATCGTTTGAGTAAATCACGCTCCATACGCAACTCACCAGCCTGACGGCGAAGCTCACCAAGCTCGGCGCGTTCGTCAATACAGAGATCCGCGCCTACCGTCGGACGCCGCCCGTTCCTTCGAAACCCAGTTCGGGATGTTCGCCACGGGGATACCTAGGCATCCGGGGAATAGTCGACCGAAATCGCCCGAGTCGACGTTTCTCGTAACGAAACTCCAAGCGCAACGCGAGATTTAGGCGACTGCTTCGTAGGCTTGGGTGATGAGCGCAGCGCTGGTTGGGGATCCGATGATGCCGGAACTCATCCGGTTCATCATGTATGCGAAAGTCATTCTCCGGGTGGTGTCGACAATGATCATGGAGCCGCCGTAGCCGCCCCAGAAGCAGATGCCCGGATCGTCAGGAATGTACGGGAGTGTTTGGTGCTGGGGTAGGCCGTAGCCAATCCCGAAGCGCAGGGGGATACCGAGGACGAGGTCGACGCCGTTGGCTTGCTCGTCGAAGATCACTTTGATCGTTTCGGGTGACAGCAGGCGCACGCCCTCTGCGCTGCCGCCGTTTGCGACGACAGATTGCACGAGGGCCACGGAGCGTGCATTGCCGTGGCCGTTCGCCGCGCCGATCTCGGCCTGACGCCAGGCCGCAGTATTTGCTTGGGAGGCCTCGGACATGGGGCCGGTGAACGTTTTCATCGCCGGGCTGTTCGGATCGAGGGTGCTGAAGTCGATGGCGGCCGTGAGTGGCGGCGGCGGGATGATGTTCGATACCCGGCCGAACTCCTTCGGGTCCAGGCCGATATGGAAGTCGGCCCCAAGGGGACCGGCAACATCATCGGCGAAGAATCGGCCCAACGTACGGCCCGTCACACGGCGGATCACCTCACCGACAAGGTGACCCTGATTTTGGGCATGATAGCCGGAGGCGGTCCCAGGCTCCCACCAAGGCGTCTGGGTCGCTAGGCGGGCGGTGGACGTCTCGAGGTCGTAGATGTCTTCCAGGGTGATGGGCTGATCCCAGCCGGAGACGCCCGATGTGTGAGCGAGGAGGTGGCGGACTTCGACCCCCTCCTTGCCGTTGACCCCGAACTCAGGCCAGTACGTGGAAACCTTTTCGTATACGTCGAGGAGCCCTCGGTCATGCAGGATCAGCGCGCAGAGATTCGTCATCGTCTTGGTGGTGGACCAGACGTTGACGATCGTGTCGGCCTGCCACGGGGTGCTTCTCGCTTCGTCCGCCCATCCACCCCACAGATCAACGAGGACGTCACCTTCGATACGCACTGCAAGCGACGCCCCAAGATCCTCACCGGAGGCCAACTGCGCCGTGAACACCTCGCGAAGCCCCTCGAACCTGGCATCGCACGCACCTCGAACATCACTCATCAAAGATCCCCTTGTGCCGTCCGTGTCGACGCCATCCGAGCGTAGACCACCACGTCCACAGGAACTGGCGGCGTAGGCCACGGCCTGCTGGTTGACCTCGTATTCGGGCACGCGTGGCTCGGTCTCAATGGTTGGTTCACTGATGGATGCTGATGTGCGCGAAGTACCGAGCATCGGCCCACCCAAGTGTGTTCGTGATGTCCGAATGGAGGGCGGTGAACTCAGGCGACGAGTTGGCCTTTGCAGGGAGCCGCAAGTGCGGCGGAGTGCAGAGTCGTTCAATCGTCGAGAGTGGGGTACCAGTCGGTGCCGCGTCCCGCTGGGGTCGTATCGAGGATCACCCAGAGCGGGTTCATGTCTGGCGCTCCGTGCGGATCCTGTCCGGGATCGGCCATTTCGGAGCTTCCCTCGCCGCTATAGAAATGACGGACCGTGCCATCGATTTTCTGGAAGATGGAGTACCCGGGCCAATCTGCGTCGCGTTCGCCGACATAATCTTTCGTGTAGTCGCCGGTCGGATCCGAATAGAACGTTAAACCTGTCCAGTCGCGTGTTTGTGCGTACGAAGTGATGCGTTCGATGGGTGAGCGGGCGATGACCGCCAGCGCCACTCGCTGTTCGATGTGGCGGGCTTCGCCGTCCCACGCGTCGAGCATCGACGAGCACATCGGGCATCCCTTGTCGCGCTGGGGCCCGTACATCATCGAGTAGAGGATGAGCGTGTCCTTGCCGCCGAAGAGCTCCGAAAGTTTGACTGGCCCGTCTTGACCTTCGAATTGGTAATCCTGGCGCAGCTCGCCGCCGGGGGGCAGCGCCCGTCGTATTTCGGCAACTCGCCATAAATGGCGGCGAAGTTCAATCTCTTCGGCGAGGAGCGCATTTCGGGCTCGACGATACTCAGGGCTTTCGTTCGGGAAGTGCGCGACGTTTTTGGCTACTAAGTCAGAGGTAGGGACGAGCGGCTTCGGTGTGCCCATGGAGTGCCTCGTTTTCTGTTGAGCGCCCGGGAACGCTCCGACGAACTGGGTAAGGCGGGTACCCCTTGATCGTTGCGCGCAAACATCCGCTTCCCGCCTTGCGCCCAGGACCGCGGTCTGCTCGGTGCCTATGGGTGCCTATGGGTGCCTATGGGTGCCTATGTACGAGCCTGTCGTGTCTGGCCGTCTAGCTCGATTCGCGCAGGTCCTGGTTGAAATCTCGTCGTCGGCGGAGCCGATCGGAGTAGCGCACACTGAAGGACTCGTTGATGGTCAAGCGACCGCTGTGCTCATTGACGACGCCGACGCTTCGCGGCAAACTGAGACGGTGGGGTCGGTCTTCGAGGCAGTTGGTGGCGTTCAGGGCCTGCTCCGACTCGCCGGTGCTTGGCATGAGCGGGTGATGGCCGATGAGATCGTGAGTCACGCCTTCAGTCACGGATTTCATCCGGAGCACACCGAGCGGTTGGCTGCGTATTGGGCTGAGGCGTTGGGTGGTCCGGCTCTTTACAGCGAAACGATGGGCAACGAGACAGCAGTTGTTCGAACGCACAGCGGCAACGGACCCCACGAGGAGATGGACGAACGGGCCATTGCTTGTTTCGACGAGGCATTGAACGACGTCGGCTTCACTGCTGGCGATCCGGTTCGCCAAGTGCTCTACGACTATTTCACTTGGGCGACGAACGGACCGATGGCGAGGTACCACGACTCGGCTGACGACGTCCCCGACGATCTCGAGATCCCGAAGTGGTCCTGGGACGGGCTCCGCCCCGACACATACGTGCCGATTCGCGGATCTATTGGGCGTTGAACGCTGTTCGGAGGTTTTCGAGAATTTGCGTCCATTCTGTTGGCCTGGCGGCGGCGTACCGGAGGCAAGTGGTGTCGTTGACCCCTTCGACAAGTTACCCGCCTCGGCGCTCTTCACCATCACCCTTACCAGCGACAACGGGCAGTTCACCGTCACCACAATCATCAATCTGACGGATCCGGCTCACACCGACGAATCGCAGCGGCCAGTTCACCGTCACGAACACTTCCACCGTCACGAACACGGCAAACGCGACCGGGCGCCAACATCAAGGCGGCTCCGACGGGACTGACGAACCTCGTGTTCGTCGAGAAGTAGCCGTCTCTCTGTCGGGAAGGCGTGGCGATTCCACCTCCCACGTCCCGCCAGGTGGCTGGTGTGAAACGGGCTGGCTGGCTGGGCGCGACAAATCGGGGCAGTTCGGTGAAAGGAGGCCCACGCGATCAGCGCGGAAAGGGATCGTTTGGCTGGTTCGGTCACCGACGTTCTCGTCAAGTTCATTACCGTGGAACCCGCCCACGTTCTTTGCGCAGACTAGGCAGTCGAAATACGACTCGGCTCTATCGCACGCATCGCCGGCAAGCAGTTGCGGTCCGGGCAGGGACCGGGGTACCGGGGACATCGCGGAATCACGAGGCGATGGGGTTCCATAGAGCCGGACCGTGACACCAGAATCGATCCGATTGCTATTTCGGCATTGCCGAGTTCGTCGACCCAACCAATCCCAGCCGAGTTAAGTGCCGAGCGCGCTCCGGGAGACACGCGTCGCGCTG
>JANOYY010000187.1:0-34983 GCA_031429095.1 Acidimicrobiia bacterium | reverse complement strand
CTCGCCCTCAGTCGGGCGGGCATGAGTGTTGCCCGCCAACCAGTGCGACACGTCCCGAAACCCGTCATCTCGAACCACCGGAGACTGTGCAAACTCGGCGACCGTACGGGTACACAACAAATCTGCCTGATCAACCAACGCCCGTGCAGCCGCCACAACCGCCGCGGTCACCGGCACACCCGAGCCCAGGCAACTCGTTGCTGATGCCAACGCCGACGCTGCCGTCGCTATGTGATCGTTGATGGAGGATTCCACGCCCACACCATACCCCACCCCACGAACATGTGTTCGATACAAACACCGAAAACGGCCGCCTCACCCGTCGCTTTCCCACGCAATCCCCCACGACTGCGGAACACCCACGCCGACAACCGCGGCCCGATATCTCGGGCAATTTGCTCCCTCGGCAGCCCTAGTTCACCCACGATCGCGCGCATGCGCAAGCTCGAGGAAGTTCGACACGATTCGGTGACCGCTCTCGGTCAGAATCGATTCCGGGTGAAACTGCACGCCGTGGATCGGGTACGTGCGGTGGCGCACAGCCATGACGATTGACGCCTCGCTGCGGCCGTCGTCGTCGCTTGCCGTGGTGGCCACAATCTCCAACACGACGGGCATGGTCGAGGGCTCAATCACGAGGGAGTGATAGCGCGTGGCGGTGAAAGGGTCGCGAAGGCCGGAGAGTACCCCCGTACCATCGTGTTTCACCGACGATGTCTTCCCGTGCATCAACGAGGGCGCCCGCACGACATCGCCGCCAAAGGCATGGCCGATCGCCTGGTGTCCGAGACAGACGCCAAACAACGGGATCGTTGGTCCCAGGGCCGCGATCACTGCACAGCTGATGCCGGCATCTTCGGGGCGGCCCGGCCCGGGCGAAATGAGAATTCCGTCGGGGTTCAGCGCAGCAACCTCGTCAACCGTCACGGCATCGTTTCGAACGACAATGGGGTCGCCGCCCAACTCGCCCACGTACTGGACGAGGTTGTACACAAACGAGTCATAGTTGTCGACGACGACGATTCGCGCTCCCATGCCGTTGACGCTACCCGCCTGAATCGGGGGTGCCGTCGCCATTCACGCCGCTCCGTTAACGTAGGGGGATGGCCGAGCCCGAAACATCCGACGCGAAACCAAACGCGAAACCAAACGCGAAACCAAACGCGAAACCATCGAGCACGAAGGGACCGGGCCGCTTCACCCCAAAAGGTTCGGCCACGGAGAAGTCGACGCAGAAAACAAAGATCCGCGACGGGGCCGCCGGCGAGAAGGTTCCTGCGTATGCGACATCGGGTCGATACACCGCTCGGTCCGAACACAAAGCCGAAGCGGCCGCACTGCAGATGACCCGTCCGTGGGTGCCCTTCTTGATGTTTGCACTGCTGCTGATCGGTGGCTTGCTGATCGTGTTGAACTACGTCGGCGTGTGGCCCGAATCGCCGTCGAACTGGTACCTCCTGGGGGGAATACTCGCCATCACCGGCGGGTTTGTGACCGCCACCCAATTGCGCTGAAACCGATTTCTCGAGGTCAAAACCTTCGATTTCCGCATATTTGCTGGGAATGCAACCAACGCTGAGTGCACACTCATAAAGTTACATAGTTCGAACTCTCCCCAGAGTTATCCACAGCTGGGGACAAGATTTCTCCCGTTTCAGGCGTCCAGAGCCTCGCCATCGCGAGCAATGAGGTCCATCTCGTCCATGCAGTGGCGAGGCGGAATTGGGTCGTCGGCGTCGGTCTTGACCATGCGGATTTCGGTACCGCACGACGGGCATCGGTAACGAAGGTTCACCCGGCGCAGTTCGCCGTCGGGGGGTGGCTCGGGAATCGGTCGGGCCAGCCCGCCGAGCATGAGGGTACCGAACTTCCAGATGCCGATGCCTAGGCCAAGGGCAACGACAACGCGAAAGATCGTCCCGATCATGGAATCGATGGTACCCGGGGTCGAGATGCTGGCCGACAAAGCACACCTTGTCGCGGGCACTGGTCCAGCGCGCCGAGGGCCACGAACAGACAATGGCGGAGTTGCTACATGCGTTCGATGATCGTGGCGTTGGCCATGCCGCCGCCCTCGCACATCGTCTGCAGGCCGTAACGCCCACCGGTGCGCTCCAGTTCATTGAGCATTGTCGCCATGAGCTTGGCGCCGGAACACCCAAGTGGGTGACCGAGTGCGATGGCACCGCCGTTGATGTTGACCTTGCTCATATCGGGATGGTGTTCCTTCTCCCACGCCAACACGACCGACGCAAAGGCCTCGTTGATTTCGAACACGTCGATATCTTCCATGCGCAGGCCACCTTTGGCCAGCACCTTGGTGGTCGCCGGGATCGGACCGGTGAGCATCGACACGGGGTCGACCCCAGCAAGCGCGAACGTGTGGAACCGTGCCCGGGGCCGAAGACCCAACTTGTCGGCCATCTCTTGGCTCATGATGAGCACGGCTGCTGCGCCGTCGGAGATCTGGCTGGAGTTGCCGGCGGTGACTTTGCCGTCGGGCTTGAATGCCGGCTTAAGTTTGCCGAGCGATTCAACGGTCGAATCGGGACGGATGCCTTCGTCGATGCGGAACTCGGAGGTTCCATCGTCGTTCTTCACCAGGATCGGGATGATCTCGTTATCGAACCGGCCCTCGGCGGTTGCCCGAGCGGCACGACGATGGGATTCGACGCTGAAGGAGTCGAGGTCATCTCGCGAGATTCCCCATTTGTCAGCGATCATTTCGGCACCGATGCCCTGCGGCTGGAGGCCACCAACCGACGCATATCGGTCGTTCATCGACTGTGTGAACGGGAATCCCATCTCCGGGGAGGCGACCGATGCCCCCATCGGCGTGCGGCTCATCACTTCGACGCCCGCCGCGATGACGATGTCGTAGGCCCCCGCCATAACGCCCTGAGCGGCGAAGTGCGCGGACTGCTGCGAGCTTCCGCACTGGCGATCGACCGTCGTTGACGGCACCGACTCAGGCCAGCCCGCGGTGAGCACCGCGTTGCGGCCGATGTTGAGAGCCTGCTGGCCAACCTGCATGACGCATCCCATGATGACGTCGTCGATCATCGCCGGGTCGAGGTTGTTTCGGCTGGCCAGCGCCTTCAGCGTCTCGGCTGATAGGTCAACGGGGTGCCAGTCCTTGAGTTTTCCATTGCGCTTTCCTCCCGCAGTGCGAACGGCGTCAACGATTACGGCGGTACGGGTCACGAAAGCTCCTTGCAGACGGTCGACACGTGCCCAATTTGGACCGGACCGAGCGGTCAAGTTTCGCGCCGACCTCACGAGGAACCAAGCCCAGCCACGGTGACGCCGGTCACGACTCAATTGCCAAATCCGGGCCGAAGTGGTTTGCCGGTTCGGGTCCCGCCGTAACTGGACGCCGAACGCGGCCTGAAACCCTTACGACTTGTCGTTGTCGGTGACGTCTTTCGTGGTCTCCTTCGCGCTCTCTGCAGCGGCTTTGGCCTTGTCGCTCAGTGAGCCCGCAAGGGTCGAAGCCCGGCCCTTCAGTTCATCGATCTTGCCACCTGCTTCGAGAAACTTGAGATACGTGCCGAAGGCGACGCCGACACCGGCCAACGCAGCAAGGATAAGACCGAAACCCCTGGAGAGCCCGCTCTCCCCGATCAGCAACTTCAGGAGAGGCAACAACGCCGTGGCTCCGCCGGCGAGATAGAGCGGCGCAATCTCGTCCGGAAGCGACATCGTCGAAAACCGCCGCAAACCGATCCACACCAGCATTGCGATCACGACCAACACCGGGAGGCGTCCCCAGAGGAATCCAACGTCCCATCCGTTCGCTGATGCCGAAAATCCAGCCAAGGAGAACGTGAACCAGCTCAGGAACGAGGCAATGACGAGAAGAATTCCGGCGCCCCCGATAATCCGGTCGGCTTTGGTCAGCTTTGAAAAATCCATGTGCAAATCTCCGTCTCGGCCAGGCGAATCGCCTGGGTGGCCACACGATAGGCCCTGCACCCGGCCGCGGCTAGGGCAACCACCCAAGTTCTGCTGATTCCTCGCGTCGGTCTGCCGAAGTGTCAGGGTTACCTGCGACGTTTGCAGCGTTCTGGGACCCAGCACCGGTGAAGCGTCGAGCACCATCGGTCGTTGGTCCACTCGGCGGTGAGGTCGCCGAGGTTGATGAGGAAGCAATCATCGTCGGGCATTTCGCATGTCGGTGATGACCGAGGCCGGTACGCCGTGATCGGACACCTGCACGAACCAATCGACGAAGCTGCGGCATCAATCGCCTCCGGCGCGTCCCGAGAGGTCGGGGAAACGCGGGGTACGTCGATCATTGCGGTCAGCCCCCCGAGAGTGCCTGAAGAAGCGTTACCTCATCCGTTTCTGCCACTGGGTTCGAGAGATCGCGGGTCATCTCGTCGTTTACGAACACCCGCATGTGCTGGCGGAGTTGACCCTGCTCGTCGACCACGCGGAAACACAGGCCGGGGAATTGCCGATCGAGGTCCTGGAGAACCTCGTGCACTGTTTCGCCATTTGCTTGAACAACCGTTGCGTTCGAAGTGTACGAACGAAGTGGGGAAGGTATGCGTACATTCATTCTGTGGCTATCGGATCGCGGGGTCGGGGTCGGCTATCTCCACGGAGTAGATCTCCGGCAGATGCGCGACGGCACAGGTCCACGACACACCTTCGTCCGCACTCGCCCACACCTCACCGCTGGTCGTGCCGAAGTAAACGCCGATCGATTCGCGGTGGTCGTCAACCGTCATGGCTTGGCGCTTCACCGTGAACCACGCCCGCTCCGGCAGGCCGCTATCGCCACGCGTCCACGTGTTTCCGGCATCGCGGGTGCGATACACCGCCGGTCGCCCGTCGGGGCTCGTACGCGGCCACACGTCGGTACCATCCATCGGGAACACCCAAGCGGTATCGGGGTCGCGAGGGTGGAGTTCAATCGGAAAGCCGATGTCGCCGACATCGGCTGGCATGTTGTGACCGATGCGCGTCCAGCGAGTCTCGGGCCGATCGATGCGATAAATGCCGCAGTGGTTCTGCTGGTACAGACGGTCGGGACGGAGGGGATGCATCCGCACGCAATGGGGATCTTGGCCAAACTCCTGATCCGGATCGGGTGCCAACGGCGACAGACTGCCGCGGTTGAGCGGCGCCCAATTCACGCCGCCGTCGACCGTTTCGAACACGCCACCCGACGACAGACCCAAATACATGTGCGAGGCATCTCGGGGGTCGATGTTGATCGAATGAAGCATCGAGCCATCGGGTGTGTTCTGCTCCGGCCACTCTGCCCATTCCGGCCAACTCCGATGGTCGTTCCATCCATCGAACGGGCGCCACGTGTTGCCGTGATCTTCGGAACGGAAAAGTCCTTGGGGCGAGCCGCCCGCGAACCATACGCCGGGCTGACTCGAGTGGCCGGGGGTGAGCCAGAACACCGACTTCAGACTTCGTTTGAGCGGCTCACCGCTGCGAAAGGCGGGCGGTTTCGCCGCTTCGGTCCAGGTCTTGCCGAGGTCGTCCGACGCAATAACCGTTGGCCCCAGATGCCCGGTGCTCACGGCAATGAGCATTCGGGTACGGTCACGCGGATCAAGCACTGCGTGTTGAACGATGTGACCGAGAAACAGGGGGCCGACTACTGACCAGCCCGAGCGGGCAGCGTTAGAGCGCAAAATGAACAGGCCCTTGCGGGTACTTGTCAACAGCACGGGCCCATCGCGGCAGTCATCCAACGAAGTCACGGAGAAATATTGTCACGTCACGAGGAGCACGACCAAGACGGCCCAACGTAGCGCAGGCAAACACGACAAAGTGATGTCACACCCCCCTGTCATGGTGGTTTCATGCGCTTCCCTCCTGTCCTCAACAACCTTCGTCCGCGAGCTTTGCTAGCCCGCAGGAGGTGGTCATATGGCCAAAACCATCCGTCACGCCAGCCGCAACCTCACCATCATCGACGGTGACATTGTCGGGGTCGTCCAAATCCGAGCAACGGCGAACGGCCCACAGCTGTCGTTTGAGGTTCGAGCCGACACACCGGATCGCTCAGGTGCACTTCGTAGTGTTGTCGCCACCGTTGTGTACTCGGTGTGCACGAGCGATCCGTGGAACGACACCAGCCTGCCGGCCGAAGGCGAGCGAGTTCTTGTGGTCGGCGCAACTCGTCGCCGTTTCTTCCGCACCGGCGCAGCGACGGTGAGTCGTACCGAAGTCGAAGCACACACGATTCTGGTGGGCCCCGACAGGCGCCGCGCAAAGGCGCTTCGAGAGGCAGTGTGTTGGGCTTCGACCTAGTCGGGCGTTGCCTTGGTGCCTGCGCACCCGTGCGGTAGAAACGTGGCATGCGAATTGCCCGAGTTACCGGCTGGTCGATACACCTTCCCTACGTGGAGGGCACATACCGCATGTCGGGTGACCGCGTCACTACAGGGATGGACGCAGTCGCCGTTCGCGTCGTTGCCGAAGACGGCACGGTCGGGCTCGGCGAATCCGGTACCGTCGGGGTTACCTACGACTCGCAGAACTTGCCCGGTCAAATCACGGGTGTCACGACACTTGCGACCGCAATCCTCGGTGCCGACGCTTCGAACCCGCGCTCGGTATTTCGTCGCATGACGGCCACGATGACCGGACAACCCTACGCGAAGGCGCCGGTCGATATCGCGGTATGGGATCTTGCCGCTCGTCTTTACGGCGTACCGGTTTGGAAGCTTCTCGGCGGCGAGGGCCCAGAGCCGACGCCGCTGTATCGCCCCGTGCAGGGTGCCACCCCAGAGGCGTGCGATACGAAGGCGCGCGAACGACTCACCCAGGGCTATCAGCGCCTGCAGGTCAAGGTTGGCGACGATCCGATCGTCGATGCCGCTCGAGTCCTGGCCGTGCGCGAAGCGGTCGGCCAAGACATCGTGATCTTTGCCGACGCAAATTGTGGGTTCACGCTGTCGGCCGCGCGGCGGTTCGTGCGCGCACTTGGGCCCGGCGGAGCTGGCATCTTCCTCGAACAACCGTGCGCCACCCTGGCCGAGTGCGCACACCTGCGCGACTCATGGGCCGGACCCATGGTGATGGACGAGACGATCGTGTCGCTCGCTGCACTTCTCGAAGCCCATCGGCTCGGCGTTGCTGATGGCGTGACCGTGAAGCTCACCCGAGTTGGCGGGATCACACCAGCCTCATTGATCCGTGACGCGGCCGTCGAACTTGGCGTCGGCGTGACGGTGGAGGATGCGTCGGGTTGCGATTTGGCCGACACGACGTTTGCGCACATGAACGCCGCCACGCCGGCTCGGCTGCGCGTCCATACGGTCGACTTTGACAGCTGGATCACGGGGCGATACGTCAGCGGACCGTCCCCACGCGATGGCTCGTTTCTCCGTCCGCAGGCCACCGCACCAGGATTCGGTTTGACCCTTCGTGAAGACCTGCTTCCGACTCCCTTCGTAGACGTTCGACTGTAGCTCCGGGCTCGCGGGAATACCCGACCAAACAGGTCGGTTTTGTCAGCTAACGTTCGCGAAACACATTGGCGCACGACTTTTTCCCAGGGAGGGAATACAAATGACTCTGCGACTCGGCGATACGGCCCCCGACTTCACAGCCGCAACAACGCAAGGCGACATCAAGTTTCACGAATGGCTCGGCGACAGTTGGGGAGTTCTCTTCAGCCACCCCAAAGACTTCACGCCGGTGTGCACCACCGAACTTGGTCGCGTTGCTGCCCTGAAGGGCGAGTTCGACAAGCGAAACGTCAAGGTGATCGGGCTCTCCGTGGACCCCGTAGAGAGTCACCTGAAATGGGAAGACGACATTGCCGAGACGCAAGGGACGCCCGTGAACTTTCCAATGATCGGCGATTCCGACAAGAAGGTCAGCGACCTTTACGACATGATCCACCCCAACGCGAGCGACACCTTCACCGTGCGCTCGGTGTTCGTGATCGGGCCGGACAAGAAGGTCAAACTCCAGATCACCTACCCAGCTTCGACGGGTCGGAACTTCGACGAGATTCTTCGGGTGATTGATTCATTGCAGCTCACGTCGAAGTTCAAGGTCGCCACACCGGTGGATTGGAAATACGGCAACGACGTGATCATCGGTGCAGCGGTCACCGACGATGAAGCGAAGACCTTGTTCCCCGACGGTTGGAAGACGGTGAAGCCGTACCTTCGCACCCTTCCCCAACCCAAGTAGGCGACTTTCCCTTCAGTTCTGCCGGGGCTGTTCCAAATGTTGTTCTGAATGCAACAATGCGTTTCGCGAGTGAGGTCCGTCGATGGGGGTTGGCGGGCCTCACTCGCGAAGTGTTGTCGCACCCCTCCCGTCACAGTTTGTAGAGTCCGACTGTGAACGATGACTGGCAGCGAGCCAATCCATTGGCAATCGACAGGGCGCTTCACAAGGCGCTCCGTAAGCCCGACGGCGGATGGTTCGCCGTCGACGCGTCCCGTACTTTGCAACGACTTTCCAAACCGCGCGGATACGTCATCGACGACCGCGAGGTGGTCGTATGGAAAGAACGTGAACATACGATTCGCATCGCTCCCGGGTCGTGCCCCCACATGGGAGCAAGTCTCGCTGAAGCGACCGTGCAACAGGGCTGCCTTGTTTGTCCATGGCACGGACGGGTACTCGACCCGCAAGCCGGCGCGGTGGGATGGAAGCCTTTTCAGACCTTTGACGACGGCGTCTTTACATGGGTGCAGTTCGACAGCGACTCCGAAGGTGCGACCGATCACCCCATCATCGCGAAGCGTCCCGATGTGTTTCTCGATGGAGTAGTCCGACGTGAAGCGTGTTGTGAGCCGCGCGACATCCTCGCGAACCGACTTGACCCATGGCACGGAACCCACTTTCACCCGTATGCCTTTTCGCGGCTTGAAGTGACGGACCACAACGACGATGAGCTTCATCTGCGTGTCGCGTACCGAGTGGTTCGTGGGTTCGACGTAGAGGTGAGCGCGCGCTTCGATTGCCCCGGTCCTCGCACGATCGTGATGACCATCACCGATGGGGAGGGTACGGGCTCGGTGGTTGAAACGCACGCCACACCGGTCTACTCGGCAAGGCCAGCGAGCGGGCGCACCGGCGGCGACACGTCACCTCGCACCGCGATCATTGAAGCCACGCTGGCTACGAGCGATCGTAACGGCTTCGCGCATGCTCATCTTGCGGCGGCTATGACACGTCCACTTATTAAACTGCTCGCTGGTCGACTATGGCGCGACGACGCGCGTTACGCCGAACGCTTGTACCAGATTCGGGAGCGCTCCTCCTTGTGAGGCGCGGGTGCTCAATCGCGCGGCGCTGCCTTCCCATGGTTGTACCCGACATCTGCTCGAAACGATGCTCCGAGAAACGGTTCGCCGGTTTTGCGCATCGCACGGAACTGCAGTGAGATGCGAACGCCGACACTGCTTGCGTGAAGGCCCTTGAGATACGGCACCGAGTGTTGCCAATCCGCTTGGCAGCGTCCGCCCATCACCATTAGGTCGCCGCTGGCCGGAGCGAAGTCGTGGATTGCGCCCTTGGCCGGTTCATCGACAAAGCGACTCCCGTGGGGCCGCAACGTCCACGGTCGTTGGGCACCGAGGGTCAGCACAGCAATGACCGTGTCGTCGAGCCAACGCATGTCGGTGTCGCGGTGAAAGCCCTGACCATCGTTGCCGTCGCGATACTGAATCAACCCGAATCCCGGGAACTCGACGCGGTACTTTCGCTGGATGGCGCGCGTGACGTCGCCCAACGCAACATGCGGCAACGGAGTTCCTCGACGCCACCCCGAACTGAGACGACGTTCTTCGACGTGCTGCTCGTAGCGAAAGAGTTTGGTCGTCTGCCAATTGACGGTGCAGAGCAGATGGTCAAAGAGCAGGCCGGCACCGATGAGCCAGCCTCGTGAAACATCGACCCATGATGTGGCGTCAAGTTGGATTCGGTCGAACGAAGCGTCGGGGTTCACCCGCACTTCTTGTGTTTCGCGCTGGTCGGTCACGGGCGAGTCACGCTCGCTCCTTCATGCGACGCTTCCACTGCTGAAGTCCGGCGAGAGCGCCGCGCATCGGTATCGACCACACCGGTTCCGGCGCCACGCCGTGGCGCCTGAGGATCTGATTGGCGGCGAGGAACCCGCTCGTCACGGCACGTTCCATGAGCGCAGTTGGAAACGGAACCTTTACGAGATCGCCGGCGAGCACCACTGCCCGGTGCGGCGTGTCGACAGTTGGTCTGTGTACGTATGATCCTGGTTCAAACGATGGGCAGTCGCGCTTCAACAGGAAGCGCTCATCGAGGATTCTGGCCAACGCCGTTTCCGGATACACGTGATGCAGCCAACCAATGAGCTCCGTACGAGTGCGCGCAGGATCGGTGGCATGGTCGGTGTCAAGCGCATAGCCGTGAAGTTCGATGACCGCGCCCCCGTTCACCACCTCCCAGGAATGTGCCTGCCCCTGGTACCGACCAACGACTGAGATGTTGTCGATGATTCCCATTCCCGCCGTCGCGGCGAATGGACTTCTCCCGGGTAGCACGGGCCGATCGAGCCAGAGCCGAAGGACCGCAAAGGGAGGGGCCTGACGAAGCGACGCGATGCTGGCACCCCAAGTATCCCCGCCCGGCCCATGTGTGACCCAGGGGTTCGCACGCACTACTGATTGCAGCGCCTCCACCGCGAGCGCGAGCACGACGGCCTCGTCGTCATCGGGTTCGTCCAGCGACGTCACGCGGGAGTTCGTATGGATGATCACGCCTTGAGCGCGCAGCAGTCGCTCCATCGGTTTCCACACCGCATCGTTGAAGGGCTCGTCGAGCACGTCGAACAAAATGCCTTCTGCCGAACCGCAGAAGTACAGATGAAACATCATCAACATCTCGGCCGCCGACATTGACTCTTGCGGATTGAAGAACGAATGAGCGAAGACCTCGAAGAGCATCAACCGCGCCTCGGGCGGGAATCGCACTCGATCGAGGTACTCAGCTGCGCTCATCGAATCAAAGCGCGCGTAGCAATCGTCGGTTTCGAATGCGAGCATTTCCGCAGCGCTGTCACCGTCGATGTGCTTGAGGTCGCGTAGCCCGATGGTCGGCGTCCGCTTGATCAAAGCCAGAAGGTTAAACGGTGGACGTCGAGGGAGGCCGCTGAACGACTCACTCGCTCCGTTCGGACCAAAGAGTGGATAGTCATCGCAGGGCCGAAGCATGCGAAGCTCGGGATCGATCCGCCGGAGAAACGTTCGAAGGTTGTAGTACTGGCGAAAGAACGCGTGAAAGCCTCGTTCCATCTCCATCGTCGTTGCGCCCGCTGCGGCGTTGAGCTGATCGGGCCACGACGACAACCGGCCACCAAGAACGGGCTCGGCCTCGTGGAGCGTCACGGACGCACCACGCTCGGCCAACACCAGCGCCGCTGCCGCGCCCGCTAATCCACCGCCGACAACGGTGACGCGAAGCGGCTGATCCACACGCAGCCTGGGGCGCTGACCGACGGTGGCGAACGTAACCACGTGCGCCCGCCGGTCGTGGTTGCCGATCAACGTTGCCATACCTCCATGATGGTCGAATCGGCTCCGTACGGGAGCCAGCCAAACCGATCAGAAAATGTTCAGTCGGTAATGCCCGAGCGTCCCCCGAAGTTCACCCTCCAGGCGATAACCACCGGAGTCCCGGGCCAGTACAGTGCCTCATGACCGACGGCACTGACCAACGGCTCGCAGGCACCCAGATTGCTTCGAGCGTGCTTGACCTCATTGGCAACACCCCCCTGGTCCGGTTGAAGCGAATGAGTGAAATCCACGGTATCCAATGTGTTCTGGCCATGAAGATGGAGACCACAAACCCCGGAGGCTCTTCGAAAGACCGGCCTGCGCTCGAAATGATCCTGGCCGCCGAACGCGACGGGTCGCTCAAACCCGGCGGAACGATCGTGGAGCCGACTAGCGGCAACACCGGTGTGGGCCTCGCAATTGTCGCCGCGCAGCGCGGCTACAGCTGCGTGTTCGTCATGACCGACAAGGTCGCGCCGGAAAAAGTGTCGCTCTTGCGGGCATACGGTGCCGAAGTCGTTGTCTGCCCAGTTGCCGTGGCACCGCAAGATTCGACCAGCTATTACAAGGTGGCCGAGCGCCTTACGGTCGAACGCAACGCGTTTCGGCCCAATCAGTACGCAAATCCGAACAACCCGCTCGCCCATGAGAAGACAACCGGCCCCGAGTTGTGGAGTCAAACCGGCGGACGCATCACCCACTTCGTTGCAGGGGCTGGCACCTGTGGAACCATCACCGGCACCGCAAGGTACCTGAAATCGAAGAACCCCGGTATTCGTATCGTCGCCGGCGACCCCGATGCCTCCGTTTTCAGCGGCGGTTCCGGTCGACCCTATTTGGTGGAGGGCGTCGGCGAAGACTTCTTTCCGGCCGCGTGGACTCCCGAACTGTACGACGTAGTGATTCCGATTAGTGATGAGGAGAGCTTCCGCACCGCACGCCAAGTCAGTCGGGAGGAGGGCATCTTGATAGGCGGGTCCGGAGGCATGGCCGTGGCGGCCGCAATTAGGGTGGCGCTTCTTGCCGAACCCGATGACATCGTCGTCGTGCTCAACCCCGACTCTGGTCGCGGCTATCTGTCGAGGGTCTTCGACGACACGTGGATGGGCAACTTCGGGTTTATTCGTGAGTGCGACGAATGCGTTGCTGCCGTGCTCGAAACGCGCGGCAACACGCCGGCGCTTCTGTATGTCAACCCGTCAACGTCCGTGCGCGACACGGTCGACCTTCTGCGATCGAACAGCATCAGCCAGATTCCGGTCTGCAAGAACACGCCGCCGTTCGCCGCTGCGGAAGTCTCCGGCTCCGTTGACGAACTCGACCTGCTCGCCGCCATCTCCCGAGATGCGGCGGTCCTCAACATGCCCGTCGAGTCGGTGATGGGGCCGAAGCTTCCGACCATCGGCGTCGGGCAAACCGTGGCGCGCGCCGTCGAACTCCTCGACTCCGCCAACGCGCTCCTCGTCCTTTCGGGCGGGCGACCGCTCAGCGTCTTGACCCGTACCGACCTGCTTACATACTTCGAGGTGTTGAACAATGGGTGACGTCGAACAACAAGAGCAATGGGGATTCGAAACCCGTGCCATTCATACGGGACAAGACGCCGATCCCACGACTGGCGCAGTCGTCACGCCGATCACGCTGAGCTCCACCTTCAAACAGTCCGGCGTCGGGGAGCACAAGGGTTTCGAGTATTCGCGCAGCGGCAATCCGACGCGCCGCGCACTCGAAACGTGCATCGCATCGCTGGAGAACGGCACGCACGGTTTGGCATTCGCGAGCGGCCTCGCGGCCGAGGACAACGTGCTGCGCCTTTTCGATCCAGGTCAGCGAGTGCTTCTCGGCGACGACGCTTACGGTGGCACGTTCCGGCTGATCTCGAAGGTGCATACCCAGCTTCCGTGGACGGCGGTGGACCTCCTCGATATCGACCGGCTCGCCGCCGACTGGCCCGAAGACACACGCCTGGTCTGGCTCGAAACCCCGACCAACCCCCTGCTTCGATGCTTCGACATCGAGGCGATCTGCGAGTTGGCCCATTCACGTGGCGCAGCCGTATGCGTCGACAACACCTTTGCCACGCCCTATCTCCAGCAGCCGCTGTCGTTGGGTGCCGACATCGTTGTGCATTCCGCAACCAAATATCTGGGCGGCCACAGCGACGTCGTGGGAGGTTTCCTCGCCCTCAACGACGACGGTCTCGCCCAGCAGTTGCGGTTCACCCAGAACGCGGCCGGGGCGGTGCCCGCCCCCTTCGACTGCTACCTGGTTCTGCGTGGTGTGAAAACCTTGGCGATTCGCATGGAACGACACTGTTCCAATGCCCGCGCCGTGGTCGACCTTCTGATCGGTCATCCTGCGGTCGAGCGGGTGTTGTATCCACAGCTTCCCGACCATCCGGGCCACCGGGCTGCCGCAAAGCAGATGCGCGACTTCGGGGGCATGGTGAGCTTTACCATGCGTGCCGGTGAAGATGCAGCGCTGCGCGTCGCCGCAGCAACAAACGTCTTTACGCTTGCCGAAAGTCTCGGTGCCGTCGAGAGTCTGATCGAGCATCCCGGCCGGATGACGCACGCCTCGGTCGCCGGCTCGCCACTTGAGGTGCCATCGAACCTGATTCGTCTCTCCGTCGGAATCGAATCATCCGCCGACCTGGTGGCCGATCTCAGCGACGCGCTTTCGCACGCCTGATTGACCCGATCAGCGAACTCATCGAAGCCGAGGTGATGGGGCGAATCGCCTTTGCGCCCGTCAGAAACCCGCGCCGCGGCATTTGGCGATGTTTGCGCGAATTCGATTGCGGGTAAGTCGCGCTGATGATCTACCGAGTTCTCGATGAGCATCGCGTTTGCGACCTTGCGGACTACGTCGGTCGTGGCGGCGGTGAAGCCCTGCGTGGCGCCCGACTGGTGGAACCTCTGGTTATCGTCGACCTACTTGCGCAAAGCGGGCTGCGGGGACGCGGGGGCGCCGGATTCCCGACCGCAACGAAGTGGCGGACGGTGTTGGCCAACGCATCCCCGGTCCAGCCAACGTCTGTCGTAATCAATGCTGCGGAGGGTGAGCCGTCGACCTTCAAGGATCGGACCATTCTCCGGAACAACGTGTTTCGTGTCTTCGAGGGTGCCTTGATCGCCTGCCACGTCGTAGACGCATCGGAGCTCGTAATAGCCGTCAAACAATCCTTCGCTGCGGAGCTGAAGATTATCGAGGCGGCGGTCACCGAAATGCGTGACGCCGGTTGGATCGATTCCATCGATGTTCGGGTCGTACAGGGCCCGGGTTCATACCTGTTCGGCGAGGAGACCGCCATGTTGGAGGTCATCAGCCATCGCCCGCCGTTCCCGCGCGTGAGTCCCCCGTGGCGTCGCGGTGTGGACGAACTTGTCGACGGTGACGGCGCCACCGCAGAGCTCGCCGGATCAGATGGCGCAATTGGAGCCCCGGCACTGGTCAACAACGTTGAAACGTTCGCCAACGTTGCGTTGATCGTTGCCAACGGTGCGCCGTGGTTTCGAGAGGTCGGCACCGTTGAATCGCCGGGGACGATCGTGTGCACGGTCGTGGGTGCCACCCGACGCCACGGCGTAGGCGAGTTCGCCATGGGTACGCCGCTGAGCGAAGTTATCGAAGCGATCGGGAAGGGACCAGACGCCGGACGCCGTATCATCGCCGTACTGCCAGGAGCATCGTCGGCCATCATCCGCGAGGAGGCCCTCATGACACCACTCACCCATGAGGACATGCGCTCAGTAGGGAGCGCGTTGGGTTCAGCCGGGTTCTTCTGTATCGACGATGCCGCGGATATGTTTGGTCTGGCCCACGGGGCGTCCCGCTTTCTTTCGGTCGAGTCGTGCGGACAGTGCGTGCCATGCAAGGACGACGGACTAGCCGTAACGTCGCTGCTAGCCCAGCTTCTCGACGGCACGGCTGCCGACGACGTTTCCACGCAGCTCAGCGCACGACTGGCCACAATCACCAATGGGGCGCGGTGCAGCCTGGCCAGCCAGCAGCAAGTCGTCGTGTCATCACTTCTGGGGCTCTGTGCGACAACGCCGGTGCTATCGGGCCCGGATGCCCCGGACGACGTTGCGACCGGTCGCGCTGAACGCGTGCTGGGTTCGGCACTGCGCCCGCTGCTCGACATCGTGGATGGTGTGGCAATTCTCGATGACTCATTCGCTGACAAACAGCCCGACTGGACCTACGACAAATCCAGTTCGGGCCTGTACCCTGTGCAGCGGCTCCACGGTGAAGGGGCTGCTACCGATGCGCTTGTTGAACCTCTTGCGCCGCCCGTTACCCGCTGAATCGAGCGCCGAGCGGTACGGTGCTCGCGTCTACAAACGGGTGTAGTACCACGACGTCGGACGGCCATCGGCATAGGGCATCACGCCATGAACGACACGTGCGTCGTCGTCGAAAAGCAACGGCACGAAATAGCGGTCGCCCTCCCACATCGGTAGCTCTGCGGCCGCCGCAACCGGGAAATCCTCCGAACACGCGGCCAGCAGCCGTGGGCGAGCAATCCAATGCAGGGTGCCCTCATCATTTCGATTCGGAACCACGCCCGACCACGAGTCGATAACGAACAAGAAGCCCAGCCAATCTTCGCCATCGGGTCCAAAACCTGGCCACGAAATCGTCGCTCGCAATCGCATGGCATCAACGACGATCGAGGCCTCTTCCGTAAGCTCGCGTATCATTCCCGTAGCGACGTCTTCGTCGGCCTCAAGCTTGCCGCCCAATCCGTTCCATTTTCCGAGCGACTGGTCATCGGCACGTGCGATGCGGTGCACCATCAAGACCTCGTCGGTCTTCCGGTTCCAAACGTAGCCGAGCGTTCCAATGATCGGGGTGTACGGCACGGCAATCCTTGATTCGGGAGAAGTAGTGGTCGCGAGACGGTAGCGGACTCCACGACACGGACTCGACAGTTAGGGTGACAACGTGACCCTCAACGACTCGTCGGCATCGGCTCGCCCCCGACCGAGCATCCTCATCGACTGCGACCCCGGCCATGACGACGTCATGGCGATCGGACTCGCCGCCGAGTACTGCCATATCGTCGGCATCACGAGTGTCGGGGGCAATTCGACGCTGGCCAACACGACACGAAACGCATTGATCGCCGCCGACGTTTTCGGTCTTCACGACGTGCCGGTTCATGCGGGTGCTGGGCAGCCCCTCAGCACCATCGTGCAACCGCACCCGACGGAAGCGCACGGGACCAGCGGTCTGGACGGGCCTATTCTCCCAACGCCTTCTCGCGCCGCGAACGGCAACGACGCGGTCGGATTCATCATCGAGCAAGCACGCACGGTCGACAATCTGTGGCTCGTGGCCCTCGGTCCGCTTACAAACGTCGCGCTGGCGTTTCGTCAGGCGCCGGACATCATCGAACGCATTGCTGGCATCTCGCTCATGGGAGGTTCGCTCAAGGCTGGCAACAGCACGGCGGCCGCGGAGTTCAACATCTGGTTCGACGCCGATGCCGCGGCGGAGGTGTTCGACGCCGCGCAAGAGCACCCGAAACTCCACATTCGGATGTGTGGTCTTGATCTCACCGCCCAGGTGGCGGTCGACGCGGCGTTCGTCGACGCGTTGGCGAAGCCGAACACAATTGCGACAAACTTCTGTTTCGAGCTGATGACCTTCTACCGAGCGGTGTCGCTCCGTTTTTCCCGTGTCGACCCGGTTGCTGAACCAGCCCGCGCTGCTGCGCTTCGTGCCCCGCTCTTTGATCCGTGTGCCGTGCTTGCGCTCACCCACCCGGAGCTGTTCGACATGCGGCGCCAACACGTCGTAGTGGAAACGCTTGGGCGCCACACCCGCGGTATGACCCTGGCCGATCTACGCCCCTGGGCCGACCCTGCCGCTGCGAACATAACGGTCGTCGAAACCGCTGCTGCATCGTGTGTCGAAGTGATTCTCGACGCCATTACGAAACCTGCCCGCCGACCCTGATTGGCCGGGGCGTCGATGAACTCCGTCAACTCATCGGCAAAGTGATCCCGGGAAGGAAACGCGGCGAATTGGTCGCGATAGTGTCCATCCCACCTACGGGATCGACACACGTGTCGCCCGAAAGCCCACCACCAGGAGGATGTATGAAGACAACCCGGAAGGCCCTCGCCACACTGGCGTTCGCCACCGCGATCGCCGTGGCATTTGGCCCCGTCGCTGATGCGGCAAAGAAGACCACCAAGAAGAAGACAACCGCAAAGAAGAAGACAACCGCAAAGGCGAAGGACACCGTTGCGGCTCCCGCCGCACAGTCGGTCGGCCTTCTTTTCGACATCACCGGTCGTGGCGACAAGTCGTTCAACGACGCTGCTGCTGCCGGCTTCGACAAGGCAAAGGCTGAGTTCACGAAGGCCAAGTTCACCGAGTCGGCACCGACCGGCGACGCTGACCGTCCCGAGCGCGTCAAGACCCTGATCTCCCAGAAGACCGGCATCATCGTGTGCGTCGGCTTCCTCTGGACCAAGGACTGTGGCGCCGCTGCAAAGGCCAACCCCGCTACGACCTTCGCAATCATCGACGATGTCATCGACTCGCCAAACGCCGTTTCGCTGCTCTTCTCCGAAGAGCAGGGCAGCTACCTCGTCGGCTACGCCGCTGGTCTCAAGACCAAGTCGGGCAAGGTCGGGTTCATCGGTGGCGTTCGCACCGATGGCATCGGCAAGTTTGAAGCTGGCTTCGCCGCGGGCGCAAAGGCTGCGAACCCGAAGGTAACCGTTGAGTCGAAGTACGCAACCGAGCCACCGGACTTCTCAGGCTTCAACGACCCGGCCAAGGGCAAGACCATCGCCAAGGCGATGTTCGAGAGCGGCATCGATGTTGTGTACCACGCTGCTGGTGGAACGGGCGCTGGCCTCTTCGCTGCTGCGAAAGAGTCGGGCAAGAAGCCGGGCGAACTGTGGACGATCGGTGTCGACTCCGACCAGTACAACTCGGTCAAGGCAGAGAACGGACAGGAGTTCATCCTCACGTCCATGCTCAAGCGTGTCGACGTTGCCACCTACGAAGCCATCAAGGCATACGCGGCAGGCAAGCCGTTGTCGGGCAAGCAACAGTTCGACCTCAAGCGTGACGGCGTCGGCTATGCAACGTCGAACCCGGCCATCAATGACATCAAGGACAAGCTCGAAGCCGTCAAGGCCGACATCGTATCGGGCAAAGTCGTCGTTCCGACCAAGCCGTAGCGCACACAACACTTCAAACACGGATGAACTCCGTGTTTCCAACCCACGGAAAGTGCCGGGCCGTTACGGTCCGGCACTTTCCGTTCTGCTAAGAATTGGGGCGTGTCTCGCCTCGATGTGCAACCTGCGCCAACGGCGATCGAGCTCCGCGGAATCGTGAAACGCTTTCCCGGCGTAGTCGCCAACGATGGGGTGAACCTCACGGTTCGGGCCGGGACCATTCACGCGATCATCGGTGAGAACGGCGCCGGAAAATCGACGCTCATGAAGACGCTCTACGGTGCGCATCAGCCCGACGAGGGAACCGTAAAAGTGAACGGCACGGAGCAGCATTTCAAATCGCCACGCGATGCCATCGCCGCCGGGATCGGGATGGTGTTCCAGCATTTCATGTTGGCCGGCAACCTCACGGTTTGGGAGAACGTGGTTCTCGGAGACGAGCCCGGTTCGGGCGTGCGATTGAATCGTAAAGCTGCTCGCGCGAAGATTCGTGAACTTAGTGATCGCTACGGTCTTCGGGTCGACCCCGACGCGGTTATCGGTGACATGGGCGTCGGTGATCGCCAGCGAGTGGAAATCCTGAAGGTCCTGTACCGGGGAGCAACGCTGATCATCCTTGATGAACCGACTGCGGTGCTTGTTCCCCAAGAGGTTCAGGAACTGTTCAGATCATTGCGCGAGCTCGTTGCCAACGGCACGACCGTGCTTTTCATCTCCCACAAACTCGATGAGGTACTTTCGGTGGCCGATGCGATCACCGTGATTCGGGCCGGGCGCACCGTTGCAGAGGTCGACGACCCTTCCACCGTTACTGCGTCTGGCCTTGCGGAACTGATGGTCGGAAGCGAACTTCCGTCACCAGCGACCACCGGTTCAACCGTGCGGAGCGAAGAGGCCCTTGTCCTTTCCAACCTGACACTGCGTCGGGGCAACCTCGCCGTACTCGACGACATCAGCATCACTGTTCGTCGAGGCGAGATCGTCGGCATCGCCGGCGTCGAAGGGAACGGGCAAACCGAACTCCTCGAATGCGTGTTGGGGATCGAGAGTTTCGACCGGGGCACGATCGCGCTCGGCGGACGAGACATGAGCGGGGTGAGCACTCGCACTCGCCGAGAGCAAGGGCTCGGATACATTCCCGAAGATCGCCATCACGACGGAGTCATGCTCAGCGCACCGCTGTGGGAAAACGTTGCCCTCGGTCATCAGACGATGGCCCCCGCGGCCCGAGGCCCATGGATCGATCGCGAATCACTACGCACACATACAGAACAGGTCGTTGGTCAGTTCGACGTTCGCACCCCTGGCGTCGACGTCGCGTGCTATGCCCTTTCCGGGGGGAACCAGCAAAAGCTGATCGTCGGTCGCGAGATGCTGGCCAACCCGAAAGTGCTCATCGCTGCCCATCCCACCCGCGGTATCGACGTTGGTGCGCAGGCCGCCGTGTGGCAATCACTGCGCGTAGCTCGTTCTGAGGGCCTGGGCGTATTGCTCGTTTCTGCCGATCTCGATGAACTCATCGGATTGTCCGACAAGCTCCTCGTAATCCTCCGTGGAAAGATCGTTGCGCAGCTCGACCCATCCACCGTCACACCGGTCGAACTCGGCTCGTACATGACCGGTGCGAACACGTCCGGCGCAAAGGTTTCATGAAGCTCACTCAAATTCGTAGAGCTCTCATTGCGCCGGCTCTCGCCGCCGTTCTTTCGTTGGTCGTCGCAACGTTCGCCGTGCTCGTGGCCGGCCATAGCCCGGCCGACGCGCTGTCATCGATGTGGGGCAACCTCAACGGAACCGACGAACTGGTCACGGTCATGAACTACGCCTCTCGGTACTACGTGATGGGTGCAGCGGTGGCCATCGGTTTCAAGATGAACCTCTTCAACATCGGAGCCAACGGTCAGTACCAGGTCGCAGCCCTATTCGCTGGTGCGGTCGGCGGGTGGCTGCGCCTCCCCGGGCCGATCAACATCGCAATCATCATCTTGGTCGCCATGGTGGCTGGCGGAGTATGGGCCTTCATCCCAGGCGTCCTCAACGTCACGCGAAAAGTAAACATCGTTGTGGCCACGATCATGATGAACGGCATCGGTGCGGGTTTGATCGGCTATCTCCTTCGAACCAAGTTTCGTGATGACTCCGACTTCAACACCGCCCACACATTGCCGTTGCCCCCCGAGAGTCGCATGCCCCACCTCAACCGATTACTACGCGCGCTTGGTTTTCACCTTCCGGACCAAACGTTCTTTCACAGCTTCGTGGTGATCGCAATTGTCGTCGGCATCGCGTTTTACGTGCTCATCTATCGCACCCGATTCGGGTTTGATCTCCGTTCCTCGGGTCTCAATGCAGCCGCAGCCCGTTCAAGCGGCGTGAACCCCAAGCGAATGGTGCTTACCACCATGACAATCTCCGGAGCTGTCGCCGGACTCTCGGGCATGTCCCTACTCCTGGCCGACCAGTACGAGTACGGTGATCGCTTCCCGACCCTGCTGGGGTTCACCGGTATCTCCGTGGCGCTTCTCGGTCGAAACTCACCGGGCGGCATCGTATTCTCGGCGCTTATTCTCGCCGCGATCGAACAGGGCGCCCGCGGCCTCTCCAGCGTCGCAATCCCGCAGGAAATCGGCCAGATCCTACAAGGCACCCTCCTCGTCAGTGCCGTAATTGCCTATGAAGTCGCCCGACAGCGAAACCAGGCAGCCTCCATCCGCGAAGCCGCCCAACGCACCGCTTCAGCCCACGCCACCGCACCGGTGGGCACCGCATGAGCGCAACGGCCACCGCCCCCACCCCGACCACCATCGAATCGCGATGGGCCATGAGGTCCATGTCGCCAGCGATGACCGCCGTTGCTCTGTCGGCAGTCACCATGATGATGCTGTCCGGCGCACGGGTGCTCGGCGATGCACCCGGACTCACCGGCAGCGGAGCATTCGGCGGCGCACTCGGGCTTGCCGTGCCGGTCGCACTGGCCGGTCTCGGTGGCCTGGTTTCTGAGCGCGTCGGCATCGTGAACATCGGCCTCCAGGGCATGCTCGTTCTCGGAACCTGGGGCGCCGGCTTTTTCGGCTGGAAGTTCGGCCCGTGGGGAGCCTTGCTCGGAGGCGCATTCATGGGGGCGCTCGGCGGACTGTTACACGCCGTCACAACCATCACGTTCGGCGTCGAACAAGCGGTATCGGGCGTCGCCATCAACCTGCTCGCCCCCGGTGTCGCCCGTTTCCTTTCCAGCGTGCTGTTCAACACCGGTTCCGGCCTCGCCGATGGCGGCTCGCTCACCGATTCGCCGCCCGTTGGCAACCTCGGCAAGTTCACGATGCCATTGCTGTCTGGTGGACGGTTGGGTAGTTGGCGAACCCCGGATCCGCTGCGGTGGCTGGAGAAACGGCAGTGGTTCTTCATTGCCGACTGTGCCGCGCTGGTGCGCGGTGCCACTCGCGATCTGGCCATCGAAACCATCATCTGCCTCGCGCTCTTTCCGCTGGTGACCTACGTGCTATGGCGTACCCCAGTTGGACTTCGTCTTCGGAGCTCCGGTGAAAAGCCGAGTGCAGCGGAATCACTCGGCGTCAACGTCATTCGCCTCCGCTATGGCGCGGTGATTGCCTCCGGTGCGTTGGCTGGCCTGGGTGGTGCCTGGCTCGTCACCAACGTCGGCAAGTACCAGCAGGGCCAAGAGGGGCTCCGGGGCTTCCTCGGGCTCGCCGCGGTGATCTTCGGAAACTGGAAGCCCGCCGGCGTCTTTGCCGGAGCGTTGCTCTTCCAGTTCACCGAATCGGTTCGCTTACAGATCGGCGATGAACCGGCGAGGGCATTCGTCTTGGCACTTGGCTTCGGCTTGGCAGTCACGGCGCTGTGGCAATTCAGTAAGCGTGCCACCGTCGCCGGATCGATGCTGGTGCTCACGACCGCTGGCGTGATCGCCTACTTTTTCATCACCAACCGCGTCGATGACAAGCTGGCATCGACCTTCCCGTACATCATCACCCTTTTGGTGTTGCTGTTCTCGTCGGATCGTTTGAGACCTCCCGCCGCCGCGGGCATACCCTGGTTCAAGGGGCAAAGTTCGTGAGCGGGCCTTCGGTCGATTGGGACGCCCTCCGATTGGCGGCTCGAGCGGCGACGGCCCATTCCTATGCGCCGTATTCAAAGCTGCAGGTCGGCGTAGCTGCGCTGCTCGCCGATGGCCGAGTCATCACGGGTTGCAACGTCGAGAACGCTTCGTTCGGGCTCACCTTCTGCGCCGAGATGACGATGATCGGTCGTCTTCGCATGGAGGGCGTGTCTCCGCTGGTTGCGGTGGCCGCCGCCGATCAGTTCGATCGCCAACTCACACCGTGCGGACGATGCCGCCAGATCCTCATGGAGCACGGCGGGCCTGACCTGTTGGTCGACGGTCCAACGGGTCCGCGACCCATGCGCGAACTGCTGCCCGAGTGGTTCGGCCCCGAAAAGCTCCCCCGTTAATGCATCGCCGCAGAACTTCCGCTTGCGTCCACTAGTTGCTAACGATTCGTGTGTTCGCGGTCGAGCGTGCCAATGACCGCGTCGACCTCGATCTCGACCTTCCACGCAGGGTTCAAGAGCGCGGCCACAACCACGGTGGTGTTCGCAGGGCGCACCTCGGTAAAGAGCTCTCCATGGACCTTCTCCACTGCGTAGGAATCGCGGGGGTCGACCAGGTAGATACGGGTCCGCACAACATCGGCCAAGCTTCCACCCGCTTCCATCAAGGCCTTCTCGATGATTTCGAAACACCGACGAACCTGCACGACCGGATCGGGGTTGACGTTGCCGTCGGGCCAGTTCGGCGTGGTACCGGATACGAACACCAAGTGGTCAACACGCACCGCACGCGAGTAGCCGAGGATCAGTTCGTAGGGAAGACCGGAGGATATGTGCTGCCGCATGGTCATAGTTCGCTTCAGGTTAGTGCCGAGTCATCGTAAAACAGGTGTTGGTACGCGAACTGAGTACCTACTGTCGATCCGCAGTGAACCGCCGTTCCATGCGTGCGCCATGTCACGCGCAAAGCTCTCGCCCCAATTGCCACTCACTGTAAGAATGGGTCATGGCACTCTCCCAGCCCCCACTCTCGCTCGACGACATCCGCGCTGCCCCGAAGGTGCTGCTCCACGATCATCTCGACGGTGGACTGCGTCCTGCAACAATCGTTGAACTCGCTGCCGAACAGGGGTACAGAAAGCTCCCCACGACAGACGTCGACGAGCTCGAACAATGGATCCGCCGAGGCGCCGACCGTCTAAGCCTGCCGCTGTATCTGGAGACCTTCGAGCACACCACCGGCGTCTTGCAAGATCGTGACGCCCTCATTCGAGTGGCATCGGAATGCGTGCAGGACCTCGCCGACGACGGCGTTGTCTACGCAGAGGTCCGCTACGCCCCTGAGCAGCACCTCGAAGGCGGCCTCAGCCTCGATGACGTCGTCATGGCCGTCGAGGAAGGAATGCAACTTGGCGTCAAGGCTGCGGCAGGGAAGGGCCAAGAAATTGTGATTGGCACGCTGCTGTGCGCGATGCGTCAGGCTGCCCAGTCAACCGACATCGCACAGTTGGCCATCCGCCACCGCGATGATCGTGTCGTCGGTTTCGACATTGCCGGTCCTGAGAACGGTTTTCCGCCGTCACGCCACTCCGCAGCCTTTGAGCTCGTGCACGAAGCCAACTTCCACACCACGATTCATGCCGGCGAAGCATTCGGTTTGCCGAGCATTCACGAAGCGCTTCAGTACTGCGGTGCGGAGCGGCTTGGTCACGGTGTGCGCATCGTCGACGACATCGTCGACAACGGCGACGGCACGTACAAACTTGGTCAGTTGGCAAACTTCGTGCGCGACACCCGCGTGCCCCTTGAGATGTGTCCGACTTCAAATGTGCACACCGGCGCGGCCCCAAACATTGCCGAGCATCCTATCGATTTGTTGAAGCGCTTACGTTTCCGAGTCACGGTCAACACCGACAATCGTCTGATGAGCGGCTGCACGATGACATCGGAATTCGCGGCTCTCGTTGATACGTTCGGTTATGACCTTGCTGATATCTCGTGGTTTACGGTCAACGCGATGAAGAGTGCATTTTGGCCATTTGACGATCGCCTACGCATCATCAACAACGTCATCAAGCCCCGCTATGCAGAGTTACTAGCGGCGCGCGCTACGACCGATTGAGCGTCGCCTCGGGCGAGCTTCGGGGTGCGAGTTCCCAGACGTCGGCGAGAAGTTCAAACGAATGAATGCGATCCTCATGACTGTGGACCCCGGTCGTGATCATAAGCTCATTTATTTTATGTACACGAACCAATTCATTGAGTTGTTCCCGTACCTGAGTCGGGGTGCCGATTACCGCGCTGCGCAAACGCTGCTCAACGAATGCTCGCTCCTGCACCGTGTACGGGTAGTCGCGTGCCTCTTCGGGCCGCGGCATTCGTGCAGGACGTCCGAGGCGAAGCCACAGGAATCCGAGTGCGCTCGCCGCAGCCAGAAAGCGGGCGTGCGATTCGGTTTCGGCACACACGACCGATACCCCGATCATGGAGTACGGCTCGTCCAGAACTGCTGACGGTGTGAACGTTGATCTGTACGCATCCAATGCCAGATCGGTGCCACCGGTGCCGAAGTGATGCGCGAACGAGAAGGGAAGGCCGAGTTGACCGGCCATTTGTGCTCCGAAATCACTCGATCCGAGAAGCCAATATGCGGGCTCGTTTCCAAGACCCGGCACCGCTGTTATGCGCGCATAGGGGTGTTCGTCGGGAAACGTCCCGTTGAAGAAGGCCCGTAGTTCGGCGAATCGCTGCGGAAAGTCGTCGGACTCGGCAAGTCTCGTCCCTCGAAGCGCACGCGCCGTGACCTGATCCGTGCCTGGCGCACGACCGAGTCCGAGATCAATCCGGGGGCCGTGAATCGCCTCCAGCATTCCGAACTGTTCGGCGATCGCTAGCGGAGCATGGTTGGGAAGCATCACGCCACCACTCCCCAACCGGATCTTCGAGGTAGCCATCGCCAAATGGGCCAGCAACACGGCGGGCGATGACGAGGCAATTCCCGGCATGCTGTGGTGCTCCGCGACCCAATACCGATTGAACCCAAGCTCTTCGGCACGTTTCACCAGTGCGATCGAGTTTCGCAGCGCATCGCCAACCGACGAACCGCTCGGCACCGGAGCAAGGTCAAGGATGGAAAGAGGAACAGAGATCACGCTTCCATACTGGCCCACGTTCCACCGAGCGAGAAACCTACGCCGACACCGGCAACGAAACCTACTCCGAGCTGCTCGGGTGGCCCAAGATCTCCGCCATCGAAGCACGCAAGTCGGCGACGCAAACGTCGACGTCGCCGCCGTGGCCAGAGACCACTTCGTAGTAGATCTTGCACTTCGGTTCGGTACCACTCGGCCGAACCGTCACCCGGCCAACGTCACCGAGACGCAGAATTAACACGTCCGAAGACGGGTTTTCCGTGGCGACATCACGCACCGACGTAACCGGCACACCGCCGATCGACGTCGGAAGATTGCCGCGAAGACGGTTCATCAAAGCCGCTTGCTGTTCCGCAGCATTCGTTCCCTCAAATCGCAAGGACTGCTGCTCGGTTTCGTAGCGTCCGTACTCGGCCACTAGCGCCGCCAGCGCACCGGCGAGCGAGGACCCGCTCGTGCGGCGAGCCGCCGCCAGATCGGCCAGGACGAGCGCTGCACTGAGTCCGTCTTTGTCGAGCACCAGCGAACCCACGCTGTATCCGAGCGCCTCTTCGTAGGAGAGCACGTGCGTCAATTCCGGGTGCCCGAGCGCGTTGCGGGCCAGCCATTTGAAGCCAGTCAGGGTTTCGCTGTACTGAACGCCGTACTTGGCCGCCATTGCCGCGAGGAGCGACGACGACACTATTGTCGTTGCCACGAGGCGACTCGACCCTTTGGACTTCGTAACGTCGAGGAGGTGTTGCGCGAGAAGCCAACCGACCTCGTCACCGCGCAGTTGACGCCAACCTCCGTCGACAGCCACGTCCGGGATCGCCGCCGACATCCGATCAGCGTCGGGATCGTTGGCAATGATTAGATCAGCGTCGACGGTTCGCGCAAGCTCGTAGGCGAGGTTGAGTGCTCCGGGTTCCTCCGGGTTCGGGAAGGCCACGGTTGGGAAATCCGGATCGGGTTGCTGTTGTTCCGGCACGGGGTGCACATCGCAGAATCCGGCATCGTGAAAGATGCGAAGCATCGACGCGCCGCCGACACCGTGCATCGCCGTGTACACGATACGAAGGTTCGAACGGGCAGTGGAATCAGAAGTACGCGTATCAAGTGCTGCGACCCCTGCGAAGTAGGCGTCGACGACCGAATCGTCAGCGACGTGAATTCTCCGATCGGTGGCGGCCGCAAGAACCGGTGATGGCGACGAAGCCGCAACGTCGTCGATCTCTTTGGCAATCTCGGCATCAAGCGGAGACACGATCTGTGGACCGTCACCCCAATACACCTTGTAGCCATTGTCTTGCGGCGGGTTGTGGCTGGCCGTCACCTGAACCCCCGCAGCACACCCGAGGTGCCTGACGGCGAAGGCAAGCACTGGCGTCGGAACGATATGGGAAAACAGGTGGACCGCAATCCCTTGCGCGGCCAACACTCGCGCCGTATCAGCAGCAAACACATCGCTCTTGTGGCGCGCATCGAATCCGATGACAACGCCGCGTGTGGCGTACGCAGAGCCCTGCTCGCCGGCAAGGAGCCGAGCGCCGAGCCCTGCGGCGGTTTGTCGAACCACCAAGCGATTCATCCGATTCGGGCCGGCCGCAATAGGACCACGAAGCCCCGCTGTACCGAAACTCAAGCGTCCCCCAAACTGATCGCGAAGCGCGCTGAGGTCACCGGAATTCAGAAGCGTGGTTGCTTCGGCGACGGTGTCGGGATCCGGGTCAATCGCTACCCAGCGACGGACAATCTCGAACAGTTGATCGTCGGTCATCGGCATCCGTTCGGGGTCGCTTTTCCGTCGATGCGATTCTTCAGCCAGGCAGTGACCTCGAACAGCGACAACAACGCGGTGCCGCCGTGATCGGCACCGGGATAGATCCGGCGAGTAACTGATGTACCCACCGAACACATGGTCCGCTTCAACGTGGCACTGGTTTCGATCGGAATCTGTTCATCGGCATCGCCATGAACAATCAACACCGGTGCCGAAATCTTACGCACCCCTGGTTCATTCTCGGCCAGTGCCGTCGCCCACGCCGGATCCTTGAGACCACCGATGTTCACCAGATCCGCCAACGGGTACTTGTTCACCTCGCTGAACACAGCATTGTTGCACCCGCGATCGACGACCGGAAAGATCTCCATGCCCTTCGGTGTGAGAACAACGTTCAGATCAAGCTCGGGATATGCCGCTTTCATTCCGGCTGCCACCATCAGCAGATACCCCCGAAACGGCGAGAAGGTCAGCGACTCCCGAACGGTGCCCAGCTGGCTCGGCGGAGCGCCAGCGACAACCCCTTTCAAACTCAACCGAGGGGCCCATGTTTTCGCGAGTTCCCCAGCGAACAGCGCGGCGTGTCCACCTTGGGAATGACCCCACACCACAAGCCGCAACCCGATTGTTTGACCCGGAAGGGATCGAATGGCCTTCGCCGCGTCGAGCACACCGCGTCCCTCACTGACCCCGACGAGGTACGGATGTCGACCCTCGGTCCCGAGTCCCTCCAGGTCGGATTGCACTACGGCGATGCCAAGCGAGTTGAACGTGCTCGCCAGAACCGTCTCGATTGGCGAGATGTTTTTCGATGGCGCGCAACGATCGGCAATGCCGACGGTCCCGTGTGCGAAGGAAAGAATCGGCCAGCCGTTCTTGGGCGCCGGCCGGTCGGGGACGTATGCGACCCCGGTCACTTCGATCGGCGTTGCGTTCAATGAATAGGAGCGGTACCGGATTTGGTAGCCGAGCGAACCGTCGGGCGACGTAGGAAGCGGCGATGACGTGAGAAGCATTCCTGCGTCGATGGGCGCTCGAGTGGTTGCTGCGACTGCTCGGAATCCGCCGACTGATGCCGGTTGCACGGCGGCGCTGCGACCAGCACCTGCCGTTGCCGTTGCCGACAGGCAAGCACCCGCCACGCCAATCGCCAGGAGAGACTTCCACCGAACAGATGCGATCATGAGGGCTAAGCGTAGGCGTCCACCGACACGAGTGTTCTGAACAGAGTTTGTTTGACTCCAAACGATGGGTGTTGCCGCAAGGTCACCTCTTGCGGATCCTTAGACCTACGAGGAACAGGGCACCCAGCGTGATGAATATCGTGCCGATCAAACTCACGGCGTCGTTCTCGGTCCCGGTGAAGGCGATACCTTCGGTTTCGATCGACGGAGCAACCGGTGACGGGGGTACCGCTGTGGTGATCGTGACACCGGCGACGGTTACGACCGTGGTCGTGGCGCCCGATGCCAACGTCGTCGGCGTAGCAGCGGGAGTGGGCGCGGGTGCCCCAGGACCGGTGGGAGCCGACGTTCCACCAGCAACAATGGAGACTACCGGGAGGACGGCTGTTGTGGTGGTCGACGTCGCGGTGGCGGGGACCGCGGTCGTCGTTGTTGTCGCGATCGGTGTGGTGGTGGTGGTTGTCGTTGTTGTCGTTGTCGTTGTGGTGGTGGTGGTGGTGGGAGTCGTCGTGCTGGACGAGGGAACAACGGTCAACGAAGCTTCGCCATCGTTATTCGTGACGGTCTCCGCCGTGTTCGTTGTGCTGGTCGGTGGTGTTCCGAGCGGAATTGTTTCGGCCAAATCAGCCGCTGCCTTGTCGACATAAGCAATATTGCGAAGCGATCCGCTCGCGATACCAACCGTGCCGGTCAGATCCATCGCAACCGAAGCGCCGGCCGCCAGCGAACCAGTGGATAGGCAACGGCTCGTCGAGAGCGTGCACGTCGCAGTGCCCGGCACGACCGGCGTCAGGGCCGTCGCCGTGAAACCGACGGGGACAAGGTCGTTCATCTCCCAGCCCGAGGCCGTGCCTGGACCGTTGTTCGTGACGACCACGCGAAAGATCGCCGAGGTTCCCTGCTGGAAGGGTCCAGCGCTCGTGAGCTGCTTGGTAATCTTCAGGTCATACGGGGAGTCGATGCTGACGCAGATACCAATCGGATACACCGAGTTGAAGATGGTGCTTGCCTGCAGGAGGCCGTGGTGAACCAGGTCGACGTCTGCGTCCGCCGTCGCCACGATCGATCCAAGCGATCCGGTGGTCTGGGCAAACGTCACGCCGTCGGCCAAATCGTCGGTATACGCAGACACGACGGTCCCCGCTCGCACCGCCCACTGTTCGTGGATCTGCGCAGGTGTTGTCGACCGAGTTTCGTAGCCGTCCCAGGAAAGATAACGAGCGATATTGAGACGCTCGCCAGCTTTCAGAGTGAGGCCAAGCAATGGAATCGACAGGTTTTCGCCCTGAAGCGGGTTCAGGTTGAGGATGGCCATCCGGGTGAGCGACGCCGGAGCGTGGGCGGTTGTGCCGACTGGGCAGGTCAGCGTCGGGGCCACGATGTCTGCCGCCTGCGCACTCGGAGTTCCAATCCCCAGACTTGCTCCGAAGAGCGTGAGGCAAAAGAGGCCGGGTGCGATTTTGTTGCGTGCGATTTTGTTGGTGCGGTGCAGGCTCATGCGCTTCCCTTGAATATGGTCCGTCGTTTCCGAAATGACATCAGCCTTCCAAGGACGACCGTACGCCGGCAAGCGGCCAACCTAGTCAAAACGCTCACCACCTGTAGTGTTTTCTCCGATCGAACCGTCGCGATCGGTGGCGCACGCCGGGTCATGCTCACCGGCACGGAAAACTCGAAACAGTGGAGACGAACGGAATCGAACCGTCAACCCCCTGCTTGCAAAGCAGGTGCTCTGCCAATTGAGCTACGTCCCCAGGCAGGGGACAATTGTACTCACACACCGAACGCCTGGCGTGCCATATTCCAACGCACCGCTACCATGGCCGTATGGAAGGGTCCCGGATTCGAACGGACCTGGCCCGCAGGCTTGAGACGGCCGGTAACGAATCGCTCCTCGATGAACTTTTTGGCACCACCGACACGGGGGCGATCGCATCGGAGTTGCTTCGGCTGCTCGACGGCTTCGGCGATCCGCTCGGCATCTGCCTGCTTCGGATGAGTTCCGGTTTGGTTCTCGGCGTCGACGTCGCAAGCGATTTGGGCCGTGTCGTCCTCAAGGTCCATCGCGCCCACGTCACACCGCGGCTTCCCGGCGTGCTTCGAGCCCAGCGGATCCTTTCCGCGGCCGGAGTTCCCGTCGCGACACCACTCATCGACGTCCCACTGCCGGCCGGATTCGGGGCCGCGCTGGTCGAAATGTGGCGAGCCGATGGAGCGACCGTCGATGTTCGTTCGCCAGCCGCCCGTCGGGCGCTGGCCCGGTGCTGTTTTGCGATCATTGAGGTCCTCGATGCCGAACAGTTCCCCGAATTCGTGCCGACCTGGACGGGCCTCTACCCGCCGCCCCATTCGCCGCGCTTCGACTTCGAAGGAACCCGGCATGGCGCCGAATGGATCGACGAACTGGCGAGACGTGCGACGCAATACCGGTCGGCGCTGGAGGCGGAGGGTGTCGGAGCTCGAGTTGTGGGCCACACCGATATCCGTCCGGAGAACGTTCTCGTCAATTCAACCGGTTCCGAACCCGAGGTGTCGACCGTCTATGACCTTGACAGCCTCGCCGTCGACGCCGAGCCATGGCTGGTCGGCGGGGTCGCCCGCGCCTTTTCGACCAACTGGTCCCTCAGTGATCCAATGCTCCCCACGATCGCGGAAATCAACCGCTTTGTTGGTGAGTACGAAGACGTGCGGGGCATGCCCTTTTCACGCGACGAAGCGCTCCTCGCTCAGGCTGGGACACTCTACGCACTCGCGTATTCAGCACGCTGCGAACACGCGCTGTTCCGCGACGGCGCACCGGCCCCGTGGGGTTCGGGCTGGCGTGAGCTGCTAAACAATTTTGCCAACGAATTGCCTGAAGCCAACTGCTTCGCTTAGCGAACGTGCGACGGTGACCCTTCGAAGCGAGCGCATTTCACGCCGCGACGGGCAAGTTCGGCGAGGAAGTCAACGGTAGCGACCACCGAACCCAAGCCGGATGCACCACTCGCCGTGTAGCGCCCCGACGTCAAACCGCCCACCGCCACCGCCAGCACCGTTGCCGCCGCAACCGACGGGCGATCAATGCAACCAAGTATCACGACTTCGAACTGACCCTCGCGCAAGCCGCGGACCTCGACCCGTATTGCGCCGGCCCCCGCTTCAGGGTGCGGCTTTCGCAGCATAGGAAGCCGTGACGTCAAACGGTCTCGTCGCGTCGCCGACACCCGCGACGTGATCCGCTGAGCGTCGGGAAACATCTGGTGGAGAAGCAACGTGTCCGGCAATGCCGCTCGGTAACAGTCAGCGCCGGCGATGGGGTCGGGAAACCAACAAAGCTCGCGCCCCGAACCCCCGGGCACCTCGACCCACTGGCCGTCACGCCAATCACGGCCGGAGTTCTTGAGCGCGTTGTGATGCTGACGAGCGCACGCCGGGCCGGCCGTCCCGAACTTCGCAACATGGACTTCCTCGAGGACTGCGAGTTCTTCGGCAGCGTGTCGAGCCAACACACAACTTAATCCTGGCGCGAATCCGGCCCCGAGGATCAGAACCCGGTCACGTTCCTTCGCCAGTCCATCGAGGGCAAGCATTGCCTCCACGTCGTTGAGGTCGTCGCTCGCGCTCACGACATGAGCACCGCTGCGCAACGCTCTTTGCGCATCGGCGAAATGCTCTGCCGGCCCAGCCAAAACAACAACGTCGGCGGCGATTTTGTCCCACGCCTCGCCTTCTTCGAGCGGCCGAGCAGCCGACCCCAACGAGTGCGCGACTCGGTGGACATGGTCAGACCGTGGGTCGTCGATGACGATGGAGTCGATGTTGGGGACAGTGAGCATCTGTCGAGCCGCTCGGGCACCGACGACCCCACACCCGCGAAGCAGAACCTTCACTCGAGAAATCCGGCGGCGACCACTACCGAAGACCGGGGCCGGAAAGCTCGCGCCACCCACCGGATTGGGGCGGAATTCCACCTGTACCTCGGAGGCGCAAAACTGCGGCCACGAGTCCGGCAACTCCCAAAGAGACGGCGATTCGTCGAAGTGCTTGCACGGTGGGGCTAGCTGGAATCGAACCAGCGACCTTCACATTATCAGTGTGACGCTCTAACCAACTGAGCTATAGCCCCCAATGGGCAAGAAATTCTACACGACCAAATTCATCCCCGATCGAGGTTTCGATTCATCCGCCGAAGAACGCGAAGATGGAGGCATGACTTCGCTTCTGACTGAAATTGACCACGTCGCCATTGCGGTTCACGACCTGGAGGCGGCAATCGCGTATTACCGCGACGTCTACGGTGCCGTCGTCGACCACCGCGAAGTCGTCGAGTCCGATGGTGTGGAAGAGGCTCTCTTGAAGGTGGCCGACAGCTACGTCCAACTGCTTACACCCACGCGCCCCGATTCTCCCGTTGCGAAATATCTGGAAAAGCGCGGGGAGGGTATTCACCACATTGGGTATCGGGTAGCAGATTGTGCAGTTGCCTTGGAATCGGTGAAGGCGGCAGGCGGAAAGGTGCTCGACGAACATCCCCGGCCTGGTTCGCGCGGGACAACCGTGGCGTTCATCCACCCGAAGACCACCTTCGGCACCCTCGTAGAGCTCGTTCAGGAGTAGCACGACCCGGCCGACGTTTCACCGGTCTCTCCGTGCCGTTTTGCGCGGACGGCACTGGGCCGCCGGACTGATCGTGCGGCAAGAAATCGTGACCGACAGGCCTAACTCGGTGTTCCGGGCAGACCCGATGCCGAAATGGCGTCGGGGTCACGGGGTCGAAGGTGATCGGTCCAGGTGGCATCATCATCGAGGTCGGAGTCGTCATCATCGAGGTGGGAGTCGTCGAGGTAGTTCACGGTGCCTGGCGTCGAGCCGGCCGGCACCGAAGGACGCAAAAGTGCTTGTGGGCCGACCGGCTTTGCGAGCTCCGTCGGCCGTTGCGGTTTGGTCTTCTTCGGGGTTTTTGCGAAGTTTTTCTGCAGCTGTTTCGCGGCCTTTTGTTTCGCTCGGTACGCACGTCGGGCAGCCTTGCGGCGCTTACGGCGCGTCATGCTCGACCCGTCGGTGTGCTCTTGAAGGACGGAGAGCACTAAACCACCGAAGATTCCCGAAAGCATGTTGTAAAAGAACGCCAGGGTCACCGTGGCGATCGTGGCCACGAAGACCAGCGAAGCACCGATCGCCGCCGCTGCTCGGAACAGCACATCGCCATGAGCCTCGAATTCGTCCCAACCCAAACGGGTGATGAGGCGCTCCAGGTTTTTGATCGTGCCCATACGACCTGCGACGAACCAAACCCCGGTGAGTACCCCCAAGGTCAGCAGGTAGCAAAGCAGGTGAAAGAAGAACGCCACCTTTGCTACCGGCCAGAGTTCGAAGCGTCGGACGACTCGTCGGACCTTCACGCCTTTGCGCATTACGTCGAGTTTAGTCACCCCCGCCTGGCGCAGGATCAGCCAACGTATGTTTTCTTTCGCCCGTCAACCCGCGGATTCCCCGTCCTCGATCGGGAGCCAGACGTCAATAGTGATCGGACCGCTGCGAAGCCCTCGTTCGGCTCGCGCCGAAGCCTGCTGTTGTGCTCGCTCCAACTCCACCGTGACTTCGACGCTGTCGTCTGATTCTACCCATTCGACGATCCGGACTCCATTGTGTTTTGCGACTTTCGTCGCCGTGGCCCGGTCGTCTTGGGCCCCAGCAAGGGCAACCGCATCGGCGCCGGCCTGGGCGTCACTTCGTTCGAGCGCAGCGCGAGCAATGCCCAGCGAGGCCACAAACAACAGCCCAATGGCCACTAGGACGCCGCTTAGGACAAACGTGGCGTTCCCCTGCTCACCGTGACAGCGGTGACTGCGGTGACTGCATTGCTCCTGCTGCCCACGTTGCCCACAATGCCCACGTTGCCCACACTGCCCACGTTGCCCACAATGCCCACAATGCCCACGTTGCCCACAATGCCTACGTTGCCCACAATGCCTACGTTGACGCGCCACCGCACCTCACCCGATTCAATTCGTTTGTTTCACCGCGTCGAAGCTCGGCTTCAGTGCGGGTACCAAGGGAGAATGGGGGAAGGTGCGGTGGAAAACCAACGAGAACGGCGCG
>JANOYY010000186.1:0-2262 GCA_031429095.1 Acidimicrobiia bacterium | reverse complement strand
GTATCAGTAACCCCCTTGGCGGTTTTGTGGACCGCTTGTATCTACCTCAACAGCTTGGACTTGAACCGACTGTTGGTGCGGTCATAGAACGGCTGCTGCTCGCCTGCTGGTATGAGCAGTTCGGGTTCCTCCGCTACGGCGACGAAAGTGAATTGTGTGAGATGCGCGTCGCTGTCGACGACGGAATTGTCGAAGTGCCGTTGTCTGGGATTCGTAGCGACGACGGACTGATCGCTGTCGGTCCTCGTCCGATCGCTGTCGTCGAAGCCAAGGCAACAATTGGTCGTTGGTCGTCGATTCGGCGCCCTGTGCGGGACAAAGCACTTGCTCAGCTCCGAGCAACCGCCGCAGCAAACCCGGATGTGCCACTAGATCTGGTGGTGTTTGCCTGCTCGCTCGATCAGAAAACCGTCGGGGTTTTTGAACTCCCAACCGATCCTGCGGACGACCGGGCGGAGTGGTTGGAGTTCTACGAACTAGTCCTCGAACGCACGCAAACGGTGCGGGTGCGCCGATTGCTCCGACCAGGCCAACACCCGATCCTGGACGCTTTCACCGACACGGTAAATGACGTGCCGGTTCACGTCGACCCAGCGACGACCTCATCGATGCTTAAAGGTGTGCCACCTCATCCGAACCATCCCGTGTACCAGTCATTGCTTTCCGAAGGCCGAGTCAGCGAAGAACTGGCGTGGATGATTCCGTTTGCACTTGACGCGATAGCGGAGCACTGTCCCAGCGCGATCGGTGTGGTCGGTCCGGCCCGCTACTCGGGACCCAGCGCAACCGGACTCATCTCGACGCTTAGCCATCCAACCCGTGCTGACGCATTCGCTGCCGAACTCATTACCGCTGCTTCCCTGGTCGCCCGATATTGGCCTGACCGAAACGCGCCGGACCGGCTTGGGAACCTGCGTTGGGAGGGCGGACGCCTCGAGTTCGGCATCAAACTGGGCGTAGGACGAGGAACCCGACGAACTGTTGAGGCCGACATCCTCATCACGACCACGAACGGGCTACGTCACGCAATCGACGTAAAGCACAGCATCAATACGACGTTCCGTTCCGTTCCCTCAACCTCGATGCTCGACCTCGTCGAAATGGCGATCAGCTCAGGTGAAATCGACACCTTCACGTTCGTAACAAAAGCCAGATTCTCAAACTCGTTTCGCCAAGCCTGTGCTTTCCGGTGCGTGCAAATCCTTGAAGGTGTCTGGCCATCCGAGACCGACCTGGACTCGATCGAACGCATCATCCATCAATCAATCGACTGGACAAGCCTTGGCGGCCGAGGTGACGTGGAGGCACGCATCGACTGGCTCGTGGACGAAGCGGCATCGCTTTATCAGGACGTGTTCCAGGGCGGAAGCGTGGTCCGCATGGACGGAGTCCAGGGCGGACATTCGCTTCTCATCGATCATCGAGACTCCAGCGACCCAATTGAGACCAGGCTGATTGCCTCGTGGGGCGACAGCAGGGCACCGCAACGTCAACGGGATCGATCCTACATGGCCCGATACCCGCTCACAAAAAGCCCGATAGGTCAACCCCTCGACCGAGGTCATCTCACCGCGTACTCGGCCGGCGGGCACGAGGCGATCAATGCCAACCTGTTCCCCCAAGATCGCGCCACGAATCAAGATCACAGCGCCGCAGGGAAACGCTGGCGAGCCCAAGAACGTTGCGCCGCAGTCAACCCAGGCGCTTCCATGTTCGTGAGGCTGATCTACGACGACCAGACCGATATTCCGGCCCGCATCGACTCCTACATTGACACAGGGGACAGCCAGTACCTCGAACGATTCGTGAACCGTTGGGACAGCCCGTGACACACTTAAGGTAACGGTCGGCGGGTCAACCCCCAGTAGACCCGGAAGCGTCTTCCTAAAGCTATGCGCGCGTCATGGCGTGCCTGCGAAATGCCTGCATAGACCGCGGAAAGGGGCGAACCTAGGAGTACTCGACGGACCGGAGAACCCAACAAAATCGGACTTCGCGACACAGAACGATATTGGGCAACACGGCGAAAAGTCGACTGGGGGTCAAGAGGTCGTGGGTTCAAATCCCGCCAGCCCGACCACAAAACCGCAGGTCAGAGCCAGTATCTGACAGCGGGTGTTAGTGGTGTCCACAGACTGTCCACTTGATTCTGTGGACAGCTGTGGACAGTATTGTTTGTCATGGGCAAGGGATCCGTGCGTGCGCCGAGGAATTTGGGTGGTTCGTGGTCTTATCGGATCGATCTGCTTGCGGTGAGGGGTC
>JANOYY010000185.1:0-72654 GCA_031429095.1 Acidimicrobiia bacterium | reverse complement strand
CGATCGTGTACGGCCTGCTCCTAGTACTGTTCCTGATCTACTTCCCGGCCGGTCTAGCCGGACTCTGGACACGATTGCGCCGATACTTCGCCTCATGGCCATTCCGGGCGTGAAGTCACACTTGACGCTGGAAACGTTGATGACTCGCAATATTGTGCAACACTGACCTGACCACGGTCACCACCACTCAAACAGGAGTAAAATATGAAGCGCCCAGTCCTGATCGGAGCGGTATTTCTTGCCGCCGCCGTCCTTGTAACACCAGTTCTCCCCGCAGGTGCTGCCGTAAAAGTCGGCCAGTCCTGCAAAAAACTTGGCGAGGTGAAAAACAAGTTGACCTGTACGAAACAGGGGACCAAACGGGTGTACAAAGCCGCCGTAGTGACCACGGTTCCCGCCGCGGCGCCGGCCGCAGGCTCGCCCACCACAGCTGCTCCGGCCGGCTTGGCCAACGTGCCCGGCTTCGACGGTAAGACGATCAACATCGGCTACCTCGGCAATGTGAGCGCGAACGACCAGTTCCCGAACAGTCTGCTTTTCGCCGACGGTGGAAAGGCCCTGACGGCGGGTTTCAACACGGTCATTGAACGTGTGAATGCTGCTGGCGGTATCGGTGGCAAGTACAAGGTCAAGGTCCAATTCAGGGAGACCTACTACACCCCGGCCGAGGTAGTGAAGGCGTACAACGAGATCAAGAACGATGTCGTCATGATTGGGCAAATCTATGGCACGCCACCAACCCAAACGCTCGTGAAATCTCTCGCCGAAGACAACATGGTCGGCTCGCCAGTGTCACTCGACTCCGCGTGGGTCAAGAACCCGAACCTTCTCCCGGTCGGCGGTGTCTACCAAGCACAAGCAATCAATCTGGTTGATTATGCGATCAAGGAGGGCGGGCAGGCCGGAAAGACGTTCTGTTCGCTTGCTCTACCCGGAGCCTATGGCGACGCGGGAGACGCAGGGTTCACGTTCGTTGCCGCAAAGTTGAATTTGAAGATTGGGGTTCGCATCAAGGCGTCAACCTCACCGGCGCAGGCTCAGCAGCTGAAGGACGGCAAGTGCGACGTAGTTGTCGCGACAATTTCCGGGGAGTCGGGCATGACGCCGATGCTGACCGAGACAGCAAAGCTTGACTACTTTCCACTTTTCCTGGGTCTTGGACCGTCTTTCGCTGCCCGGTCGATCACTCCAGCGAACTCGGCCCAATACGCAAAACAGGTGATCGTTGCGAGCGATGCCCCACAGTGGGGCGACACCTCCATCCCAGGTATGAAGTCGTTCATTGACGACATGAAGAAATCGGCTCCGCAGTTAATCGGTAACCCGAATGGCGCGGCAATCTGGGGTCAAGCTCAGGCCCGAGCTGTGACCGCACTTCTTGAAAAGGCTGTTGCCAATAAGGACCTGAGTCGTGACGGCATCAAGAAGGCGCTCGGCGAGGTCGGTGTTGTGAAGAACGATGGCATGTTCCCGGATTGGGACTACGTCGCCGCGGGCGACCGCATCGGCCCGGCACAGACCTATATGGCGGTGCCGGACATCTCGGTGCCGGGCGGACTTCGGGTTCTGAAGCCATTCACGTCCGATATCGCGAAACAGTACAAATAGTCTGTCAAGCTCACGATGCGGTCGTTTCGGCGGCCAATTCTCCCTACTGAAGAAGCAGGTCGGCCCCAGGGGGCCGGCCTGCTTTTTTGTAGCGGGAAAAACTCGACCGCGCGGTCAAGAGCGACGTAGGCTGGCCGATCGTGAGCACCGGGCCAACACTGCGAGCCGTCGAGTTGAGTACAGACCTCGACCGCACGGTCGTCGGCCTGGGGCATCGGGCAAAAGCGGCGTCGATTCGAATCGGGCTTGCGTCGACCGATCAACGAAATGCTGCGTTGAAGGCGGCGGCTGATCTTCTCGAGGCTGCGACCCCGTTCGTCTTGGAAGCGAACCTCAAAGATGTGCAGCGAGCGATTGCCGCCGATGTCGCGTCAACGGTGATCGATCGTCTTCGACTCAGCGGGCAACGTGTGGCGTCGATGGCGGAAGGGCTGCGTAGCGTCGTCAGGCTTCCTGATCCGGTCGGTGAGGTAGTCGCCGGATGGGTTCGTCCCAACGGGATTCAGATCACCCAGACACGGGTGCCGCTCGGTGTTGTAGCGGTGATCTACGAGAACCGTCCGAACGTGACGAGCGACGCGTTTGGGCTTTGTGTCAAGAGCGCGAACGGCGCGTTATTACGTGGAAGTTCTGGGGCAATCGAGTCGAACAAGGCGATCGTGTCGGCACTACGAGCCGGTCTTGTCCGTGCGGGATTGCCGGCCGACGGCGTATTGCTCGTCGAAGACACCTCGTATGACTCTGCGAAGGAGTTCATGCAACTTCGTGATTGCATCGATTTACTTGTGCCCCGTGGGGGTCCCTCGCTCATCGCCAGCATCATTGAACACGCCACCGTCCCCTATGTCATCGACGGTGACGGGAACTGTCACCTCTATGTCGACCGGGCGGCCGACCTTGACCTGGCGTTGAAGCTGTTGGTGAACGGAAAAACCCAGCGTCCCAGCGTTTGCAACGCACTCGAGTCGTTGCTTGTCCATATCGATGTCGCGCCGTCGTTTCTTCCCCGGGTCGTGGAGGCGCTACCGGAGGTCGAGTTGGTCGGTGATCTTCGAGCCCGAGAGGTGGCCGGCCATGATCGCATTGGCCCAGCAACCCCTGAAGATTTCGCCCGAGAGTTTCTCGATCTCAAACTCAGCGTGGCAATTGTCGATTCCCTCGACGCGGCGATCGATCACATTCGTCGCAACGGCACGGGACATACCGAGGTCATTGCCACGAATGATGTGCGTACGGCGGATCGATTTGTCCGTGAAGTCGACGCCGCAGCAGTGATGGTCAACGCATCGAGCCGTTTCACCGACGGTGAGATGTTTGGGTTTGGTGCCGAGATCGGCATCTCAACCCAGAAGCTGCATGCTCGTGGTCCAATGGGCCTTCGAGAACTAACTACCACCAAATACATCGTCCGAGGCGATGGTCAAATTCGCTCGTAAACGCATGAACCAAGTACGTTGCCGAGTTCTATCCGGAAAACTTAGAAAGGCCCACATCCGTGAGCGATCGTTTTGAATCCGTAGCCCAGGTCCGTCAGGGTCTTCGCGACGTTAACTATCTTGCCGATGACGGAATCGCGGGGGTTGTCTTCCTCGCTGATCGTCTGGGGAAGCCAATCCTGTGCGAGGGCCCGGCCGGCACCGGTAAAACGGAGCTTGCAAAGTCGATCGCGAAGATGGCCGGCGCTCGCCTCATTCGTCTGCAGTGCTACGAAGGCCTCGATGAGTCGAAGGCACTCTATGAGTGGAACTACAAGAAGCAGTTGCTTCGTATCCAAACGCAGCGCAACGCCGAAGAGCAGGGCGCGGCCTGGTCCGACGTCGAGGAAGACATCTTCTCCGACGAGTTCTTGCTTACCCGCCCGCTGCTGGAGGCCATCCGTGCCGACGATCCGGTCGTGTTGTTGATCGACGAAGTCGACCGCGTCGAGGTCGAAACCGAAGCGCTGCTCCTTGAAATCCTCTCCGACTACCAGGTGTCCATTCCTGAACTCGGGACCGTCGTCGCCAAGCAGATTCCCTTGGTGATCCTCACATCGAACAACACACGAGAACTGTCTGAGGCACTCAAGCGTCGTTGTTTGTTCCTCCACATCGACTACCCGACGATGGAACGCGAAAAGGAAATCGTGCTGACCCGCGTGCCCGAGATTCGCGAGAACCTCGCCGATCAGGTTGTGCGCGTGGTTCGCTCGATCCGTCAGCTTGAACTGAAGAAATCGCCATCGGTTTCCGAGACGCTCGATTGGGCACGAACCCTCGTACTACTCGGCAAAGACAGCATTGATGAGCAGACATACAAGGAGACGCTCCATATCCTCCTCAAGTACCAAAGCGACATCACAAAAGCTGCCAAAGAGTTCTCCGACAAGTGATCGAACAGACGGGATCGTTGCATGCTTGATCTGCTGAATGGTTTCATCATCGAGCTTCGGAACGCGGGGCTGCCTGTTTCGTTGACTGAAAACCTCGACGCTATGGAAGCGGTGAAGGTAATACCGCTCGAGGACCGAGACGCGTTCAAGTACGCGTTGGCATGCACGCTGGTGAAGAACAACGCTCACTGGCGGGCGTTCGAGACGGTGTTCGAGGTGTACTTCTCGCTTCGCGGCGCGCAGTACGCAATGAACAAAGACGAACTGAACGCCGACGCTCAGGGCCAGGACATGCCAGGCCAACCCGGTGAAGAACAGTCGGGCGGCGGAATGGAGGGACTCACCCCTGAAGAGCTGGCAAAGATGCTCTACAACGCGTTGCTCAATGCAGACCAGATGATGATGCGAGCAATTGCAAAGGCAGCCGTTACCCGTTTCAGCGGTATGGAACCGGGTCGGCCAGTGGGCGGTACCTATTACCTGTATCGCACGCTTCGCAATCTTGATCTCGATGGAATGTTGGAGCGATTGATGGACGCTTCACGAGAGCAGGCCGGTGAGCTCACTGCCTTGGAGGAGAGGTTGGAGCGTGACGAATTTGAGTCGCGAATCAATCAGATGCGCCAAGAAATCGAAGCTGAGATTCGGCGGCGACTCGTGGCCGATCGTGGTGCCGAAGCGATGGCCAAGACGCTGCGCAAACCGTTGCCCGAAGACGTCGACTTCATGCACGCGACGCGAGAGGAGATGGTCAACCTTCGAAAGGCGATTTATCCGCTCACCCGGAAGTTGGCCGTGCGTCTGGCCCGCAAACGTCGACATGGTCGCAAAGGCCCGTTGGATTTCCGACGAACCGTTCGAACGTCGCTGTCCTATGGTGGTGTTCCGGCCGACCCGAAGTTCAAGTACCCGCGTCCCGCGAAACCGGAGATCTTCGTGATCGCTGACATCTCAGGGTCCGTCGCGGCATTCGCTCGGTTCACGCTGCAGTTGGTCTACGCGATCTCCGGTCAGTTCTCGAAGGTTCGTTCGTTCGTCTTCATCGACGGTCTCGATGAAGTGACCCGTTTCTTCGAGGGGGTCGAAGACATCACCGAAGCAGTGCATCGCGTCAACACCGAAGCCGACGTGATCTGGGTCGATGGCCATTCCGATTACGGCCACGCGTTCGAGGTGTTCTGGGAGAAGTACGGCAAAGAGATTTCACCCAAGACGACGGTGATTCTTCTGGGCGATGCTCGGAACAATTATCACGCATCACAAGCCTGGGTTGTGAAAGAAATAGCGAAGCGGGCACGACACGTCTACTGGTTGAACCCGGAGCCGAAGAGCTATTGGAACACCGGCGATTCCATTCTGAGCGAATACGGCAATCACACCGACGGGGTTTACGAGTGTCGCAACCTGCGTCAACTCGAACGCTTCGTGGAGCAACTTGCCTAGCGACCGCTCGCAGCATCCTGGATCGCTTGATCGGCCAACTTGAGTCCGGCGACGCACCTTTGCACGACCGTTTCCACAACGGAACGAATCTCCACGAGTTTGCCATCGAAGGTGAACGAACGGTCGTAGTCGTCGTGGGATCGCGCGTCGAGTGCGTCGCCAGCACTGGCGCCGGCCGCCTTGAGATCGGCGATGAGCTTCGTCGGGTCGGCGTCAGCTGCGGGTTCGCTGAGATGTGGCGTGGTCAACACAGGTTCTTTGGTGGAAGGCATCGCAGTGAGAGCCTTCGTAAGCGCGCGTAGATATTCTGTGGCGAAAAGGACATGGGCCAGCGCCGAGCCTCCTTTGGGGGGTGTGGCCCGTACTTTTCCTTCCCACGCTTCGTCTCCGACGGGGCCATTTACAACCTCGCCGTACCGTCGACCGAAAGAGCGAAGAGCTACGACTGCATCGTTCATGTTCAGGGTCATAGCCATGATTCTGCCTCACTCTGACCCGGATGGATTTTCCGTCGCCTCGACGTAAGGCGTGAGGCGCGGATGGAGGCCGCCGCCCACTCGTATTACAAACGAACCACGCCGATGCCCTGCGGCAGGTCAGAACGACTCCAGCCGATCTTCGTGACAGCGGTCTCGCAGGCGAACCGGTCGGTCATGCCGCCGACGTAGCCGACAGCGAGCCGGAACGCTTCCGGCGACTTCGGGGCGAGATCAGCGCCGTCGGGTAGGTCATGGGGCGTTGTCGCGTAGTGCTCGACGAGCGCTTGGAGGAGACGGTGAACAGCGAGCGCCTGGCTTACCGACGCGGGACGAAGATATATGTTCTCGTAGTTCCAGCGTCGAAACTCGGCGAGGGCCTTTGCGGTTTGGTCAGTCATGGATATGACGCCGGTCGATGCCGTTGCCGTCACCATTGCCACGATGAAGGAGTTGAGCTGACTTGAACGACTCGTGCCGCACACTTCCTGCACAATCGGTGGAAGGTCGGAGGTTCTGACGAGACCGGTATGCACGGCGTCCTCGAAATCGTGACACACGTATGCGATACGGTCCGCCCAGCTCACGACTTCGCCCTCCGGAGTTCGTGGTGCGGGACGCGACCACGAGTGATTTCGAATCCCGTCCAACGTTTCCGTGCAGAGGTTCAGCGGAGCAAGGACGACGTCGGCGCCCCAGACAGCGTGGTCGTAGCCCTCATCGATGAAGGGTGAGAGAGCGTCTTCGCTGGCGTGACCGCCCGGTCCGTGACCGCAGTCGTGGCCAAGCGCAATTGCCTCCGCGAGAGCAATGTTCAAACGAAGCGCCTGCGCAATGGACCGCGCGACCTGCGCGACCTCGAGGGCATGGGTCATGCGAGTTCGCTGGTGATCGGTCGGAAAAATGAAGACCTGTGTTTTTCCGGACAGGCGCCGAAAGGCCGAACCGTGCAGGATTCGGTCGCGGTCGCGTTCGAAGCAGGTACGAACCGGATCTGGTGCCTCTTCTCGCGAACGGGTGCCCGAACCCCGTGGTCTGGTCGCTCCGAAAACGAGAGACGCATCGAGTTCGGCTTCGCGTTCCTCACGAAGGAGCGCACGGCGAGGTGCTATGCGCGCAGAGCTATCTTGATGCGCAGTTCGGACCTCGTCGGCTTCATGTCCGTCCATGGTGGCGGCCCACGCCCGGGAGCGCTCCGTGACGATGTGGTCGTCGAACCATTCGGAGTCAGACATTGGTTATGACGTTACCCGTGGCTGGCGAACATCAGGCGAACCCGGGGTGAACCGTGGGCGCGTTCTCCCGTGCGAAGTCGTGCGGCTTACGCCCGATCCCCAGCGCTCCGAACGCCGCAGCAATGCAAAGTACGCCACCTACGATGTAGGACAGTTGATAGCTTCCAGTCCAGTCGCGCGCTGCGGCGGCGAGCCAGGCGGCCAGGGCTCCACCCAATTGATGGGCTGCGAAGAGCCATCCGAACACGATGCCACCGCGTTGGCTGCCGAAGAGCTGATTGGCCAGTGCAATCGTCGGCGGCACGGTTGCGACCCAATCGAGTCCATAAAAGGTGATCACAGCCAGCAAGGCAATGTTCTTGCCGCCGAGATTCAGGACGTTCTCAAGAGCGAAGAGGGATAGCCCCCGAAGTCCGTAGAAGGCAAACAGCAGTTTCCGGGGATCGACGCGATCGCACAACCAACCAGAGCCGACCGAGCCGAGGAGATCGCCGATTCCGACGACCAGGAGGAGGTTTGCGGCAGCGAGCTTCGAGAAGCCGTGGTCAGAGGTTGCCTCGAACCAGTGGGTTTGCACCAGCCCCGATGTAGTCACGCCACAGACCCAAAAACTCCCGAACAGAACCCAGAACATTCCCGATCCTCGGATGCTGCGAAGCGTCGTGAATGCCAGCTTCACTGCACCGCCCGGTTTCGCTGGAGTCACGTAGCCTGCCGGCGCACCGTACGCGGAGAGCCCCTTATCTTCGGGCCGATCCCTCAGAAACGCAATCGCCAACGGCAAACCGAGGACGGTAGCCACGGCGACCGCGCCGGTGGCGTAACGCCAGGAATTCCCGTCAATGAGTTTGCGGTTCAACTGGGTAAATATCAACTGCCCGGCGGTGGTGGCAGCCATCAACAATCCGGTGACTTGACCTCGACGTTTCACGAACCAGGTCGATGCGACGGTCGAGGCAAGAATCGAGGCCATGCAGCCCATGCCGATGCCAGTGACAATGCCCCACGAGATGCCGAGTTGCCATGGCGCACGGACCTGGGAGGAAAGCATCGCTCCGAAGGCAACCGCCGACAGCGCACCGCTCACCACCCGGCGGAGTCCGAACTTCGCCATGAGCGACGCGGCGAACGGTCCCATGAGTCCGAACACCAAGATGTTTATCGACGCAGGAAAGGATGCAGCCGAGCGACTCCATCCGAACTCATCCATAAGTGGACCTATGAGGAGCGAGTACATTCCTCGCGTGCTCGACGAGACCAGAAGCAGAATCAATGTCGTGAACGCAACAACCCACGCGTAATGGAGCTTTCCCCGTGGTGGGCGCGATGCGGCGGCCATAGCGGTGCCTAGGTGCGGAGCAGTTCGCTGACCTCAAATGCAAGGTCGAGTGACTGGTGAGCGTTCAAGCGGGGATCGCAAACGGTCGTGTAGTTCTGCGACAGATTTGCATCGAGAAGATCGTCGGATCCGCCGAGACATTCGGTCACGTTGTCGCCGGTGAGCTCAACATGGAGTCCACCCGGCCAAGTTCCTTCGCACTGGTGCGCAGCGAAAAACCCTCGAACCTCGGTCATCACGTCATCGAAATGGCGTGTCTTCAATCCGCCTGCGCTGGTGAAGGTGTTTCCATGGCACGGGTCACATGCCCAGACTACGGGATGGCCCGAGTCTCGGACGGCACGAAGCAGCGGCGGAAGAGTGTCGTCGACTTTCGTTGCCCCCATCCGCGAAATCAGGGTAAGTCGGCCGGGGATGCGGCCCGGATTGAGTGCGTCACACAGGGCCAGGACTTCGTCGGTAGTTGCGGTCGGCCCAACCTTGCAGCCGAGGGGGTTGTGGACGCCCCGGAGAAACTCGACATGGGCCTCGTCGAGCTTGCGGGTTCGTTCGCCGATCCACAACATGTGCGCCGAGCAGTCGTAGAAATCGCCGGTGAGTGAGTCGCGGCGAGTCAGCGCCTCCTCGTAGCCGAGCAGCAGCGCTTCGTGCGACGTGTAGAAGTCGACCTGGTGGATCGGAGCGGACTCCGACAGGTCGATGCCACAGGCCTGCATGAAACGCAACGCTGAATCGATTCCCGCCGCAAGGCTTTCGTAGCGCTGGCCCTGGGGTGAGGCGGCAACGAACTGCTGGTTCCAGGCGTGGACCTGGGTGAGGTCGGCAAAGCCGCCTTTGGTAAAGGCACGTAACAAATTCAGCGTCGACGTCGACTGGTTGTAAGCCGTCATCATCCGTTCCGGGTCCGGGATCCGCGAACTGGGATCAGCGGAATCGTCGTTGACGATGTGTCCGCGAAACGACGGAAGGACTAGATCGCCGACCTTCTCGGTGGGCGAACTGCGGGGCTTCGCGAACTGACCGGCGATGCGGCCGACCTTCACGACAGGCACTCCGGAGGAGTAAGTGAGAACCGCAGCCATCTGGAGGATGACTTTGAGCTTGTCGCGGATCGCTGGAGCGGTAGCGTCGTTAAAGCTCTCCGCGCAATCGCCTGCCTGGAGCAGGAATGCTTCTCCGCGGGCCACGCGGCCCAGTGCCTTGGTCAGGTTGCGGGCCTCGCCAGCGAACACCAGTGGTGGGACAGCGCTTAGGCGCTTGTGAACCGAATCGACGGCGCCAAGGTCTGGCCAGTCGGGTTGCTGCGCGGCCGGAAAATCACGCCAACTCGCCGGCGACCATGGGCGACCGGTCGATGGTGATTCATGTTCTGCCTCTGACGCACCTGCAAGTTCCATGCCGACAATCCTAGGGGAGCCCTCCGTCGATCCGACCATTCTTTCGGTTTACCCCGTTTTCGGGAGACGAATAGTCGTCCCGACGAGGAGAACGTCTGGATTCGACGGGTCGGGGAGGAGCGCCCGGTTTTCCGCGATAAGTGCCTTCCAGTAGTGCGCAATTGCTGATTCGGGGGCGTGGGGATTCGCCCGAAGGACGATCTCCTCTGCGATCGACCAAAACGAATCACCAGGGCGTACGAGGTAGGCGACGACGTTGCCTGCGGTCGGTGGGGATGGCTGCAACGCGGGTGAAACTGACGCCGGTTTTGGGGGCGTGGTCCCGGGTATGGTCGGTGTGGTCGGTGTGGTCGCCGCCGGTGTGGCCGGTGTGGTCGGTGTGGTCGCCTCCGGTGCGGTCGGTGTGGTCGGTGTGGTCGCGGGCGCCGTCTTAGTTTTTGTGTTTGTTTTTGTGTTTGTTGTTGTCGCAGGCGTCGCCGGTGTTCGCGACGTCGTGGGACTCCTCCGACGAACGTCGGGCCACTCCTGACCGCTCGTGGGGTCGCCGGCGCTACGAACGTCGATGGGTGCAATCGGCGATCGTTTGTCGGCGGCGATCGTTGTCCGCTCTTCGCCGGCCGTAGCGCTGCGAGGCGGGGTCGCGGCGTGCGCTCCGATCAGTGGCCCGAGGCCGAGCGCAGCGCTAAGGCCGACGCCCGCCGCAAGATCGCGCAAACGGCGAAGACGGCGGGGAAGTAATGCGGCGAACGAAAGGCTCAGTCGTTGCAACGGCGAGCGTGTCGTTCGCGCCAAGATGGCGCTCAGCAGAGCAAGCCCAAAGACCACGACTGCGCCGACTGCTGCGATCAGCGTGATCACTCGGATGATGCCGAGGCTCATTTCGATCGGGGTTCGTTGGCGATACCAACGCTCGATGGTGTCAAAATGCAGACCTGCCGTCGGTGGCGTCCCCAACGGGCCTCGGCCCTGCTGCCAGGCCAGCACCAGCGCAGCGAGCGAAGCGGCAAGACCGAAGAAAAGTCGAGCCAAGGCGCTCGATGGCGTGGCTCGGCGGTGCCTCGTCGATTGGTCGTTCATCAATGTCATTGGCTTTCGGCCTCCGCTTCTACAGATATGGATAGGTCATCATCGGACCAGGGCAGCAGTTTGCTGAAGAAGCTCAGCGATCGTCCCGTTGCCGTGGCTCGAACGGTGGTGGGTCCGATTCGCTCCACGACGATCGCGGTCTCGCCCCGCTTGTCGGTTGAGTCGTGCGTTCTGTTCGCCGACGACATACCTGCAAACGATTTGGTTGCAGCACCATCGAGTTCGTACGCGCCCTGGTCAAAGTAGCTATTTCGCTCTAATGCCGAAACAGCATCGTTCGCGGCACTCGATGCCCGGCGCTCCAACTCTTGTACAGCTAAGAAGGTAAGCGCGCTGTTGAGAGCGAATATCGCGAGCATGATGACGATGAGGAACGTCACGGGTACAAGCAAGAGGGCCGAACCTCGCTCCGTCTCCTTATGCAGCACAGTCTCCACCTACTTCGCTGTCTATTCCGGAGCGGAAGGGGTCGACCAATTCGCTGTGGGTGCTCGCCACAACGCGTGTACCGATGGAGACGCCGAACGGAAGACGCAAGGCTGGAATTTGATACGACGCCCGTACGGAGACCCGTTCGCACCTTCCGAACGTGGCGTTGATCTCGATGGGCAGTTCGTTCTGGCGGTTTGCGCCATAGCTCATGTACACGTCGTCAGACGCCTTGCGTGCCGCAAATGCAGCAGCACCGGCTTGGGACTGTTCCACGTAGGCGCGGGTTGCTTGCCGTGCGGCCGCCGTCACCATGAACTTTGTGTCGACGGTCGCCCACGCGTTGACAACCACCAGAATCATTGCGGTAAAGAGAATCAGTGCGAAGAACAGGATTTCGGCACCGGCCTGACCCGCTTCGCTGGAATGACTCTTTCGACGAGTCCGACAAATTCGCCCTGTCACGCGAATTCCTCGCGTCGGGCTCGAACTTCAATCGTTATGTCCGAGAGGTTGCGCAGTGGTCCAACGCCGATGAGCGGAACGCCTTTGGCGGTGAGTCGTAACACCACGTCGGCCCCGCCATCGGACCAGTTCCAGCCGGCCGTATTGCCGAGTAGCCGCCGAAGCCGAGCGTCTTGGTCGGTTCGTGAACCGCCCTCCTTCGCTGCGCTGGTAACCGCCTCCACGGCAACGGCATGAATGACCGATCGTCGTTGAAGGTTGATGATCACGTGTGTTGCCGTCAAAAGAGTCAACAACATGATGAGCGCTCCCAACATTGTGGTGAAGTAGGCCACGCCTGCTTCACCAAGTTGGTATCGACGCCGTGAGCGTCCCATGGGAATCGAGTCTCGAAGGCGAGTTGTGGAGGGCTAGGCCGTCACGCCGTCGATAACTTCTCTTACCTTGGTTTCCGAGTCCTTGAACAGTGCTCGGTAGGCAACAAACATAAGTCCACCGATGACCGCCATTATCATCACGGCGATAGCGGCGGAAATGACTCCTTCGCCGCGTTCGTTTGCCTCTCGACCTTTGAGCTTGTCCTTGAAGTTCTGGCTGAACTGGGTGAGAACGATTTGTGTGCTTATGGTGGCCGCAAGTAGTGATTCCATTGGAGTTCCTTTGTTCGTGTTCAGTTGATGTTTGGTACTGCAGAGAACGACAAATCAAGAGTCGGAGAAGACCGATAGCGCCTGAAGGAAGGGGACGGCCATGACGATTACCCCGGGGACGAGTGCGGCGACGGTTACTGGAATCCAAACCGCCTGGGCCTTGCGTTCCATCGTCGCAAGCAGACGTCGGTGACCTTCCTCCCGGCTTACCTTTGCCTCGCCGCTGACTAGTCGACCGAGATCGGCGGCCTCCGTGCTCATCCGAAGGACTCCAGCGAGTCGAGTCACGGAAGGCACCTCGGCAAGCCTCGCCCACTCATCCAATGCGTCGGCTTCGCTCAACCCTTGACGAATACGTAACATGACCCGTCGAAAGTCGGCTGGCGTCGAACCGGTTCCCCGTCGCGACAGCCTGCTGAGAGCGTTGCTTAAACTGAAGCCAGCCGACAGGAGCATCGCGAGTTGCTCAGCAACAACCGGAAGTTCTGTCTCCAGGGACTTCTTCCAACGGTCGGACCTTCGAGCAAGTGACTGCTCGACCCACAGAAGACCGAATAGAGGCGCGATCCATATAGTAAGTAGACATACAATGAGAGGAACACGGAGTAGGCCGAGCACGATGCTGGCTCCCAGTGTGCACCAGAGCGCGGCGACAACCTGTCGTATTCGGAACTCGGTCACCGATTCGGTTGCGTGAACTCGTCGGAGACGGTCGCGGAGATCCTCGTTTACGCCAAATGCCCTTGCGATTGTCCCACCGAGAAGCACGGCAAGCGGGCCTATGACATCTCGAAGCGAGCGAGCGGTCCGGATTCTCGGGCTTCGCGTCGGAGCTGTTGGGGTGTACGTGCGCAAACGTTCGGCGAGCGATTGACGCTGCAGGAATGGTACGAGCGAAAACAGCAAAGCCAGTCCAATCCAACCGAGGCCGGCAGCGAGAAGCAACATTCGCGTCATTTCTGGAACACCCGTTGGTCGTCGGGGAGACCCATGATGCGGCTCGCCCAAATCCAGCACAGGAATGTCAGTGCGATGCTTGTCCCAACTGCGATCTGTCCCCCCGGGGAGCTATACGCCGCCCGACCATCTCCGATGCCGAGGCCGACCAGCGCCATGGCGAACGGAACGATCAATACAAACCAGCGGGCGAATCTCACACCGGCCTGACGGCTTCGCGCTTCTTGACGATGTCGAAGATCCGTCCGGCGATCTTCGATAAGGGCCTTCAGACGCGCGTCGATGTCGTTGCCGCCGAGCTCATGAGCGACAAGCAGCGTTTCGCAGATGGTGTCCGCCGTCGGATCGGCCAAGCGGCGTTTGAGCACTGCCGTTGCCCGTACGAAGTCGGTCGTAAGCATCCATTCACGATTGGCCGCCTCGAAAGCCTTCCTCATCGGTGAAGTGGGTGCTGTGCGGCCCGCCTCGAACGTAGCCACAGGAAGCGAACGGCCGACGGCACCCGCGCGAAGGCGGATCTCTTCGAGCAATGTGGGCCAAGCCTCCCGGGCTGCTTCTCGAAGAACGGCCCGACGAGCCCGATAGGTTGCGACAGGGGCCGTCGAGACACACACGCCTCCGAGGACCGGAGCGGCCACGCCGCTGAAGATGACCCAAAACATCACTGCTGCACCGGCCAGCACGACGACTTCGACCAGGAAGAACTCGACGGGGCGAACATCCATCATTCCAGCCTGGGCGAGCCAATCTGATGCTGAGGGTCTCCTCCGGTTTCTCGACTTACGAACGACGACTGATCGTCGGCCAAGCGCAAGCGCGCTGAAGAGTAGGTAACAGCCGCTGACCGCGCACAGGATTGCGAGCGGGAGTTTCGTCACCGTGCTCCCCCCTTTCGAGAGAACTCGACGGCGTCAAGACGTGGATCGCCGAAGCCTGATCGGTCGGCGTTTGCGAGCAGCGCCGGCGCATCGAACCCTGCCGTTTCGAGGATTCGGGTCAAGCGAACGGGAATGACACCGGTCCAGGTGAGTGGGGCGTGGGGTGACATCCGACGAAACAGATCAGTGACCGTGAAGGCGGTCGCATCAGGGCCCGTGTGTTGCTCTTCGACCGCGATGATCTCGGTGACTCGAAGGCCGTGCGGGGTTCGAGCGCAGTGCACCACAATGTCGATGGCTTCGGCAATCAACGCATTGAGTGCACTCATCGGGAGGTCGTTCGACGTTTCGGCGAGTTGGGCGACAAATCGCAAGCGCGTGAGTGCTTGTCGAGCCGAACCAGCGTGCAGGGTCGTAAAGCCCTTGATCCCCGACGACAGAGTCAGCAACAGGGGAAGGGCCTCCCGGTCACGAACCTCACCGACAATGGCAATGTCTGGCGCCATCCGAAGAAACCCAGCGACCAGGCGTCGGAGGTCGGCCTCTCGGCGGTCGGTGCGAGCGGGGCGGGTCTGCATAGACGCCACATTGGCGAGGGGTATATCGGCCTCGAACACTTCCTCCGCTACGACTACCCGCAGGTTTGGGTCGAGCTCGGCGGCACAGCACGAAAGCATTGTTGTCTTTCCGCTGCCGGGCGCTCCTGCGAACACCATGGTGGTCTTCGCCTTCACGCAGGCTCGAAGGAATTCGGCCACCGGTGCCTCAAGCATGTTGCGCCCCACGAGTTCGCCGAGCGACGTTACCGAAACACCAGTGAACTTACGAATATTGATGATCATGTGTGCGTCGCGTCCGATGTCGGCGTGCACGATATGCATTCGGGCGCCGGACTCCAGCTGAGCGTCCTGCAATCCTTCGGACGGGTCGAGTTTTCGGTGTGCCCCGCCTGCGTCGTCGAGGATCTTGGTAATGGTCCGAGTCACGTGTTCGTCATCGTGGAACACCTCGTTGTGATAGCCCCCGACGCCACTATGACGTTTCACGAAAATCGACGACGGAGCATTTATCATGATCTCGTACACGTCGTCGTCGAGCAGCGTGTCCAGGGGACCGTACCCGGCGAGGTTGCGCATTGCCCGCTCGGCGAGCGCCTCTGCGTCTGTGATGTCCTGTCCGCGAACGCCGCGCTGAAACGCGATTATCCAGTTTTGTATCTCTGTCTCGATGAGGTGTCGGAGCGTCGTTCGTCCGCCGGCATCAAGGTCGAGCTGCAAATCTTTGGCTTTGTCCTGTACGAGTTCTTCTATCTCAACGAGCGGCGAACGGTCCGCGGTAATAATATGCGCACCCATTATTCCGTAGCCGTTCTCCGGAGGAATCCGGGAGTGATGCGTTCGAATCGTGGACCCCGCCGCGCTACAGGGTCTCGTTCGAAGCGCGGAATCAATGACGTCACCGGTCGCACCACGCCATCGGGAAGGGGAGCGACGGCACGAACGCTGTCGTCGACCGGCTGAAAGGAAATGAACAACGGAGGAGCAACCTGGAGATCGCTTCCGAGTAGGTCGGCCAGAGCTCGCGTGTATCCGGCTCGAGTCCGGGCTGACTTTGGTGCGAAATTGAGTACCGGGTGGATGTTCGAGGGGGAAACGCCGAATTCGCGCAATTCAGCGATGACTCGACAGAGCCCATGGAGTCCCTTGAGCGATGCATGCCCGACCGCAATAACGTGATCGGCATGTGCGATGGCAGTGCGCGCCAGGAAGTTCCGGTCTTCGACGTCGGTTGAACCCGTCTCGGCTTCGCCTTCGAAGTCATCGTCAGTGTCAAGGACGACTGCAGAATATGTGTCCGCGAGACCGTGAAGGGCTTGGGTACAGGCCGCAGGGCGAACCGTTGTCCAGAGTCGTCTTCGTCGGAGGCCAATCAGCAGATCGTAGGAACGCCCTGCCACGTCGAAGCACATGTCGCGGACCTGTTCTGGTTTCGGCGTAGCCAGGCGATGCGCGTCGGCGAGCTCTTGGAGTCCGGGCGAAATGTGCTGTGTGTCGTGCAGCATGGCAAGCTCTGCGCGGAGACAGAAGTCGCCGAGAACGGTCTGTCCTTTGGTTCCGAAGTGGCGTCCGAACCCCTCGGCTAGGGCCATTGCGACGGTGGTCGATCCTGTCCCGCCGGAGCCGACGACGGCAACTATCGTTCCGCGAATTGGGGACATTGCGGCGTAGATTTCAGGAAGTTCGTCGATCGGAAGAACACCGTCGGGAACAAGGTCGGAGTGATCGACGAGCGCGTCGAGCAGCTCGGCCTTCGTCAGGTCGGTATCAAGAACAGCCTGGGCACCGAGCGCTCGCCAATCGCGCGTGACGCGTGGATCGTTCACCACGATGACCGCCACCCCATTTTCTCGAAGGTTTGCGAAGACATCTCGATCGAGTCCGGCCATGCCGCCATCGAGCAACGCAGCGCTGAACGCTCGAGTGCCCTTGGCCTTCATGACGACTTCGTCAGGACTCACGCATTTCACGAAGTCAATCGGCAGCGCTCCTGTGTTGGCCCATTGTGCGACGTGCACAAACCATGATGATCGTGGACGAGCAGCAGAGACGACGACGTATCGAGCGGTCATGGCGTCGACGGTCGGAGTTGGTTCTCGCTTGTCTGAGATGCGGGGTTCGCCTTCTGTGTCGAGTCCAGCTCCAGCCCCTCCTCCACAAGGACGAGCTTGGCGGTCGCCGCCGCTGCGACGAGTTGCGACTCGTTCGCTGATGGGGGGATCGCAACCGTGACAACGATCGTCGCGTCTGGCGACTCGCTGAGACTATCGACACGAGTCACGAGAACGTCTTGAGCCACAAGTGCGACCGGGTCAGTATCAGACTCCAATGTTGCATAAATCGAAACCCGGGTGCCGATGCGGAGGCGGCCGGCCAATGCGTAGGCACTTTTCATCGGGAAGCTTACGATTCGGTCCGGGGTGGACCGGCGAACCAGCATCCCGCGCTGTAGCAACTCCCCGTTGGCAACCGGACCCAAGACGGTGGTGTCCTCCAACGCTGCGACGTCTTCGACCGCCTGTGTCCGTTGACTCGACGGGAGCGATATTGCGACGAACTCGAAGTCACTTGGGCGTAGAACATCCCCGGGGGCAAGGTCTCGGGCCGCCACGGCAAAGGAGGTGCGAGGAGGGCGATTGGCTTCTTGGAATGCTGCAAACGTGAGGAGTGCAGCCATCATGCAGAGAAGAGACCCGAGAACCGCTCGGCTGCTCGGCATGACCCCGGGTCGTCCGGCGAGCAATCGCCGCCCCGAGGTCGTTACCCCGGCTTCGTCGCTGCTGTCCGATGCCCGGTCGAGGTCTAAGGTCGTGTCGACAGGGGCGCTCATTGCCCGGGGCTCCTCGCTGCGTTGGTTTGAATGTAAGGGGCGCCCGTGGCGAAAGTGGGCCGGGTGACACCGGGTACTCTGAAGCCATGGGTTCTGCGGAGATTCGTTGGTTGAGCACAGGCGACGCTGCGGCGCGCCTGGGCGTCTCGCTGCGGACTCTCTACAAGTTCATCGATGAAGGCTCGTTGCCTGCGTACAAGTTCGGGCGTGTCATTCGACTTCAGGAACACGAAGTTGACTCGTTCATCGCCGGCGCACGAATCGAACCAGGCACTCTTGAACATCTGTACCCCGACGCCAAGGTGCTCGAGGTCGATTAGCTTCCGGGTACTCACGGGAGTATCCGAATCATTGCGATGGCGCTCAATGCGACGTGTGTTCGCTTTCGGGAAAATTCGACGGCAGTGAGCGTGCACAGGTCAGCGCCGCAGGAGCGGAGTCGGCCGGTGAGTACCTGCCCCGAGCTGGCGAGGCTGATCACAACATCGGGGCGCTCTTCGGCCGCCCGCTGGATGCATGATCGGAGCGAAAACGACGACGGTGTCCGTTCGCTGAGCGCATCGACATCCTCATGAAGTGACTCAATGGCTGCGATCGCATCAAACGTCAAGACGACAAGTTCGGTGTTGTGGACGAGTGCAACGGAGTCTGCGCCAACCGCTCGAATATGGCCGACAAGGGTCTGTCCGATTCCGGTGCGGATGGAGATCGTATGCGCGCCTTCCATCATGTCGATGAGAAGACCGGCCCAGGTAGCAGACTCGACCTCGGCGAGGCGATCCCACCTCGCGAACTCGCGGGTCTGGCGAGCAGCGTCGAGAGCCGCAGTGTCGAGAAGACGGGACCAGGGGTCAGGGGCACATGCATCCTCGCGCCGCAACACGTCCGCCAGGTGCTGAGAAGTTTCACGGGTCACGACCACTGAGAGTAGTGATAGGTGTGCTTGTGATCAAGGGTGAATGCTCATTCGTAAGCGAATGAGTCGTCTGGCTCAGCCGCTTGTCCGAAGAAGCTATGTGCGCTGAAGCTATGTGCCCTGAAGCTATGTGTGCTGAAGCTATGTGTGCGTTGCTGACAAAGGCGCTGTTGGTCGAGCGCTGCTACCGAGCCGGGGGTTGGCAGGTCGGGCAGGCATAGGCCCAACGACCCGCCAGGTCCCAGCGATTGATTTCGCTCTGGCAGCGCAAGCACCGCTCGCGCTTGTAGACGTAGACGGCCTCTTTGCCCGCAATGCGAGATCGAGTCTTTCCGAAGTATTCGGTGATTTCGGGGCGAGTAACCGTGATGATGCGGTTGTCGGTCACGCCTTGTCGAAGCATGGCAACCAGGGTTCCCCACAGCGAATCGAAGGTCGGCCGGTCAATGGCCGCACACGGCGTTAGGGGGTGAATTCCGTGGACGAACAAGCTTTCCGCTCGATAGACGTTGCCCACACCGGCCATGACTTTTTGGTCCATAAGTGCTTCGCCGATCGACGACCGGCGTCGAGCGATGCGGCTCCAGGCCACCTCGGGATCGGAGTCGGTGCGAATGGGGTCCGGTCCCAAGCGAGCACGAATTGTTGCTTCTTCATCCGGCTCGATAATTCGACAATCTGTTGGTCCGCTCAGATCGACGGTCCAGCGTTCTCCGATCATGCGCAGCCGCACCGCGCCGACCGGTTCTTTCGGGGGACTCGTCTGACGGCGAAATTTTCCGAACAGGCCAAGATGCACGTGCAAAGTTACTGCCTTGTCCGGGCGACGATGCCCGAAGCGGTAGAAGAGGTGTTTGCCGTACGGGTCGACGGCGGCGAGCACCATCCGGTCAAGAATTGCCGCGCCGTCGGCCATGCGACCCTGTGGCGACAAAACGCCTAGGGACTGACGGACCAGATCCGCGGTGTGATCCTTGGCCAAACGATGAATGGTGTGTCCTTCAGGCACAGGGTCCGAAGCTAGTAGGCCCTCGGCGCAACGTGAACGCAGGTACAGCAGGCACCAGGCGAATTAGGGAGTCTCGACGACAGAATCCGTCATGTTCGCCCCGTCCCTGACGATTCGGACCACGCCCGACGACCCGTCGACTTCGACCATGTCACCGGTGCGGATCGCGGTCGTCGCTCCGACGGCGCCCACCACGGCTGGTATCCCGAGTTCGCGGGCCACAATCATGGTGTGGCTCAACTCGCCACCCATCTCGGCGACAACGGCGACCGCTCCGACGAAGAGGTGCATCCATCCGGGGTCGGTGATTGGAGCCACGAGCACCTCACCGTGCTGCGTCGGCTCGTCGGCGTAGGCATCAAGTACCACCCTCGCCCGGCCTGTCGCCATCCCCGGGCTCCCCGGTGCTCCGGAGATCTCGACGACGCCTGAATCGGCGCCGTCTCCTGTGGCGTCGGGGCGAGCGTGTGTGGGCCACGCATCGACCGGCGGCACTTCTCCGGCGACGGCGAACAATGGCTCCCGGTGTTCCTCGAGGTACACCCGCACACGCTTGCGGCGGTCGATTCCCGAGCCGTCGACACGGCGTTGCTCGACCGCCGTCGTCAACTCCTCGTGGGTAAGGAAGTACACATCAGCCGGATCGGCGAGGAGACCGTCCCCGACGAGTCGACGACCAAGTTCGAGCGCGTCAAGACGTTGTTCGTTGATCGTAAGTACACATGTCGCCTTCGTACGTTCGCGAATCGCCAGCCACGCAGTGCAACGATCGAGCCAGAGGTCAAGGTCTGCGAACTTGGAGCGAACGTCGTCGCGGATGAACTGTTCGAGCGCGGCCTCGCGAATCGTCTGGGGGGCCCGTTCGACGGTTCCGGCGCGGGCCGCGGCGATCGCCCGACGCAGCACGTCGGGCCGAATCTCCCACGACGGCGACGCGATCTCCCATTCATTGACGCCACGAAATCCGTATTCCTGGAGCACCTTTGCGAACGCGGCCTCGAACTCGTCGGCGGGGACCTGGGCCAACGCAGCGACGGCGCGACCGGCGTTTGCCGACTCGATTCCGCCGACGCCCGCCACGGCCCTCCGGCCGTGCTCGTACCCGGCGTCTCCGTACACTTCGATGAGGCCCGCTTGCAGCGAGCCGAGTGCGACGGGGCTCATGGACGATCCGATGAAGAGCGTGACGAAGTCGGATTCATTGACGGGGATGAGGGCCTTGATTCGAGCCAGCAGTTCGGCCGACGTACTCGAGGCCCGTAGTAGTCGGCCTTCGGCTCGCCGCGACTGCGCGGTTGCATGCTCGTTGGCGACTCGTTCAACTGGTGGATGGGCGAGGAACTCCGCGGTTGCGGCGGCGATGCGCACACCGCGTTCGCCATAACCCGGCTCGTCAGGAGCGGTGTACCGGTCGAGAGTGATGCCCCCGGCCGCGAAGAGCGTGCGATCGATGTCCTCGGGGCTGGTCCCTGGTGTGAGATCGGCGAGACGGCGGAACGCCGAGATGTTTATGTAGAAGCGCCCGCCGACGATCGGGGCGAACGTGGTCGGGCACTGCGGCCACGCCATCACGTCCCAGGTCTCGGTGAAAGAGCGCCGCCAACCTCGTTCCAGAGGGGGGAAGAACAGGGTCGCCGAGAGGGGCGACACGATGTCGGGCATGATCTCGCCGGCGTTGCCACGTGTCAGCACGGGATAGTTCGGATCGAGCGTGGTGTCGAACTCATATGTGGTCATGCGGTTCTCCTTCGGTCGTCTCAGCGGCTCAGTGACAGGGTGGTCTCACCAATCTCGATGTGCGCGAACGTCGCTCTCGACGTCGCCATCAACTGGTGGACCAAGGACTCGGGAACGCCCGGCAGGTCGAAATCGTACGTGCGCTTCGCAGGTCCTGCTGCGCGAGTGGCCTCCACGTCCGGGAGCGGCACGAGATAGCGGCGCAAGAGTTCCTCGTCGGACATGGTGCGATCGCCATATTCGATCTTGAGTTCTTCGATGGTGGGTTGGGGTGGCGACCACTGTTGCACCTCTTTGCCCCGATCGGTCGAGAGCATGCGGTCGAGCACGTTCGGGTCAATCGGGGCGGGCGGCTTGCCGAGGTGGCCGAGTACGTAGACGAGAATCTCGTCGGGCACCGTGCTGTAGCGCTCGCCGGTGACGATGTTGAGGACGGCTTGGATCCCCATCAGCTGCGAGAACGGCGTGGCCGAGATGGGATGGCCAAGGTCGGCCCGGACCTGCACGACTTCTTCGAGCACCTCCTCGAACCGGTCGGCCATGTCGTATTGCGCAAGCTGTGCCTTGAGCGTGCCCGTCATTCCTCCCGGAAGCTGATGCTTGTACGGGAAGACGGTGTATTCGTTGGGAACGCCGATGAGGTGACCCTCTTGTTCGGCCACTCGGCGCATGTGCCTGCTGATTCGTCTCACGCGCTCGAGGTCGACCGAGGTGGTGTGACCTGACCATTTGAGGTTCTCGAGCGTCTGCTCTGTCGACGGCAACGACGGGCCGTTCGCCATCGGCCCCGGCGCAGTGTGGAGGACCCGCACACCGGCTTCGACACCGATCATGTAGTTGTATCCGGCGATGCCTGTCGTGTTGTGACACTGAATTTCGATCGGAACGTCACCGGCTGCCGCCACGAGTGCAGGAAAGAGCGTCTTCGCTCGTTCGGGGGTGAGTATGCCGGCCGCATCCTCGAAGTAGATCGCGTCCGTGATGCCCCAGCCGTTGTATTCACGTATGCGATCGGCAAACCACCCGTCAGTGTGCACGGGGCTGATCCCATACATGATTGCGGGGACGACCTCACACCCCGCAGCGGCGACCGTTCGACAAAGCCTCTCCATCTTGTCCATGTTGTAGAGACAGTCATAGATCCAGAAGCTATTGATGCCGTGATTGGCCAGCGTTCGGATCCACAGATCCATCAACGAATCCGGGGAGAGGCCGAACTTGGCGATGCAGTTCGAACGCGATCCCGAGCGCAATCGTGACGTCGGGAGCCAGGTGCGCCACAGGTCGAGTCCGTCCCAGGGATCCTCGCGGTTGTAGCGCATCATGCACTCGAATATTGAACTCCCGGTGAGATCAACCACGCGGTAGCCGGCTGCCTCGATGTCTTCGGCGACACCGGCGAGATGCGCGACCTTCATGCGCATGCCCCACAGGCTCTGCTGCCCGTCGCGAAGTGTTTGATCGATGATGTCGATGTGGGTCACGTCAGCGTGCTCCTTCAGTTAGGTGATCGTCGGCTGCAGCCTCCTGTTCGAAACCCGGCAGGAACACCCGCTCGAGCCATTGTGTGTCGACGGTGTCGGCGACGAAGTCGCGATGGCCGAGGATCCTTCGATGCATTGCAATGTTGGTTTCTATCCCGTCCACGGTGAAAGCATCGAGCGCACTGCGAGCGCGCTCCATCGCATGTCCTCGATCGCGGCCGTGCACGATGAGCTTCGCCAACAGCGAGTCGTAGTACGGGGGCACGACGTAGCCCTCGAATGCGTGGGTGTCGACGCGGACGCCCGGACCTTCGGGCACTCGCCACGTTGTCAGCCGACCCGGCGATGGCACGAATCGCGACGTCGGCGACTCCGCGTTGATGCGGAACTCGATCGCATGTCCGTCGACTGCAACGTCGTCTTGGGTAAACGACAACACTGCGCCTGCGGCCACCCGCAGTTGTTCGCGAACAATGTCAATGCCAGTGACCATCTCCGTCACCGGATGCTCAACCTGTATTCGGGTGTTCACCTCGAGAAAGGAAAACTCGTCACGGTCGAGATCGACAAGGAACTCGACGGTGCCCGCGCCAACGTAGCCAAGCTGGCGTCCGAGCGAGACCGCAGCGTGCGCGATTCGCTCGCGGACATGCGGCGCAACGGCTGATGCCGTCGCTTCCTCGATCACCTTCTGATATCGGCGTTGGACCGAGCAATCTCGGTGCGCGAGATGAACAAGATGGCCGTGTGCATCGCCCATCAGCTGGACCTCGACGTGACGTGCATGCTCGACAAATCGTTCGACATACAGCCGCCCGTCGCCGAATCCGGCCAGAGCTTCGTTCGACGCGACGGTGAAGCGATTGAGGAGGTCGGCTTCGTCAGAGACCTTCACCATTCCACGCCCACCGCCCCCAGCAGCTGCCTTCAACAATACGGGGAAACCGACACGACCGGCGACGAGCGAGGCCTCGGCCGCGTTGGCAACCACATTGGAACCGGGGCCGATCGCCACGCCGGCGAGTTGGGCGCACTCGCGCGCTTCTACCTTGTCGCCCCCTCGCCTGATCACCTCGACAGGCGGGCCGACGAAGATCAGTCCGTTGTCGGCGCAGGCTTGCGCGAGTGCAGGTTGCTCCGACAGAAATCCGTAGCCGGGATGGACGGCATCACACTTGGCCAGCAGGGCTCCTGCGACGATCTGGCCGACCCGGAGATAACTCGATGCCGGGCTCGGCCCGCCGATCGCGACAACATCATCGGCGAGTTGCGCAGCACGCGAGTCGACATCGACATCACTGACGACAACCACAGCTTCAAGCCCCTCGGCACGACACGCCCGAATGATCCGCACCGCGATCTCGCCACGATTTGCGACAAGTACGCGTCGAATCGGGCCCGGCTTCACGATGCGTTGGTACCGGTGTCGATCGCGAACAACGGCTCGTCCTTGTCGACGCCAACGCCATCGCGTCCGAACACGGCGACAACTGTGCCGGCCACCCCCGCCTTGACGTGGTTCATCAACTTCATCACCTCGACGATGCACAGCGTGGAGGTGATCTCGACGCGCTCGCCGACATCGGCAAACGGGGGTACACCGGGCTGCGGTGAACGCCAGAAGATGCCGGGCGACGGTGAACGCACGACTACCGAATCGGGTGCAATTTCTTCTGCTGTTGAGGGGTACGAGGTGGTCGACGCGTTCGCTGCATCACTGTAAGAAGGGCTCGGGGTCGCAGGCGGCGCTGACTCGGTGGCCGGTGCTGGCCGTGACCCGGCCGACGCTGCGCCATCGGCTCGCAGGTGGACACGGGTCGACCGGAGGCGCACGTCGATTTCGGACCACGTGGATCGCTCGAATGCCTCGATGACTCTTCGGATCGCTTCGGCGTCACCACTCAACGGTCCACCTCGTCGTTTCTCCGATTCCGATCTGAGACTGCCAGTTCATCGTATGTCTGAACCCCTCGTGTCTCCAAACTCCGAGTCATCCTGCGCCGAGCGGGATGCCTGCCCATCGAGTCCGAACGCCCGGACGTAGAGTGGATGCATGCCTGTTGCACCCACAACTGTCCCCGACTGTCTGTTCTGTCGCATCGTGGCCGGAACGATTCCTTCGACGGTGGTGCTCGAAACCGAACTCGCGTTTGCGTTCCGCGATCTCAATCCAACGGCCCCCACACACGTGCTTGTCGTTCCGCGGCGCCACATCGCCAACGCCCATGAAATCGAGGCCGATCACGCGGTCGACGTTGCCTCCCTCTTTCGCGCCGCGCAAGAGGTGGCCACGCGTGAGGGGATCGATGCGTCGGGATACCGACTGGTGTTCAACGTCGGGGAGGACTCCGGCAACTCCGTTGCCCACCTGCACCTCCATGTCATTGGCGGCCGAGCGATGGGATGGCCACCCTTTGCCCGATAGGTCGTCTCGGCTGGCCGAACGGGTCGTGAAGGTCAACGGTGTCGGGTAGGCTACCGAAGGATTCCATTGTGGTTGCCGTGCCGTCCGATACCTCTTTAACTCCTGTGCGCCCCAGCGAACCCGTTCGCGTGTCGATTCCTGGCAATCACCTGATGGTGCGTCTGCTCGGGCACCGCGACGAATATCTCCGCTCGATCGAGGCGGCGTTCCCGAGTTCGACGATCATGGTACGCGGCAACGAGATCTCCGTATCGGGAACCGATGCGCCCCGCGTCGGAAAGCTTTTTGAAGAACTTGTCGTGCTTCTCGAATCAGGGCTCCCGATCGACAACCCCGCCCTGTTGCGAACCATCGATATGGTCCAACACGATGAACGCCCCTCCCAGGTGCTCACTGCGGAGGTTCTCCGAGCGGGCAAGGGCCGCAGCATCAAGCCCAAAACCAGCGGGCAGAAACGCTATACCGATGCCATTGCCACGAACATCATTACGGTTGGCATCGGACCCGCAGGGTCCGGGAAAAGCTACCTGGCCGTCGCCCTTGCCGTGCAGGCACTCTTGGCGAAGCAGGTGTCTCGCATCGTGTTGACCCGCCCGGCGGTCGAAGCAGGGGAGCGGCTTGGGTTCTTGCCCGGGGACCTCATGGCCAAGGTGGATCCGTATCTCCGTCCGCTCTACGACGCGCTTTACGACATGCTCGAACCCGAAGGCGTGTTGAAGCTGATGGAGAAGGGTTCGATTGAGGTTGCTCCTCTCGCATTCATGCGAGGGCGCACGCTCAACAACAGCTTCATCATTCTCGACGAAGCGCAGAACACCACCCCGGAGCAAATGAAGATGTTCCTCACTCGCATCGGATTCGGCTCAAAGGTTGTCATTACCGGCGACATCACCCAGGTCGATCTTCGCGGGGAAAAAAGCGGTCTCGCCGGTCTCCAGCGCATCCTTGGCGAGATCGAAGGCCTGGAGTTCATTCACCTGACGCGCGGTGACATCGTGCGCCATCGCATTGTTTCCGACATCGTAGACGCCTACGAGCGCTGGACCGAGCCGACAGCGACGAAGTCCACACAATGAGTCATCGAGCGCTCGCACCTGTTGATCCGGAGGCAGACAGTCGCCTTCGCGACCGCCTCGAAGTAACCGTTCTCAACGAGCAAACGGACCTCGAAATCGACGAAAGCCGTTGGATGCAATTGGTGGCCAACGTCCTTGTCGACGAGCAAATCGGCCTCGGCGGAGACAACAGCATCGAAGTCTCGTTGTTGTTCGTCGATGAAGCGACGATTTCGACGCTGAACCAGCAGTTCATGGGCAAAGACGGACCAACCGATGTTCTTTCGTTTCCGATTGACGACGACTCGAGTCCACGATCGGGCTCTGGGCCAATCGGATTCGACGAGGATGGGTTTCCGATTCCGCCCAGTAGTGACTTTGATCGCCACGAGCGCCGCGACGGGCGCTTCGACAACGGCGACCCGGATGTCGACGACATGCCGATGCTTCTCGGCGACCTCGTGGTGTGCCCCACGTACGCGGGGAAGAACGCGGCCGGCCGAAAGTCCGAACTGCACGATGGCACGATGGACGATGAACTCGCACTCCTGGTCGTTCATGGCCTGCTTCACCTGCTCGGGTTCGACCACATGAACGACGCCGAAGCCGAAGAAATGGAAGCACGAGAACAGGTGCACCTTGCCAAGCACCACCGAAATGGCGAATTGCGATCCGTCCTATGAGCTACGCAATTCTTGGCGCGGTCGCCCCAGGCAGCGCAAACCCAGGTTTCGAGTTGAACGGGTCCACTATCGGCCAAATCATCGTGATCGTCGTATTGCTGCTCCTCTCCGCGTTTTTTGCGATGTCGGAAACGGCGCTTACCCGAATGAGTCGAATTCGGGCGTCGTCGCTCGTCGACGACGGACGCCGCGGCGCACACACGCTTCACAAACTGGTCGACAAACCCGATAACTGGCTTCACCCGCTGCTGTTCTTTCTGCTGGTATGCCATTTGACGATCGGTTTTCTCGTGCCGCGACTGCTCGAACAACCGTTCGGAAGTTGGGGTATCTTTTTCGGTATCGTCGCCGAAGCGGTCGTGGTGTTCGTTGGTACGGAACTCGTGCCCAAGGACTACGCGGTGAAACACACCGACAAGGCGGCGTTGTTCGTGGCCGGACCAATCGGGTTGCTCACCCGGACACCTGTGGTTCGCGTGATTCAACGGCTTCTCCACGGAATCGCAAATGCGATCGTCAAAGGTCAGATTGATTCGGCGCCGTCGACGTCAGAGCAGGAACTGCTTGCTATGGCCGATGCAGCACTCGACGAAGACATCATCGAGAAAGATGAACGATCGATGATCCACTCAATCATCGAGTTCGGCGACACCGTGGTCCGTGAGGTAATGAAACCTCGAACGGACATGATCACGATCGAAGCCACGGCCTCCATCGACGACGCAATGTCGGTAGCGATCAAGGCCGGGTTCAGTCGCATTCCGGTGATCAAAGAATCAAAAGACGATATCGCCGGGATCATCTACGTCAAAGACATCATGCGGGCGCAGCGAGACGGCAAGGCAGGTCAGCCTGTGGCGGCCATTTTGCGGCCGGCTCGATTCGCACCGGAATCAAAACATGTCAGCGACCTCATGCGCGAAATGCAAAGCCAGAAGTTCCACATGGCGATCGTGCTTGACGAGTACGGCGGCACTGCGGGATTGGTCACCCTGGAAGATCTCATCGAGGAGTTGATCGGCGAGATCGTCGACGAGTTCGACGTGGAAGAGGCCCAAATCGAGCGGCTGCCCGACGGCGATTTTCGGGTGACGGCAGGAATGCTGATTGACGAACTCAACCAACTTCTCGACGTCGAATGGCCGAGTGCGGACTGGGATACGGTCGGAGGTCTGCTGTACAACCGTCTGGGTCACGTTCCTCACGAGGGGGAGTCCGTTGACTACGAGGGCCACCGGCTCCGTGCCGAACGCGTCAAGGGACGCCGCATTGGAAGGGTTCGCATTACGCGTCAGCTGTCTGGCTCCGAGGTCGACGACGAGTGATCCCCGATCGGAGGTCGCCCGTTGAGGGGTCGGTGCCGTTCCGGTCTGGTTTTGCCACGCTCGTAGGGCGCCCCAACGTGGGGAAGTCGACGCTGCTAAACCAGATCCTCGGGACGAAAGTGTCGATCGTGTCCGACAAGGTCCAGACGACCCGTACGCAGGTGCGAGGCGTCCTTACGCGTCCCGACTCGCAGATCGTGTTCGTTGACACGCCCGGAATTCACCGCCCTCGTTCCCTGCTGGGAGAGCGGTCAAATGAAGCGGCGACGTCGTCGATCTCCGATGTCGACGTGGTCTGCATGCTCGTCGATGCCACGATGACGATCGGTAAAGGTGACCGCTTTGTGGCGGCTCGGACGCCAAAGGGAGCGCTGTTGGTTTTGAACAAGTGTGATGCGGCTGCCAAAACGGTGGTGCTTGACCAACTGCGTCGTGCCTCGGAGTTCGAGTTCTCCGAATACTTCCCGATTTCGGCACGGACTGGCGAAGGCGTCGATGAGCTGGTTGAAGCGATTGTCCGACGACTTCCGGCCGGGCCGCAGTACTACCCCACCGACGCGCTCTCCGACACTCCAGAAACCTTTTGGATCGCCGAACTGGTGCGCGAACAACTTCTTGCTCGGACAGCCGAGGAGCTCCCGCACTCCATTGCCTGCCGTGTCACCGAATACGAGGACCGCGAGGATCGCGGTCCGTATGTACGCGTTGAAATTCTCGTGGAGCGCGAGTCCCAGAAGCCGATTGTCATCGGGCGAGGCGGTGCCTTGCTGAAAGCAGTTGGTACCGCTGTTCGTGAGCAGATGCCGGCAGGGTCATATGTAGACCTACATGTTCGGGTCGATAAGGACTGGCAACGACGGCCAAAGTCGCTTGATCGCCTCGGGTATTGAAGCCGATCAGGTTCTGAGATGGATCAGCCCGCGAAATTCGACACGTTTGTGACGAAGTCCGCGCACGATTGTCACAAAGCGGGCAGAGACTGTTTCCGGTGGTGGTCACGCCCCGCAGCAGAACCGGTTTCTCCCCTGGGTCGGGTTCAACGCTGCGGGGCGCATCGCGTTCAGGGGCGATACCGGTTGCTCGAAGGTTTTCCACGATGACACCCAGCCGATGAAAAGTTCCCACCTCCGAGGGCGTCGGTTCGGATTGCCGGCACGAGTCGCGCTGGCGTGGGCACTGGGTGCAGCTCTGTTGACCACCGTCGTTGGCGGAAGTTCCTATGCTTTTGTCCGTCGCTTTCTGCTCGATGAGCGCAGCGAAGTCACCAGCCGCCAGGCTTACTCCAATGCGCGAGTCGTCCGCGACAGTCTTCGTGTCGAGAACGTCGACATCTCGGGTTTGCTTGAGGACCTCAGCACCGACACCGGTTCGTTCCCACTGGTTCGCAAGAATGGCGCGTGGTACGGGACGGTTTCCGGTGTCGGCCCGTCGGTCCTGACCGATTCTTTTCTCGACCTTCTCGACGAAGGAAAGAGCGGTCGGCAGCGCTTCATCGCCGACGGCCGCCCCGTGCTCGCCGTCGGCGTATCGATGCCCGCTGTCGGTGCCGAATATGTCGAGATATTTCCGCTCGAATCCCTTCAAGCGACCCTTGCAGCGTTGCGGAACTCATTGCTTCTCGGCACGGTGTTCGCCGTGGTCGTCGGGGCCACACTCGGTGCCTGGTCTGCGCGACGCGTGCTGCGCCCGTTGAGTCGCGTCGCCCGCGCTGCGGAGTCACTGGCGAGCGGCCAGCTCGACACTCGACTCACAAGCGAGCGGGACACGGAACTCAACAGCTTGGTGGCGTCGTTCAACACGATGGTCGACGCAGTGCAGCGCCGAATCGAGCGAGAAGAACGATTCGCCTCCGACGTCAGCCATGAGTTGCGCACACCCCTCCATACGCTGAGCGCGGCGGCCGAGGTGCTGGAGCGCCGGAAGTCCGAACTCCCGGAAAAGGCGCAGCAGGCCGTCGACCTCATCAGCAGCCAACTCCGGAAGCTTTCTCAGATGGTGCTCGACTTGCTCGAGATCGCTCGAATCGACGCGGGAGTCGCCGATGTTCACCTCGAAGAGGCGGAGATGGTCGCGCTCACCAAACGCTTGATTGCGTCGTCGACAGACCCGGAGTTGGTATCGGTTGAGGAGGGCACGAAGTCCACGATCGCGATGGTCGACCGTCGACGTTATGAGCAGGTGCTGCGGAACCTGGTCGACAACGCGACAAAATACGGCGAAGGGGTGGTGCGCATTCGTATCTCGGGCGGAATGGGCAAGGTGATGATCTCCGTCGACGATGCCGGTCCCGGCGTCGGCGACAACGAGCGTCAGCGAATTTTTGAGCGGTTCTCGCGAGGACGCGCCGCGCACGACGTACCCGGGACCGGGCTCGGACTCTCCCTTGCCTCAGATCAGGCACGGGCGATGGGTGCCACCGTGTCGGTTGGGAGAAGCCCCGAGGGCGGGGCCCGGTTCTCCGTACGCATACCAGCGGCGGTCGACCTATGACCCGCGCCCACATTGCGCTGCGAGCCATCGCCCTGGCTGTGGTTGTACTTTGCATGGCCGTGTCATGTGGAGTGCCGCAGGACCCCGAAGTTCGGGTCATTGATGATGAGATCCCGAATGCGTTGGCCGCGACGACGACAACGACAACAACAACGACACCAACGACAACGACAACAACTATGACCACCACAACGCTTGCTCCAACCACGTTGGGTCCATCGTCGACCGTGTTGCGCACCAGCACAATCGCGCTCCCAACGACTGCCCCTCCACCGACCACAATCCCGAATGTTGTCGCTTTGTATTTTGTGATGGGCGATCGCCTCGTCAAAGTGAACCGCCGAATCGAAGATCCAGCGGACGCGGAGGCCCTGATTTCGTTGCTCATGCTGGGGCCGCTGTTCGATGACCAGGTCCCGTTCGCCCGAACGGCGATCGAATTTGGCGACATCGAACGGGTGACCTTGGCGGGCGGCATCGCTACTGTGGACCTTGGCTCGAAGTTTGCTGATCTGCCATCGTCGGAGCGTCGCCGAGCGGTTTCTCAGCTCGTCATGACGTTGGCCGGTCGCCCCGGAATTGGACCGGTTCGTTTCCGTCTTGGCGGGCAGCCGATCGGCGTCCCGCGCGGCGACGGCTCGCTGGGTGGTCGAACGGTCTCGAGTGACGATTACGTGAGCCTTGTAGACGATCCGAATCCGACGACAACTCTGGTCGAGACGCCGTCGACCTTGCCGGGTGCCCCCGTAGCTACCGTCAGGTAGCCGGGCCGGTCTGCAGCTTGTACCCCAGACCGCGGACCGTCATGATAAGCGTCGGTTCCGCCGGGTTGCGCTCAATCTTGTTCCGAAGCCGGTACATGTGTGCGTCGACGAGGCGGCTATCGCCGAGATAGTCATAACCCCAGACCCGCTCAAGGAGCTGATCGCGACTGAGGACCTGATTGGGATGATCGGCCAACTCACAGAGCAACCGAAGTTCGGTCTTGGTCAGCTCAATCGGGCGTCCGTCGAGAAGGACGAGAGCCTCGGATTCGCGGATCTCGATGTGTTCGATGAAGCGTGACTCCTGGTGTACGCCAGTCGGTGAATCGGTGGGCTGCTGATGGAGTGCGACACGACGCAGCATTGCCCGGATTCGGGCGGCGAGGGCCTTCGGTACTACCGGCTTCGTCACGTAATCGTCTGCGCCTGCCTCCAAGCCAGCCACAAGATCGTGCGTGTCCGTTTGCGCTGTCACGATGATGATCGGCACGATGCTCTGCGCACGTATCTCTCGGCAGACGTCGAGTCCTCGTCGGTCCGGCAATCGCAGGTCGAGGAGCACCAGATCCGGTGCCTCCTCGAAGAAGGCAGACAGTCCTCGCTCGCCGTTCGGTGCTTCAACGACTCGGTAGTCCTCATCCTCGAGTGCGAGACGAAGGGCCAGCCGCATTTCGGGGTCGTCTTCAATAAGAAGGAGCGTCTCGTTGGGCATCGTCGTTCCACGTTACGCTCCGTACCCCAATAGGCGCGACCAGATGGTGTCGGTCGACGAGTGAACTCGTCGTTTTCCTCGACGATCATCGCCGGCGATTGTTATCGATTTGTTGCGGAATGTTTCAGAACCGCGAACTTTCGCTTCGAATCTCGACAGTTGAAGCCCGTTCAGCTACGATATCCATACTCAAAGGGGTTGATAGCCATGGCTGCTTCCAATGTCGACAACGACGTGCAGACCGCAACGATCAGCAAGAACTCCGCACCAGTGGAGATGACCGAACCAACACGGCACGTTTCTTCGGGCCGACGGCCTTCTGCGGTGCATCGCTCTCGGGCGGAACTGACCGAACGTGCCAAGCGGATCACCGAGCAGGAATTGATCTCCTTCCGGGCTCGAACGCCGAAGTCGCAGGCGCTCAACGCCCGAGCCTGGGAATCGATGCCCGCAGGTGTCGCATCCTCATTCCAGTACTACGCGCCCCACCCGGTGATGGCCGATCGTGCCGCCGGGTCGCGTATCTGGGATATGGACGGCAATGAGTATGTCGACTTCAACATGGGTTTCGGTGCGCTGTTCAGCGGCCACTCCCATCCGGTGCTGGCCGCAGCACTCCACGAACAAATCGGTCGGGGCACGCTGTTCGTCACGCCGTGCGAATCAAACGCGTTAGCAGCCGAGCTGCTCAAAGAGCGTTTTGGGTTGGATCTGTTTCGATTCACCAACTCTGGTACCGAAGCGACGCACGACGCGATCCGTTTGGCCCGGGCATTCACCGGTCGAGATCGCCTTGTGAAGGTCGAGGGTGGCTATCACGGCCACCACGACGAGGTGATGATCTCCATGAAGCCCAGCCTCGACGAGGCTGGGCCCGCCGACCGTCCGAACAGTGTTCCATCAACGTTCGGTATCGCGGCGAGCCTCGTACGTGACGTGAGCGTGGTCCAATACAACGACCCGGCGGCCCTTGAGCGCGAACTGAGTAAGGGCGACGTTGCCGCCTTCATCGTGGAACCGGTCATGGAGAACATCGGTATCTGCCTCCCGACGAACGATTACCTGACCAAGGTCCGCCAAATTACCCGACGATATGGAACGTTGTTGATCTTCGACGAGGTGAAAACCGGCATAACCGCTGGTTACGGCGGGGCATCGGGCCACTTCGGTGTGACACCCGATCTCTTATGTCTTGCCAAATCGATCGGCGGTGGTCTGCCCGTCGGTGCGTTTGGTGGACGCTTCGACGTCATGTCGCAGATCTCGCAGGGACAGGTACTGCACCTCGGCACGTTCAACGGAAACCCGTTGTGCTCAGCTGCTGTTGTCGCCGTCTTGCGAGACATCTGTACACCCGAAGCGATCGCCACGACGATCGAGAAGAACTTCTCGATGATGGCTGCTCTGCAGAGCGTCATCGACGATTACCGCCTTCCGGCTCACCTCGTTCAAATGGGTGCGAAGGGTTGTGTCACGTTTTCTGAGACACCCGTCGAAAACTACCGTGACTACAAAAACACGGATTTCGATCTCGCGTATGCGCTGTGGATCTGGGGAATCAACCGAGGCATTTTGCTGCCCCCGGGTCTTGACGAGCAGTGGTTGGTGTCGATTCTCCACTCCGAACATGACTTGGCTCACCACGTCGAAGTATTTGAGTCGTTCGCACGCGAACTCACGAAGTAGCGAGAGTCACCCTGATCCGGGCGCGACTCGTCCGCGGGTCTCGGTAGGCTCTAGCTATGTCCACCTTCGACATCCGTTACTACGGCGACCCCGTTCTTCGCACGATCGCCGAAGAGGTGACCAACGTCGATGGCGCGTTGGTCAAAATTACCGAGAAGATGATCACCACCATGTACGAGGCTCCGGGCATCGGCCTCGCTGCCCCGCAGGTAGGTATCGGCAAGCGTCTGTTCGTCTATGACCTCCACGACGGAGCGGGCGCGAAAGTATTGGTCAATCCGGTGATCAAAGAGTCGCGAGGCGAGTGGACCTACGACGAGGGGTGTCTCTCGGTGCCGGGGTTGTCGTGGGAGATCGTTCGCCCGAACGAAATTCACTTGGTCGGGTTTGATCTCGACGGCAACGAAGTCGATGTCGAAGCCGACGAACTGATCTCGCACCTTTACCAGCACGAGATGGACCACCTCGATGGCCGTCTCCTCATCGATTATTTGCCCGACGACGAGCGCACAGACGCACTTCGAGTTCTCCGCAACCGAATTCTCGAACAGGGTCACGCCGGTGATCCCGAGAAAGCCCCGACGGTGGCGAAGAGTGGGCGAGCTGGTGAGCCGGCACCCGCCAAGAACCGGTTCGGGATAAGCCTGCCCGGGCTGAAGTGACCCGTTGAAGCTGGTCTATCTCGGTTCACCCGAAGCTGCGGTGGCGCCGCTGCGCTCGCTCGTCGCAGCCGGCCACGAAGTCTTGCTCGTGGTGTCGCAACCCGATCGTCGGCGCGGTCGCGGAAACGCCTTGACTCCCTCGCCGGTGAAGGCCGCAGCTATGCAACTGGGATTGCCCACCACCGACCGGGTCGACGACGTCTTGGAAGCCGCGGCTGACGGCGCCGAACTCGGCATTGTGGTGGCCTTCGGACGACTCATAAAGTCGAATTTGCTTGATGCCTTACCCTTTGTGAACTTACATTTCTCGCTCCTTCCGCGTTGGCGGGGAGCGGCGCCCGTCGAGCGATCCCTACTTGCCGGTGATGCCGAGACAGGCGTCTGCCTGATGGCGCTGGAAGCGGGGCTCGATACGGGGGATGTGTACCGTCGTGTCGCAACACCGATTGGCGGCGAGGAAACAGCCGATGAGCTGCGAGCCCGGCTCGTGGATATCGGATCCGCCATGTTGGTCGACGCGCTGGCATCAGGATCGGTCCGCGCTCTCGGGATGGCCGAGCCGCAGGTGGGCGAACCAACGTGGGCCACCAAACTGGTACCGGAAGAATTTGAGCTCGACTGGTCACGGTCGGCTGTTGAACTCCATCGTCTCGTGCGCGTACGAGCGGCGTGGACCACTTTTCGCGAAAAGCGTTTCAAGGTCCATCGGATACGAGTCGTGGATACTTCAATGGAACATGACCTCGTCGGCACCGTGGGCAACCATTCTTCCGAAAGTGTCGACGGCCTCGAGGTCACGTGTGGACACGGCATCGTGCAACTGATCGAAGTACAACCAGAAGGACGCAGTGTCATGTCGAGCATCGATTGGCGCAACGGCGCGAAACCCCACGTTGGTGAGCGCTTTGGTGCTTTCCTTGAGCACCGAGAACAACCAGGAACCGAATGAGTGATTACCGGACGTCCCCGTCGAACGAACGCCGACCGCCGAGGCAGCCCAGGGCAGATGGTCGTGGCCCAAAGCCGCGTGGGAACCGCAAACCGCCGACCGCCCGAGCGATTGCGCTTGAAGCGTTGCGTCGAGTCGACCACGATGGTGCGTTTGCAAACCTCGTGCTCCCCGACATGCTCGCGTCTATCGAGGCGCCGACATCGGGCTACGCCGTCATCGACAATCGAGAAAAGGCGTTTGCTACGGAGTTGCTCTACGGGACGGTTCGGATGCGTCGGGCGTGCGATTGGCTGGTGAGGCGACACCTCGAGCGAGACCCTGATCCGGAAACCGAACGCGTACTTCATATGGGAGCATATCAATTGGTCTTCCTGCGAACGCCACCCCACGCCGCGCTTTCCGAAATGGTGGGCGAAGCGCCCGATTGGAGTCGAGGTTTCGTAAATGCGGTGCTTCGAAAAGTCGCCGCAGCAGTCGAGAGTGACGCGGGAATTGTCTGGCCTGACCTCGCAACGGAGCTGAGCTACCCCGATTGGATCGTGGACACCCTCGAAGGCGAACTTGGTGAGGAGTCCGCGCACCGGGCCCTTCGCTGCATGAACGCACCGGCGATCGTGCACCGCCGAAGCGATGGGTACGTTCAGGATCCGGCATCGCAGATGGTGACGTCGTTCATCGCCATGGAGGCAGGAGATCGAATACTTGATCTCTGTGCCGCACCGGGAGGAAAGACGACGGCGCTCGCAGGTCGCGGGGCTCAGGTGACGGCGATCGACATTTATCCGCATCGGTGCGGACTGATCGCCTCCAACGCAGAATCATTGGGTCTGGGCGCCCGGGTGGAGATCCACTGCGCCGACGCCCGATCGTTACCTGATCCGCTCGCAAACGGCGCATTTGATTCAGTCCTCCTCGATGCGCCATGTTCGGGTTTGGGTTCGCTCCGTCGTCGCCCTGATGCTCGCTGGCGAATTGCCGAGGCCGATATTGACGAACTCGTGCAACTGCAACGCGATCTGCTGCGAAGCGCAGCGGCCGCGGTACGGGTTGGCGGAACCATTCTCTATTCAGTATGTACGCTCACATCTGAAGAGTCGACGGATCACGTTGCGTGGGTCGCCGAGAACCTCCCTCAGCTTGAGGTCGAATGCATCGAAGCTTCGGAACCGTGGCTCCGTGAAGGCCACGGGATTCGCATACTTCCCGACGACACCGATGGTATGTCTGTGCTGTGCTTTCGGCGGATGGTCTAGGGCAGCGAGACCGAAACCCCGAGGGTCGATATGCATGTAGTCCTGGTCTGTCCCGAGATTCATATGAATACAGGCAATATCATTCGGCTCTGCGCGAACACGGGGACGACGTTGCATCTCGTTGAACCACTCGGGTTTTCGATGGACTCGGCCGCACTGAAGCGGGCGGGTCTGGATTACCACGACCTGGCCGAAGTCCGCGTGCATACAAACTACGAGTCTCTTCGGGAAGTTCTTGGCGACGCGCGACGGTTTGCTTTTTCGAGCCGGGGAATTCGACGCTACGACTCCGTGTCGTTTTGTCCCACCGATGTGTTGGTGTTCGGTGCAGAACGAGCTGGCCTCGAGTCAGGCAAGATCGCCCTGTTCGATTCCGATCACCTCCTCACGATCCCGATGCGGCCCAACAATCGCAGCCTAAATCTGGCGAACTCCGTGGCGCTCGTCGTCTATGAAGCATGGCGTCAGCTCGGGTTCGAAGGCGCGGCGGCGACGCCCACCGAGGCTGGCCTCACGACCGAGAACCTCCCGCTCGCGCCCTTTGATTCCTGAGGCGACGAGCCGGACTCGAAACTCGGCCACTCATTGCGCCAGAATCCAGGTATGCCATCTGATGCCCCGGTTTTGATCGACGTCTCCCATGGAGTCGCCACCATCACGCTCAATCGGCCCGAGAACCGCAATGCACTGTCGTCGGAGTTGGTCACTGCCCTTTCCGCAGCGCTGGACCAGACGTCGAGCGACGATGCCGTGCACCTGATCGTGCTCACCGGGAACGGTCCGGTGTTCTGTGCAGGCGCCGACCTCAAGGAACGCAAATCCGTAGGCGTGAGCGGGTCAGATGCGCCTCCACCGTTCGTTTCTGTCTTCGAACAGGTGCAGCAGTCACCAAAGGTGGTGCTCGCCCGGCTGAACGGCTCGGCGCTCGCCGGGGGGTTGGGACTCGTGGCGTCGTGTGACCTCGCCATTGCGCCTGCGTCGGCGAAGTTCGGGTTCACAGAGGTCCGAATTGGGGTCGCGCCAGCAATTATCAGCGTTGTTTGTTTGCCGAAAATGACGGTCGCTGATGCGGCGGAGCTGATGCTCACGGGTGAACGCTTCGACGCGACGAGGGCGGTCGCCGCTGGGTTGATCACGCAAGCGGTCCCCGACGATCAACTTGACGAGGCTGTCAATGCAATGGTTGCCAAACTGCGGCTCTGTGGACCGAGGGCGCTCGCCGCGACCAAGGACATCTTGCGACGAGTGCCTCAGATGACCGATCGCGCTGTTGCCTTCCGAGAAATGGCGATTCTGTCGGGGTCGCTCTTCGCCAGTGAAGAGGGCATCGAAGGCATGACTGCGTTTGCCGAAAAGCGGCCCCCGAAGTGGGCGAACTAATAGGTGGTGTGGTGAACCGCCCGGGATATGCGCAGTGCGGCTCCCTGACTGAATCGAAGCCTGGTCATGGAGGCCACGTTATGGTCGACATGGCTGAAGTCTTGTGATTTCGTAAGCGCACCCGGTATCGCGATACAGGTGAGTCCGGCGGCCTTCGCGGCGAGAGAACCGTTCCGGGAGTCTTCGAGGGCAACAACCGATGCTGCGTGCTCGCGGGCAACTCCCAGCCGCCGGAGGGCCTCGTGGTACAGGTCAGGGGCAGGTTTGGCCCGAGGGGCATGTTCTCGACACACAATTGCGTCGAATCGCGAACGAATTCCAAACCGATCGAGAAGCGGGTGGACCCACGATGTGGGTGAGCTTGATGCAATCGCAATCGGCACATTGTTCGCGGACGCACCGTCGAGGAGATCGACGACGCCGTCATTGAGCGAGAGGGCCCCAACATGAGCATGGTTGCGAGCTGCGAATTGCTCCAACGCCCATTCCGGGTCAAGTGAGGATGCCTGCTCAGCCAGCCACGGCAGCCAAAAATCATCCGCCGTAGCCGTACCGATTAGTTCGGTCCACCTATCGATGGGAAGTGTCGCGTTGTGGTGTGAAAAGACTTCGGCCGCCGCTCGAACCTGGGCTCCTTCAGTGTCACAAAGGAGCCCGTCGAAGTCGAACACGAGCGCGCGCAGGGGCGCGGTGTCCACAGCAGGTGCCTTTCTCATTGAGGTGAGATCGTACGTTTCCTCGATGAACTTGAGGTTATCGATCACTGGCTTCACTCCGCCGCTGCCTTCTCAAGCACCCAGATCACGACGGTAGGGAGACCGAGGTACGCGGCTCTTGCGGCGGCCGGTCGAAGCAGGCCGGCAAGGCTTCGCATCGCGCCTTCACCGTCCTCGGGAATCACTTCTCGGCACTCGATCACCTTGAGCGCGTTCGCGGAGAAGGCCCGGAGATAGTCGCTGAACTGGTGAACATAGTTTCGGATCCACGGAGACGTGTCGTCGGCCGCGTTGAAAAACGATTGGCCATCCAATGAAACAAAAAAGGGATGAATATCGCTGATCACTGCTGTGCCGCCCGCTCGCAACGTCGCACTGATCTCGCCAAGAGGAACCGACAGGCTCGGAAAGTGGGTTAGGGCAAAGCAGCAGGTGACCAAATCGTGATCATCTCCGAGAAAACTCTCTCCGACCCCGAGCACCCCTCTGTCGTAACGGATCGAGCGATCCTTGGTTCGAGCGATTTTCAACATGTCCTCGGATTGATCGAGACCGCGAACGTCGTGTCCGAGATGGTGGAGCAATTGGGTAACGCGTCCCGTCCCGCAACACAGATCGATCGCCTTGCCACGGTGAAGGCTCCCAAGAATCGGGGCAAGCTCGCGGTGTTCGGCTTCGGTCACGGCGTTGGTGACCTCGTCGTAGCCGACCGCCCACTTCGCATAGCCATCCACGACATCGAGTTCTCGGGTGTCGACGGTTTGATTTTCCGCGGAACCCGGAGTGTCCAATCCGTCCATGATTTGGCGGATTTCATCCAAACGCTCACTGGCCAGTTCCTCGGTGCCGCTAAAGATGTTCCGGGCGATTGCGATTCCTTCGACCGCCAGAAGCAACTCGCCGAGACGCAGCTTTTTGGCCATTCGGGCACGGTAGCCGACCATGGCAAATCCAGACCTACATTTGAAGGGTGATCCGAATATGCCCATCGATCCTTTCGGCCGATTTCGCGAACTTGGCCGCTGCTGTCGACCTGGTGACCCCGCAGACCGATTGGTTGCACGTTGATGTGATGGATGGGCACTTCGTGCCAAATATCACGATTGGTGCGCCGGTAGTGAAGTCACTGCGTGCACATACCAAGTTGCCCCTGGACTGCCACTTGATGATCACCGATCCGCAGAAGTACCTCCCCGATTTCGCGAGGGCCGGGGCAGACAGTTGCAGTGTCCATGTGGAACTCGGCCCTCAGTACACGCGGGAGCGAATCGCCCAGGCCCGCGATCTGGGGATGGCGGTTGGCATCGTTGCGAATCCCGACACGGATTTCGAACAGTATGCGTCGCTGCTCGGAGAAGTCGATGTCGTTCTCCTGATGACGGTGTTCCCCGGGTTTGGCGGGCAGAAGTTCATCCCCGAGGTGTTGAACAAGATGCGACAAACCCGCGCCGAACTTGACTTCCTGGGCGCTGGCGCGGTCTTGCAGGTCGACGGAGGAATAGATCTGACGACGGCGGGGGCCGCCGTGGAAGCCGGCGCCCGAGCCTTTGTGGCTGGGAATGCGATCTTCGGGCAGAGCGATCCGCTCGCCGCCGCAAAGGCGTTACGCGACTGCATCGAATCAGCGTTGAAGTCCGGGGGAGCGTACGCATGAACCTTCAGGCGAAGGTTCTGACGGTCTCCGATGGGGTCTTCCACGGCGTGCGAGAGGACCGCAGCGGGGCCGCTCTTATGGAGTTGCTTGGTTCGCAGGGGTGGGCAGTCGTCGAACATCGGGTGATTTGTGACGGCACAAGCGAGGTATCCGCCGCACTTCAGGATTTGGCCGGGGGATTTGCGGGTTTGATCGTGTCCACGGGCGGCACGGGCTTCGGTCCTCGGGATCTGACTCCCGAAGGAACACGGCTTGTGTTGGAGCGGGAGGCGCCAGGCGTTGCTGAGGCGATGCGTCAGGCCAACCCGAAACTTGGTCGACTCAGCCGCGGGGTCGCGGGAACGCTTGGTCGATCCCTGATTGTGAATACGCCCGGTTCACCCAAGGGATGCGTCGAGTGTCTTGAGGCGGTGCTCGACATGGTGCCGCACGCGCTGAGCCTCATGACCGGTGAAACCACTATCCACTGAAACGACGCCGGGCGTTCGGTCCGTGGTTGCGGCGACGTCTGGTGCTTCCCGTAGGCTGAACGTCTCATGTTGCGACTGGTGCTTCCCAAAGGTTCACTCGAACGAGCCACTCTTGATCTTTTCGAACACGCCGATCTTGCGGTGATTCGGTCGTCGAGCGTGCAGTACCTGGCCTCGATCGACGACCCGCGGGTCGAGAGCGTGAGGATTTTGCGACCGCAGGAGATCCCGACGTATGTGGCCGAAGGCATGTTCGATCTCGGGATTACGGGCCGCGACTGGATCGAGGAGACAAACAGCGAGGTTGTGTCCCTCGGCGAACTGCGTTACTCGAAGGCCACCGCGCGACCTATCCGGCTGGTGGTTGCGGTCGCAGCGAATTCACCGTGGACCCAGGTCAGTGACTTTCCGACCGGAGTTCGGGTTTCCACCGAGTACATGGGTTTATGCGAGCGGTTCTTCGCCTCGAAGAACATTGATGCGAACATACGGCTGAGCTACGGCGCAACCGAGGCCAAGATTCCCGACATTGCCGACGTCGTGGTGGAAATCACCGAAACAGGATCGGCTCTGCGGGCGGCGGGTCTCCGTATTGTGGACACGGTCATTACGAGCTATACGGAACTGATTGCCAATAAGGATGCATTTGCCGACCCCGTCAAACGCCATGCGATGGAACAACTCCATACCCTGCTGGCCGGCACCCTTGAGGCTCGTGGCAAGGTATTGCTGAAGCTGAACGTGAGTAACGATGATTTTGAACGAGTCGTCGCGCTGGTGCCGTCGATGAAGACACCGACCGTGTCGAAGCTCTTCCGGGATCAGGGGTATGCGATCGAGACGGTTGTGGCGAAGCGTCAGATCAACACCTTGATTCCCGAGCTGAAAGACGCGGGTGCAACGGACATCTTGGAACTGCCGATCGAGAAGATCATTCACTGATGCCAACCGAGCGCGGAACGGTATCGGCCTATGACGAGACCCGTGGGTTTGGTGAGATCACGGCAGATTCGACTGGGGCCGTGTCCTTCTTTCACGCGACCCAGATTGCCGATGGGACACGGACGATCTCGGTCGGTGCCGCTGTCGAGTTCGAACTCGTCGCAGGGGGCCGCGGTAGATATGAAGCGATTCGCGTCACCCGTGCGGCGGGTGAAGTCGAAAACGAGGTTTTTCGATGTCCGGTGTGCAACGTAGCCATCGAGGGACAGGCCCGAGCGTATGAGATTTGCGGGCGGTGTGGTTGGGAGGACGACCCGGCCCAGTTCGAGGACCCCTTGTCGCGCGGAGCGAATACCGAGACGCTGAACGAGGCCCGTGTCGCTTGGAAACAAAAGGAACGGGCCGCCGACGCCTGATCGCGGGTTTCGTGGTGGCGATATGAATCGTCGGCCTCGCTGCGATGACCAGTCTCGTGTGAGACAGTGGGTGAATGGTCCGGCGTTCGCGCTGCTTTCGGGTGGTTGCCATGTTCAGCGTTGTTGTCGTGGCCGGATGTGGCTCGCTCTCCGACGCTGCCACCACGAGTTCGCGCACCGCAAAGAAGCGAACGACACTGCCGCTTCGCCGAACGACAACGGTCACGAAGACGCCGGGTCCGACGACAACACGACCCTTCAGAGTACCGGCGTCGATCGTGACCATCGCGGCACAGGGGCAGGTCGCGCCCGGGTGGTCGGTGTGGACGTCGAGCGGCGCGCCCACCGCGATCGACGGGGCGCTACGGGCACAGATTTCAGAAGGAGGTTTCGTCTCCGTCAGTCGTCGTGACGACGCGTCATTCGATGGGTCTGGCGCCCTACGGGTGCGAATGGTCCCGGGCCCCGTGCAATGGTCAGCAGAACTCTCTAATTCGGCAGGAACTCCGTTTGGTCGCTCGACCTTGATATTCGAGAAGATCGATAGCGACGGCGCCCGTACCGCCACCATTGCCTTACGTCGACTGAACCCCACGGGTGCACCCTTCTCGCGGCTGTATCTGTTTGCGGCTGGGTCGGCGGCATCGATTGCGCTCATTGACGTGTCCTTCGTGGGGGCGGGGGCGGAGAACCTTGTTGCGATAATGGTTCCCGCGACGGCGATCGACGTGACGGCCAGCGCCGTGTCGGACCCAGGGGTCACGAATGCGGCCGCGTCGAGTCAGCCCCCGCTTCCGCCCCGGGGGCGACTTGGCACGCCGGGATACGGATCCGTGATTACGGCACGAGCGGCAGTGGTGGCGTGCGCCCGGACCGGCCCGTGGCGAATCATGCCGCTCGGGGACTCACTCACCGGAGGATCGGCCGACGTGGCGGGCTACGGCGATTCGTATCGCAAATGGCTGTGGCAACTGCTGCGCGAGCGCGGCCACTACGACATCGATTTCGTTGGAAACCTCAAAAACGATGACGCTACCTTCGACGGCGATCACAGCGGATGGGGCGGCTACACGGTCGGGCCTGACAATGGCGGCCAGGCAAACCTCTACGCGCACATAGTGAGTTTCATTGCGCAGCCATTCTCGTTGAACGAGTCATCCGGCAAAGACTGGGTGAGCTTTGCCGATCCCGACATCGTGTTGCTCAACATCGGAACCAACGACAGCGAAGGCGATCAGGCCGTCGTCGAGCGACGGCTGAATGCTCTGGTCGACGTGATCACCAAACGCGCGCCCAAGGCTCGGATCATCGTGTCGAGCCTTCCGCCGAGCGGCGGCAATTTCGCGATCGTCGCTCACGTGGGCACGGCCGCTCAGAAGATTGCCCGGTCGTCGGGCGGCCGGGTGTTCTATGCCGATATCCGCGACCGCATGCTGGCGGGAGACTCCGAGGTTGGCTCTGCTCCGTTCGAGGTTCGTGACTGGTCCGGAGCCGGCGACGCCGTCCATATGTCGGCGACCGGTGGACGAAAGTTTGCGATCGCCTGGCTGGCGTCCGTCGAGGCCGCACTGAACGCGCCGCGCTGCGCGTGACGCTGTTGGAGTCATGGTGCCCGAAGTTGGAGTTACCGCACCCGGAGTTGGATTTGGATTTGCCTAGCGGGTCCGGGCCGCCCAGGGAATCATCCGGCGAACAAGATCGTCGAAGGCTTGAACGCCGAGCACCAGGTGTTCCTCTTTGGTGTCTTCGATGTGGGTGTGCGACAGCCCGTTGATTGATGGCACAAACATCATGACGGTCGGGACGCCGGCTCGAGCCATTTCGGCCGAGTCGTGCATCGGTCCACTCGCCATGATCTCTCGTACGCCCGAATGGGCTTCAACCGCATCGGCAGCAAACTCGACTAGCTCGGGATCGAAGGCAATCGGGTGGATGGACCACAACATCTCCATAGTCGGGACCACATTCTCCTCAGCAGCGACACGGGCGACGATTTCTTCGAGTCCGGCGACCATTCGTTCAAGGACCGTGGGGTCGAGGTGGCGCAGATCGACGCTGAACTCGGTTCGCCCGTTCACGGCGGTTGCCACGGCCGGATGGACGTTCCACACGCCGATCGTGGCGAACGCGTTGTTGTCGAGGCCGAGCTGACGGATTTCGACGGCCATACGTGCCGCGGCAAGTGTGGAGTCTTTGCGCATTCGGATAGGCGTCGCTCCGGCGTGCGCAGCCTGGCCCTGGAGTTTGACGAGGCGGCGTTCGACGCCCAAGATTGCGTGGAGCGCAGCGAGTCGAAGCCCTTTGGCCTCAAGGACCGGACCCTGTTCGATGTGGAGTTCGGCCGACGCCTTGATCGACGCCAAGATGTCGCCGGCCGTGAGTGCGGTGTCCAGATTGACACCATGGTCACGAACGGTCTCCTCAAGGGTTGCGCCGCTTCGGTCCTTGAGGCCTCGGACGGCATCGACTTCCAGGGTGCCGCTGACGGCGGCCGAACCGAAAAGCGAGCGTCCGAATCGTGCTCCCTCTTCGTCGGCCCAATCGACCACGCTGATGCTGACGGGCAGTTCGACGTCATCTCGATGGAGTGCGCGGAGCACTTCGGCCCCGGCGAGGACCCCGAGTGCCCCGTCGAGCCAACCACCGTTGGGAACCGAATCGAGGTGAGAGCCGAGCACGATGCGATCGTTGCTCGCACCGTGGAGCGTCACCCAGAGGTTGCCCGCCGCGTCGGTCTCCTGGGTGACCGGCGTGTCCTCAAAGGTGGTCAGAAACCAGTCTCGGGCCTTGACCCAGTCATCGGTCCAGGCAAGTCGAAGACTTCCTTGTTCGGTCGCAGTGAGCGAACGGAGTTCTTTGAGGTCGTTGACAACTCGTTGGGGGTCTGCAGGCATACGTGGAGTCTGGCTGTTCTCCAAAGGGAATGAAAGTCTTTGGTGTGGACCGTGCGCCAAGAACGGCCGAGAATGATCTCGGCTACTGGGCGATCGAGGCCTGCACCTGGACATAGGCCATCCTGATCTGCGCCAACGCATCGATCAGCGTGCTCTCGTCTGGTCCCAGCCGGCCTTTCAAACCGTCGACGACACTGGCCATCGCATCGATGGAGAGTCGGGCTTCGGGGAGGTTGGGAGGCGTGATCTGCAAATGCGCGGCGGCAAGCTGAAAGAGCCCGACACAGTGGTTGGCGATGATGGCCGTTGCCGGAACGGACACGATGTCTTCGGTCATTTCGCGCAATTCGGCCTCCATCTCCGTCATCTCTTCCGGGGTCGGCTGGCCGGTTTGCGGCGCGGATTGGGTAGGCGGAGACTGGCGCTGCACAGGTCGTTCGCCGTCGGGGGTCCACAGGGAGCTCATAGACTGCTACCCTAGATCCCGAACTGAAGAGGAAGTGAGCAGTTGCATCCCTGCAAGTTGCTCCACCTGGCCGAGAAATTCGCGCCTGGTCATGTGATGCCGTGGCGCTACGTGCCTCGGAGTTGCTTGCTTGCTCGTCAAAGCTACGCATACCGAGGAGTGATGCCGAATCGCAACAACCACGTCTTCTGAGCCCCGTATCAACGAGCGCATCCGGGCCCGCGAGGTCCGTTTGATTTCGCCAACAGGTGAACAGCTGGGAATCAAATCCCTGCCCGACGCCTTAGGCCTCGCTCGTGAACAGGAGCTTGATCTTGTAGAGATTGCACCGATGGCTGTGCCTCCGGTGTGCAAGATCTTGAACTATTCGAAGTATCTCTACGAGCTCAAGCAACGCGACAAGGAAGCCCGCAAGAAGGCCACCAACATCGTCATCAAAGAGATGAAGTACCGTCCGAAAATTGGCGGTGGTGACTTCGATACCAAGACCCGCAAGGTCGCGGAATTCCTGGAGGAAGGGCACAAGGTCAAAATCACGATCATGTTCCGAGGTCGTGAGGTCGCACATCCCGAACTTGGGATGAAGATCTTGAACCGAATCGCCGAAATCATTGGTCCGAACGCCAAGATGGAAGCGACGCCTCGACTCGATGGTCGCAACATGACGATGGTTCTCGCCCCTGAGAAGAAGGTGATTCCAAAGGTGAAGGAGGGACGATCCGAATCAAAACCAGATCCGGAGTCGCCGTCCCTTTCGTCTGCGCCCCCAGAGTCGGTTGCCGTGGCGGCGCCCAGTTCTGACGAGCCTGCGGAATCATCACCGATCGCACCACCAGCTGTTTCGACGCCCGCGTCGAGCTGACCGTCCGCCGATTGCGGGTATTGCCCGCGACCCACCTGGAGTATCACTATGCCAAAAATGAAGACAAACCGATCGGCAGCCAAGCGCTTCCGAGTGACGGGAACGGGAAAGATCATGCGTGCGAGCGCATTCAAATACCACAAGCTTGAACACAAGCCGTCCACTCGTACCCGCCGACTCAAGCGCGATCAGGTACTTGCCCCGGGCGACGCCGCGCAGGTCCGCAAGATGCTGGGAATGTAAGCGCGCTTCGCGTTGCTCGTTGTTTCAAGATTCCCAGTTCTAAGTCCCGCTTCGCACCGATGTCGAAGCCCCCGTATTCGCTGAAAGGAACACCCCATGGCACGCGTTAAACGAGCCGTACACGCAAAAAAGCACCACAAGGCCGTGCTGGAGGAAGCAAAGGGCTACTACGGAAACAAGAGCCGCACATTCCGATCTGCCAACGAGCAGGTCATGCACTCCCTTCGCTACGCCTTCCGCGATCGCCGCGCTCGCAAAGGCGACATGCGTCAACTTTGGATCCAGCGCATCAACGCCGGTTGCCGTATGAACGGCATGAGTTACAGCCAGTTCATCAACGGCCTCAAGATCGCCGGTGTTGAGGTCGATCGTAAGGTGCTGGCCGATCTTGCCGTTACCGATGCCGCCGCTTTCGCCTCGTTGGTGAAGGTTGCGGCTGAGGCCAAGGCAGCGGCCTGACCATTCGAGTCGGTTGCGAGCAATGACTACGCTCGCTTTCAACAACAAAGAAGTGCAACGACTGCGACGCCTTCTCGGGCGTCGCAGTTTTCGCGTCGAAGAACAGGCCTTCGTGGTCGAGGGCCCGAAGGTGCTCGAAGAAGCCCTCGACGCTTCGGCTGAAGTGGAGTCAGTGTTCACTGAGGCGCGATGGGGCCACGACGTCTTGAACCGGCTTCCCGCGTCGACCCGACGCTTTGAGCTCGATGCGTCGACGCTTGCTCGCGTCGGCGACACGGCGACACCACAACCCGTTCTCGCTGTCGTGCGGCGCCAACACGTTGGAGTCGAAGTTCTCGAAGCGCCGTTGTTATCAGGAGGATTCGTGGTTGTCGCCTCTGCGCTGCAAGATCCCGGGAACTGCGGCACGATCATTCGCTCGGCCGAAGGGGCGGGCGCCTGCGCGGTTGTGCTCTGCGACAACTCCGTTGACCCGACATCGCCCAAGGCTTTGCGCTCATCGGCTGGCGCGTACTTTCATGTTCCCGTGGTCGAGCATGACACTATTGCTGACTTGGTGTCGACCTTGCAATCGTGGGGTGTGCGCTGTTTCGCGACGTCATCGGTGATCGATGGAGGAATCGCACCTGATGCCGTTGATCTTCGAGGGCCAACGGCGATCATCTTCGGAAACGAAGCACATGGCCTCGATCATTTGGTGCTGGAGGTTGTTGACGGTCTGCTGACAATTCCGACAGTCGGCCGGACGGAGTCACTGAATGTTGCGATGTCGACAACCCTCATTGCTTTTGAAGCGGCACGGCAGCGTCGTACATAGGCGCGCCGGCGAATTGGCCCTATTGTCAGCGAACAGTGAACGTCATCGGCAGGTGCTTGATCCCGCTGATGAAGTTGGATCGCAAACGTTCCACGGGACCCGCCACCGCGACGCTTTCGAGCCGCGGAAGGAGTTCCTCAAACAACACCCGGATCTCCAATCGAGCGAGGTGTGCACCGAGGCACAGATGCGGGCTCATCCGGCCGAACGCCACGTGATCGTTCGGCCATCGGTCGATATCGAACCGATAGGGGTCATCGAACACGTCGTTGTCGTAATCCGCGGACGTGAACCAGATAAGTACTTTTTGGCCGGCTCTGATGCTCCGCCCGGCCAGATCCGTGTCTTGCGTCGCCGTGCGGCGAAAGTTCATAGTTACGGTCCCCCAGCGAAGGATTTCCTCGACGGTTCGGTTGATGATCTCCTTCGCGTCCGGAGAATCGTCGCCGATCGCCACCCGGACCTTTGCCAACTGGTCGGGGTGTTCCGCAAGCGCCTTCATGCCCGCGGCCATTGTGTAGCGGGTGGTGTCGTTGCCGGCGCCGACGAGAAGGGTGAAGAAATTCTTGAACTCAAGCTCGGTTAGTCGTTCGCCGTCGGTTGTCACGGCGAGGAGGTCGGAGATAACGTCGTCGGTGGGATTGTCTCGACGGAGTTCGGCTTGTCGCTCCGCGTAGCGATACAGGTCCAGACCCGCTGGTGAGCGGAACGGCATGGATTTGAATTCGTCGGTATCGATGAGGCCGACAGGAAACTCGGTCATTTCGGGATCAAGGTTGCCGAGGAGGGCATCACCGCGTTCCACGAGCCATGGACCATCGGAGTCGGGGACACCGAGCAGCCGACCCAGCATACGCATCGGCAATTGTTTGGCGATGTCTTCGGTGAAGTCGAGCGTTGTCGTGGTCCCTGACGGGAGTGCTTCATCGACGACGCCCCTGGCTAGGAGACGCAGGCCATTTTCGTAGGCCCACACCTCGCGGCGGTTGAACGGTTTGGAGACGAGGCGCCGGTAGCGGGTGTGTTCGGGGGCGTCGTACTCCAACATGTTGCGCCGTGCCTCGAAGTCGTCCGGTGCCATCTCTTCAAGGGTGACGCCCTGCGCGTTCGAAAAAAGGTGCGGGTTTCGACTCACGGTAACTAGGTCGTGGTATCGGGTGACGGACCAGAAGCCGCTTCCTTCCTCTTCATCGCACCACGAGACTCGGTCTTCGCTACGGAGTCGCTCGAAAGTTGCGTGCGGAAACCCCTCGACGAAGGTATCGGGGTTGCGGATGTCGGCATCGGTCGGCCCGGGTGCGCTGATGGCCATCGTCTTTTCCCCTAGTGAGCTAGATCGTTCGGTACCAAATTATTCTAGCGTTTTCTTGAAAATCGGTCCATGTTCACAGCTCTTCGACATGGACAAGCATCTTTCGAAGCAGACCAGCAAGCTGTAATTGTTCGGCGCTCGTCAGGGCACTGGCGACGAGGGCCTCATGCTTGTTGAAGCGCGGAAAGAGGCGGCGGATGGTCCCGAGTCCTCGATCGGTAATCGCAACCATCACGAGTCGGCCGTCATCACGATGACCGGAACGCTCGATGAGACCTTTACCTTCCAAGGTCGAGACGATTCCGGTAAGGGTGCCTTTGGTGACGCCGCATTCCATCGCAAGATGCCGTGCTTCTTGTGGACCCCAAACCCAGAGAACGAAGAGCGCGGTGAACCCGGTCCAGGAGATCGCGTCGGGCCCGAGGATGTCTCGCTCCATGTGATTGCGAACTGCGCCAGCGACTCGATAGATGTTCGAAATCGCGCTCATCGCCACGAAATCGACCTCGTGGAGTTCGCCGACTCGGGCTGCCACCACTTCTTCACGGGCAGTCAAGGAGGCGGCGTGTGTCGTATTCGTATGCTTCGAAGTACGTCTGGACGTCGGCCGAACGAGAGCTTGGGGAGAGCCTCGGGACTGAAGATGCTTTGCGGGTCCGACGTCTCGTGACGGCGAATCTCGCGAGATCTCACCCATCGTCGTCGTTCACCTTTCCCATCGCGGATGGACTCGGGGATAAGGCAGGAGGTCGCGCGGCGTCGGATACACCGGTGGGCGTTGACCTCGGAACTCCCAGTCGCCGCCGAGCGCCGTGGACAGCACCTCTTCGGTCTCGGTCGGTTGCGCACCGATCTCATCGTTGACCGGGGTCGGCCCGTCGACGATTCGGTTCGTGAGGGCACCGAGTCCCTCGACCTCCACAGTAACGACGTCGCCGGGCACAACGGGTCGCGACGTCGCGGGCGTCCCCGATAGAATCACGTCGCCGGGCTCGAGGGTGATCAGGCGTGCGAGGTCGGCGACGAGGTAGGCCATGTCCCATGCCATTTCATCGGTGGACCCGTCTTGGCGGAGTTCACCGTTGACGTATGTGCGAATCGACTTTCCCGACGGGTCCCAACCCCGCACGTATCCGGGGCCAAGTGGACAGAACGAATCGGCGCCCTTCACTCGCAGCATTGAACCGGAGTCGGTGTCGCGGAAGTCGTGCAGCCCAAAGTCGTTGCCGATCGTGTAACCACCGATGTAGTTCGCTGCGTCGGCGTAGGAAACGTTGCGGCATCGTCGCCCGATCACGATTGCGACTTCGCCCTCATAGTTCAGCCACTTGCAGTTGATCGGGCGAACCACGTCGCCGCCGTGTGCGTTGAGCGATGACACCGGTTTGTGGAAGTACGTCGGCGCTGGCGGGAGACGTCCGCCAAACTCGCGAACGCGACTCACGTGATTGAGGTGCGCGCAGATGATCTTGGTAGGAGTGACCGGTGGGAGGTGAATCGCATCTTCGACTCCGACCGTGCGACCATCGTCGCCAAACAGCGTGTCGCCTCGGCGTTCTACTTCTGCGACGACGCCCCCGAGTAGGACCCGTCGTGTCTCTCTGACTTCCGGCACAGACCCTCCCGTGTTTTGTTCGGTAGCAAACGATACGCTATGAGCATGGGCCCCCAATCGCATCTCAACGGCTTCTTGTTTCCCCGAACCGTCGCCGGGACATCGTCGATTGTGCCGAGTCCGCCGTGGCATTATTCCGGCGAAATGCTCACCGTCGAGTACCGGACTGACCCTGCAGCGGTCGCGGCGCTCCTGCCCGCGCCTCTCACGCCGGTTCAAGACAACGAAGACCCAGGGGCCGTCGCCGTGGTCTTCGCCGACTGGCAGTCATGCTCGGATCTTCACGAGGAGGTGACAGATCCCGTCCGCTCGCAGTACAAGGAAGCCTTCGTGGTGGTGCGATGTCGTTGGCGCGAGCAGATCTGGTCGCGGTGTGTGGCGATCTTGGTCGACAAGGACTTCGCCATGGTTCGCGGGCATTTCCAGGGGTATCCCAAAAAGTTCGGTTCGGTTTGGATGACTCGGCCGGTGACGGTTGGGAAGGCCGGCCCACGGCTTGTACCGGGGGGACGTTTCGGGGCCAGCGTCGCCGCGTCGGATCGTCGTATCGTCGACGTCGGATTCACGATCATGGAGACAGCAGACGGTACCGGGTTTGTGAACGGACACCCGATGCTGCATTCGCGTTGGATGCCAGCGATTGAAGCGAACGGTACTGATTCACTCGATGATCTCGTCACCATGCGCGGCGTCGACGTCGAGATCGGTCGCCAATTCAAAGGAACGGCGACGCTCAGCTTCGGGGAATCGCCGGTGGAGGAACTTGCGATGATCGCCCCGCACGAAATCATTGGTGGGTATTGGCGAGAAGTGGGCACGACTTTTGCAGGCGGCGAATCACTCGCTGCTCATCACCGCTGGGGTGATTCACGGACCGGGGCGGATTGACGAGGCGTGTTAACTGACCTCCGACGTCGCCCGTTCGCAATACGATGGGTCCGCTGCGGGTCGAAGACCTCGGGCACGTCGGTAAGGACCCATGAATCTCGAAGAGCTCCAAAATATTCAACTCGCTGCTGAGGCTGCCTTCGCCCGTGCGTCCTCACTCGAAGATTTGAAGGCGGGCGATGTCGCTCATATGGGCAAGTCAGCCCCGCTCACATTGGCGAGTCGTTCGTTGGGAGCCATGGACGCCGAAGGAAGGAAGACTTACGGTGCAGCCATCAACAGCACCCGTGGATCGCTGAGTGCGACCCTTTCGGAACGCCGCGTCGAACTTGAGGCTGCGGCACGCCGCAGTGCGCTCGAGGCCGATCGGCTGGACCTCACGGAGTCGACGATCCGCGGGGCATACGGCCACCTTCACCTGATCAGTCAAACGACCCGCGACTTGGAAGACATATTCGTCGGGATGGGTTTCAGCGTCTTCAACCAAGGACCGGAGGCCGAAACGGACTGGGAGAACTTCGAAGCGCTGAACTTCGCGCCGAGCCATCCGGCGCGCACTATGCACGATACGTTCTGGCTGAACCTGGGGGAGAGCGAACAGGTGTTGATGCGGACACATACCTCGCCGATGCAGATTCGGGTTATGCAAAAGCTCGAGCCACCGATCTACGCAGTGATGCCGGGCCGATGTTACCGGCGCGATACCGCTGACGCCCGGCATCTTCCCGTGTTCCATCAGATTGAGGCGTTGGTGATCGACAAGGGGATCAGCCTCGGGCATCTTGCCGGAACTATCGAAACGTTTCTCGCCGCGTACTTCGGACGCGATGATCTCAAAGCGCGCTTACGACCGGGATTCTTTCCGTTTACCGAGCCGAGCGCAGAGTTCGATATCACCTGCCCGTTCTGCACCGACGGCTGTCGGGTATGCAGCAACACAAAGTGGATCGAGTTGGGTGGCTGCGGCATGGTGCATCCGAACGTTCTCCGCAACGGAGGGGTGGACCCCGAGGAATGGACCGGGTTCGCTTGGGGCTTCGGTATCGATCGCCTCGCCATGAACCGTCATCAGGTCGATGACCTGCGGGTATTCCTCGACAACGACGTCCGACTCCTTCGTCAGTTCTGAGGTTTGTAATCATGCTTCTTTCCAGAAACTGGCTCAACCAATTCGTCGACACGACCGACAAAACCACGGCCGAACTTGTTGATGCGTTCAACGAACTCGGGCTCGTCGTGGAAGGCGTCGAGACCATTGGCGAAGGACTCGACTCGATCATCACGGCAAAGGTGCAAGGGATCCGCGCGCACCCACAGGCTGACAAGATTCGGCTCATCGACGTGCTTCGCGCCGAGGGGCAATCCGAAACTCTGCAGGTCTGCTGTGGCGCGTGGAACTTCTTCGAAGGCGATGTCGTGCCGCTCGCCCCGCTTGGCACAACGATGCCTGATGGGATGCTCATCGAACGACGAAAACTTCGCGGCGAGTGGTCCAACGGGATGTTGTGTTCGGGGCGTGAGCTCAAACTGTCCGATGATCATGAGGGCATCATGCGGCTCCCTGCTGATACGCCCCTCGGGATTCGGATTGTCGATGCACTTGGCCTCGACGCGGACGTGATCTTCGACCTGAGCGTCGAGGCCAATCGACCAGATGCGATGAGCGTCCGCGGCGTCGCCCGTGACCTTGCTCCGAAGATTGGCGCGGTGCTAAAGGGTCTCACGCCGACCTTCTCTGTGGCGAGCGTGGCGCCTTCTGATGTCGTGCGCGGCACCATCAGCGCCACCGACCTGTGCGATCGCCTCACGACAACCGTCATCACCGGTGTTGTCGTCGGTCCATCTCCAGCGTGGGTGAAGACGCGCATAAGCGCTGCCGGCATGCGTCCAATCAACAACTTGGTTGATGCGTCGAACCTTGTCATGCTCGAACTCGGAATCCCAAGTCATGCCTTCGATCTCGACCGCTTGGCGGGCGGACGGATCGATGTTCGTTGGGCGACGACCGACGAGCGCCTTGCCACGCTGGATGGAATCGAGCGCTTGCTTTCGCCAGCAGGCTGGCGAGACGGCGTTATTGCCGACAGCAACGGGGTGGCACAGGGCATCGCCGCCATTATGGGAGGTCAGACGAGTGAGGTCGGAGACTCGACGACCTCGCTGCTGTTGGAGGTAGCCCATTGGGTGCCGATGTGCATCGCTCGTTCGTCGAAACGTCTGGGTCTACGCAGCGAAGCCTCGGCCCGTTTCGAGCGGGGAACCGATCCGGCAGCGATCCCGCTCGCCGTGGAGAGGTTCGTGGACATTGTCGCAGAGACGTGCCCGAGCATGCAGGTGACCTCGTTCGACGACGTTGGAACGAATAGAGGCGAACGATCGTCTGTTCGCGTACGAACTTCGCGAGTGAACCTGGTTTTGGGGACAGCGCTGTCGGGCGATGTCATCGTCAAGTTGCTGAATCCGATCGGGTTTACGACAACCCGAACGACAGACCCCGACGTGACCGACGTCATGGTTCCGTCGTGGCGTCCCGATGCAACGGCCGAGGTCGACGTGATTGAGGAGGTCGGCCGCCACTTCGGCTACGGAAACATAGAACGACGTGTACTTACCAACGTGCGGGTGGGGCAGTTGACGCCGTCTCAGCGAGCGCGCCGTCTCATCGGCGATGTGCTCGTGGCAAATGCCTGCGATGAGGTGTGGACCGCAAGCTTTCTTTCCGCGGCGGATCTCGAACGGGTGAACCACCGCGGCGGCACCGTGGCCCTTGCGAATCCGCTGGTCGCCGAGGAGTCAATTTTGCGGCCCAGCCTGATTCCGGGATTGCTTCGCGTGCTCGGGCACAATGCCAACCACCGGAACCCGTCGATGCGAGTATTCGAACTCGGCCACGTGTTCGAAACGCCCATGCCGAACCAGATCGTCCCGTATGAGCGCGACGTGCTCGGCGTGGCGTTTGCGGCCGACGGTGACGATGCTCGCACCGCGGTTCGGGCACTGGAAACCTTGATCCAAGCGCTCGATCTGAACCCGGCGGCAGTGGAGGTTCGGATGAAGGAAGTCGCAGGGCTCCATCCGACCCGTGGCGCTCGTGTCGTCGGCTCAGGAACCGGCTTCAACCTCGGCTCGGTCGGGGAAATCGATCCGGAAGTCGCCCGCTCATGGGGGGTAGATCGTCGGGTGGGCGTTTTGGTCCTTGACGTCGAGAGCTTCATCGGTCTGCCGCGTCGTGCCTCGACGGTGGCATCGTTCTCGCGCTTTCCGTCCTCCGACATCGACTTGGCCTTTGTTGTGGACGAAGCCGTTCCAGCGGCTCATGTTGCCGACGCCCTTCGTGTCGCTGGAGGATCGCTCCTCCAGACCGTGCATCTTTTCGATGTGTATCGCGGAGATCGAGTCCCGACCGGGTCTCGCGGCCTCACCTATAGGCTGCGATTTGTCGACCCGACGAAGACCTTGACCGATACTGATGTGGCAGCAGTTCGCGCCGAGTGTATCGAACAGGTTGCGAAGGCAACGGGCGCCACTCTGCGAAGTTAGTCCGTTGTTGAGTGCGATCAGCGAACTATTGCGAGGGCCCGCTGGCCGACTGATTCCGCCGACACTGCTTCGATCCGGGCGATTCGTTCCGTGCGGATGCTGAGTAGCCGCGTTGCCCAGGGATCGAGGCGGGCGGGTCGTCCCGGTTCCGCGCGAAAGAACGTGGTGAGCGGTCCCTCCTGGGCGTAGCCGTCGGCGTCGAACACGACGTCGGTGTTTTGGTCGAGCAGTGTGATGTCGTATCGCATTCTCGAATTGTATGGACACTGACTTGTGGATAACGAGACCTTCTACGCTGTGTATTTCTTCTTTGAAACTGTGGGTAACTCAGGATTGTATGTGCACAGTCTTACGCGGTCGGGCAACAATCAAAGATCACCCTGGGTGATGTCCCAACTCCCAACGCGACGGCTCGTCGATCGATCGATCCTTGCCGTTGCTGCCGACGTCCGAAAAGGCCCCGTCGGGGAGTCCGACAGCACAAATTCCGGGATACGATCGCACGGTCGTGGCGGAACTGATCCCGGCGCGGCTGAGCGCGATCATTGACATCTCGACGCCTTCATCGTTGTGGCCGAGCATGTCGTTGACGAACCCGAGATCGACCGCTGTGGGCCGCTTGCGTCATCATCAGACTCGTCGAGAGCAACGGTGATCGGGGGGTCCGGTTCCGAGACGGCGTCAGCCTTGGACTGTGCATTGTTCGGAGTCGGTCATGACCGGGTGCCGTTTCGATGACCAGGGCCCGTTTCGTGGTCGTTGCGGGTGACGTGTCGGTCGTGCGAGGGGCGTCGTAGGAGCCGGAGCCCGTTCGCGATGACGACGAGACTGGCTCCCATGTCGGCGAGCACGGCAACCCACAATGATGCAGTGCCTGCGACGGTGAGGACGAAGAACACGATTTTCACGCCGAGAGCGACGGTGATGTTCTGCCAGAGGACGTGTGAGGTGTGTCGGGAGATGCGGATGGTTTCAGCGACTTTGCGGGGATCATCGTCCATGAGCGCGATGTCGGCGGTTTCAATTGCCGTGTCGGTCCCGGCGGCGCCCATGGCGATGCCGAGCGCCGCCTTGGCGAGCGCGGGTGCGTCGTTGACACCGTCTCCGATCATGGCGACGTGGCCGTGTCGGCTGAGTTCGGTGACGATGCGAAGTTTGTCGTCGGGGAGCAGGTCGCCGCGTGCGTCGTCGATCCCGACGGATCGTGCGACGGCGGTTGCGGTGCGCTGGTTGTCGCCGGTGAGCATGACCGGGGTGACGCCGAGGGCTTTGAGATCTTTGACTGCTTGAACGGATTCGGGCCGGATGGTGTCGGCAACGGCGAGCACTGCGAGGGGACGCTCGTTGGTCATAAGCACGACTGCGGTTTTTGCGTCGTTCTCGAAGCGTTGCAGGGTCGTTTCGAGGTCCGGGTTGCAGATGCCGGTCTCTTCGGCAAGGCGATGGTTGCCGAGCAGATAGGCGACGTTGTCGATGGTGCCGGTGACGCCGCGTCCGGGGATGGCTTGGAAGTTCTCGACGAGGTCGAACGGGCCGGTGTGGGCGGTGACGATGGCGTGTGCGACGGGATGCTCCGAGTACGTGTCGAGCGACGCGGCGATTCGGAGTGCGGTGTTGTGGTCCGTTCCTTCGAGGGGGACGAGGTCGGTGAGTCCGGGTTTGCCGTGGGTTAGGGTGCCTGTTTTGTCGAGCGCGACGGTGGTGAGTCGTCTCGCTTGTTCGAGGTGGATTCCGCCTTTGATGAGGATGCCGCGCCGGGCTGCACCGCCGAGGCCCGACACCACGGTCACCGGGGTTGAGATGACCAGTGCACACGGGCATGCGAGGACGAGCAGGACGAGTGCCTTGTAGAACCAGTCGCGCCATGTGCCGGTCCCGATGAGCGGCGGGATGACCGCAACGGCGATTGCGGCGAGGAACACGAGCGGCGTGTAGATCGCAGCGAACCGGTCTACGAATCGTTGGGCGGGTGCCTTTTCGGCTTGTGCTGCTTGTATCGAGCGGGCGATGCGGTCGAGGGTTCCTTCGCCCTTTTCGGCGGTCACGGTGATTTCGAGGGTGCCGCGTTCGTTGATCGTCCCGGCGAATACCGGTGATCCGATCTCCTTGGTTACAGGGATCGATTCTCCGGTGATGGGGGCTTGGTTGACCGTGGAGGTGCCGAACGTGACCGTTCCATCGAGAGGGATCCGTTCGCCGGGTTTCACGGAGACGACCGCACCGACCGCAACCTCACCGGTGGGGTTGGACACCCAGCCTCCCCCGTCGACTCGTACCAACGCCGTTTCCGGGGCGAGCGCGACAAGTGACCGGATTGCGTTACGCGCTCGTTCGAGGCTGAGCGCTTCGATCAGCTCAGCGAGCCCGAAGAGCCAGATCACCACGGCAGCTTCGGGCCATTGCCCAATGATAAGTGCGCCTATGACCGCTACGGACATCAGCAGTGCCATGGTGAGTCGTCGGGTGATCAGCGCTTGGAGACCTTTGCGGAGCGTGTCGCGGCCACCGAGCGCGATCGCGGCGACAGCGAGGATCGCAACGGGGATCGACTGTTCCTTGGCTCCGGCGATCACGATGACTTCGGACCCGATCGCGAGAACGCCAGCAGCGACCGTTGTGACGATCGTTCGGGTCGACAGGGACCGGGAGTTCGTCGCCGTTGGGGTGGCGATGAGCAGTTTCGGTCTCATGCCTGCGGACCGGATGGCCGCGGCGATCGAATCTGGGGTGTCGAGGTCGTGTCGGACCCGCACGTGTCGGGCGACGAGGTCGAACTCGAGGCCGCGGACACCGGTGAGGGGTGTGAGGACTTCTCTCAGTTCGTTTTCCTCGGTGGCACAGTCGAGTTCTTCGACCCGGAATACCGATACCTGAGCGGTCATGATTGGCCCGCAGTTCGTGTTGCGAGGAGTTGTCGCATAGCGGTGATCTCACCGGTCTGCGACGCCATGATCGACTTCGCAATTCGTAGCACTTCCGGGCGTTTGGTTCGTGTGAGGACAGCCTCGGCCATGGCGACCCCTCCTTGGTGGTGGCGGATCATCAGCTGCAGGAACGACCGTTCGGCGTCGGCCACGCGAAGGGTGGTGAGGGCGTTCACGTCGGCGCGTGAGGCCATTCCTGGCATCGCTGCCGATTGGTTTGAGTCGTTCATCGTGTCCATTCCTGTCATCTGGTGTTGCGTAGGTGAAGGCAACCCGCCCGCTGCTGAGGGGTCATGTCGACCGCCTGGGAATGATGAACCGACATGTCTCCCGTGAACCCGGCCTCGACCGAACGCTCGGTTGGCGTGATGATCGGCTGGCCGGTCGGCTCGGCGCATGTTTCCGAACCTCCTCTGGCGATGTAGCCGGTCACCAAGGCGACAGGCAATAGGGCCACCATTGTGGTCGGTAGAAATCGGTTCATTGCGGTTGACCGATCGCGCCGGTGCACGGCGCGCCCGGTTCCAACGTCTGTGCGCCTTGCTGGTAGGTCGAGACAAACGCCGCGAAGCGTGGATCGCTCGCACTGTCGACTGCGAGCTGGTGGCCCCATGCGGTCAAAACGACCGGTGACGTCAACCCGGGGAATGGCGTGATCAAAAGGTACGGCTGGTTGGCGGTAAGCGCGCGCAGAGTATCGACCTCGGCAGTGGCAAGGTCGGGCCGGTAGGTGATCCACACCGCGCCGTGTTCCATAGAATGCACCGCGGTTTCGTTCTGGACGGCGTCGGGGTAGAAGCCGCAGTTCTGCCATGCCGGGTTGTGGTCACCTCCGACTGGTGGACTCTGCGGATACACGACTGCCGCCTCGACATGCACGGGTGCGGGCAGCTCGTAGACCTTCACGGCTGACATATCGGCCCTCGCGGCCGTCTCCGTTGTGCCCGTCTCAACACTTCCGGTGTCGGCCGCTGGTCTTTTGCTGCTGCACGCAGTCAACGTGGCGGCAATCAGCGCGCTTATCAGTGTCCGGCGGAGCGTGAGCCCGAATCGATTCCGCCAAGGAATTGCGCGGCCTTCTGGTGGTCGAGGGCTATGAGTGGTCACGTCGGTTCCTTTGTCGAAGTAGTTCATGGAGTCTTCAGTGCGTTGCGGATGCAGGGAGACGGTGTCGGTGATCGGCCCGCAAAAGCGGCTCACGCGATACACCGGGGTCGCGACCACAACCATGACAGGACGCTGCGCCACACCGCGTCGGCGATCGTGGGTGTATGGTCGGGCGGTGTGGCGGAATCAGTCTCCTCGGCCAGGGTCGCCGGGACCGAATCACGGGCCGACGGTACCGGACGTGCTGGTGCGGGCACGACAACCCACCCAGCGGTGGGCGCGCGCCTACTGGGGAGGTCTGTCGAGCCGTTCGGAAAGGTTCAGGCGACTCGCAACCGAAACAGTCATTGCAAAGTCAAATTCGCGCAGCCACGGAAACCGGATCGTCACGCTGTTCGCGCCCGGAGCCAGTCCGGGCGAATGCGGGCACGCGGGCCGACACGAGTCTGGAGCGGGCGCATCGCACTGCGACATCTCACATGCCGACTTCGTCACAATCCGGTGCTCGGAACTCGCCGAAGCTGCGCTTCCCCAAGCCAACGCCCCGACCACCACCACGGTGACCGTCATCAAAGCCCGAAACCGCATCGACATCACGGCCAATCTACCCCGTGCTGGTTGGTCCTGGTGAGCGCTAATCCAGACGTTCGATCGGACTTCAATGCCACGGTGAAGCCACCGGGATCCGATTCGATTTCTGAACGCGGCCAGTCGCACGACCCTCGCGACGCCGATCGGAGTCTGTCCACCAAGGCGGATTTTATGTACGTTGCCATTGTGGGCTCCTTCCTCAGACGGCGCCGGAAATGGTCCAAGCATTCCCTCCGTCCGGATCGGAAGATTTGAGCACACGTACCCTGACGTCGAGCCCGAGCACTTGAACTATGCCGGGGCCGAGAAGGACCCTGGCTGCATAATCATGCACGGACGTGAATGTTTGCGCTACTGTGACCGGATGTTCTCTGTAGGAATCATCGGGGCTTCCGGCTACGCCGGAGCCGAACTGCTGCGGTTGGTCGCCGCGCATCCCCAACTCAAACTGGCATGGGCGACGGGCGACACGCAAGCTGGTTCGCCGATCGCCGAACTGTATCCGAGCCTGATCGGGGCATATGGCGAGGAGTGTTTCCGGGCCTACGACCCAAATAATGTCGATGGCCTCGATGTCGTGATGCTTGCGCTCCCTCATGGCAAGAGCCAGGAGTTGGTACCCGACCTTCTGGGACGAGCCCGTACCGTCGTCGATGTCGCAGCAGACTTCCGGCTCAAAGATGCGTCGCTCTATCCCACCTGGTACGGCGAAGCCCATGCGTGCCCCGAGCTGTTGGCCGAAGCGGTCTACGGTCTCCCGGAGCTTCACCGTGACGCGTTGCGCTCCGCCAAGCTGATAGCAGTTCCTGGGTGCTATCCGACCGCTGCAACCTTGGCGCTGGCACCCTTGGTTCGGGCCGGGGTGATTGAAAACACCGGATTGATCGTGGATGCCGGTTGCGGCGTTTCGGGTGCGGGACGAACATTGAAACACGGCAATCTGTATGGCACCGTCGCGGAGACTTATGAAGCATACGGGCTACTTACTCACCGTCACACTCCGGAGATGGAGCAAAACATCGGTGGCCAGATCCTCTTTACACCGCATCTCCTTCCGATGACCCGCGGAATTCTGGCGACCTGTTACGCCCGTCCGACAGCAACGACGACATCGACAGCGAAGGTGTTGCACGTTCTTCGGGAGTTCTATGCGAACGAACCATTCGTGAAGGTCATCGAGGCATCGCCCACCACGAAAGCGACCGCGGGGACGAACCTCTGTCTGGTCACGGCACGATTCGACGAGCGAACGAACACCGTCGTCGTGATATCGGCGATCGATAATCTGGTCAAAGGGACCGCTGGCGGCGCTGTCCAGTCGCTTAACTTGGCATTGGGCATCGAGGAAACAATGGGTCTGCCCGTGACTGCGGTGTACCCATGACCACGGCATCGTCAAATAGGACGGCGCAGGAGAAAACCGCGGTCCTCGTCGAGGCACTTCCCTACATCAAGCGCTTCTACGGCAAGATCGTTGTAGTCAAGTACGGTGGCAATGTGTTGAGCGGGGCGGATGAGACCACCGCCCTGAGTATCTTCGCTGAGGACATTGTTCTCATGCGTTCGGTCGGAATGCGTCCAGTTGTCGTCCACGGCGGCGGACCTCAAATTGCTGACATGTTGAAGAAGCTCAACTTGACCAGTGAGTTTCGCAATGGGCTCCGTGTCACGGATGCGGCAACACTTGAGGTCGCTCGAATGGTGTTGGTCGGCAAAGTGAACCGCGACATCGTTGCGGCCTTGAATGTTCACGGATCCGCAGCGGTTGGCGTAAGTGGCGAGGATGCCAACCTGCTCGAAGTCATCTGTCGCGACGCAGACTTGGGTTTCGTGGGGGATGTAACCAACGTCAACGTAGGGTTCCTGGAACGTATGTTGGCTGACGAATTGATTCCCGTCATTGCAACGATCGGGACAGACGGGAATGGTCAGGCGTACAACGTCAACGCGGATACCGCGGCGGGAGCGATCGCCGGTGCGCTGCGGGCGGAGAAGCTTGTGTACCTCACAAACATTGAGGGCCTCCGAGCCGACGTGAACGATCCAACCAGTTTGATCAGTTCGATCGACAGCGTCGAGCTTCAGAAGATGCTCGACGACGCGACGCTCACCGAAGGAATGATCCCCAAGATCGAGTCTTGCATTCACGCCATCGATCATGGAGTTGCCAAGGCGCACATTCTCGACGGCCGAATTCCGCACTCGTTGCTCCTGGAGATATTCACCGAAGAAGGCATTGGAACCGAAGTGACTGGAGCGCAGCGATGGTAATGACACATATTGAATCGGTTTCATCGGTGCCAGGGGCGAGTGCCGCAATCGAAGCCGGGTATTGCCCGTTGATGCCGACCTTCGGTGCGCCGACGGCCACCTTCGTGCGGGGGAGAGGCACCGAACTTTGGGACATTGACGGAAAGCGATATCTCGACTTTCTCTGCGGCCTCGCCGTCACCTCGCTCGGGCACGCCCATCCGGAGATAGCCACAGCAATTTCAGAACAAGCATCAACGCTGCTTCATGTGTCCAATCTCTTTTCGACCAGCGTTGGGCCCCAAGTCGCAATGCGAGTCGATGCGCTCCTCGGCGGCGGCGGCCAAATCTTCTTTGCGAACTCTGGTGCCGAAGCAAACGAGTGCGCGATCAAGGTTGCTCGAAAATGGGCGGGCCGGGGACGACACGCGGTGATCAGCGCGTTCGGTAGTTTTCACGGCCGCACCCTCGCCACCCTCCACATGACCGGCCAACCGGCCAAACACGAAGCATTCCAGCCACTGCCTGACGGTTTCCGACATGCGGAATGGGCCAACATTGACGACCTCGAGCGTCTCATCGATCCCACCGTCGCCGCGATCATGATTGAGCCCGTGCAAGGCGAGGGCGGGGTGAACCCCGCACCGGCCGGCTACTTCGCCGATATTCGCCGCCTATGCGACGAACGCAACCTCCTGTTCATGGTTGACGAGATTCAGACCGGAATGGCCAGGACCGGGAAGTGGTTTGGCTGGCAGCACTTCCTCGATCACGAATCGCGTCCCGACGTCGTAACGCTGGCGAAGGCGCTCGGGAACGGGATGCCGATTGGAGCATGTTGGGCGAAGAAAGAAATTGCCGCTGCGTTCAAACCCGGCGATCACGGTTCCACCTACAGCGGCCAACCAATGGCATCGAGTGCCGCACTAGCCGTGCTGACGATCATGGAGCGAGAGCAGACCGATGTTGCTTCGGCACGCGCGGGGGAGCGTCTCCAAGGCGCGCTTCGCAAGGTGGCTGGCGTTGGCGATGTTCGGGGTCTCGGCATGCTTATCGCTGTCGAACTGGCCGGTGGGAACGCGAAAGGCGTTTATCAGCGTCTGATGGAACTCGGTTTGGTTTGTAACGCCGTGACCGAAACGGCCCTCCGTTTGGCGCCACCGTTGAACATCTCCGATGACCACATCGATGAAGGCGTTGCGCTTATCGCTCGGGCTATTGCGGACGTGAACGGATGACCCGTCGTCACTTCCTGGAGGTTGACGATTTGTCCCCTGAGGAATTAACCGCAGTGCTCGACCTTTCGGAGGGCAAGGTGTCACGTGTACTTACCGACCGCGGCGTTGCGATGATTTTTGAGAAGCCATCGCTGCGGACACGGAACTCAACCGAGATGGCGGTCGTGCAATTAGGCGGGCATCCCGTTTATATCCAAAACGACGAGATAACTCTCGACGTTCGCGAACGCACTGAGGATGCCATCCGGGTCTTGGAGGGGTACTACGACATCATCTGCGCCCGGGTCTTCAAGCACCATCAGCTCGAAAGAATGGCGGCCGTCGCGGACGTCCCGATCGTCAATCTCCTTTCTGAAGCCGGGCACCCGGTCCAGGCGTTGGCGGACTTGCTCACGATCCGGCAATGTTTCGGCAACGTCGCCGGCCTACAGATGACGTGGGTCGGCGATTTCTCCAACGTTGCTTTTTCGCTCGGCATCGGCCTCGCTATGCTCGGGGCCAGTTCGATCTTTTCGTGTCCGAAGGGTTACGGTCCTGCTGAGGAATCGCTCGATCGAATGCGTCGAGTCGCTACGGGCTCTGCGTCAATTCGTGTTGATACACATCCGAGTTCCGCAGTTGTAGGTTCACATATTATTTCGACTGATGCCTGGTACTCGATGGGGCAGGAAGCCGAGAAAGAAGTGCGTAAGCGCGCCTTCGAAGGCTTTCGTGTCGACACGGCGATGATGGCCTTAGCGCTTCCCGATGCGATCTTCCTGCATTGCTTGCCTGCGCACCGGGGTGAAGAGGTCACCGATGAGGTGATCGACAGCGTGCAAAGCAAGGTGTTTGCGCAGGCGCACAACAGGATGCACACCATGCGAGGTCTGTTTTCGTGGTTTCACGGGCAAGGATCGATTCCGACGTATTCAGGGGTAGTTCGATGACAAAGAATCTGAATGGAGACCTGTCGCCGAAAGCGCTGGTCGCTCCGAAACGAATGCCAACATCGGGCGACGTTCGAGCTGAAAAGGAGCTGCGTCGGGTAAACAGTGAGCGCGGCGACACATCCGGGAAACTAGGCGAAGGCGCTCGCCTCGCGAAGCCTCAGCGTCAACACCGAATTGCTCGGATTCTCGAGCAACACGCGGTGTCGTCACAGGCGCAGCTCGTGGACTTGCTCGTCGAGGAAGGGGTCGTTGCCACCCAGGCAACAGTCAGCAGAGATCTCGAAGACATGGGTGCGGTCAAGGTGCGAGTGCCGGGCGGCGACCTCGTCTACGCGATTCCGGAGCTTCCGAGTGATCAAATCGCACCCGAGGATCATTTGCGACGCGTGTTCGGCGACTGGGTCGTCGACGTCGCCGTCAGCATGAACCTCGTGGTGTTGCGGACCCCGCCAGGATCGGCCCACGTGGTGGCAAGCGCGCTCGACCGAGCCGGCCTCGAAGAGGTCGTGGGGACGATCGCCGGCGATGACACAATCATGGTGGTGTGCGGCGAAGCACACCCTGGTTGGCGCGTCGGCGAGCACATGCGAGCGCTGGCCGGGCTATAGGTTCGTTTCCGTCTCGTCTTCGGACGCTCCGAGTTCGAGCATGCCCAGCCCATCACCGGTACCAAGCGCGCCCGCCTCGAAGTACACCTGCAGTTTTTCGCGTGAGTCCATAATGTCGAGGTTGCGCATCGTTAACTGACCGATCCGGTCGATCGGTGCGAATTCGCCCGCTCCAGATTCCATGGAAAGGCGCTCGGGGCGATACGTGAGGTGAGGCCCGGTGGTATCGAGAATCGTGTAGTCGTCGCCGCGGCGCAGTTGCAGGGTGACCTGTCCGGTTATTGCCGATCCGACGTACTTCTGCAACGGGTCACGAAGCATCAGGGACTGCGGATCGAACCAGCGTCCTTCATAAAGGAGTCGCCCGAGGCGGCGGCCGAGGGTGCGGTAATTGTCGAGCGTTCCCTCGTTATGAATTGCCGAAACGAGTCGCTCGTAGACGATATGCAACAACGCCATGCCAGGCGCTTCATAGATCCCGCGGCTCTTCGCCTCGATGATTCGGTTCTCGATTTGGTCACTCATGCCGAGGCCATGTCGCCCGCCGATGGCGTTGGCTTCCATTACCAACGCAATTCTGTCTTCGAAGTGCCTTCCGTTGATCGCAACCGGCCAACCCTTGCTGAATTCGATTGTGACCGTCTCGGGAGCGATGGCAATGCTTTGGTCAACGTGTTTGACCCCCATGATCGGTACGACGATGTCGACTCCTGTGTGCAGGAACTCCAGGTCCTTTGCCTCGTGGGTTGCGCCCCAAATGTTGGCGTCGGTCGAGTACGCCTTTTCTACACTGGACCGATAGGGCAGATTGCGTGAAAGTAGCCACTCACTCATCTCCTTTCGGCCACCAAGCTCATCAACGAAGGTCTGGTCGAGCCATGGCTTGTAGATGCGGAGACGTGGGTTTACGAGCAGCCCGTACCGGTAGAACCGTTCGATGTCGTTGCCCTTATAGGTAGAGCCGTCACCCCAGATGTCGACGCCATCCTCCTTCATCGCCCGCACCAGGAGGGTTCCCGTAACGGCTCGGCCGAGCGGCGTGGTGTTGAAGTAGGTCTTGCCGCCGGTGGCGATATGAAATGCGCCGCATTGCAGCGCAACGAGTCCCTCCGTCACAAGCTTCTCTCGGCAATCGACGAGGCGTGCGACCTCGGCCCCGTAGACCTTGGCGCGCTCCAACACGCCCGGGAGGTCACTCTCATCGTATTGGCCGAGGTCGGCGGTGTAGGAATAGGGGACGGCTCCCTTCTCTCGCATCCAGGCGACGGCGGCCGAGGTATCGAGACCACCGGAAAATGCGATTCCGACGCGTTCGCCGACAGGGAGGGACATGAGGGTGCGTGACATGGCGTTCTACGCTACGCGATTTCCCCCTCCGGTCGGTTCGGAAATCGGACACAGAGCCGGTGTTTCGGCGTTACGCTTTCGCCACGTGACTGCGAACCATTCGAAGGGAACTCCCGCATCGAAGGCGGGAGTGTCCGCCCCGTCCCCGTCCTCTGTGTCGGGCGCCTCTGAGCAAGCTGCGCTCGCTGTGAACCCAAAAACGCTCTGGCACGGGCGATTTGGTGAGGGCCCGTCCGCCGAACTGATGGCCTTCACCGAGAGTCTGAGTTTTGACCGCCAGCTCTGGGCCGATGACATTGCTGGCTCGCGAGCCCACGTCCGCGGGCTAGGACGCAGCGAGATCATCGCTCCCGAAGAAGTTTCGGCGATTTTGGAAGCTCTGGACAAGGTTGACCTCGAGCTGGGCAGTGACACCTTTGTCTTCGAAGCGACGGATGAAGACATCCATACGGCAATAGAGAGGCGGGTCACCGAGATTGCCGGTGCGGCGGGGGCGCGCTTACACACGGGGCGCAGCCGCAACGACCAAGTGGCCACGGACCTTCGCCGGTTCACCAAACGCGAGTTGGGTCGGTTGGCGAGGCGCGTCCATGAGTTTCAGCTGGTGCTCTTGAAGCGGGCGATCGAAGCCGGGGATACGTACCTTCCCGGCTACACCCATTTGCAGCGAGCTCAGCCGGTGTTGCTCGCTCATCATCTCCTTGCGCACGGGTGGGCGTTGATGCGCGACGTCGATCGGCTGCTCGATGCTCGTCGCAGAACAGATGTGTCGCCGCTCGGAGCTGGCGCGCTGGCTGGCACTTCCTTGGCTCTTGATCCGGATTCGGTGGCTGCTGACCTCGGATTCTCGAGCCGATTCGAGAACTCGCTCGACGCGGTATCGGACCGTGATTTTGTGGCCGAGACCCTCTTTGTCGTGGCGCTCATCGGGGTGCACCTCAGCCGTATTGGCGAGGAGATCGTTCTGTGGACGACCGAGGAGTTCGGGTTCGCAAAACTTGCCGACGCGTATGCCACCGGCTCGTCGATGCTTCCCCAGAAAAAGAATCCTGACATCGCTGAACTGGCCCGCGGCAAGTCGGGTCGACTTATCGGGAACCTGACCGGTCTGCTAAGTACACTGAAGGGTCTGCCGATCGCGTACAATAGGGATTTGCAAGAGGACAAGGAGCCTCTGTTCGATTCGTTGCGTCAAGTAACGCTTGCGGTTGCCGCACTCTCCGGTTTGTACTCGACGATTACGTTCGAAGCGGCCCGCATGCAGGCTGCCGCAGACTCACCGCTTTCCGCGGCCACCGACCTTGCTGAGTTGCTGGTCTCGCGGGGTATGGCGTTTCGCGAAGCGCACGCCATCGTCGGCTCCCTCGTGCGAAACGCCATCGATCGTCATGTGGACCTTGCCGAACTCGTCGAGAATCATCCGGCGCTTGGACCGAAGGCGTTGTCGCTACTCGAGCCCGGCGTATCGGTGCAGCGTCGCACGTCTCCGGGGGGAGCGGGGCCGAAGGCCTTTGTTCTGCAATTGGAGCGCTTTCGAGAAGCGCTTGACCGTGACGCGTTGCGCATCCCAGGCTGACGGCTCGCCCGTTGGTCCGTGACTCGAATCTCGGTCGAGAATTCTTCGCTCGACGCGCTCCGGTCGTCGCATCCGAACTGTTGGGGGCATGCTTCGTCAATCCGGAAGGGATCATCATCCGGATCACTGAAACAGAGGCATACACCGAAGGCGACCCTGCGTCGCACAGTTTCCGGGGACCGACAAAGCGAAACGCTGTGATGTTCGGCCCGCCGGGCCATTTGTACGTGTACTTCATATATGGAATGCACTGGTGCGCAAACATCTCAACCGGACCCGCCGGTGTGGGCGAAGCGGTCTTGTTGCGCGGTGGCGTCGTCGAAGCTGGAATGGAACTTGTGCGTTTCCGACGAGGGCCCGGCGTCCGAGAAGCGGCACTGACGAATGGGCCCGCGAAGCTTTGCCAGGCACTGGGGATCACTGGCACCGAAAGCGGCATTGACCTCTGCGCCCGACACGGATACCAAGTCCGCAGTCGTCGGGAGCCGGTCCCGTTCGTTGTCACGAAGCGGATCGGCGTTTCCGTGGGACGCGAAACGCTGTGGCGGTTCCTCGCTCTCCGCGATTCACGCAAAGTGGTCGACTGAACCGCCCAGGAACCGTTCGGTGTTGGTAGGTGTACTGATTTCAGGCAACCGGGTCGAACGGGCCGCTAGGGTAAGGAATTATGGCCCTTGGTGTAATCAATCTGTCCTCTACCGGTCTCGGGAAACGTCGGTTGCTCTCGATCGCGGGAGTAGCAAGTTGTGCGTTGCTTTTGGCGGGGGTCGTATCGTCAACGTCGGTTGGAGCCCAAACGACCAAGAAGAAGACCACGACAACGACCAAGAAAGCCACGGCCAAAAAGACTTCGACGACAACGGCATCGTCGAAAACGACGAAGAAGTCGACGAGTGGCGAAACTGCGGCGACGAAGGCACCCGCTGGTGGCTCGACGACCGTGGATGTTCGCCCGGTGACTGAAACGACCAAGCCCAAGACGAGTGGGTCGACGACGACCGTGGCCGTAAAGTCAGTGAAAGGCCCGGTCTTCATTCCGGGCGCTGGTCGTGTTCTCGATCTCGGGGCTAACGAAGTCGCGAAACTCGCCGGTGGCGGTCGTGTCGAAGCCGACGTGCGCGGCGCCAGCGGACTCGCTGCGTCAGGGGCGGGAACGGTCATTGTCGATGTAACGATCACGAATCCGACGACGCCGGGCCGGGTTACGCTCAGCCCCGTTGCGCCTGACTATGCCCGATCGGTCGTGCAAACATCGGTTGCCTTCCAGTCGGGCTCGACCACGGTCAGTCGGGTAGCGGTCCCGGTCGGCGCCGGTGGCCTCGTAAAGGTTGCAACGACGGCCGGACCGAGTGGATTGGCCGTTGCGGTTGTGGGTTGGGTGGTCAACGCGCCAGCCGGAACGACGGAGCCCTCGGCAATTGCGATGGAGGGGTGCCGCATCTTCGATACGGCGACCGGCGTCGGTGGCCTCCCTGGCGACGTAACCCCCGCTCGCCCTTTCGATCTGCCGGCTGTCGGCATTGCGAAGATTCCACCTGCTCTTGCTGCTAGCGGACCCACGCCGATTGCGGTCATCTTGTCGGTGACGGGTGCGAAAGCGACTGGACCGCTCGAACTCCGTGTCGTGCCGACGGGGTCGGAATCACCGGAGCTGAAACTGTCCCTGTCGGAAGGACAGACCACAACAGCCAACTTTGTCGTCCCAGTGGGCGCCGATGCTCGTGCCGCGTTCTATGCCAGCGCGGCATCGCTGCAGTTGTCGGTCGACGTCGTGGGTTGGCTCGACCGCGACAACACGGTGAAATCGGGCGGGCCCTGCTAGCAGTTGTGTCGGCGTCCTAAGGTTCGTCGGACCAGCGAATCGCGCTCCACGTCTTCTTCCCTCGGCGGATCAACGTGAGTTCACCGGGGAGTACGTCCGCTGCGCTCAACGTATGGTCCGGGGCAACTATGTCGCCGTTGATGCTGATGGACCCCGCGGTGAGCCACTCCCGCGCTTGACGGTTGCTTGGTGCGACCCCAGCTTCGACCAGCAGTGCGACCACGTTTTTCCCATCTCGAGTAGCCCGGTTGATCTCTGTCGACGGAACATCGGCAAACACCTCTTGAAGCGTCTGGAGGTCGAGCGAACGAACGTCGCCCGTGAAGAGAGCCTTGGCCACCGCCTCGGTCCGCTGAAGGGCTTCAGGGCCGTGCAGACGGACAGTGAGCTCGTCGGCAAGTGCTCGTTGGGCAACACGTCGACCGGGATCAGCAGCGCTGTCGGCTAGAAGCTCAACGATCTCTCCATGGCTTCGAAACGAGAAGACCTTCAGGAATCGCTCAACGTCGCTATCCTCGGCGTTCAACCAGAACTGGTGGAAGGCGTACGGGCTCGTTCGGTCCGCCGTCAGCCAAACTGCTCCCGATTCGCTCTTTCCGAATTTCGTACCGTCTGATTTGGTGAGGAGCGGGCACGTGAGCGCGAAGGCTTGGCCGCCCTCGGCCCGTCGGATGAGGTCAACGCCGGAAACGATGTTTCCCCACTGATCGGAGCCCCCCATCTGCAGCGTGACGCCAAGGGTCCGGTAAAGGTGTGCGAAGTCGTATGCCTGAAGGACCATGTAGGAGAACTCGGTGTAGCTGATTCCGTCAGCCTCCAGGCGGGTGCGCACCACGTCGCGCCGGATCATCTCGTTGACCGAAAAGTACTTGCCAACGTCACGAAGAACGTGCACATATGAAAGCACTGCGAGCCAGTCCGCATTGTTCACTATCGTTGCCCCAGGAAGTAAGCGGTCATATATCCGCAACTGACCCTGAACGTTGGACCGGATGGTTTCGATCGGCAACAGCGGTCGTTCTGCTGACTTCCCGCCCGGGTCGCCGATAAGGCCAGTTCCGCCTCCGGCGACGATGACGGGCTGATGACCAGCTCGTTGGAAGTGCGCCAGCATCGTCAAGGTGCAGAGGTTGCCGATCGTGAGGCTGTCTGCGGTCGGGTCGAGCCCGACGTATCCCTTTCGAGGCTCGCCCAGGTGGACGCGTAAGCTGGCTTCATCGCTGCACTGCGCATGGAGTCCTCGCCAAGTAAGTTCACTTATGAAGTCCACGCTCGCCGATCCGTTCGGTCCGGTGTCGGGAGACGGGTTGGTATGGGGCGCAGATGCGGAGGTCACGACCAGATCGTACTTTTCAAAAAAACTTCTTGACAGCTCTTTCGAAAGTCGATTAACGTATGCCCTCGCTTCAGAGCGCTACGCCCTGAAGAACCGGCATCGCAAACGCTTCGGCGGGTGTGAATCTGGGCCTCGAAAGAGGTGATACTGTAGCAGCCCGCTCCACTCGGCACCACGGTGCTGATGAGCAATGTAGCTCCTTGAAAACAGAACAGAGGAAGCCAAGAGCGAATGAGGCTCGCGTCCGAGAAGGACGTGAGCCCATACAAAAGCAGTAAGCACTTGGAAAAGTAATAAAACGGACAGAAGTTAGAGTCCGTCCGAGTGCCAGTTGGCCTCGTTCCCTTGTGTGGGATTCGAGGCCGGCTCTTCAACATCGCTCGGCCATTTCGATGGCCGAAACGATTTCGATGGAGAGTTTGATCCTGGCTCAGGACGAACGCTGGCGGCGTGCTTAACACATGCAAGTCGAACGGGTATCAGTTCGTAGTAATACGAACGAAGTACTAGTGGCGAACGGGTGAGTAACACGTGAGAAACCTGCCTTGAAGACGGGGATAACAGTCGGAAACGACTGCTAATACCCGATACCTTTTCCGGATCGCATGGTCTGGTAAAGAAATGGATTCCGCTTCAAGAGGGTCTCGCGGGCTATCAGCTTGTTGGTGAGGTAACGGCTCACCAAGGCAACGACGGCTAGCTGGTCTGAGAGGACGACCAGCCACACTGGGACTGAGACACGGCCCAGACTCCTACGGGAGGCAGCAGTGGGGAATCTTGCGCAATGGGCGAAAGCCTGACGCAGCAACGCCGCGTGGGGGATGAAGGCTTTCGGGTTGTAAACCCCTTTCAGCAGGAACGAAATTGACGGTACCTGCAGAAGAAGCCCCGGCTAACTACGTGCCAGCAGCCGCGGTAATACGTAGGGGGCGAGCGTTGTCCGGATTTATTGGGCGTAAAGAGCTCGTAGGCGGCTTCGTAAGTCGGGTGTGAAAGCCCCAGGCTCAACCTGGGGATGCCACTCGATACTGCGATAGCTAGAGTCTGGTAGGGGATCACGGAATTCCTGGTGTAGCGGTGAAATGCGCAGATATCAGGAGGAACACCGGTGGCGAAGGCGGTGATCTGGGCCAGTACTGACGCTGAGGAGCGAAAGCGTGGGGAGCAAACAGGATTAGATACCCTGGTAGTCCACGCCGTAAACGTTGGGCACTAGGTGTGGGTCCTTATCAACGGGATCCGTGCCGTAGTTAACACAGTAAGTGCCCCGCCTGGGGAGTACGGTCGCAAGACTAAAACTCAAAGGAATTGACGGGGGACCGCACAAGCGGCGGAGCATGTTGCTTAATTCGATGCAACGCGAAGAACCTTACCT
>JANOYY010000184.1:0-41372 GCA_031429095.1 Acidimicrobiia bacterium | reverse complement strand
AAAAAAAGGTGCGGTCCTGGGCTGGAGGGCGGACTCCAGTGATCCCAGGACCGACTCGCCAGACGAGGCCTCGGCGGGAAGCCTCGAATCCGACTACCACCTACGCTACTGCCTCCAGCGCTTCAACCAGATCTCTTCGCTTCTTGGAGCGAAATCGGCGTTCAACGCACTTGCGAGGTGGACGGCATCTGCACCCCGAAGCGCCCCTTCAAGGCCATCCGTGTGTGGTGCGGTAACTCTTCGAGGCGTCGAACACTGCCCGCCTGTCAATTCTCCGTGGGGCGACCAAAGGATCATTGACAGCCGCTGCGTTCGGCGCGACGATGCGCGTGAGAGCGGGCAACCGCCCGTACTCGGTCGGATCCGAGGAGGTCAATATGGCCGGGCGCATGATTGCCGATTGCAGGGATTTCCCGAGCGAAAGCGGATGTACGCTTACGATCGCGGGGCAGGAGGACGAGGTGCTAGAGGCCGCGGTTGCCCACGCAGTCGCCGCTCATCAGCACCATCCGGGTCCCGAACTGCGCGAGATGATCCGCACATCCTTGAAGGCTGAGTGACGGCGATGTCGTACATGCAGCTGATCGAGATCGAGAGCCCCGACTACGAGGGTTTGATGAAGCTCCACGAGCAGTGGCTCAAGGACACCGAGGGCGAACGCACGGTCGTACGCGAATGGATCTGCGAGGACCGCGATCGCCCCGGAACCTATCTCATAATCGTCGAGTTCCCGTCGGTGGAGGCTGCAGCGCTCAACAACGACCTGCCCGCAACGGCGCGGATCGCGCAGGGCCTTGCAGCACTTGCCACGCAACCGCTCACCTTTCGGAACCTGGACCTGCTTCGTCAGGACTAGTTCGGTCGACCTTTCATCTTTGCGTCCCGCGTCGCCCGCCAGACCCGCTCGGCGGTGAAGGGGAAGTCGAGGTGCTCAACGCCGAACGGTGTGAGGGCGTCGATGACCGCTGACTGTATGGCCGGGGTCGCGACGACGGTGCCGGACTCGCCGATTCCTTTGACCCCCAGTGGGTTCAGGGGCGAGGGTGTTTCCATCTCGTGGGTTTCAAACGAGATCGTCTCTGCACTCGACACCAATCCGTAGTCGGAAAAGTTCGACGTGAGTGGGGTGCCGTTTTCGTCGTAGACCATCTCCTCGGTGAGACACGCGCCCATAGCGAGCCCGAGACCACCGTGAACCTGTCCTTCCGCGATCATCGGATTGAGGATCGTTCCCGCATCATCAACGCACACGATTTGGCGGACGGTCACGGAGCCGGTTTCGGTATCGATCTCGACGACGGCTACGCACGCGCCGAACGCGAACGAGCCTGCACCGTTGGCTTTGTAGTTGGCCTTCGTCGCGACCTCGCCAACCTCGGACCAGCCGAGGAATCGCGTCGCCACGCCGTTGACGTGGAAACCAATCGTGGGCTCGAAGACGATGTCTTCGACTGCTGCCTCGAGCAGCTCCGCGGCTCGAACTCGGGCCAGATCGATGATCTCGCGCGCCGCTTGATACGACGCCGATCCGCCGAGTTGCGCCGATCGTGACCCGAGCGTGCCGCCGCCGAACGTCGCGGCCGGGAGGTCGGTGTCGCTATGGAGCACCGTGATGCGTTCTGCTGGAATGCCGAGTTCGCGAGCTACGAGATCCGAGAACGTTGTTTCGTGTCCCTGACCGTGCGGTGAGGTGCCAACGACTACCGTCACGGTTCCGTCGGCGTGAACGTCGATCGATGCCGCTTCGCCTTCACCGCCACCGGTGATCTCAACTGTGCACGACACGCCGATGCCGAGTTGCATCGGGGCACCACTCGCCCGTCGACGGGCCTGCTCAATACGTAAGTCCGCATACTTTGCCGCGGCCACACAGCGACGAAGAGCTTCACCGTACCGACCACTGTCATAGGTCGCACCCACCGCCGTGGTGTACGGAAACTGGTCGTCGCCGACGATGTTGCGAAGCCGGACCTCGACCGGATCCATTCCAATCGCGGCAGCGAAACGATCAACGGCACGTTCGATGTCGCACGCCGCTTCCGGTCGGCCGGCACCGCGGAACGCAACGGTCGGGGTGGTGTTCGTGACAACCGACGTGCCTTCGACGCGGGCCTTGGCGATCGCGTACACACCGGTACCTGAATTGCGTAGGTTCGTCGAGATGAACGTGCCCATGGCCGGGTAGGCGCCGGAGTCCTGCAACGCTTTCACTTCATACGCGCGAATAGTACCGTCGCTACTTCCGCCGAGTCGAACCTCATGGGTCGAGGCACGCCCATGACCCATAGCGACCATTGCTTCGCTACGCGTTTGGGCCCACCGGATCGGACGACCCACGTGACGAGCAAGGAAGGCCACGACAACGTCTTCGGGATAACAGCCGTAGCCACTCTTCGCACCGAACCCCCCGCCGACGTCGGGAGCGATTGCTCGGACCGTTCCCGGTTCCAAACCCATTGCGCATTCGATGACGTACTTTGCACCGGCGGGTCGTTGCGAACACACCCACGCAGTGAGTCGACCGTCGTCACCCCACACTGAAGCACCGGCCAATGGTTCGATAGGACTCGGGTTGAGCCGGGCATGGCGCACGACAAGGTCTATGACCACATCACACTCGGCAAACGGGTCAGCCTCGAACTCCGGTTGAGTCCACCGCAACGACACGTTCGTGCCCGCAGATGGATGAAGTAATACCTCGTCGGTCAAGGAGTCACCCAGTTGCGTAATCACGGGCAACGGGTCGTAGTCAACGACTACCCACTCAAGCGCGTCAGCGGCAATCGCCGCCGACTCAGCAAGAACAACGGCAATCGGTTCGCCAACGAAACGCACCACGCCATTCGCAAGCATCGGCCGGACCATTGCTTGGTTCATCATCGCCAGGCGCGGCGGGAGCGGCCACACGTCGAGATCGGCGGCGGTGAACACGCCGATGACGCCGTCGAGAGCCGAGGCCTGCATCGCGTCGATGGAGGTGATGGTTGCGTGGGCGATCGTGGAACGAACGAAGGCTGCGAAACACGCCCCCTCCAACTCGGGCACGCGGAGGTTGTCGATGAAGGTGCCTTCGCCCCGCAGCAGCGCGTCGTCCTCTCGTCGCAGTGACCTGCTCGCACTCATCGGATCATCACCGTTTGTGGCGATGAGGATGCGCCAACGCGGTACGGCGATGGCGCGCTCAAGATAGGCCCGTAGCGCTGGGAGCGGACGGTCGCGAAGGTGACATCGCCGAGGGCGGTGCCCGGAGCTCGACGCGACGCGAGTCGTAGTTCAGCTCACGCCGCGGCCCTTCCACAACGTCCATACCTCTGCCCCTTGGTTTGTTTGTCGCCTTACGGTAGACGAATCTCCAAAACCAAGCAAGCGCTTGTTGCATTGCCGCGAAACACCTGTCACACTCAGGTCGGGCCGCCGAGGTGGTGCCGAATTCTTGCAAAATGGAGGAACACCATGTCCACACGTCCCTCGCGTCCATCGCGTCCGTCGGTGAACCATCTTGTGATCGCGGTTCGCGACATCGAGGCGTCGCATCGCTTTTACTGCGATGTGCTCGGGTTCGAACAGTGCGGGACGCTCAAGACCGCGATCGACCCGAATCCGGTGATGCGCTTCTATCGCGGTCACCCGGATCACCACCACGACATTGCGCTCCAGCAGATCCCCGACCCCGGTTCTGCGGCGCCGGTCAATCCGTGGAACATCTTCGCCGCGTCGCCGGGAATTGCCCACATCGCTCTCGCGTACGGGACCCGGGAGGAGTGGCTGGCCCAACTCGAACATCTTCAAGCCATGGACGTGCCGATCGCGTTGCGCGGCAATCACGGCATGACCCACAGTGCCTACGTCGTAGACCCTGACGGTCACGGCATCGAGGTGCTCTACGAACTGCCGGCCGAAGTGTGGGAGGGCGACGTGGACGCGGCACTCAGCCACTTCGAGCCACTGCCGAACAAAGGGCCAGAAACGCTGCGCGACTCAACCGACTACGTGCGCTTCAACGGGCCTACGTAAGAACGAACGGAGCACACAATGTGGCACGTACCGGACAGGACTCTCACCGGGCTCAAGGCCACGTCACACGAGATCCGGCTCGGCGAAAAGGTCGAAAGCGCACGTGTTCATGAACGGATCCAGCCCTGCGCAAACGGTATCTGCGCCGACGCACGCGCCCGATGAGCAACGACCCAGAATCGCACCAATGATCGCCACCCTCGCCACCCTCGACGCCATCGGCGCCATCGGCGCAATCCTCGAAGGCACCAAGTTCGCTGCGCCCACAAGCCTCACGCCCGAGCCGCTATCGCAACGCCTCACCGGATTAGGGCAGTGAAACCGTCAACCACCAAACGGTCGTACTCCAGCCGGCAGGCCTCGACGGGCGCATCGACTGTGCGACCGGCTGACCCTCCGCATCATTTTCAGGTGACGACACCCCCGACCACGACCCCGACGACGACCCCGACGACGACCCCGACGACACCCCCGACGACGCGAGCGAACGCCTCACGGCGCCAGCTGATACTCGACACCGCAACGACGGTGTTCGCCGAGAAGGGCATCGTCGCGACGACCGTCCGCGACATCAGTGAACGATATGGGATCCAATCGGGAAGTCTTTACCACCACTTCAAATCGAAGGAGGAGATGATCGCCGAAATTCTCGTGCCGATCGTCAGGTCACAGGTTGAGACCTTCGATCGAATTGTCGCCCAGTCCAACGACCCAGTCGAAATCCTCAGCCGCGCTATCGCCGCCGCCGTGGCCCAGACCGCCGCAAACCCAGAGGTTGCGCGAATCCTCCAGCACAACGAGAACCAGATCCGGGACTACCCCGGCCTCGACGAAGTCGTTCGCCAGCGGAGCGAAATCCGAGAGCGTATCGAGCGTGTCATTGCCGACGGTATCTCGACGGGCCAGTTCCGCCCCGACATTGATCCTCGGGTGGCCACCATGATCCTCGTCGACGGTGTTCTCGGCGCGTACCGCCATCTCACCCCAGTCGGCAGCTACGACGCCGAAGAACTCACCCGACAACTCATCGCACTCACCCTCCAAGGTCTGTGCCAGGGCAACGTCCGACCGTGACGCAGCGAGGTCGTGTGCGCTGATCTTCCGCGCCTCGCACGGGCTACGAAGAGTGGAAGGAAGACTCGGTGATTTCACCCGATGATTCTAGGTACACGGATAAAAATTGATTCAGTTTTTGCAATTTTTTACTTGATATTCGTTTTAATCATGCCGATACAAATATCACTCTCGACTTGACAAGCACGATTGAAACGGATTTCCGATGTCCAAAGCCCGTATTCCACGACGACGCCGGGCGATTGCCGGTCTCGTGTCGTTCTCCCTAGCGTTTCCGGCTGCGTTTCTAGCTTTCGCGCCTCGGGCCGACGCAGCAGCACGGACTTTTGCGCTCCGGTACTCCGCCGACGTCCCCGGCGACGTCATTTTTGCCGCAAACACAATCCTGACCTGTACCGCGAGCGCGACTTGCACCAACATCCAGACTGGGGCTGCCGCGGGGACGAATAACGGCAATTCGATGGTGTACGTCGACGCCGACGCGGACAGCGCAACGTTCGACTCCTCATCGTCGACGCTTACCCTGCCAGCGGGTTCCAACGTGCTTTTTGCTGGCCTGTACTGGGGGGCGGTGAGTTCGGCGGCAACAGCGTCGAACGTGAAGTTCAAGGCTCCGGGGGCGAGCAGCTACACCGCGATCGCCGCGACCACCTTTGATGCGATCGGTTCGAACTACAGCGCGTTTGCCAACGTCACCTCGACGGTGGCGGCCGCGGGGAACGGTGCCTATTGGGCGGCCGACATCCGGGCCACGCAAGGTGCCGGCTATCACGGCGGATGGGCCCTTGTGGTCCACTACAGCTATCCCGGTTCGAAAACCCGAAACTGTTCGGTGTTCGACGGGCTCGAAGGCGTCGGCAGCGGATCTCCGAAATCGATCGCGGTATCGGGTTTCCGCACTCCCCCGACGGGCAACGTCTCGTCTCGCCTTGGCGTCGTGGCCTACGAGGGCGACCGGGGGACAACCGGCGACGCGCTTTCGTTCAACGGCACGGTCATTTCCGATACCGTAAATCCGGCCAACGACTTCTTTAATTCGTCGATCACATTCGGCGGTTCCCACGTCACGACCAAATCGCCGAACTACCTGAACACGCTGGGCTTCGACGCCGACCTGTTGGACGTACCGAACGCCAACAACGCCGTGTTGGCGAACAACGCAACGTCGGCAACTATCGCGCTCAGTTCCACCGGTGATGCCTACTATCCGGCCGTTGTCACGCTATGCACCGAGCTGTACGCCCCCCAGATCATCGCCGCGAAGACCGCTACCGACACCACCCCGGCGACTCCGTTGCTGGCGGGCGACCAGATCCGGTACACGATCGACGTTCGAAACACCGGCCAAGATCCTGCAATCGAAACGGTCCTGCGCGACGCAATTCCATCTTGGACAACGTATGTGGCGGGATCGCTTTCCATCGGTTCGGGGCCTGGCACCGGTGCGGTGAGCGACACTGCGGGCGATGATCGCGGCGAGTTCACCGGAACTGCGGTTCAAGTCCGGATCGGAACCGGGGGGACGACATCGCTCGGCGGGACCGTCCCCGATGGCCATGGCGCAACCGGGGCGGGTTACACGTCGGTTTCGTTCCTGGTCAACGTCAACGCCGGCGCACCAGACGGTCTCGCAATCTCCAACACGGCCACGGTTGACTACAAAGGGCAAACGCTCCTCGGCTCAAGTACCGCCAGCTCCAATGCCGCGGTGATGAACGTCTCGAACGTGGCAGATCTCGAAGCGACGATCACAAACTCGCGAACGACGGGAGTTGCTGGTTCCCCCGTTTCATACGTGGTGACATTCACCAACCACTCCTCCACTGTCAACGTAACGAACGCAGTCCTTGCCAATGCGGTTCCGTCGGCCATCGTGAACCCGACGTGGACATGCGCGGGGGCCTCGTGCCCCAGTGCCAGTGGCGTCGGGGGACTCTCGGGGAACCTCTCGCTCCCTGCGCTGGCCAGTGTGAGGTACACAATCACGGGAACCGTCGACGCAACGTATTCGGGCACCGTCACCAACCCTGCGTCGATAACCTCCCCGGCGGGCACCACCGATTCGAATCTCTCCAACAACGCGGCGACCGACGTCGACACCATCACCCTCGCCGGTGATCTCTCCGTCACCAAGTCCAATGGCGTGGCTGCCGTGCAGCCGGGTTCGGTCGTCACCTGGACAATCGCCGCTTCGAACGGCGGCCCGTCGACCGCCGTTGCTGCAACCATCGCCGATACCTTCCCCCCGGCAGTACTAAGTGCACAGTGGACTTGCTCTGCCACTGCAGGGTCGTCATGCGCGACCGCCGGAACGGGGTCGATCAACACCCCGGTAACACTGTTGTCCGGCGGCACGGCAACGTTCACCGTCATAGCGACGCTCCAGCCGAGTTCATCGGGTTCGTTGGTCAATGCTGCGTCGATAACAGCTCCCTCCGGCTTCGTGGATGCTGCGCTTGGGAACAACACGTCCACCGATACGGACTCCATTGGGGAGTTGAGTGACCTTGCCGTCACGAAGTCTCACGTTCCCGCCGTGATCGTACCGGGGCAACCCGTCGACTGGACCATCACGGTCAACAACCTCGGCCCTTCAACTGCGCAGACAGCGTCGATCAGCGATTCGCTACCCGCCGGTTTTCAGGTGACGAGCGTTTCGTCGTCGACGTGGTCGTGCACGAACACGATGACCTCGGTAAATTGTTCTTCCACCAACCTGGCCGTTGGCTACTCCACGATCGTCGTCCGTACAGACTCCGATCCTGCGCTTAGCGGAACGGTGACGAACTCAGCGGTGCTGTCGTCGTCGACGGATCCAAACAGCGTCAACAACACCGGAACCGACACATCCGTTGTCGTTCCGAATGCGGACGTTCGCGTTTCGAAAACGCACGCTCCAACAGTTCTGTCGGCCGGGACGTCAGCAACGTGGACCGTTGAGGTCACCAATGCTGGGCCCTCGTCGGCGCAGAACGTGGTGATGCGAGATCCGTTTCCGCCGGAGGTGAGCGTCACGAACGTGACGTCGAGTGGACCGGGTTGGACGTGCGGCACCAATGTGAGCCAGGTTGTGGAGTGTTCCAAGCCATTGTTGGCGGCTGGCCAGTCCACAACGTTCCAGATCACCGGCAACGTGTCTGGTGCTTTGGCTGCGGGATCGCTCACCAACATTGCGGCGATAACGACGTCGACGACTCAAGACACAACCAATGATCTCGCCACGGACGTGGCAACTGTGATCGCCGAGGCGGACCTCTCAATCACGAAGTCGCGGGTGGGCACACTCGTGTCGGGCTCGGCCATCACGTACCGTGTCGTTGCGGTCAACAACGGACCTGCCGACGTCGTCGGCGCAAGCGTGGTCGACATCATTCCCGCCGAACTCACCGGTGCCACATGGACCTGTACCGGACCACGACCCGACGCGTGTCCGGCCGGTGGGTCCGGCAACATCAGTGCACTTGTTTCCCTTCGAAACAATGAACAGGCCCTGTTCATCATTGCGGCCACGGCACTCCCTACCGCGACCGGTGCGGTTCAAAACGTTGCCACGATCTCCGCCCCGGTTGGCGTGACGGATCCGAACCTTGCCAACAACGATGCCATCGACACATCCAACACGGTCGTGCGTACGGCCCTTTCGATTTCGAAGACAAACAACGCGGTCGATGTAACCCCCGGAACCGTAACCCGATATGAAATCACTGTTCGCAACGACGGGCCCTCCATGGCGACCGGAGCAACGATCATTGACACCCTCTCGTCGTCGTTTACGTCGGCGACCTGGACGTGTTTTGCCGTGTCCGGAGTCTGCCCGGCGGCGGGTACCGGTAACATCAGCACGCCGGTCACTCTGTCACCGTCGGGGACGGCAACGTTTGTGGTGCTGGCATCGGTAAGTTCGCTTATCTCCGGCTCGATTACGAACACGGCGACGATCGCGGCACCGCCGGGAGCCCTTGATCCGGACCTATCGGACAACGTTGCAGTTGACATCGATACGCTTACCCCGCAGGCCGACGTTTCAATCACCAATACCGACAATCGGACGACTGCGGTGCCAGGCACTGTCGACACGTACACGATTGTCGTTTCCAACGCCGGCCCGTCTTCGGCACCGGGGGTCCGGGTCGTCGACAACCTACCGAGCGAGCTGACCAATGTGACATGGACCTGCGCAGCGAGTGCTGCAAGTTCGTGCGCTTCCGCGACGGGCACGGGTTCCACGATTGACGAGTTGGTAGATCTTGGGCCGACGGGCGCCGTCACCTTCGTGGTGACGGGAAGCGTGGCGCCAGGTGCGCGTGGCACGATGACGACAACGGCGACTGCCACCCTTGCGGCGGGAGTGATCGACCTGAGTCCACTCGATCTTTCGGCGACCGACACAACGACACTCTCGCCCGTGGCCGACATTTCCGTGACGAAGAGCGGCACTCCCTCGCCAGCCATTCCGGGGCAGAATATTATCTATACACTTACCGTTTCCAATTCAGGGCCGTCGAGCGCATCCGGTGTCGACGTCAGCGACCCCGTGCCTATGGGAATCGCGTCCGCAACGTGGGCTTGCGTGGCCACGCCCGGATCCCTATGTACGCAGAGTAATGGTACGAACGCAGTCGCTTCGTCGGTCGACCTCGCACCCGGTGGATCCGCCACATTCACCATCACGGCGACGGTCGATCCGACAGCAACTGGCACCGTTACCAATGTAGCGAGTGCGACGCTGCCCGTTGGCGTGTCCGATCCAACACCGGGCGCCAACGAAGCCCGGGTCGAGACGACACTCACGCCCACAGTTGATGTTTCGGTAGTCGTGACATCGCCGAGCTACCCTACGGGTGTGAGGGCCGGGGACGAGCTTCGATTCACCGTCGTGGTTCACAATACCGGGCCGTCTGCTGCCAGCGGCACAACGGTTTCCGACGCCCTTGCATCAATGCTTCTCAATCCGACGTGGACATGCGTAGGAACCGCTGGATCATCGTGCCCGGCGAGTGGCGCCGGGGGCATCGCAACGACGGTTGATCTTGCTCCGTCGGGCTCGGTGACCTTCACGATTGTTGGCACCGTCGATCCTACGTCGTCTGCAAATTCAATCTCCAACGGTGCCTCGGTGGGCGTGGCCAGCGGGATAACCGACTCTGACTCCACCAATAACTCGTCGTCGATCGTCGTCGCGGTGAGTCGATTCGGTGACCTGTCCGTGGCCAAGACATCGGCCACGCTCCATGCTGTCCCCGGGCATGCGTTCGAATGGACGGTCGTGGTCCACAACAGCGGTCCATCGACGCTGAGCGGGGCGCGAGTTGTCGACACACTTCCCTCTTCCATCGTTGGTGGGTCGTGGTCCTGTGGCGCTTCGGCGGGGAGCAGCTGCAATTCAGGCGGGGACCAGGGCAACATCGACACGACCGTTGACTTGCTCGCCGGCGGTACGGCATCCTTCATCGTCATCGGCACCATTGATCCGTGGGCCGGCTCCGCTTCGGCGGCAACGTTGGAGAACACTGCGACGGCCACGCGACCGAGTGGAGTCGTCGATCCGGATCTGACGAATAACGCGGACACAGTTTCGGTGGCGATTGCACCGACGGCCGACGTTGAGGTGACCAAATCCAACGCGCAATCGCAGACGATTCCGGGAACAACAACTACATATCTGATCGGTGTGCTCAATCGCGGACCTTCAGCCGTACGTTCACTCACCATCAGCGATCTCCTTCCGACTCCTTTCGAAGAAGCGAACGCGATCTGGACCTGCACAACGTCACTCGGTCAACCTGGTGGTTGCCACAGCGTCCACGGCTCGGGCGCCGTGTCGGCGCAGGTCGATCTGGAGCCCAACGAGTCGGCGACCATCGCCGTGACCGTACCGATCGACGCGTCGGCCGCCGGCACACTCGAAAACACCGCCACGGCCGTACTGTCCACATTCGCTTCCGACCCGGACCCTTCGAACAATGTTGCGGTCGACACCGATCTGTTGCTTCCAACCGCCGACCTGTCGATCACGAAGACCGACGGCGCAACGAGTACGATTCCCGGAAACGCAAGTACCTATACGATCGTGGTCAGGAACCCCGGCCCGTCGGACGCTCCCGGTACCAACATCGTCGACGTGTTGCCCTCCGAGCTCTCCGACACGTCGTGGACCTGCACGGCCTCGTCGATGTCGTCGTGTGCGGTATCGAATGGCACCGGTTCGATAGCAACCTCCGTGGACCTGAAGGCCGGTGGTTCGGCTACTTTTCTGATGACCGCGACCGTTCAGAGTTCGGCGCAGGGTTCGCTGGCGAACACTGCAAAGGTGAATCCAGCGGTGACCCTGACCGATCCAGGTTCACAGAACAATTCCGCGACGGACACCAACGCGCTCATACCCACCGCAGACGTCTCGATTACGAAGACCAACGACGCTTCCACCCACGTGCCGGGGGAACCAAGCGTCTACACGATCGTGGCAGCGAACTCCGGGCCTTCCAACGCACCGTCGACCCACATCGTCGACAATTTGCCGACGGACCTCAGCAATCCGCAATGGACGTGCACGTCCACCGGGTCCGCGCTATGTCCGAGTGCTTCAGGTTCCACGGAAATCGACTCGTACGTAGACCTACCTTCTGGTACGTCGATTACGTATCTGCTCTCCGTCGATTCGAACTCGTCGGCGTCCGGCGACCAGACCAACGCGGCACAGGCTCTGGTCGACAACGGCATCGTCGACCCGAACGCCGTGAACAACACCGCCACGGACACGGACCTTCTCACGCCGGCGGCCAACCTTGTGGTCACAAAATCACATGCGCCAACTGTGCTGGTGCCGGGCACCGATGTGGACTACACGATCGTTGTTCGCAACGAGGGACCCTCCGCCGCCCCCGGAGTCGCCATTGATGACCCACTGTCTGCGACTCTGCAAGACGCGACCTGGACGTGCGTCGGTTCGGCATCGGCGACGTGCTCATCGGCGAGCGGGGCGGGAAGCCCATCACTCCAGGCGAATATACCGCTGAACGGCTCCGTCACGGTTGCGGTACACGCCCGGATTTCCGAATTCGCCCGCGGTTCACTCGCGAACACCGTCGCCGCCCGGCTTCCTGCCACCGTTCTCGACCCGTCGCCTGATACGTCGATAGATGCGGTGTTAGGAACCACAGTTGCGACCGATTCGTCCGTCTTGGAGCCGCGCGTCGATCTGTCGATTGTGAAGACTGACTCGTTGACCATGGCAACTCCCGGCGCGGCGCACGGGTACAAAATCGTCGTACGCAATGCTGGCCCCTCGGCCGTGTCAGGCGTTGGCGTGAACGACGTGCTTCCGGCCAGCCTGCAAAACCCTACGTGGACTTGTGTTCCGTCGGCGGGCACGACTTGCCCCTCGAACTCAGGAACTGGTGACATCGCAACTGCGGTCGACCTGCCGTCGGGCACGTTCGCGACCTTTACCGTGAACTCCACGATCACGGAGACCGCCACGGGTGTGCTCCGAAATACTGCTGAGCTCACAGTGCCGCAGGGGATCTTGGATGCTTCGTCAACCGACAACAACTCAACCGACGTTGACACCCTTGCGCCGCTAGCCGATCTCGTGGTGACCAAAACTCGGTCCTCGTCGGTCGTTGTTCCCGGCCGACCGATTACCTACTTGATCACGGCGGAGAACAGGGGTCCTTCGGCAGCACCATCGACTTTGATCTCTGATCAGGTACCAAGTGCACTGACGAATGTCAGCTGGACCTGCTCGGGTTCGGGCGGCGCGTCGTGCGGCGACACGGGCGGTTCGGGGTCGATCGCAACGTCGGCCCAACTCGGTGCTGGCTCATCGGTTTCGATCACCGTGGTGGGTACCGTGGACTCGTCGTTCATAGGAGTCCTCGAAAATTCGGCCACGGCAACACCCGGGCCGGGCGTCACGGACCCGACCCCGGGCGACGCGTCGAGCACAAACTCGACCACGGTTGTCCCACGCGCCGCGCTGTCGATAGAGAAGAGCCACGCAGCTGCGAACATCGTGCCGGGCACCGGTGTCCGTTACACGATCGTTGCCCGTAATCAGGGTCCGTCCGACGCCCCCGGCGTCGTGATCGCAGACAACCTTTCCACTGCCCTCCTCGGGGCCACGTGGGCCTGCGTCGGGTCCGACGGCGCCACGTGCGACTCCGCTTCTGGCACCGGCTCCATTGCCTCGAACGTGGATCTCCCGGCTAACTCACACGCCACCTTCCTAGTCGACGCAACGGTCAACTCGTCGGCTACAGGAACGCTTGTCAACACGGCAACCCTTTCCAGCCCGCTCGGCGTTACCGACATCACATCGGGCGACGACTCGGCAACGGACTCCGCCGCCCTCGCGCCGACCGCCGACGTGTCGATCGTCAAGACCCATACTCCTCCGGTATTGGTGCCTGGTCGCCCAGTCTCCTATTCGCTCGTCGTGACCAACAACGGGCCATCGGCGGTAACCGGTGTGCGAACCCTTGATCACCTGCCTTCAGCAGTCGAAAACGCAACGTGGTCATGCGTTGCCTCCAGTGGAGCACAGTGTGGCGAGGGATCCGTGGGCACCGGTGACCTCGATGCACTTGCCATACTCGCCCCCGGTGCCTCGGTAACCTACGCGGCGGCAGCGGACGTGTCCTCGGGAGCGACCGGGTCGATAACCAACGCGGCAACGGTATTCACTCCCACCGGCGTCACCGATCCCGATCCCTCGAACAACTCCTCCGACGACAATCCAGCCGTTGATCCCACCGGTGACATCACGATCACGAAATCGATGACGACCGGGATTCCCGTTCCCGGTCAGGACGTGACCTACGAAATTCTTGTGGTCAACCACGGGCCATCGGACATTCCGGGTGTTCGTGTCGTCGACACGCTTCCCGCCGCTGTATCGGGCGCAACATGGTCGTGCATCGGAACGGGCAGCGCCAACTGCGCTCAGAGTTCCGGCGTAGGCAGCATCGACGTTTCGGTGAATATTCCTTCCAACACGTCTGCTCGATTTGTGATCAGTGCGCATATCGATGAATCCGCTACCGGATACCTTTTGAACCGAGCCACGGCGACCTTGCCGGGCGGGATCACCAACGCCAGCCCGGGGGATGACTCTGCGAGCGTGGGTGCAAACCTTGTGCCGACAGCCGACGTCAGCATTACCAAGTCCCACACCCCGGTTGCACTAATCCCAGGGGAGGATGCGATATACCGTTTGACGGTGTCGAACGCGGGGCCTTCGCGAGCGGTCGATATCGATGTTGTCGACGAGCTGGCGTCGTCCATCAGCTCGGCCACGTGGACCTGCAGCGGCGGCGTTGGATCGAGTTGTGCTGAGAGCGCTGGCGTGGGAGACATCCACACAAAGGCAACCGTTGCTGCGGGGGGCCGCATAACTTACATTGTTCGTGCACGTATTAAATCCGACGCCCGTGGGGCAGTCGTCAACTCAGCTTCCGTTACGCTTCCCGAAACGTTGACGGATCCCACGACGGGCGACCACACCGCCACCGACATTGGCGCCCTCGCCCCGCACGCGGATCTGTCCCTGTCGAAGTCTGACTTTCTAACCGAGGCAGTCCCGGGAACACAGGTGACCTACACGGTTACGGCAACAAATCGGGGACCGTCGTTGGCCGCTGGGACTCGGATCGTCGACACCATGTCGCCGCAACTGAAAAACGTGACCTGGACGTGCGCTGCCGATCCTGGAAGCACATGTTCCGAGGAGGCGGGTGGCGGTTCGATCGACATCCCCGTGACGCTCCAGTCGGGGGGCACCGCAACGTTTTTGATTGCGGCGACGATTCAGGAGTCCACTTCCGGACCGCTTGCCAATACGGCATCCGCGACTACCGCAGCCGGTGTTTTCGACCCGAACACCCAGAACAACGAAGCCACCGACATGGACACGCTGGTGCCGTCCGTTGACCTCGCGATCGACAAGAGTGATGGCACCCGATCGACCGCTCCGGGGCTGCCGGTTGTATACACCATCACCGCCACGAACCACGGGCCCTCGAGCGATCCCGGGGTTTCGATAGCCGACACTCCGCCGTCGGCGATGCTCAATCCGACGTGGACCTGTGAGGGCTGTGCAGTGCAATCCGGGAGCGGACGGATCGAGACCACCGCAGCCCTGCATTCGGGCCAGAGTGTCACGGTCGTGTACACGGGCGTGGTTGCCACGGATGCATTGGGAACACTTTCGAACACCGCACGTCTGAAGCCGTCCACGGGTGTCGTGGACTGGAACCGATCCAATGACGAGTCGACTGATGTCGATGTCCTCGGGCCCATTTCCAACATCGACATCGCGAAATCCCATGGCGGCCGGGTAGTTGCCGGGAGACCGATCACCTACACGATTTCAGTGGTCAACAACGGACCCTCAAGGGCGAACGATGTGCGGGTATTGGATGCCATCCCGGAGGGATTGCTCGGTGCGTCGTGGAAGTGTCGAGGTCCTCGCTCGGCGTCGTGCGCCGTTACCGAGGGAACAGGTCCTGTGGATACGCTGACGAACCTGGCCGTCGGCGAAACGGTGACGATCGAGCTGACCGCCGACGTCAGCGCCGACTTTACCGGTACACTTACGAATACGGCTCGGGCGCTTCAGCCGGGAACCATCGTTGACCCGACACCGAACAACGTTGGGATCGACTCTGCGGCAGCCAGCTCCGAAACGAACCTGCGGCTTCGGAAGCGACTTGTTTCAAAGGAACTGGTCGAGGGTACCCCAATCGCCTATGAAATCGTGGTCGAGAACCATGGCCCTTCCGATGCCGACGCGGCGATGGTTCGAGACCTCCTGCCAGCAGGCGTGCTGAACGCGGTCTGGACGTGCACGCCCTCGGCGTCGGCGACGTGCGACACGAACTCGGGCGAGGTGCCGGCGAGCGGCAAATTGAGTACCGTCGACCTGGCGAATGGCTCCTCGGCGACCTTCCTCATCACGGGGATCGCCGGGAAAGCCCCAACGCTCACGAATATCGGACAAGTTACCGCCGGACCGGGGGCCAGTGACCCGGACCTGTCGGACAATCGAGATCAGGTCACGTCGAAGGTCCAGCTTGTTATTGACGGCATAGTTCGCGTTGCTCCGGATACCACCAAATCGACTTCGACCGGTGTTTCCTCCACCGGGGCCCCAGGAAACGACTCCGCCGTGGAGGCGACGCCGCAATCCTTGCCCGTTCGCGTCGCAACTCCCTCGGCGCAGCGGGCGAATACCGGTGTATCGCCAACGGGCGCCGAAGACGAACCTTCGCAGGAGAATACGGACCCGTCGAAACGGCGGACCGTGTCTGCCAAAGTTGGCGGCACCGGCGTCGACGCGGACCAGCCGCTCGAATTGGCGCTTACCGGATTCCAGCTCGCGAACTTCTTCATGGCAATCATCGCGATCGGCGTGGGCGCATGCTTGATTGGTCTCGCCGATCCTCGATTCCGAATCCGCCGACACCGCCGATAGCCGTCAGGTATCAAAGCACCCGCCGTTCGTCTTCTTGGATTTGCTTCTGCACTCGGGCTCACCCCAGTGGACAAACGCCCAGCGCAAACTGCCCAACGGCCCAACGTTCGTGTCAGGAGGGTGAAGAATGAACACGCCAGGGTCTCGCATCAACTCAACCGACCTATGGCCAGACGGTGAGCTGGTCCAATCCTTTGCAGCAAGTGCAATCGTGGCCGCAAACGTTCGATCTCGTCCGCTTCTACCCTCCACGGTTCAAGCCGATGCATCCATGTTTACGAATTGCTCGGTACGGGCACAGACGGAGAATCACGACAGCCGTGTCGTGGCAGGCCAAGCATCGATTGGCCTGAAGCGGTATTGCAGACCATTGGTACCGCGCCCTTACAGATGTCCGGAGAATCGTAAAATGGGCGCCACCCGTTATAGAAATGCCAATACGTCCTGTCGGTCTCCGGCCGCTTTCGACCACCCTGGTGTCAGCGCCGGTGACGGAGACGTTCTGGCAATTGCGTACCACGACCATGCCAGCGTCGTTTTCGGCGTTGCGCGGCGCGTGACCTTCGACGTGCGTTTGGCCGAAGAGGTGACGCAGGAGGTGTTTTTGTCGTATTGGCGGACACCGGGCGGTTTCGATGTTACGAAGGGGTCGCTCAGGACATTTTTGTGCACTCTTGCGCATCGACGGGCAGTGGATCTGGTTCGCAGTGAAGAGGGGCGGCGGTGCCGCGAACGCCGAACTGCTGAGGGCACCGCGCTGGTCCTCGGTTCGTGCAGTCGTGATCCTGCCGACGTTTCGGTCGAACTCGATCTCCGAGACAGGGCCCGTCGAGCGTTATCGTCTCTGGCGCAGGGGGAACGCGAAGTAATTGAGCTCGCGTACTTCGGAGGACACTCATACCGTGAGGTCGCCGTGATCCTCGGACTCCCCGAGGGCACAACGAAAGCACGGATCCGAAGTGCTCTGAAGAATCTTTCCCTTGTTCTCAGATCAGGAACGTAAAAGGCGTCACCGTTGGCCGGTAGAGCCCTTCGGCTTGTCGAGTTGATCGAGTTCGGCGGTGGGGAGTATGCCCAGGATTACTTCGTTGGCCAAGTCAGCCAGGCGAAGGTTATGACTGCGTGCATGATTTCTGAGGGTCAGAAAGGACTGCTCCATGTTCAGTCCTCGCCGTTCAGCAATCATTCCTTTGGCTTGTTCAATGATGACTCGACTCGTGAGCGCCAGCGTTAGCTGTTGGTTGACTTGTTGGGCCTCAAACGTTGCCCGCTGCTGCAAAATTGAAATCGTAGCGAGATCGGCAAATGCTTGGGCAGCTACCACGTCGGCAGTCGACATTTCGCCGACGGAAACGTTGAACAAGTTCAACGCACCAATGATCGACCCGCGCAACCGCAGGGGTAATGCGTGGACTGAGTGGAACCCGGCGTTCAGCGCTTCGACAGAAAATCGTGGCCACCGTTGATTCGCAGATGCGAGGTCCTGGTTCACGACTGGCTTCGCGGTGCGGAAGCTGTCAAGGCACGGCCCTTCCTGAGATTGCACTTCGAAGAGTTCCAGGACCCGCATTTCTTCGCTCGACGAGGCGATCACTCGCAAGTCGCCCTGCGGGCTGGCGAGCATGATGCCAGCTGCGTCGACGCCGAGGACCTCCACACAACGGGCGGCGAGCATGGTCAAGATTTCGACGACGTCAAAATCGTCAACCAGCGTGTCAGCGAGTTCGATCATGGTCCGGGCGAGCATTGTCTCTCGTGGAATTGGTCCGCTCATCTTTTGGCTCCGATCTTGTGGGCCAGCGATATCGCACACAAGTTTTGTGTCCCGATAGCGAATGGCTTAACTATAGAGGTGGTTCGGAGAAGTTGTTCCCGAGGACCTGACCCGGCTGGAAGCGCGTCCATAACGCCCACCTCCAGCGCGTCAAAAGGCGAGCCTCGGTGTTCGAGCGCACTCGTTTCAAGTGCTCGATTCGTTGAGGTCAGGCTCAAAACGGAGTGTTCGTGCGACGACCGCGTTTGCGATGGCGGCGAGTGGCTGATCGACTCCAAACGCATGGGCGCGAAGCCGGATCAATGCCTGGGCGACGCTGACGTCGAGTTGGGCTGCGACCATACCCGACGCTTGATGGGTGACGTAGTTGAAGTTCGAGTTTGCCTCCAACGAATAGGCCAACGTTCCTGGCGACGCATCAGCCTGCACGACCAACACGGCCTGGGCAGTGATTTCGGCCACGATCAGCGCGTCGCCCAATTGCGTATCGCTGAGCGGCCCGGCACGGTCGCGGTACAAATTCAGAGCACCCAACCGGACGGCACCCACCTGCAACGGAAAACCGAACACCGCCCTTACGCCAGCCTCAACCGCGGGACCCGTGAAGGCCACCCACCGCCCAGTGGACGGATGCAACAGGTCGGATTCCAATATGGGCCGATCCTCACGATACGCGTCGACACACGGCCCCTCCCCAAGAGTGAACTGCAACTCTTCGATAAGTGCACTTACATCATTGGTAGTGCACAGCGTCCCCTGTGGAATATCACCCGACATCAACATGATCCCAGCGCCACTCATCTCGGTGACCTCCACAGTCCTCTCACACAACCGTTTCAAATCCAACGCCGCCGAGTCCGTCCCCACCAGACGTTCCAGGATATGCAGCCGCCGATCACCCCCCAACGGGGTCATCTGACAGAACCTTTGGCAACGGTCGGCTGCTCGCGCTCTGCGCCACACTCACCCGCCGGCAATTCCGTCGGCGAACGATGCCACGGCTCGGACCTGGTGAGCGATGGCACGGCGACCCAGGAGCCAAGAGCAGTCTGGCTACTAGGGGCTGGCGGTTCCGTCTCGTCGGCGTAGGGAATTTCACACAAATCGAGTAATCGCGTGGCGCAACGCGATGGGGACCGCAACGTCAGACCACGCGCTTGGGTACTGAGTGCGTTTCGGGATCCGACGATGATTCCGAGTGTCGCTGCGGACAGGAACGTGACCCTACTGAGATCAATCACGACCTCGCCTCGACTGACCTTGGTGGCCGAACTCAGCAAACTGGAGAGTTTCTTTGCATTGGCGGCGTCGTGCTCTCCAACGACCCACACCACGACACCATCGCCTTCGTCTTCATCACAAACCTCCACCAAGAAGGTTCCGGCAACACAGGGCGAATCGGAGGCAGACATAGCGGTTCCTCATGAAGCTGACGAAAATCTTCGCGCTACCAAGGTCCGGAGCACCGCTCCCCACCGGTCAGAACGACCGATCACACGTACGGGATCTATCGTGCACAAACGAACCTACACCAACGTGTCTCCATTTCCGGATGTCGACCGATGTGATCGGGTGTCTCAACTCACGATCAGGCTTGTGTTGAGGATTGTGTTTACGCGACTCCTACTCGGGGCATACGCTCAAGGGGCTCCACGCCCGCACGTTTCGCCCCGAGCCAAGGAGTTGTGATGAAGGACAACGATGTGTCGGCGCTCGGCGACAGATCTGCACTCGTGCGGTCGGTGATTCCGTGTCGATGATCGACCTCGGGTGGGCACTGCGCACGGCTCGTGGCGCAAATCCGTCATCGATGCCTGCCATCTTGGCGAGGGCGGCCGCTGGCTGTGGGGCATCCGACGTTGTGGTGTATCTCGTCGATTTCGGACAGACCACGCTTGAGGTCATGCCTGATCTCCTGCGCGATGGGCCGCCTCCCCCGTCGGAGGCCGTTGGTGCCACCATGGCCGGTCGAGCATTCACCGACCAGAAGGTTCTCGTCGCCGATCGTGGAGACTCGTTCAGAGTCTGGGTGCCAATCGTCGAAGGTTCCGACCACACGGGCGTGATTGCGCTCACGCTTCCCAGCAACGATGACACGCTGCTAGAGGCGTGTGCAGAGCTGGGCATCCTTGCTGGTTACCTCATAGCGGTCCACGCTCGCTGCACCGATGTCTACAACTTCTTCCGGCGTCGCCAGGCCATGAGTCTTGCTGCCACCATGCAATGGGATCTGCTCCCGCCCCTCGTGTTACACGTACGCGGCCTCACGGTCGCGAGCCTGCTGGAGCCGGCCTACGACATCGGCGGCGACTGCTTCGACTACTCACTCAACGGCAACTTTCTCGACCTCGCGATCGTCGACGCCGTCGGACGCGGCCTCGCTGCAGCTCGCATCGCTTCGCTGACACTGAGCAGCTACAGGCACGACCGTCGCAACGGCCAGCCGCTCGCAACGATCCACGAGAACCTAGGAACGAGGATTGCGCAGGAATGCGAAAAGAATTCCTTCGCCACGGGAATCGTCGGGCGAATCGAACTTTCTTCCGGCATCTTCTCGTGGACAAACGCCGGCCACCCGCCACCGGTACTGATCCGCCACGGACGGGTCATCGGTGAACTCCAGTGCAGGCCGACCCCACCATGGGGTGTCACGGGACGCGAGCCAACCGTCGCGACGGAACAACTCGAGCCCGGGGATTGCATACTGCTCTACACCGACGGCATCACCGAAGCGCGCACCCGAGGCGGTGAATTCTTCGGAGTCGAGCGATTGGTCGACTTCATGAACCGCCATTGCGCGCAGTCAATCAGGCCCGAGGCGATGCTGCGCCACCTCGTGGCCAGTGTCCGTACCCACCAGGGAGTCGACGACCTCCATGACGACGCCACCGCCGTGCTCGTTTGCTGGGAGGGCTCCCCCGTCGACGACATCTCGTAGGGGTCCCTGGTCGTACGGATGTGAGTCTTTGGCGCAGGCCCACGAGTGCATCGGCGTCGTGCGCGTGGTCAGCGATCAGGTGGCCGTTTGTTGGGTCGCTCATCGCTCATCGCTATGCGCGTGGTCTTTATTTCGGGTGAGCCGCGTGGCTCCGATGACGATGCCAGCGCCAATCAGCGTGAAGCTCGTGAGAAGGGCGAGCATCATGAGCGACCAGGCGACTGATGACAGTTCTTTCCCGTTGTTGGGGGGAAGGTTGATTGCGGCGATCAGCACGACGAGGAGCACCGAGCCAGCGGTCAGGAACTTCTTCCACGATCTCGAGTTCTCGAGTTTGAGAGCGGGCTTGGTCGCCTTGCGTGAAAGGACCGCGATAACGACGGCGATAGCGCTGATCGAGAGGAAGATCAGCCCGTAGAGACTGGTCCCCGTCGCGGCTGCGGCGAAGAAGGTGCCGATCGCGAACGCGAAGCAGGCCGTCGAAACGTGGGCAGCCGATAGGTGCTTCATGTGTGCCTCCAGGTGTTGTGCAGGGATGGTGATGACGAGGTCGTTCAGAGCACGGAGCCAGCATCGCATTGCTCCGAGTGCGGCGAGTTGCAACCCAAACGTGGACACGAGGTCCTCGCCGTAGTTGTCTCTGAACGCGCGCGGATAGGTGGAGATCAGCGCCCGGTACGCGGCGAGGTGAACGCAATTGGTCATGTGGCGACCCCCTCGAGTCCGGCCATGCCATGAAAGCGAGAGACCAGGTTTCGAAGCCGTTGGAGTTCGGCGACCGCGACCGTCGAACCCTCGGCCGTCAGCCGGTAATAGCGGCGGCGTTCGTGGCCATCGCGATCACGGTGCTGGGTGGTCTCGACGATGAGCCCGGCTCCGAGAAGACGATTCAAGGTGCCGTAGAGCGTGCCGGGCCCCATCCGCACCGCCGAGTTGCTCTGTTCTTCGACGAGTTGCATGAGCGCGTAGCCATGGTTCTCCCCGCCAAGCAGCGCAAGCAGCAGGTACAACGACGCTGCGGGCATCGGTTTCTCTCGCTTCAACATACTCAGAGTTTGATATATCGAAAGTCGATAGTCAAGCGTTGGGGGTCGAGGCCACAGGAACGCAACGGCGAAACGGCGCAACAACGCAACGGGCCACGGAGATTCGTGGGCCCGCGCAGCCCAGCTCGGCGAGTGACGGGGGTATGGTGCGTCGATGGAATCTGTTGTTGTCGCCTCGTCCGACGAGCACTTCGCCATCACCCGACGACTGTTCGGGGCCTACCAGCGCGCCGTCGCCGAGTTCGCATCCGACGCGGAGATCTGTGCTTGATTCGATGACATCACCACGGAGCTCGTGCAGCTCCGAACCTTCTACGCCCACCCGAGCCGCATCCTTCTCGCGCTCAATCATGACGGTGCCGCTGCGGGCGTCGTTGCCCTTCTCGTCACGGATCGGGTTGGCGAAATCCGCCGACTCTACGTCGATGCGCACCAACGGACCAGCGGCCTCGGCCGCCGACTCGTCGAAACACTCATCACCCAGGCGCGTGAATTAGGCCTCGACCGACTCGTGCTGAACACGCTCCCCACAATGATCCACGCGCAAGCGCTCTATTGCTCACTCGGATTCACGTCCACAGAGGCCTACGTCGAGAAGCCGACCGACGGCATTCTGTACTTCATGCTCCAACTTCTTCCGGGGGAAGTAGTCAGTGGGTGAAGGTGATGTGCGGGAGGCGGCGATCGAGCCACCGCGGGAGATGCCATGCCCGTTCGCCGAGAATGCCGAGAAGTGACGGCACGAGCATCATCCGAATCACGGTAGCGTCGAGGAAAACGGCGAGGGCGAGGGTGATGCCGAGTTCGGTCGGCGGAATTGGGCCGGTCACACCGAAGGCAATGAACACGACGATCATGATGAGCGCGGCATTCGTGATCGGCTTGCCAGTTCGGGCAATACCTTCTCGTACGGCCAGCTCCGCATCACCGGTGGAGTCGTGCCGTTCCTTGATCGCCGCAAGCAGGAACAGTTGATAGTCCATCGACAATCCAAACAGCAGCGCAAAGAAGAACAGCGGCGCCCAAGCATCGACAAAGCCCTGATGTTCGATACCAATCAACGACGCGCCGAACCCGTGTTGGAAGACCAACACCGCAAACCCGAAACTCGCGCCGACTCCAATCAGGTTGAATACGATCGACGTAACCGCGATCAAAAGGCTGCGAAACACGACGAGCAGCAGCAAGAACGCAACCGCCATGATCGCAGCGATGGCGAGCGGTGCTGTCGCGGTGAGCGCACTCGTAAGGTCGGTGTTCTGTGACCCTGGTCCACCGAGCTGTGCCATTGGAACCGCTCGTGTGAGCTCACCGCGCAAACGATGAATAAGTCTCGACGTGGCTTCGGCATCGACTGCGGTGCTCGGAACGATCCGCACGACAACGCGGCCCGATGATGCTGGACCGGTGACCGTTTGCGCAACCACAACACCGTTGTCACGACTTGCGATTTCCACGACCCGTTGCGCATCGGCAGTCGGCACCGTCACGAGTAACGGCGCGGCAGCACCCCGCCCGAAGGCTTGCGTCACAGCATCGTAGCCATCACGACTTTGTGCGCCACGGTCTACAACCGCAGCTGCTGGCATGCCGAGGCGCATACCGAACGCCGGTCCGGCAAGCAACAGAAGCACGCCGAGACCCGCAGCGAGCGTCGCACCCGGGCGACGCATGGCCGTCGCAGTCCACACCGCCCAACGGCCCTCGGCCTGTTGCTCGTTTCGACGCGACGAACGAGTAGCCAGAACTCGATCACCCAGAGCCACGAGCACAGCCGGGAGCAGCGTGAGCGATGCCGCAGCGGTAGCGACGACGGCGAGGATCATGCCAAACGCCATGGCCCGGAACACCATAACCGGCACCAGAAAGATTGCAGCGAGCGACAGCACAACCGTAAGTGCAGATAGAAATACGGCCTTGCCTGCGGTGGCAAGCGTGCCCGCGATAGCTTCCGCCGGATCGCGCCCGCCACCTCGTTCTTCACGGTATCGCGTCACGATGAACAGGCAATAGTCGATGCCGACGGCGAGCCCAATCATCATCGAGAAGTTCATCGACCAGACCGACATCGGCGTGGCAAAGGTAGCCAAATGGAGAGCGGCAAACCCGACTGCGATCCCAGCGAGGGCCAGAAGCAACGGAAGGCCGGCGGCGATCACGGATCCGAACGCAAGTACCAACAGGATCATCGTAGGAAGACCCGACAGCAACTCCGCTTTGTGTAGCGCACGCTCGTTTGATGCATTGAAGTCGTGCCACACCGCCCATTCGCCCGTGGTGTCGGCCTGGGCTCCCGCCGGAAGCGCAACCCTGCTGACGGTGCGCATAACCTTGCCAGCCGATTCGGGAAGTTCAGCGTCGTTGCGTGACTCCAGCCGCACCGGGATCAACGCCGCAAGTCCATCTCTCGAAATCAGACCAGCCTCATCGGGGGCCGCAAGCGGATCGATCACTCCCTCAGTTCCTGGACTATTCGTAAGTGCACCTATGAGCGCGCGGACGCCTGACGGGTCCGAGGCAATCGGTGTCTTCTGTCGATAGGCAACCACCGCAGCCTCGGCACCGAGTTCCGGAAAGTCACGGCGGATCTCATCGCGGACCTGAAGTGCTGTCGAACCCTGCGCTTCCCAACCGGCCCCGGAAAGAGCTCCCGTCAACGTGACGGCCAACGGAGCGGCCAATATGACAACGACGGCCCACGCCAGCAAGACACGCCTGGAATGGAGCGCTGAGTAGCGGCCAATACGGGCCAGATGGCCGGGCGTTTCGCGAACAGGAGAGTCGGCCACCGGGCCATCCTACACATACCCCCCAGGGTAGTCAATTATACCCCTAGGGGTTCACGAATTTTCGAACACCGGGTAGGCCAGGACTGTCGGGACGACTTCGCTTTACGGTCGAGGCTTTTCTGTGGCCAAAGTAGACAGCGCCGGGGCATCGGCCGGAACTCCGTCGGCCGTGTACGTGACCCGGGGGTCCCACAGCATAAAACCGACGCTTCCGTAGTCGCGTGCAGCTTTGATCTGCGCGCGTACTTCCGGGGCACCGTACTTTCGTCCAGGTCCCAGCGAAAAGTCCTGCAGCCACGGGATCAGTACCGCATCGGTGCCGCCGACCTGCACGCGGAAATCTTCAATTGAGCGGCTCACGATTTCGTACGGCGAGTTTGCGGGATCTGACACGTTGTAGAAGCCGGGACCCCAGTGCGAGGGGTAGACCATCGGGGCGACGTAATCAACGTGGCGCGCCAGTGCGGGAATGTTCTGGCCGATGTCGTCAGGGCGCTTGGCGGCGATCCCGAAAACGGATACCCCCAGCCGGCTCTTTGTGCCGCGCAACGCGGACGCGGTTCCATCGACGAAGTCGACGATCATCGCGGACACCGCCTCCGGGTTGGTTTCGGTGAGACCGGGGAACGACATGTTTTCGATAGGACCTTCGGGACGTCGCACATAATCGAGGATGATGTCATCGACACCGTGTTCGGCCGCTTCGCGTGCGATGTCGTAAAGATACTGCTGGACAGCCTTGGACGCCGGGTTGGTGAACGCTCCGTAGGAGGACTTGTACGGCTGCCCGTCGGGGTTCTGCACCACTTCGTCAAGTCGGCCCGCTCGTACCGCTGCGCCAGCAAACACCGGATCACGAAACGCTACCAGGCGACCCGAGACGCGCAGGCCGCGAGCGTGAATCGTGTCGACGGCCGCTTTCAGGTCGTACTGTCCCGCATCTGCGCCGACCTCGGCGACCTTCGGCAGCGACGAGCGGTATCCCACCAGGCCCGACTCGTCTTTGAGGTCGAGCACGACGGTGTTGATACGTTTTTCCGCAGCCATTTGCAAGACCGGGTCACGCAGTTCGGGAGTCACCCATGAAATTGCTGTCATGTGAACGCCCTGGATGGCCGGCAACTCCACGAACGAGCGCCTCTCGACCAGGGTCGTGTTCCCCGCCGAGTCAGTCGCCTCGACGCGGACCGCGCCGATCGGTGGAACCGGCAGCCGAATGCGAAACCGGCCCTTCGCCACCGTGGCGGCCTCGCCGTCCACGGTGACACGAGAACCTTTTTCGACCGTGCCGGTGACCGTAAGGGGTCCCTCGGTCGTGACCTTTCCCACCGGCTCGTCGAGCGACACCACGGGGCTTTTCGAATCCACTCGAATACGGAACGTTTTCGTGGCACCCGACCTCCAGAGAAGCCGCGACCCTGACCGGATGGTTACGGCGTGCACGCCGTCGGCGAGGGGGCCGGGGACCCAGCGCAACGAGGTTCCGTCGGGCACAACTTCGCCCGGCTTGCCGTCGACGAGGACCCTCAGGTCCTTGGTGGCATCGACCGGTTCCACGGAAAAAAGCATCGTCAAATCAGCGAGGCGTTTCGGTGACAGGTCCACGACGTCGGGGAGACCACGCACGATGATCCGGTTTCTTGAAACCACGAGGGGAAGAATCGCTATCACGGCCAAAAGCGCCAACCCGCAAACAGCGACGACCAGCGGCGATCCACCCGGTCCACGACGCCGCGGATGGAGCAACAGACCGCCCGACCTTGAGGCCGGCCCCTGGTCGCCATAAAAAGAACGGATGTAGCGCAGGCGTTCCCGGAGCGAAGGGCCAGAGGATGGCGAACGTCGACGGGGCCCGTTGGAACCCGGAGACCTATACATGCAATCTCACACGCGCGCTCACACGCGTGGCCGGACCGATTGCTGGCTCAACGCGACGGACGTTTCTCGAAACTGCACCGGGGAGCCACGGCGAGAGTCTACGGCGTCGGCCACGCCATGTTGAGCCCCCCGGTTGTCCTGGTTCCTGCACACGCCACCCGGGCTCCTCATCGCCGTTCGCAGCTGTCGCCCGACTGATCGCTCAGAGTTTGCGACCGATCACCACCCGAGACGGAATCCCACCGCAACATCCGTCGCCTGCACATCGACCAGACCCGCGGCGCGAAGCATGGTGACGATCTCGTCGGTGGTCAGCACCGGACCACCGCTGCGGAGCGTGCGCAAATCGCCGAGCGCCGAAATGGCCCGATCCTGCCCACCCGAAAACGCTCCGTAGGCAAGCCAGCCGCCCTGACGCATCGATTCCTGAGAGTTCACCGTGCAAGTCTGGCCGATCCCGCCCGACGATGCCCGCGCCTCGCGCGTGATTCCTCACGCGTCGAGATCATCATTCGGCTCAAGCACCGGTCTCGGGCACCGCTGGCGGTAGTTCACCATTTCTGCGAGCAGGCCCGTCCGATTGCGACCTGACCGAGGCTGATTCCTCCATCGTTCGACGGAACACGACGATGCGACAGCACGCGCAAGCCACTCGCCTCCAGATCCGAGCGAATCATGCCGAGAAGCAAACCGTTCTGGAAGACGCCACCGCTCAACGCTACGGTTCCGAGATCCGCACGTTCACATATCTTCTCGGCAACGAGCACCGAGGCATCGGCGATCGCTCGATGGGCCAGCCATGCAACGTCGTTCACGCCGCCAAACGAGCCCCGCGCTCCAACGGTCTCGGCAATTGAACGAATGAACGCAAACGGTTCAAGGGAAATGCTCCCATCGTCCTCGACGAGTTGTATCGGCTGCACCACCGACTCATGCAAGCCGCGCGGGGAACCCGTGATCCGGTCGTTGAGGCGTTGCGCGGCCCAGGCTCGTTGCTCAAGGGCCATGGCTGCCTGGCCTTCATACGAACTGTGGTCGCAAATTCCAAGAATCGCCGAGACCGCATCAAAAAGCCGCCCGACGCTGCTCGTCGATAGTGTCGAAGACAGCTTCGAGACGCGCTCGACGTCGACCCATTGAGCACTGTGTCGCGAAACTGCTGACAGGCTCGACGGCACGTTTCCGTCATAGGCGGCCGTCAAATACGAAACGGCCATTCGCCAGGGGTCCCGGATCGCTGTGGACCCGCCGGGAAGAGGAACCGCTGCGAAATGACCTACTCGTTCGTAACCGAACAGATCAGCAACCAGAAACTCGCCGCCCCACAACGCGCCATCAGGTCCGTATCCATGCCCATCGAAGGCCATCCCCAAAACCGGTCCTTCAAATCCATTTTCTGCAGTGCACGAGGCAATGTGCGCGTGGTGGTGCTGGACGGCGAGCGTCTCGACGTCCTGTTCACGGGCCCACTTGGTGGAAAGGTACTCAGGGTGAAGGTCGTGAACCAGCAGCGCTGGTCGAGCGGACAGGAAATGCTGAAGATCAGCAATCGTCTCGCGAAAACTCCGGAACGCTTCCACATGCTCAAGATCGCCGAGATGCGTGGACACGAACGCCTTCCTTCCCCTGGCGATGCACACCGTATTCTTGAGTTCCGCTCCGACGCCGAGAAGAGTGATTCCGTCGGAAATCGACGCAGGGAGCCGGATCGGATTGGGCACAAATCCACGGGCCCGCCGCAGTACACCAAGCGTCGAGCCATATACGCGAACGACAGAATCATCAGCGCGCCTATGAATCTCACGATCGTGTGTGAGGAACCCGTCTGCGATCCCCTCCAGGCGCTGCGCAGCGAGGCCATCAACGGTGATGATCGGCTCGTCGGAGACGTTGCCGCTCGTGACAACGAGAGGTCCGTCGAAGTACGACGCCAGCAGATGATGAAGCCCTGTCGATGGCAACATGACACCCAGGTGATCGTTTTGGGGAGCGACCATGGGACTCAACCAATCGGCCGCGCCGTCCACGCGACGCGCCAGAACTATCGGCGCTTCCGGTCCGAGCAATGCCTCCATTCCCACGGCGGAAAGTTCAACAACGTTCCTGGCCATGGCTATCGACGCGGCCTGGATCGCGAACGGCTTCTCGTCGCGATGCTTGCGAAGCCGCAGTGTCCGCACCGCATCGTCATTGCCCGCATCAGCCACCAGCGCGTAACCGCCGATTCCCTTTACCGCGACGATCAGACCCTTGCGGATCGCGGCAACGGCTTCTTCGATGGCGCGGTCATCGAGATTCTTCGGAGCCGAACCCGCTGAATCAACCCTCGTGCACACTTCGACGGGGACCGCATCACCACTCGACGAGGCCAGCCAAAATCGGAGCCGAGGTCCACACGCCCGACAACTGACCGGCTCGGCATGGAATCTACGGCTCGTCGGATCGTTGTACTCAACGCTGCAATCCGAGCACAGCGAAAAGGCCGACATGGTCGTGTTCGCCCGATCGTAGGGAATAGCTCGGACAATGGTGAATCGAGGGCCGCAGTCCGTGCAGTTGATCAACGCATGTCGAAAGCGACGATCGAGGGGATCGCGCAGCTCACGCAGGCACTCGTCACAGGTCCGGACATCGGCCGGGACGAGGGTCGTCGGGTCGTTGGAAGTTGCACTCGACCGAATGAAAAATCCGGGTTCAATCCGTTCCGCTGCCGACGATACTGGCGAGCCGAGCTTCTCGACCACGACCGACTCCACGTCGGCCAGAGGCGGCGCGGACGATTCCAGCCGCTGAACAAACGTGTCGAGCACGGCAGTCGGGCCTGAAAGTTCGATGAAGACGCCCTCGCCGTCATTGGCAACCCACCCGTCCAACGCCAGCTCGGTTGCGAGCCGGTACACAAATGGTCGAAACCCAACGCCCTGGACCCGACCGACAACCCGAATCCGCCAACGAAGATCGCCGTCGCCCTTCAGGCCGGCACCCGTTCATCGATGATGGCCACCAGTCGGTTGATCTGCTCCCATAGCAACGGGGCATTGAACTCGTCCACGCGTTCACCGGCTCGGTCAGCGGTCGTAACCGCAGCCTCCATCGCGATCACACCGACCAACGGCACACCCAACTCGGCGCACTGCTCCTCGAAAAACAATGCGTCACCGGGAAGGCTTGCCTTGTTGCCGATCGCGACACAGCGGGCGATGCCGAGTTCGCCGGCCAGCGCGATCGTACGGGCGGCGGTGACCACCGATTTGCGGCTCGGATCCATGACGATCACGAGGATATCTGCGTGGGCCAGGGTGCCTCCGGATCGGCTCAGGTGCTCGATGCCGGCTTCCATATCGACGATGGTCACGTCGGCATGCGCGTCGAGCACTTCGCCGAGAAGACTGCGAACGGTCGAATGACCACCGCACGTGCAGCCAGCGCCGGCTTGGGTGACCCGAAGCGCCGAGAGGACGGTGACGCCCGATGGCGTTGCGACCCCGAACGCTTCGAGCAGTTCGTCGGCCGCGAAGTCGCCGCGACGGCCCACAACGAGGGAGCGGGGCAGAACCGGGATCGCCTCGGTCTGGGCCAAATCAAGGCCCAGCGACATTGCGAGATTCGGATTCGAATCCGTGTCGACGGCTACGACGCGATGTCCCAGCCCAGCGTAGGTCCGTGCCAGCAACGACGACACCGTCGTTTTTCCGACGCCACCCTTGCCGACCACACCGATCTTCAATCCAGCTTTCACATCTTCTCCTTCGGTGGACAATGCAGGCACTACCTGTAACCAACATACAGAATCTGTTACCATCGTCACACCTGCTGTTCGATGTGAGGGCCCGAATGATCCTTTGGTGGATTGGAAATGCTGTCGCACTACTCGTGGTGGTGCCAGTCGTTGTGCTCCTCGCCAACCGGGTCATAAGGCCCGCTGTCGAGATCGACCGCTACGCGTCCGACATCCTCGAACACGGTGTCGGTCTCACCAAAAACCTTGAGCCGGTACCGGCACTGCTTGAGACCCAAGCACTCGTCGAAATCGCCAAAGGCCACGCCGTCCGCTACGTCACCGCTCTCGGCCCCATCCTCTAAGGAACCCAGGATGCCAGCTGCTGCGGTTGTCACACTCATCATCACGGCGGTTCTCGTCGTTGCGCTCGTCGGGTACCTGTTAAAGGTCATCGGGATTCTGAACTCGGTCAACGACACGCTCGGCAAGGTCACGTTCGGCGTGCGTGCGATCGCACATCAGACCGAACCGGTCGGTGCCATCGTCACGGCAATCAACACCGATCTGGGCGCCGTGGCCGGTGCGCTCGAATCAGCGGTAGCGTCGGTGGCTACAACCGAGCAAGCGGCCTAGAGGAGAATCCATGCTTTCGTTTGCCTGCGCCGATGTTGGCGTACTCGACTGCAAGTGCAAGGTGAGCGCCGCCACGAAGGAGGAACTCCTCGCGATCGTCGCCGACCACGCCCTGAAGGTTCACGGCGTCGAACTCAACGCCACGCTTATCAACTACGCCCTCACTACTGTCACCAGTTCCTGATCCGAAACGGTGAACTACAGGTGCGGATAGCGTTTATCGGCAAAGGTGGGGCTGGCAAATCGACCATCGCCTCGACCTTTGCCCGCCTCCTTGCACGCCGCGGCAACGACGTTGTGGCCGTCGATTCCGATCCGATGCCCGGGCTGTGTTTTGGTCTCGGACTGCCAGTCAACGAACGGCCGATACCCGACGACGCCGTGGTCGAGAAACCCGAGGGGGAGCCCGGCCCGCGCTATCGGCTGCGTCCCGGCGTCGATGCCACCGCAGCGCTGCTGTCGTACTCCGCGCTGGGCGCCGACAACGTCCGTCTGCTGTCGTTCGGTAAGACCCGAGGCGAGTGGGGCGATATCGCCCGCGGCCAGCACGCCTGGAGCCAGATTCTCGATGAACTTCCTGCCGACGGATTCGACCTCGTCGGTGACCTGCCCGGCGGGACCCGCCAACCGATGACGGGTTGGGGTAAGTACGCGGATGCGCTGATCGTCGTGGTTGAACCAACTGCAAAGTCGATCGCCACGGCGATCCGTCTGGCGGCGCTTCAGAAATCGAAGTGGAACTACCGAGAGGTCGTCGCCGTGGTCAATCGAGTATCGGAACCCGGTGACGCCGCAATGGTCGAGGTACGTACTGGCCTCACCGTTATCGGCGCGGTTCCGCTCGACGCCGATGTTGCCGCAGCCGATCGATTGGGGCTGGCGCCACTCGATGTTGCTCCGCAGAGTCCATTCGTACAATCCGTAAGCGCACTTGTCAGTGCTTGTGTTCTCCGGTATTCCCCAGAGCAGCTCAGTTCTTCCGGGTCGTTCTTTTCAAAGGAGTCCATCGCATGACCACACTCACCGAAACAAACGTGGCCGATCACCGGCCTTCACCGGCCGACTCGTCAATCAAGATCGCGGTAGTCGGCAAGGGCGGCTCGGGGAAGACCACGACATCGGGAATTCTCGCTCGTGCCTTGGCCCGGAACGGAATGTCAGTTGTCGCACTCGACTGCGATACGAACCCGAATCTCGGAATCTCCCTCGGCATCGGCGACGACGAGACCGAACGGCTCGCGGCGATTCGCCAGGTGCTCGATGACGAGGGCACCGGGCATGCGCCGAGTTGGGATGAACTGATCGAACGCTTCGGGAGCGATGCTCCAGATGGGGTTCGCTTGGCCGTGGTGAGCAGAATCGAGAACCCGGAACCGGGTTGACCTTGATGTGGTCTCTCGCCCGAGCAGTTGCTCGGCTCCGCGCAATTCGGTAGAACCGTCGTGATCGCCGACCTCGAAGCCGGCATAGGCACCCTTACCCGTCTTCCGGCCCAGACCGTTGACGTGGTCGTGATCGTGGTCGAGCCCACCCCCCGGTCGATAGATGTTGGGCAACGAGCACTCGAACTCGCGGCGCAGCGAGGCCGTGGCCAGGTCATCGTGGTCGCGAACCGCGTCCTCGATGCTACCGATGCGGGTCGCGTCGCGGCCGCATTTCCGGGCCATGAACTCGTGCTCGTGCCGCTCGACCAGGCCATCGCCGATGCTGATCGCGTGGGTCGGTCCCCGCTCGACACCGCACCCGACAGCCCTGGTGTCCAGGCCCTCCTGAGCGTCGCCGATCGAATCAACATGTCGAAACCGCACGCCTGATTCGCTGACTCAGATTGGGACCACGCTCAGGACCGTTGAGGGGTTGAGGAGCTCGATCATGCCGGTGGGCGACACGAGGGGCAGGTTCCCTGCTGCGGTCACCGGCCCAACCGTGCCGCGTGTGTCGCCCCTCGGCAGCAAACGGACCCGAACACGCCGACCGATCAGAGCTGACCTCGTGTCATACTCCGACAAAAGGTCAGCGCGCGTAGTTTCGAGCTGGCCGACCATGTGGTTCAACTGCTGGCCGAAGGCCTGCGCCATTGGACGCGCCCCATGGCGGGGGGTCGGCAGCAGTTCGGTATTGATACGTACAGATACGATTGCGCTCTGAACGATCCCCGGCCCCAACTGGGCCTCAATAGCGACGGACCCACCCTGTTTCTCGTCAGCAGCGATCAAAAGATCGGGCCACCCCAGGGCCGGTGCGGACATGGCAATCGCTTCGAACGACCGGGCGGCTGCCAGCAGTGCGGTGATCCACAACAACGATTCGTCTTCGATTGGCAGTCTGCAGCGAAGCACCGCTGCGTACGAGACGCTCTGAGCCGAATGCACCCTCCACGGAACGCCGAGACGTTGGCGTGGCCCGATCTCGTGATCAACGAGCACGATCGAACCACTTTGCGCTCCCTCAGAGCGAAGCCATGCGAGTGCGAGTTGTTCAACGGAAACGGCGACCGGGTAGTGGCGCAATTCCGATTTGGGAGGAACGGCATCGGCTTGGCCGTTGTTCGTCATGGTGAGCGCTATGTCTCCGCCCGGGTGGCCGGGCGCGCAATCAGCCGCGTCACGCGCCAATCCGAGGTTGGTGTCGAGGTTGGTGTCGCGGTTGGTGTCGCGGTTGGTGTCGAGGTTGGTGTCGCGGCGTGCGCCCCCATCCGCTCGACCACAACCGCACCGGCAGCCCAGTTCGCGCCACCGGTCAGGGTTGGTGGAAGGTGGGAAGGGTTCTCCAGGTCAAACCGCAACGACCCGTCGTCCAATCGCACCGGGTGCTCGCTGATGAGAATTCGGTCGAGGTCGACACCCGACAGGTCGATCCGCAACCCGTGGACCAGCGACGTGAGAAAGGCATCCGCCTCTCCCCCACTCCATGTCTCCTGGCGAGCCCGTTGCGCAGCAACAGCGTCGAGACCCCGGCGCGACGCAGCGCGGAGAACGTGTTCACGAGCCTCAGGACTGAACAACTCCCAAACACGAACGTGTTCACCCCACACGATTGCATCGACAAACGCCCGCACAACCTCGAATGCTTCATGCACATCGCCTGTATTCGCGAGCTCATCGAGGGTCATGGTCGTTCCCATCCGGCGGCGTAGAGAATGTCGCGCATTCGCATGCGCTGTGGACCCATCAGCAGTTCCTGAATGGCCCGGTCCAATCGACGATCGGCCTCTTCGCGTGTCTCGGGCGTGAGCGTGGCGTGAGCCACCAGCAACCCAAGTAGGGCATTCTCCAGTAACACCTCGGGCAGCTCCATCAAGATCTCAATCGTCTGGCGCAGCAGGCCATCGGCAACCTGGATGTCTCGATCGCTCAAGCGCTGTACAGCCGAAAAGTACATGGCGAACTCCGACTGCTGCGGCATTGGTGCAGCACCCAGCAACCGGGTCAATCGTTCCCTCAGAAGATTCGCACGATCGACGGAGTTCGCTCCAGCGATAGTGGCGACGATGTGATCGTGACGCTGAGTCGTGGGAGCGTCGACGCGCAGACGGTTCTCGAGATCCGTCAGACGTGACGCAGCTTCGAGCCACTGGCTGCGATGAAGGCGCGGGTCGAAGACCTGCGCTGCAGCTTCGTAGTCCAACAATGCGGGCCCGAGTTCTCCCAAGCTTTCCGCTGCTCTCGCCCGGTTGAAGCTGGCGATCGCATGTTGGAACGGAAACGTCGAGCGGGTGAACACGTCGAGGCTGCGGCCGAACGAGCGACGCGCCTCGGTGAACTCCCGTTCCTCCATCCAGAGGAGCCCTTGCATGTGTTCGAGCATGCCGAATTGCAGCGGTGCGGACGCCGTCTCGACAACCGACAATCCGTCGGCGACTGCGGCGAATGCAGGCGCGAGCGAGTGCTCCGCGCGGGTTGACTCACCCGCGGCAACGGACTGGCTGTGAATGGCTAATAAGGCTTGCGCCAGATTCAACGCGACCGCAGCAAACGCGCGCTGCTGTTCACCGTGGTTGTCGTCGCTACGGGTCAGGCCGGATTGTCCCGCCAACGGGAAAGACGGCCGCAGAACCATACGTGCACGTTCGAATGTCGCCACTGCAGAATGCGGGTCGCCGTTCTCGAGGAGCGCCAAGCCAAGGTTCGACAAAGCAGAGCCCAACTCAACTTCGCGGGCCCGGCCCTCCATCAGTTGAGCGGCGGTTCGAAACGCATCAACAGCGCGGGCCGCGTCACCGATCGACCGCCATGCGGCGCCCGATGCGTTGACGATACGAGCGTGTTCCAGGGGCGCACGTCCGGCGTCGAGCAAACTGGCGGCTCGCATGAAAAGCGTAAGGGCGCGTTGGACGGTCGCGTGCGGGTCCTCGCTCGCCGATTCGGTCAGGGCGACGCCGAGCCGATACGCGGCGACCGCCCAGGCATCGGGCTGCGTGGCCGGGTCGATCGTACTCAGATGAGATTCCAGGACTCCCGGCCCGCTTCGAGTCGGAGTCGCGGCCCGGGCGGACGGGGCGGACGGGGCGCTCACCGAGCGTCCTTGGCCGTCTCCAGCGATTCAGCTTCGACGTTCCACTCGTTGATGCAGCGTTCTATTTCCGCAATGGCGAACGGGATCGCCGCAGCCACCGTCGCCGTCAGCCCGATGGCGAGTGTTTCGATCTCCTCGGGCTGGCATCCAACAATCACCCGACGCGCCGGAAGGCAGCCGAGTCCCTGGGCCACCATCAAGGCCCTGGATGGGGTGGCCAGGTGCATATCAGCTAGCTGGTCATGTCGCTTTTCCGCCGTCATCTCGTGCACATCGAGCACGTCGGGTTCGATCACCATCACGGTTCCGGGTGGACGCCCCCGATCGACAGCATCGACGACGATGCATGCGTCGTAACCCAGCATCAGATCCTGGACGAGGGCTATCCCACCGATACCGGTTTCGCTAAGCACAACCCCTTCGGGCAGCGGCCAGTTCTCAAGCGCGCGCACTACTTCGACTCCGAAGCCGTCGTCGCCGTTGAGAACGTTGCCGACGCCAGCGACGAGAATTCTCATGGTTCGATCGCTCTGATTGCGTACCCGTGGAGTGTCCACCATCCGATGAAGTCTTCGAATTGACTCCACTGCCCCGACTGCACCTGTTCCTTCACATGCTCCGCGCGCTTATCGATTTCTCTGCTGATGACGTCATCAAGGGCGCCGAGCACCAGTTCGTGCGCAACAAGTGTGGAGTCGGCCCTATTCGGGAGTTCGTTGACCAACTTCGCCGCCTCTATCTCCCAAGCCGGGAATGCGTTCGGGGATCGGGCTGGGGAAGAACCCGGCCGCGCATCGCAAGATTCTCCGACGACGAATGATTCCTCCACGCACCGTACGCAGTAGCCCGTGAGAAATGCCGTTGCTGCCCACGTGGAAAGTTCAGGAAAGGGATGCTCGGGCTCGTCACGCCGTACACGCCAGGCCCGGTACTGAAGTGCCGCCTCGCTCAACGCGTGAGCCTGCGCAAGCGCCCGCGCCCGGAACGCGAGATCGTGAGCGGTCAGATGATCCGGGACGGTCGAGCCGATACCTGAGGCCCCGCTCATGACGATGCGAGCGGCCGGGGAGGCTTGCGCCCGATCTGCAGAACCACCGGCGTCGACACACGCACCGCTTCCAACGGGTACGGCGGAGGGTGCGCGGCAGCGGTGGCTTCGTCGGTCTCGAGGCGCCGGAAGTCGTTCCAGTGCGTACGTAAGGCCGCCTCCACGCGTCCGCTCAGCGTAGCGTCAGCGGCCGTGCAACCGTCGCAGCTTCCGTGCAGTTTCAGCCGCACCACGCCATCTTGGATCAACATGACCTCCATATCTCCCCCATGACTGGCCAGATACGGTCGTACCTCTGCCAGCGCAGCCTGCACGGCGCGCTGCGCTGCGGTGGTGTCGGCTTGCGTACCGAGCCCATACGCGTTTAGCAACAGACCAGCAACCGGGTGCGTCGCCACGTTGTCAAGGAAGATCTCGCCACGCCATTCGCGGATCATTTCGACCAGGACACCGATGCCCTGCAGGTGAAACGCATCGATCCAGTCGAGCAACTCACCGGTGGCGTGTACTACGGAAGGATCACTATGCGAGCTTAGAAACTCGGCCAGCTCACCGATACGGGGCAGAATCTCGTCGAAGGCCAAGCGGTCCGATTCGCCGTCGAGGCTCATGGGTACTCCGTCGGCTTCGAGGGAAAGAGCGCCATATTCGGCATAGGAACAGGCAGAGGCATCGGCGACGTGGGAGGCGTGTACATCAACGCGTCGGACGCAACGCCTACCGTCCGGCGCGCTTCGAACTGCACCAGTTCGGTAATGGCGGCGACGGTCGCTTCGATCGTGTCGGAAAAGCCGAGTCCGAACTCGCAGTCTTCGGGCTCCACCTCGACGACCACCGTGTCGGCGGGGAATGCGTTCCAGTGGCGAACAACAACAAGAGTGTGGTCCAGATCGACGATTCCCATCACGGCTTCGCTGATCCGCTCATGCACTTCGTCGAGCGGGGGCTGTTCGAGGTTCAACTGATAGCGACGAATGGTTCCCGGTGGATCTATCTGACGAGGCATGGCACCGACCAGAATGATCCGTGACGGGTTCAAGTCCTGAATCGTGTGAAGCACGCGATGCGCACCGTAGGAGAGGTCCTCCAGAAGCACGTTGTCCGGCCAATCGCGGGTCACTTGGCGCTTGATCCATTGGGTCCCGAAGTCGAGATCACGTAACCAGGGCAGCCCGATACCTCCCACCAAGATCACTGTTCCACCGCGCCAGGGTGTTCGAGGCCGCTCGACTTCGGGTCACTCAAGCGTGCATCCACAGGAGTTGACCTCGCGCGTGATGACACCATGGCCCGTGTCCATATGGGTCGTGCACGGCATGCACGGATCGAAGCTCCGGATCGCCCGGAGAATATCGATCCCCTTGATGTTGTCACCCGACATGCTCTCCAGAATTGGGGTACCAACAATCGCTTCCTCGTACGGCCCCGGGTTATCGAACGGATCACGCGGCGCGGCGTTCCACGTCGATGGAGTGTTGATCTGATAATTGACGATTCGGCCCTTGTCGATGTGCATGTGGTGGGTGAGGTAACCACGGCCAGCCTCCCAGAACCCGACGGACATGCGCTCGTCCTTGGGAATCGTGAACTTCGTCGAAACGGCCGTCTCGCCCTTGCGCCAATACCCGAACGCCTGCTCCAGGCAGATCATTCCAACCGCTGCCGTGAACGCAACTGCGTACGCTCGGCCCCGGTTGCGCTCAAACGCGTTGAGCCGTTCTGGAATCTTCCAGTGCAGCTCCATCTCCGGCAGTTCATGGCGTGGCATCACGATCTTCAACCCGTCGCCCGTGGCCTGAATGAACGGATTGTCCGGAAGGTTCCCCGCCAATGCCGTACTCCACAAGCGACCGTAGGCACCGGTCTCCATCGCCAACCGGTCCCACCGTGGCGCAGTGTCCCACGAGTACTTCTCTTTGAAGTTCTTACCCTCGGCCCGCGGGATCGTTTCCTTGTTCCACATGTGGTACGGCGAGAGAGGGTTGCCAAGGGGATCGGTCGGAAATCGACCCTGTTTCGTTCCATTGGCCGCCCAGTCCTCGTAGAACGAGTGAGTGACGAACTCTTCAATCCCCATATTGATGCGGGTCAGGTCGGTCGTGATGAGCTTTCCGTCGACGATGATTCCGGGCGACGAGTAGCGCCGGTTGCCCCACGCGTCACAGTTCTTGAAGGTGGCGTCGTAAACGGTCGGATCGTCCCAGATTCCGGTCTGGATCAGGTTCTTCGGCCGATCGCCTACCAACGCGTAGGCGGGGTTCTGCTCCAAGAAGAAGTCAAGGATATCGTCCCATATCCCGCAAAGACGCTTCGCGTAATCGAACATCTTTCCTAAGTTCGCGTAGTATTCGTTGAAGGTCGTCGTTGTCACAGTGGTGGACACACCTCCGGGTACCAGCGTCGACGGGTGCGGGTATTTGCCGTACATCAGCGAGCACATGATGCGAGCGATTCGTGTCTGTTCAATTGCTTCGAGGTAGATCTTCCCCTCAAGCGGATTGAAACCGTCCATCAAGTCCTTGATCGACGCAAATCCGTGCACCCGGGCATGGGGCGCCGGCGTGCGCTCGGCGATCGGAATCAACTCTGGGTTCGTTACCGACACGATGGCAGTCGAATAGTCGGGCCCGGCCAGAAGGCCAAGATGCAACGGGTGGTCGTAGAACATCTCGGCAACCTCGCCGAGGTTGCGAACGGTTACCCCCAGCGGCGGCGGAACGATGCCGAACGCCTGCTCGAGTGCCATCGAGGAAACCGTGGAATGGACACCGCCGCAGACACCGCACGCCCGCGACGAGATGTCAATCGCGTCTCGAGGGTCGCGGCCCTTCAAGATGATTTCGTAGCCACGAAAGAGCATGGCCAGTGAATGGGCCTCGACTGCTTCGCGTTTTTCGAGATCGAGCACAGTATGGATGGCGAGCGCTCCGGCCACGCGTGTGACCGGATCGATACTCCAGTCCCGGAGCCTCGGAGCACCGCTGGCGTGATCGTGACCGGTGTGGGCGTCACCGCCCAATGCCAGCTTCTCGAGGTAGCTGCGCGATGGCGTGGGTTCAAAGGCAAATGGGTTCTTCCATCCCTCCTTGAGCTTGGCCGTTCCAGCGCTGTCGAACTCGATCGGAAGATTCTTAAAGCACATGTTGAGGCTCTTCTACTGCGATGCAGTGCTCGTGAGGTTTTGATTTTGCGGAACATGAAAAAACGCGGATAGCACGGGAGAATCGGTGGCCTGTCTCGGCCTCGCCGTCAGGAATTCTTGCGCTCCTGGACCCGCTCGTAGAGCCGATGCGCCACCTTTTCGGCACCTCGAGGCTGCGAGCGATACCGAGCCCAACCGCTGGCCAGGTCGCGATCGTGTTCCCAGCGGGGGGAAACGAGTTTGTCGCTCTGTGACAACGCCCGCAACCGGCGAATGAAGCTTCCCATCGCCTTCGAGGTGGTGGATGAGAGATACGAGCCGGGGGGTGGCGCGTAGAACGGCGCGAACTTGTCAGGGAAACCCGGCATGGTGCAGCCGATGCAGATTCCGCCCATGTTCATGCAGCCGCCGTGACCATCGAGTGCCCCCCGCTCGGAAATGTTGCATTGCACGACCGGGCCCCAGCAGCCGAGTTCGACGAGGCATTCCCTGTCGCCGTATTCCTGAGCGAATACGCCCTCCTCGTAGTACCCGGCCCGGGGACAGTGGCGATGCACTGTCTCGGTAAACAGCCAGGCCGGTCGGCCCAACTCATCGAATTCCGGCAACGGGGCCAAGCCGTTCAGGAACAGTAACGCCGCCGCAGCGGTTTCGAGCACGTTGTCACCGACCGGCGAGCAGCCCGGGATGTTGATGACCGGGAGCCCGAGCGTGGAGCGGTAGTCCTTGCCCAGGTGGTCCATGACCCCTTTGGCTCCGGTGACGTTGCCAGCAGCGGCTGGAATACCGCCCCAGGTCGCACATGTGCCAACGGCCAAAACGGCGGCCGCCCGCACAGCCAAACGGTCGAGCCACTCGAGGCTGGTGATCTGACGACCCGTGGCCAGATCCTCGCCGAGGCCCATCCAGTACCCGCTGCCGGAGAGGTTCTCGTCCATGATCGAGCCCTCCCAGCACACGATGAACGGCGCATCAAGTTCACCGTCGGCCGCCATGCGAAGGTTCTCAACCCACTCAGCACCCGATTCGACCGACACCACACAGTGCACAAGTTCAACTCGCGGTAGCCCGGGAATGATGCCGTTCATCAGGTCTTCGAGCTTCGGGTGTGTTGCCCCGGTCACGGCAACGGAGCAGCCATCACACGAAGCCCCCACGATCCATAAGAGATACACCTTTTCCAGCGGACCGATATTGAGAATGTCCGTGCGGGGCTCACGCAGCCGACTTCGTAACCCGATAGGCGCGAACGGGTCATGGGGGTCGGTGATCAGGGCTTTGAGCGGGATTTCAACAACGTAATTTGGGTCAGCGACGGTGTACTGAG
>JANOYY010000183.1:0-5347 GCA_031429095.1 Acidimicrobiia bacterium | reverse complement strand
ACCGGGTGTTCAGCATCAAAGAGACGCTGTTTCACGACCCCTACTACCAACGCCACCTCATATCCTCACCGATCGTCCACGCGGCAGCGAGTGACCAATGGGACTGCGAGGCGAACTACGCCGTGTTCCGCACCAAACTTTCCGACACGACGACCGTCTTCAATGTCGGACGGTCGTTCGACACGATCGTGCGGACCTCAGAGGGGGTTCGCTTCGCACGTCGAGAATGCATCTATGACAGCGAAATGATTCCGAACTCGATCATCTATCCGGTCTGACGTCCCACCGAATCCGCACCAACAACTCAGGCGGAAGGCATGGGTTAGAGCCAGCGCCCGAGCGGTGTAGCAGGTTCACGCCCGGCGAGCCACGAGGCGAGCACCGGACCCTCCCCCGCAGCAAGGCGCTTCGCCAGGATCTCGTTGACGAGAGCGTCGGCGAACCCGTCCGGAAGATCGTCGAACCCGGTGCCCGCCGCAAGGTCGACGGCGTGGACGCCGAGTTCGCGGCACCGCAGCCACGCGAGTTCGGCTGCCGTGATATGGCGACCCTGAGCCGTCACGACGATCCGCCTGCGCTGCGTTTCCGTGAGTCCCGCGAACTCCGCAGTGAACCGCTCAGCCGAGGCTTTCACGAGCTTGCGAAGGTACATCGGTTCTGTCGTTGCTCCGTGCTCGATCTCGTCGGCGCGCTGCGCTGCGCTTGCGTACATCGACGATTCCACACCGGTACGAGCCCACCCGATCAACCGGCACAGGGCAAGCGCATTGAAGTGCACGTGGGCGATGACGTGCGCGTTCGTCCAGCCAGGAAGCGCCGTCGGTTCCGTGAACGTGTCGTTGGGAACGCGATCAACCGTGGTGGCGAAGATGCGATCGAGGTCCGCCAGCCAGCCGTCGGGGACTTGCGAAGCTCCCGCTGGACCTCTCCCTGCGTCACTCACGGGGCCTGCGGTCTGGCCCGTTTCGAGGTTCTGCGGCGGTGTACTGCGAGCGGGCGAGGCCGAGACGTTCCATCACAGGGGCATCGCTGAAGCGGAACACGTCGGCCCCGAGATCACCTGCGTGTACCTGCCAGGGCTGCCACGACGGGACGACGAACAAGTCGCCCCGTTCCAGCACCCAGCGGTGCTCGCCCACAGTCACGGTGGCGGAACCATCGAACACCTGCATCACCGAGGACCCGACCTCACGAACCGAAACGCTGGCGATGTCGGGCCGGAAGCGGTGGAACTCGGCCCTGATCGTCGGCAGCACATCGCCGCCGGTGACCGGATCGGTGTAGCGGACCACGGCGTGCCCGACTTCCTCAGTCAAACTGTGGTCGTCGTCGACGGCCAACTGATCGTTCAGGGCTTGATCGGTCTGCTCCCACCGGTACACGAGCAACGGCGTGCCCGTCACCGGTGTCGAAACGCCTACGGGCCGCAGACCCGGATGTGCCCAGAGCCGCTCTGAACGCGACCGTGGCGGCGTCTCGAAGACACCCGGATCAACGCCGCCGGGCTCAAAGAACGTCACGTCGAGCGCATGCTGCAGGGGGATGTCGAGCCCGTCGATCCACGTCATCTCACGAGAGGAGAGGTTCACGTGGCTGTGCCAATTCCAGCTCGGCTGCGGGAGGAAGTCCCCCCGACGCATCGACACCGCGTCCCCGTCCACCACGGTCCAGACACCTTCACCCTCGACCACGAACCGGAACGCCTGCTGGGAATGGCGATGCGACGGAGCACTCTCCCCGGCGTTCAGATACTGAATTGCCGCCCAGAGGGTCGGTGTCGCGTATGGCCGGTCGCCGAGGCCTGGGTTCGCCAGTGCGATCGCTCGACGTTCGCCACCCCGGCCCACCGGCACGAGCGCTCCTGCGGTGCGCGCGACCGCCAGGAGATTCGACCAACGCCAGCAGTGCGCGATCGCACGCGGACGCGGTTCGCCTGGCATGAGATCGCCGATCTCGGTCCATAGCGGAATGAGATTTCCACGGCGAAATTCCGCGTACATCTCCGCCTCAGCCTCTGTCACCTTGCCGTTGCTGTCTCTCCCTGCCATCGGCAACGAGTCTCGCGGCCGTCAGCTGCCCTCGCATCGGTTTTCCGCACAACAGAAAGCTTTTGCGTTCACGACGGAGAACATTTCGGTGTCCGCTCACCCGCCACGGTTCGCCATGGTCTGCCCAGATCCATCGGGCAACTTCATCGAACTCATCTGCATGAAGCCGACGACAACCGCATCATCGTCATTCACGCCATGAGAGCCCGCCCCGCTTTCCTCGCCCCGCTCCACGACACGGAGGACCAGCAATGAAACCCATTACCCACAACGGCCGAGTCATCACCGACGCACAAATCCAAGCCATGGCCGACGAAGCAGAAGTCGGCTACCACGTCACGAAGCTCAAGCGACGCCCCGGCCGACCATCGCTCGGTGCAACCGCGGCAGACGTCTTCCCCGTCCGGCTCGAACCGGAACTGCGGGCCGCACTCGAAACCCGCGCGGAAACCGACCACACCACCGCAAGCGACGTCATCCGCAACGCGCTCCGCGCCTACCTACACGTTGCCTGACGCAATCGCCCGACACGGAGACCCTCCCGGAACCGGTCGCTAGCGAAGCACGAGAACCGCTCCTTTCAGAGTCATACGTATGTGTGCATACAAAGGTGATATCGAAAGACCGTCTTAGCCTCGCACGGGCGCCGCCCGCCGCCCGCCGCCCGTCTGCCTCGCACGGGTGACTGGCTCAAACGCGACACCAGCGGGACGTCCACGAGAGTTCGTCGCTCTCGTCCGGTGCTCGCCGCGATGCTGTGAGTTCGCCGTGTTCTGCGGACGCGTAGTTCGCCGACTGCTTCGGGAGGGCTAAGCGCAACAAACGGAGGATCACACACGCGTCCTACGCGTGCGCTGCCGTCCTCAATCCCAGCCGAACTCCAGGACACTGCGGCCAGCGACGACTCAGGTCCAAAGCGTCGCAAGAAGTTTGTATCTCGGTGCTGCGTTCGCGCTCTTACCTAATGGGTAAGGCCCACCGAGGAGACCTTACACACACGACGGAGGACGAACGTGGCAACGACGTATCGGATCCATCCTGCGATTGGCATCGCGCGCGTCGGCAACAGTCCGAACGACTTCTTCATCGGGCCAGAGCGCCCATCAGAGTTCCTGGACCCGGATGGCGGGTTCAAGGACGATCAGTGTCGGGTCAAACGACAGGCAGCACGGTTTCGGGTCTATGCAAATCACGATGACGGCAGCACGTCGGAACTGACGGCCGCCGACGCCGAGATCTCATGGACCGTACATCTTGCCAACAACAAGGCTGCATACCCGGGCCGCGGCAACTCCGCCGGTCAACTGAAGATCGATCCCGGACTGCGAACTCTCGTTGACCCCCAACGGTCGAGCACTCTTCGACACTGGCACGATCACGTTCACAGGCCAACCCACCGTCACCGTTCTGCTCGGCGAAATCCGAACAGATGACGACGGCCACCTTCTCGTACTCGGCGGGAGCGGGCACAGCGCATCCCCTGCCGGCAACGGCATCGCCAACTTCTGGGCCAGCGTCGGATGGTTCGACGACGTCTCCGACGGACCTGTTACGGCATCGATAACTCTTCACGGCGGTGGTGTTCACAGCGCCGAGGGTGCGTGGGTGATCGTCGCCCCGCCGAAATACGCACCGCACCAGGACAGCATTACATCGCTCTACGACCGCATCCTGCAGCAGATGATCGACTCCAACCTGGTGCCGGCTCCAGCCACAACGTCGTACACCGCCGACATCTACCCGATCCTCCAGCGCGCACACGATATGGCATGGGTCGAGGGTACCGTCGCGAACCACAACTGGTCCCACCCGATCACACAGCAGGCAGCGATTGATGCGGTCGTCAACCGTGTCACGAATCCGGCCGGCGGCGGCGGCGGGAACATGCCACCGCTCTGGGGCGCTGACCGAACCGTCACGCCGACGCAGTTCGCACACCTGCTCCGCTGGAAGAACGGCCAGTACGTCAACGACTGGGTCGGCGTACCGGAGCCGCCTGCGGGAGTCAGCCCCGACGGGACCGATCGAGCGGCACTCGACGCGTGTGTCGGGGGAGCGTTCTACCCGGGTATCGAGGCGGGCGGGAGAAGCCTCGGTGAGCGGCCGATCCTCGAGAAGCCGTACTCGGCACCCTTCCGCCTCGACCACAGCCAGGTGTTCGCGGGCGACATCTCGGCATCAATGGCACTGCCGTGGCAAGCCGACTTCAAGGCGTGCGCGGATCAGTGGTGGCCCGTGCCTCGCCCCAACAGGGTACTGACTGGCCCGGGCGGTCCGACCGTCCGCTGGGACCGCAACGTGGGAAGCATGGACGAGATGGTCAACGAATGGAGTTCGCTCGGTTTCGTCGTGAAGCAGGGAGATGAGCACATTGAGACGCAGCACTGTGACGAGAAGTCGTTGGTCCTCCTCACACCTCACCTCAACTTCTTCGACGTGGGGCAAGGGCCGATGGGAATGATCCGACAGGCTCCGTTGGCCATCGAATTCGAAGTCGTCTCGCCAAGTGCTGCGGTCACGATCGACTACGCGCCGGGTGGGGCTCCGAGTCACCCGCAGCTGACGCCGATCACGACGTCGGTCACGGTCGGGCCAACCGCTGGTGGAACCGTAACGACTGCACGCCTCTGGCTCGTCTATTCGACCGGCACAGCAGGAACAGCGATTCCGACGCAGACTGTCACTGTTCGCGAGCCAAGCTCAGCCAAGACGTGGAAAGTCACCATCGACGCCAACACGGTCGAGCGAACGACAACCGCTGTCGCGGTCGCAGTCGACCGTTCGGGAAGCATGAGCGAGGATCGTGGCGACGGCCAGCCGAAGCATCTGTCGATGCGTCAAGCGACGAACTTGTTTGTCGACATGATGCTCGAAGGCGACGGTGTGGGCCTCGTGCGATTCGATCATGACGCCCAGCCCCTTCTCCCTGTCAGGACTCTCGGCAACGGCCAGATCACCGACACGAATCGAAGCGATTCTCATGACGCGATCAATGGCAACGCGCTTGATCCAGCGGGAGGGACATCGATCGGCGATGGCATCTTCGAAGCTCGGAACCTCCTCGGCGCCGCAGCTGGGTACCAGCGCAAGGCGCTCATCGTGCTGACCGACGGCGTCGAGAACAACGAACGTTGGATCCGGGACGTTTCCGCCCAGATCGATGCGACCACCTATGCCATTGGAATCGGTCGGCCCGAGAACATTAGCGTGCCCGCACTGCAGACGATCTCTGGAAATACCGGTGGATACGTCCTCGTCACCGGGCCGATCGTCGGGGATAACCGATTCCGGTTGCAGAA
>JANOYY010000182.1:0-8065 GCA_031429095.1 Acidimicrobiia bacterium | reverse complement strand
CCGCGGCCGGCGCGACCCGATACTCGATGAGGTTCCGTTCGAGTTCGCCGATGATGTGGGCCGACCACACGGGAACGAAGAGTTCGATCTCGGCAAGACGCAGCAACGTGTCGCGAAGATGCGCTGGGAACAACACGCACGTGTCCAGAACGCCAACGAACGCCACGCTCGACTACCGAGACGGGAGCGGTGTTGCGGTCAACTCGTACATGCCAGCATCATCTGCCACCTCAACCATTTCGTCGAGCGCGGCACGACGACGCATCGAGCGGCGATGCCGATACGCCAACACATCCGTGAGCAACAGCCGCCGATGACGTCCGGGCTGCTCGTACGCGATCGCGCCGCTGTCAAGCAGCTTCACCAAAGTCGGCCGACTCACACCGAGCAGCTCCGCTGCTTCCTGCGTCGTGAGGCGCTGATGCACCGGTGCGATCGTGACCGCCTGCCCGTCCGCCATCGCCTTCACGACATCACGCAGCACGTCGAACACCTCGGCAGGGAGCACGAACAGCTCCCCACTCGGGCCACTCAGCCGCGTCGAAGGTTTCGCCCCAGGACTGTCGAGCAGACCAACCAGCCCGTCGAGAGACTCATGCGGTGGAAACACCGTTCGTTCAGCTGCCAGCGTCGACATCTCGACCTCCTCGCAAACGATCATAACGAAAGAATCGAAAGAATCGAAAGAATCGCAATGAGGTTTGGTCTCACCTGGCGAGATGGTCTCTGGCATGTGCGCCCACCCGACCACCGGGACGGCGATTCCCCTGGCAGTCGAACGTTCCGATCCCCGAACTCGGCCTGGCCCTTGCTCTCTGGAACGGTGAAGCAATCGACGAGTTTCAGTCGCGCCACGCCCATGGTGCATGTTGCATGTTGCGAGGCGCTGTTCGAATCGTGCTGCGTCGATGTCGGCCTCGAGGCGATAGCCGGACGCGTCGGTCGTGATCGCCTCGTCGCCAATGCGGGCCCGGAGGCGCGACAACGCAGTTCGCAGCGTCCGCTGAGCCCAAGCGTCTCACCCAAGAACTCCGCTGGAACGGTGCCGCTTCCCGCGACCGCAAGCGCTGCCAGCAAGCGACGCTGTCCCGCGCTATTCAACTCGACACGTCGGCCCTCGGCCGTCGCGAACCCGACTGCGCCGAGGGCGTGCCCACCGTTCTGAATTTGGTATGGTGATATCACAATGTCAACGCATCAGCTCCCGGTTCGGCTCCCCGACGACGTTTACGTCGCGCTCAAGGCGCACGCGACGTATTCCGAGCGGTCAATGAACGACATCACCATCGAAGCGCTCAGATCGCACCTCGGTGACGAGACCCGACGCGCCGAAATCGATGCCGCTGCGGACCGAGTCCGCAAGAAGTACCGCCGCGCCCTCGACCGCCTGGCCGAGTAGTGGACGTCCGATACCTCGACGTCGACGAAGTCCTGCGCCTTCACGTGCTCGAAGTCGGGGAAGGCGTTGGGCTTCGCGATCGCAACCTGCTTGAAGCGGCCGTCGAGCGACCGCGGCAAAGCGCCTTCGGCGAGGATGCCTACGCGACGCTTGAATCGAAGGCCGCTGCACTACTCGACTCACTTGCACGCAATCACCCGTTCCTCGACGGCAACAAGCGAATCGCCGTGCTCGCCTCGTTTGTGTTCCTCGAAATCAACGGGTTCGAAGTCGAGGCGACCAACGACGAAGTCGTCGAGACCGTCCTCACCCTTATTGCTCGGGAGATCGAATTTGACGGTCTTATCGCTCGAATCAAATCATGGATGCGACCTCGCGCAGACGTATGAACGTCGCTTCGATGTCGATCGATTCGCGTTCGTCGAGAGGGATCGGTTCACATCCGCGCTAATGGCCGGACCCTGACGAGATCTGCCGCTTGGTCGACGTCGTAGTCCGGGCTCGCGACGGCCATGAGTTGAGCATCCGCGCGAAATGCCGGGTGCTCGACATGAGCTCCTAAGGCGGCGATTGCTAGGTCGCGTGTGTAGCCATCCGGCCGATACGGAACGAAACCGGCGAGGATCGCGTCGGACGAGACACCGAGCTGGGTAAGTGCGAGCCAGAGATCGAACAGGTCGCGTCCTTTGCGTCGTTGATACAGCGCACGGAGCTTCGTCGCGACCAGCTCTTCAACGCGAAACGTCTTCACCTCGGCCGCTCCGCTCCACCAGCGCGAAACGACGTTGAACGGCACTCGCGGCGGTTCGAATGCCGGTGACGTCTCGAAGGTATTCGTCTCGATCTTGACCTTCATGCGCCCAGAGCAATCCTCGAACGGCGCACGCAGGAACACCTTCGGATGCCTTGAGATCTCGGTGTTCACTTTCATGCCGAGACGATCACCGATCGCGAGGAGCCGATCGATGTACGGTCCGATCGGCATGTTGGTTGAACGCACGTAGTCGAGGTTCCTCGCTGTATCGCAACGGCTTCGGAAGATGAAGCTTGTGCAGACAGGTACCACCGCGAAACACCAACTCCTCACCCAGAAACTCATCGTCGGCGATCTCGACGATCAGACGCGACAACACGAGATCCTGCTCCGCGTGAAGCGAACTCGCGAACCCGACCTTGGCCTGCCACTCGATGATGGCGTCGTTGCTGATCATGCTTCCGGCTCCACCTGCACGTTGACACGGATGTTCCATCGCCTGTCAACGGTTCCCCGTCGAGCGCCATGCGGGTCGAGCGGCACCGGCTCTCCCCCGTTTCCTGCAGCCTCCGCGACAACGTCGAGGCGAAGCTCGGTCAACGATTCCACGAGATGTGCCGCGCGTCGAAGAGCGTGTGATGGGACTCGGGCGACGAGCTGAGCGAAACCAGAAGTGGAGATCAGGCCGTCATCGCTCAGTTCACGGATGATCGTCGCGACATTGTCGAGCCCACCACCGGCGACTGGCCGTCCGCACAAGTCAACGACCGTCAGCTCCGGCGACGACACAGCGAGCGTGCCGGTCTTGGTGTTGCGTCGTTGAACCGGCAATGAGCCCAAGTCAGCGTTGGTGGCGTAGAACCGGAGCCGGACCCGTTCGATGTCCCGACCCGGTAATGCCTGGTCGACCACGACTTGGGTGACCTGTGGACGTTGGTGCGCTGCACCGTGAAGCTCGGCCCCCGAAAGTAAGCCCACGTAGTATGTGCGACCGAGGTGAGCCATCATCGAGTCGATAAACCACTCGGCCGGTACGACACCCCACGACCGATACTCCGAGGGCACGAACACGTACAGACCACGAGCCGGACTGAATGCTCGACGCTTCGACGCGAGTCGCCGCATTGACGACCGGATTGCGTCAGGGCTCGCGCCCGTCGCATCGATCATCTCGGCAACGGTGGCGGCGTAGCGACCAGTCGAGATGAACCGATCGTCGAGGTCACGTGTGTCGGTGCCGAGGACTACGTCCATAGTGAGACACTAGCAGTTGTCATGTGAAGAACATGCGTATTTCGTCGTCAACAGGCGAAGCAGCCGTTCTAACTACACCCCCAAGGTCACGTGAGCGCGACCCCGTCACTCTCGCTGCGCCGCACCGAGGCTCCAGACTTGTTGTCGTTCGTCGGCGTTCATCTCGGCGTGCTCGCGGCCAGGGAACAGTCGCCTTCTGGCAACGATGGCCGCGCTCACTCGCTCGTCGAAGTCTCTGAAGACCTGTACCTCGCCGTCCTTGACAGGCCAGTCAAGTTCGGTGGCGGCGGAGCCGTTGTACCAACGCTGACCGAGACCGGTGAGGGTCATGCCCCACTCGCGAAGCACTGTCGCCGGAGCGGCCAGGATCAGAAGTCCATCAATTCGGTTGACCCAGCGTCGCTGACGTTCGGCAAAGAAGGATTCCCCGCTGCGCTCGTCGAGATCGCGAAGATTGCGGCGGTCGCCGACTTGGTCCGGGCCGTGCGAACGAAGCGTGAGGCGTCCCTCGGACGGAGTCGCCCATGGCACGTGACGCTTCAACGCGATTCGCGCCTGGCGATTTGGCGTTCCAAGATCGGAGTTGACGATGACGATTGTTGATGACGGGTCCGCATCGAACGGATTCGGGACCAGATGACTTCGTTCGATCACGAACATCGTCCGCTCCACTCGCTGGTACGCCATCGCCCAGCAGACCCGGCAGCACAAGGTTCGCCAGAACGAAATGCGCCGTCTCGTCGGCGAAGGCTGGAAGGACCAAGACCTCGTGTTCTGCCGCCCCGACGGCTCCCCGCACCACCCCGACCACTTCAGCCAAGAGTTCGACCGCAACCAGGGCTACTACAACCGAGCGAACCCGGAGCTTCCGTTACCAGTGCTGACACTCCACGGCCTGCGCCAAACCTGGGCGACGCCGGCGCTCCGAGCGGGCATCGACATCAAGATCGTCTCCGAACGCCTTAACCATTCGTCGACGCACATCACGAGGGAGATCTACACCCACGTCACACCGCCCATGCAAAGCGAAGCTGCGGAACTTGTTGCGAAGCTTGTGCTGAGGTAGTCGACCTACGAATCTCTCCGAGGAGCTGACTTTCGATCGGCCGCCTCATGAACGGACCGCAACACATCGACAACTTCTTGGTCGACTTCTGAGACAAGCATCGCATTGACAATGGCGCGAGCATTCAACGTTTTGAAGCCAGCCGCTGCCAGCCGCTGGTTTAGCGGCTAAGCACTTCTTTCGCCGGAATTTTCCATAGCCGTTCTGAGCGCTCCTGCCAAACGTCGTCTAATTCCTTTGAAGCTGCGAGGACAAACCTCGAGATGTCTGCGTTCCGAAGTCCCATCTCACTCGCGCGAGTACTAACAATGCGCGCAAGACATTCGGGCCTCAGTGACTCTGCTATTGGTTCTAATTCAACTTTCACCCAATCCTCGGTGGCACCAGAAATGCGCGCTATCACGGACGGAATCAAAAGATAACTCTCTATCTCATGCCGCCGCCAGGTATGAGCGTGGACCCCGGCGGCCGCCAAGACACTTTGTCGTTCAGCAACAATGGTAGGGAAGGAAAAGTCCCGATCAAAGATCGCGAAACCGCGAAGGGAACCCTTAAGAAAATTCTTCGCGAGCCACTCGAAGGACACAAGCTTCTGCCAGTTGCCGGATCCCTCCAGCGGGACAATGGCAAGATCAACTTCGGTTTCCCACTGCTTAAAGCCGAGTTTTATTGCGATCGGTCGGAGCAGTTCTAGGTCGCCTCCCTCAACGAACACCGCAGCGCGGGTCCGGAGCAACCTCGCAATACGCAGGTTGAAACGGCTTCCCAGGACGGACGAAATGTCCTCGAGCAGATTGTCGTCAGGCGCGACGATGCCCTTTTTAGACCCTCGGTCGACCCAGACAATTGAACGCGCTGTGGACGATGCAATGATCTCAGATGAATGCGTCGCGAAGATGACTTGTGCCTCCAACGACTCTAGCAACGAAAGCAACCGGCGTTGAAGGTCCGCGTGTAGGAAAACCTCGGGCTCATCGAGGACGATCGTACGCTGGTCTCGCTGTCGCCAAATATGGAGCAATAGTTGCATGAAGATTTGAAAACCATCACCAGCCCAGACTATTTCACGAAGGCTACCTCCCTCACGGTAGAACATATCAAGATCAGCGCCCGATGCCCTAGGTGGTTCGATGGATATCTCGGGAAGCCACGCGAACGCAAAATCCCGAAAGAGTTCGAAATTCCCTTCAAGGGTCAACAGACGTACTTGGTTTCGGAAGTGGCTACTGGCTAGCCTTCCAGAGAGATTTGCCCGCACGTACTTATCATCAAGCACTCGCTCTCGCTGATCGACGGGGCGCAAAATCGGAATCGCACCGATTGACCCATACGCGCTTTTGACGCGGTGGAAATCATGCGGTTGGCCTACCCCACCCATTCGGACGAAGAAAAAGGGCGAGCGACCAGAATCCTGTTCCGGCCAAACTGCTCGGAGGCGCGACTGACCGCCGAAGACAAACTCCAACGATGTCTCGACATCGTCCTGGAATTCGTGTCGAAGATTTTCAGTCTCCAGCCCGCCGGGTGCCGACCCGAGGTAGTGGACCCGGACGGTTTCGCCACGGAAGTCCTCATTCGCAGTCGCGTTGCGCCGTGAGGCCAGCGCAAGCATCGATGCGCCTGCCCGAATCGCACTTAGCAGCGTCGACTTCCCCGCATTGTTAGGCCCGACGAGCAGAGTAAACGGTCGAAAGTTGAGATCGAACGACTCGAACCCTTTGAAGTTGCGGAGACGCAACGAGGACAGGGCTGCTGGTCCACCATCGTTTCGTTTTTTCGCCACCTTTCTAAACTACATGCTTGACATTTTCGCCCGTGCACGTGAATTCGCGCAGCGGATCTAAGGCGCTCGGGGAAGATGTGTGCTGACCGTGTCAGTTGCCGACAGTGTCATTTGCTGACAAGTGGACCGGAATCAGACTTATCCACACCCCTCGCAAGTCGCTGACCTGCGGAAATACTCTGCAAAACTGGTGTCGAAGGGGGACTTGAACAACCGCTTTGGGTGGTATTTTGAGTGTCGTCGAGCGGCGCCAAGCGGAAGAAAGGGTCATCTAGCTGGTACTTCGCGAATCTGGGCTCCGCCGGCTTCCGCTCGGCTCCGCCACGTTCCGCGAACGGATGCTTGCGATTTGCTTGCAGAGCGACACCCCTACATCGCCTGCGTCCGCCACGCTCGCCTCGACGTGCGCAGGCGGTCTCGTGGAGCTCAGGCCGCGGAGCCCTTTCCGAGGTGGACCGGGACCCGTCGTTCGTCTTCGTCGAAGACGGCCACGAGTTCGAGGCGGGCGCCAAGTCCTTCGAGGTACTGACGCAACGTCGAAACGCGAACGTCGTCCGAATGTTCAAGCTTCGAGATCGCACCCTGGGTGACGTCGAGACGCCCGGCCAGTTCGGCCTGGCTGATCGCCTCGCCGTGGCGCAGTTCGAAAAGCCGAATCTCGTCGAGCGTCTCGCGTCGGGCGTCGGCAAGTTTCTCGGTCGCGCCCGGCTCGGCGATGAGTTGGTCGCGGAGCTCGGAGAACTTGGTTCGTGGCATCAGATCAATCCTTCCTCTCCGATTTCTCGGAGATAGTCGTCGTACAGGTCGTCAGCAAGCGGAACGGCCCACTCGTACCAGTCGTTCCACATACCCGTCTTGTCGCCGCCAAGAAGCAAGATCGCTTGTCGGCGCGGGTCGAACGTGAACAACACCCGCAACGCACCGCCCTTCGCAGCACGCAGCTCCTTCATCGACTGATGTCTCGACGAGTGCACCCGATCGACCGACGGGCGGCCGAGATCGGGACCTCGATCGACGAGCATGTCAACACGGTCCGTCAATGCGACACGCTGACCGACCGTCAGCGTCACCCACCAGTCACGGAACTGATCGGTGACCTCAACCTCCCACACTACGATAGTATGAGCCATCCTTCATGATGAGTCAAGACTCATGAAGCCAATCGCGCCGAGCGTCGTGTCAAGCCGCTGGCGTGTCGGCCAAGAGCTCGCCGGTCTCGCGGACGCGTAGGCCGAGTGCGTTGGCGATCTCACATAGCCGGGCCAGACTGGCGGTCGCGTACCCGTTCGCCTCGTAACGCTGGATCTGTTGCTCCGCGATCCCAAGCTCGGCGGCGAGCTGACGCTGTGACCATCCCCGGGCAACGCTGGCTCGGACCAGAAGGGTGGACAGGTCGCCGAGCGTGTCGGCCTCGAACGACGTAATCGCGCCGGACCTGAGTTGCTCGTACTCGGCGATCTCGACCGCGAGATCCTGTGCCTGTGCTCTCGCAGCCTCGATCTGGAGTTGGTGCAGCTTCTTGTTCTTCGCACCGGCCAGACCCGTCTCGAGGTTTCGGGCTGCTTCCTCGAACTGCCCAAGAAGTGTTTTCGTTGTCCGGTATTGGACGTCATTGGTGATCATGAATGGATACTCCTCGGGTCCATGACAACAATCCTTTGAAACCATGCACTCGATCGCGTTGAAAGAACTCGGCGAACCGGAGACCGGTTCCTAATTCGGTCCAATCCGGAAATAGCTCACCGTAGAAGCGGCTCTTCTGTGCTTGTCGACCGGCGGCCAAGTCGAAGAAGATCGGATCGAGTCGGT
>JANOYY010000181.1:0-99950 GCA_031429095.1 Acidimicrobiia bacterium | reverse complement strand
ACCGTTATGTCCTGAAAAGATCTCGTCATAGCTGAATCGGTCTCCTGAGAGGTGGAACGAAGGCACAGGTTAGCCAGCTACTTAGACACGCCGATTGTGCGGCACCAACTCCAACTCGGGGGTCAAAAACAACTCCAACTCGGGGGTCAAAAACATCCAACTCGGGGGTCGAAAACATCCAACTCGGGCTTTCGGCGTCGAAAATCGTGCTGAATAGACGAGTTGGTTGTTTCGGAGCCCCTGGTTGGCTGTAGAGGGGGGTCGTGTTGGCGTTGGCGTTGGCCACCGCCGCTGCGGGATCAGCGAGCTGAGGCCGCTGGTGGGCCGGATCCGTTTGCCCGCCGCCTCAAAGGCTCGGGCCGAGGAGCAATCGTCGTGAAACCACTGGCCGGGTCGAGCAGCCAGAACTCCGAACCGGCAACCAATATTTCTGGACCGCCGGTCAGGGCACGGCAACCGACCAGCCCGGGCACCTCCCAGGTCGCCAGCGCAGATTGATCGTGGATGTCAGCGAAGTGAATGAGGCGACGCTTGATGTCTATCCACCAAAGGCCATGTGGATTCGAGTCCCAAAAGGGGACACTCGCCGAGTACGTCGCCGACTGAGAACGCGACTTTTACTCGCGGACTGCGGGGGTTCATCTGTGGCTGTCTGTTGTCAGCCAGGTGTGCTCCAGTTCGCCCAGGGGAGTGGTGGCACCTCGGTTCGTCCAGGGCCAGAGCTCTTCAGAGATTGATCGCCAGTTCGCTTCAGCCTCTAAAGACGCCAAAACTGCGTTGAGGCCCCACTGAATTCTATTCAGCACGACGAACGCGGGCGGGAGATTGAACCACTTCATCATTTCGGTGTGTTCGCCGGCCGGATCAAACGTCCGCTTCAATGCTTCGCGCGCATATGAACGCGTGTATGTGAACGGTTCATCGTTGAGCACCGGATGATAGAAGTACCCGAAGTAGTCCATGAGGTCTTCGGTGCTGTACGGCGCTCCGGCCACCAAAAGTCCGGCATCTTCGACGATCTGGCGATACGCAATCGGGTCTCGGTCCGTAACCTGCTTGGAGATCATCTTCCAGAAGATCTCCATTTCAGGTCGAGTGAAATGCTTCACGAGGCCGAAGTCGAGGAAGGTGACGCGGACGCCTAAAGGTCCGCCTCGTTCGACGAGATAGTTCCCGGGATGCGGGTCGCCATTAAACAGGTGATGGCGGTTGAAGCTTCGGAACACGAATCGGTAGATGGTCTCGCCGACAAGGTTTCGTTCTGCTTGGGTCCAATCAGCCGTTGCGGTGAATCGTTCACCGTTCGAAAGATCGGTGACCAACACCCTTGCGGTGGACAGCGCATCGTGGACTCGGGGGACAACGATCGTCGGGTGGCCGTCGTAGATGCGGAAGAACTCTTGTTGGCGTTGCGCTTCGAGCTTGTAGTCCAGTTCTTCACCAACTCGGGCTTTGAGTTCGGCGATGAACGGAGCGACGTCGAGACCCTTGAACACGACGCTCAACATCTGGGTAAGCAGCGCGGTGTTATCGAGGTCCGCTGCCATCGCCTTCTCGACTCCGGGGTATTGCACCTTCACTGCGACTGGCGTGCCGTCGTGAAGCCGAGCGCGATGGACCTGCCCAATTGATGCAGCCGCCAAGGGCACCGGATCCCATTCGGCAAACACCGTCGACGGTGAAGCCCCGAGTTCTGCTTCGATCACACCTGCGGCAAGTTCGGGACTCATTGGTGGAGCGTCGGCCTGCAGGGTTGCGAGTTGTTCGCGAAGGTGTTCCGGAAAGCCTTCATTGAGGAAGCTGGCCATCTGGCCGAGCTTCATCAGTACGCCCTTCATGTTGCCCAGTGCCTCGGCAACCTGTTCGGCCGACTTCAGTTCGAACTTTCGATCCAGCTCAACCTTGCGTTCCTCGGAGGCAACCGCGCGTCTGGCCTGATGCACGACATACGTTGCCGACGTCTGCGCGCCTACTTTCGCGAGTTCTGCTGTTCGAGCGGTTCGTGAGGTGTTGGCCAACGCAGGAACCTCAGGGTTTCTTGCCGACTTGATTCTTTTGTAGGCCAGACCAGCAGCCGCACAAGCGGCGCCCAATGTTGCAACTCGAATGGGGCGCATGGGTCCAGGCTAGGCGACCTGTCCCGGCTATCGGTGGTGCCCGCACGCCAAGGTCAGGAGAAGATTTGGTAGATCTTCTTCAGCTCATCGCCAGGGCCTGAAGGGATGGTGTAACCCTCGGGGTCGCGGATGCGGTCGAACTGGTCGCGGACGTCTTCGACGGTCAGGTTCGGGTTAAAGTAGCCCTCGGTCATGCCGATGAAGAAGCGCACGACACGACCACCAGCCGCCGAGTAGATCTCGCCGGACACCGGGCAGTCTTCGTGAACGAGCCACGCGACAACCGGCGAGACCAGGGACGGATCGAGGTTTTCTACAAGTGGCCCGAGAAGATCTTCAGTCATACGTGTACGTGCTACTGGGGCCAGCGCATTTGCCTTGATGTTGTACTTCGCACCTTCGGCGGCGAGCACACGGGTGAATCCGACGAGACCCATTTTCGCCGCGCCGTAGTTGGCCTGGCCAAAGTTGCCGAGGATGCCGGAGTTCGACGATGTGTTCACGATGCGCCCATAGCCCTGTTCGCGCATCTTGATGAACGCTGGCCGAGCGACGTTGAACGCACCCTTCAGGTGGACGTCGATAACTGGCGTGACGAATTCATCGGTCATGTTGTGGAACGTCTTGTCGCGAAGAATGCCGGCATTGTTGATGACGATGTCGACTCGTCCGAATGCCTCGATGGCGGTGTCGATGATGGCCTGGCCGCCTTCGGGCGTCGAGACCGAGTTGCCGTCAGCTACCGCGACACCGCCGAGATCGTTGATCTCCTTCGCCGTCTTCGCTGCCGGGCCGAGGTCGCCACCGCTGCCATCAATGGAGCCGCCGAGGTCATTTATCACGACCTGGGCTCCACGGGAGGCAAGAAGGAGGGCGTGTTGGCGTCCGAGTCCACCGCCTGAGCCGGTGACGACGGCGACACGGTTTTCGAACGAGAGATCTGACATGTTTGGTCCTTCGGAGCAGGGCGGGCGACTCCCGCGTAATGCGACCCAGAGAAAGTACCTGCTCGGGGGCGGCTCTATGAATTCCGCCGGCTTCTGCGGGCCAACCCACGCTCGGCCTCACGAATCCGGGTGGGCCAGCAAGGCGTCGGCCCATGTTCGGGCTCGGGTGCGACCCTATTGGCCGTCGCGTCGAGAGGTCGTGGCCGACCACGACGCGTTCTTCGAATACGAGTGGTCAACTCGCCCGCAACGTGATCGGCCTCATGTGATCGGCGTCCATCGACGGTGCGTCATCGACGCTACGTCGAAACGAGTTCCCCAGAGCGATTTGGGGGAAAGGCCGGGTCCCTTCCCGCAAGCGAAGTGTCGAAGGTGTAACCATGACGACAACGACCACCGCCGCCGCGCACTGTGTGATTCGCCCCCCAACCGACAACCCCAGCCCAGGGGTAGCAAAACCCGAACGAGATCGCTTCGTCGACACGCTCCGGGCCCTGTCGACGATCGCGGTCGTGTGTGGCCATGTGCTGGTGATCGGGTTCTGGCGTCAGAATAGATCGATTGCCGGTGGCAACCTGCTCGAAACGGTTCCCGGATTTCGGCTCCTTACGTGGCTGTTCCAAGTCGTGCCGATGTTCTTTGTGCTGAGCGGCTACGCGAACGCCGCCGCATGGGACGCAACGTCCCGGACCCCTGGTGACGGGTCGGCGTGGATCATGTCGCGGCTGCGTCCGATTGCACTTGCGTTGTCGGTGCCGATGCTTTTAGGTGCGGCGGTCGCTGCCGTCGGGCGGATCGTGGACGCCGAGGCGATCGTGGGTCAAGCACTCTGGCTATCGTCGATTCAGATTTGGTTTCTCGCCGTGTTCGTGATCGTGACGTTGTTGTCGCCGATGGGACTGCGCAGCCGAGTTTCGACGCCGATGCAGATTGCTCTGCTGCTCGTTGGAGCGGTGTTCACCGACATGGTGCGGTTCTTCGTGTGGGAGGGCGCGGCTCCAGCGAACTTCGTGTTCGTGTGGATGGCATGCCATCAATTCGGTGTTGCATGGCGTCGAGGAGAGCTCTTAGCAACGACGAGGACGCAGGCACTTCGTGCACTTATGGTGTTCACGACGATGGTGTTGCTGGTGGCCGGTCCCTATTCGCTCTCGCTGGTTCACATCGACGGCCGGGCTCGTTCGAACAACTACCCGCCCACCGCTCTCCTGGCACTGATTGCAATGGGTCAGACCTTCGGCGCATTGGCGCTGCGTGCTCGCATCGAGAAGCTGGCAACGGGCCGTTTCGGTGCACTGCTCGCCCGGGTGAATGCCAACGGCATGACCATCTATCTCTGGCACCTCGCTGCGATCTCGCTTGCCGGCGTGGCATCGCTCTACGTTCCCGTTCTGCACCAGACACCCGGCTCACTTGCATGGTGGGCGACGCGGCCGATGGCCCTTGGACTGTTGCTGCTGTTCCTCGTACCAATGACAGTGTTGGCGGGTCGAGGCGAACGACGGGTGATGGCGAAAGCCGGTGCCTCGGTTCGGGTTACGGGCGACCGACCACGGGTGGCCCCTGCGGGAGCACCGCGGTTGTTGGCCGCGGGTCGTACCTCGATTGTTGCTGCGGCGACGTTGTTTGCCACGGTGCAGCTCTGCTCCTGGGGTATGGCCGATCCGTCAGCGCCGATGGGCGTTCGCTGGGTTGCGCTCGCCGGCCTCGCCGTGGCCCTGGTGGTGGGGCGCGGTATTCGTGAGCGGACACAAAATCGGTAGCTCTGGGTTTGCGAACTCATGCCTGTCCACGCCGCTGTGTCCTTCCTTCCCGACCCCACGGCGAGGCAACTGTTGTGTTGTTGGAAAGTCTCTTGTGCCCATCCTCGCAGTTGGGCAATGCCAATGTGCATAGGCTGCGCGAAAACCCTACGGTTGGAACATGCGTGATGGCTACCGAGTGATGGACTCCGATCTCCACGTGATCGAAGGAGCGGCGGTGTTCGCCGACTACCTCGATCCTCGGTGGCATGATCTCGGTCCGAAGTATCAAGGGTGGGGACCGACTGGTTTCCCGTGGTGGACCATCACGCCGAGCGGCAAGCTGTCAACCGGGCAACAGGGCGGCGAGTCGAAGGCCATTCCTCCCTGGGCATGCTCACCGATCGTCGCCTCCGCGCAAGCCGCCTTGCACGGCCGCAATGACGATGTGTACGCCGACGCGAAGGAGCGTGGATACGACGCCGTGTCGACGCTCGCCGCCATGGACGTTGAAGGCATCGATGTGGCCGTGATGTTTCGCACGTTTGCGTCGATGGTCCTGTCCCTCGATGATCTCGCTCCCGACCATGCCAACGCGGTGGCGATGGCGTTCAACGATTGGCTGCACGACTACTGTCAACAGGATCCGCAGAGGTTGAAGGCCTCGGCGATCGTCAGCCTGCACGACCCTGAACTCGCCGCCGCCGAATCGCGTCGTGCCGTTGAGCGGGGAGCCTTGGCTGTTGTGGTGTTGCCGATCCCCGTTGCAGGAAGGAATCTGCACTCGGCGGAGTGTGATGTGTTGTGGGCCGAGGTCGAGCGCCTCGGGGTACCGCTCTGTCTCCACGGCACCAGTGGAGCAAGTTCACGTGACTACGTAAGCAACCGATTCACCGGACTGCCGAATGAGCGAACACTGAATCATGCCGCCGCCTTCGGGGTCGAACTGATGTTGGCATTCGGTGCGTTGGCGGTTGGCGGCGTGTTGATGCGGTTTCCCCGACTCAAGGTAGCCCTGCTCGAAGGCAACCTCGGGTGGTTGCCGTGGTGGCTCGATCGACTCGACGACCAGTGGCGCAAGTACGGTGCGGGCGAGGCGGTGAAACTCGACGCATTGCCGAGCGAGTACTTCGCGCGCCAGTGTTGGATTGGTGCCGACATCGATGAAGAGATGCTCCCGTTCGTCGCGGAGCGAGTCGGCGACGATCGCATTGTCATCTCCACCGACTACCCGCATCAAGATGGACCGTTCCCGCACGCTATCGAGGAACTTCTCGAACGCTGCGACCTCGGAGTCGAGTTGACCCGAAAGTTGCTCTGGGACAACTGCGCGGCACTGTACGGACTTGTCTGAGTTGAGTTCTCTTCCCCGAGACGTCGCCCCGAGTTCCGAACGACACTCACCCTGCGACGGCAGCGTCGGCGTTGGCATGGGCATGCCCGGTCTCGAAGTCGTGACCCCGTGCGGGTAGTTTTGCGGGCGTGACTATTGCGGCTGATTCGATCACATCGAGTAGCGCTGGATCAGGCGCGAGTTCGCTGTGGATCCACAACGCACGCGTTGACATGACAATTGCGCTGCTCTGGGTTCCCTTCAGCGCTGCGGCGGCGCTCACCTACGGATCGAAAGCCGGGCTGAGTATCGTCGTCGCCCTAACACTCCTCACCTCACTGGTGCACCAGCCGCTCACCCTCGGGCTGATCTACGGCGATCCCGCCCAGTTCGCCGTCGCGAAGCGGGTATTCACGTTCTTTCCGTTCGCGCTCGTGGGGGCGATACTGCTTGGCCGAGCGATCAGCCTCTCACTGGTAGGCGTCATCGCCGGACTCTGGAACGCCGAACACACCCTGATGCAGCGCTATGGCATCGCCCGCATCTACGCCCGCAAAGCCGGCGAGGGCGACGCGCCCCGGGGCAGAGGCGAACGGCCGATGATGATCTCGTGGCTGGTGTTCGCGTTGTTCTTCGGCGCAGCGGACCCCCGGACTCCGAAGCTCCTCGACCGAATCGACCTCGGCGCAACCAACGAACGAGGCGTGGAGGTCTTGCAAACCCTGCGTCCCTGGGCGGTCGCGCTCATGGCTGTGGCCGGCGTCGCCGTGGTCGTTACGACCGTTCGGTGGTGGCGTCTCGAACGCGTACGGGCAAAGGGATTCACTCCGAAACGTCGCTATCTGGCGAGTACCGCTGCGCTGATAGCTCTCATCATGATTAACCCGATCGTGGGGTTGATGGGCTACGTCGGAGCGCATGCGCTTGAGTACTTCGTGATCGTGCATGGCGCACTTGGGCGTCGGTACACGGGGCCCCTTGCCGAAGACGGCGGACTTGTGGGACGTGTTGTACGTGGGCCGCTTCGGGCTACCGGGTGCGTGGTGGCCTATGTATTGTTGATCGGCGCCGTGCTGGTTGCCGTGCAGTTTCGTATGCGCGCAGACCTGGCCAGCGTCGTGCTGTTAAGCGTCGGCGGCATGCACGTGTTCTTCGACGGCTTCATCTGGAAGCTCCGCCGACCCTTGGTCGCCCGCAGCGTTGCGGTCGATTCGTAGGCTGGCGTAACGTCCTTCGCGAAGTTGGGAAAGTCGGGAAAGTCAGGCGACCTGACGGCCCCGGCCCGCCGGGTGCAAGGACCGCGCAGCGTCGCGGGCGACAAGCATGCGCTCGAGTTCGGCCCAGACTTGGTCGTCTGTCTCTGCGTCGGTCGACGCTGCGATGACCTGGAGGGTCGGACGGGGCACGAACCGGCTCAGGTTGTGCGGTGAGGCCCCGGAGGGGTTCGATGCTGCGCGAACGGCTCCGGTGATGGCGATGGTGGTGGCTTCGTTCATGACCTTCACTACACCAGCCTCATGTGAATCAGTGGGGACAAAAGTGTTTCGAGTCTGTGACTGTTCGTTATCAAGTTGTGAGGAGCAGGACCTAATCGGGTCGATTGTGAGGAGCAGGACCTAGTCGGGTCGATTCGGCTCCAGCAGCCTTGATTGCACGGCGAGCGCCCCGACGTTGCCAGCCACGTCGTGCACCCGAAGCATTGCAACGCTGCGTCGAGCGGCGTCGAGGTGTGCGGCCAGGCTCGCGCTGTCGCGACACGCGGGGTCGGCGATGTCGGCAATCGTGCCGATCATTTTCTTGCGTGACACTCCGACCAACACCGGGAATCGACGGCTTATCGGCTGAGCACGCAGGAGCGCAAGGTTGTGGTCGAGCGTCTTCCCGAAGCCAATTCCCGGATCGATCATCACCGACGAGACACCAGCCGAGAGGGCCATCTCGGCCTGCGATTCAAGAAAGTCGGCGACCTCGGCAACGACATCGTGATAGCGCGGACTGCGCTGCATCGTCGCCGGGGTGCCCTGCATGTGCATGATGACCACTGGCGTACCAGTAAGTGCACATACTTCTATCATCTCCCGGTCGCTGAGCCCCGAGATGTCGTTCACGAGATGTGCGCCTGCTCCGATTGCCGCCTGCGCCACGGCCGGTTTGCAAGTGTCGACGCTGACCAGAACGTCTCCATCGGAGGCGAGTGCCTCGACGACGGGCAGCACACGAGCGAGCTCATCGATCAGGTCGACACCTGCGGAGCCTGGTCGAGTGGATTCGCCACCGACGTCGACGACTGCGGCGCCCGCGCGCACGAGCCCGCGAGCATGCGCGATCGCTGCTTCGGTCGATGCGTAGAGGCCCCCGTCGGAAAACGAATCGCGGGTGACGTTGACGATGCCCATGACTGCGCAACGATCCCAGCGGTACTCCCACTCGCCGTCGATAGAAACACCGAAGGGAAGCCGACGTCGACTACGCAGTACCCAAGACACGACCATCGAGTCTGCCAGGGTTCGACGGGGCGATCACCACTCGGCTTCGCCTATCGGCGAGACTGTTGGGATGGGAGGTTCACCTGCGCGGCCCGATCGCGATCGATTCCTCGATCTCCTTCGGTTGGTTGCAGTCGTCCGGGTTGTCGCACTTCACACTGCGACGAAACCCCCCGTCGTGTATCTCCCATGGATCCAGTGGATCTTTCCCGGCATGGCTGAAGTGTTTTTCGTGAGTGGCGTGGTCACTGCTGCTGCGCTGCGCCGACGAGGCGCGTTGTCGGTGGTGCGGTCCCGCTTTCGTCGGCTGTTACCGCCGTTCTACGCCTACGCAGCGTTTGCGCTCGTCGCTATGGCGGTAACAGACGCCCGATCGGGTGCTCCCGATGCAAGCATTGATCGGGGCGACGTGTTCAGTTTTCTGATTCCCATCGTTCGCCCAACGGGCTCCGTGACCCGTGTCGTTCTCTGGGGTCATCTGTGGTTTCTCACCACGTTCCTGTGGGTACTCGTCGCGTCGCCGCTCACCTTTTGGCTTTATCGCAAGTTTCGAGCCTGGTCACTTGTTGTTCCCGCCGTCCTCTTCGCAGCGACAGTCTGGGCACAGAAACTTGGCGGCTTCCACGTCCGTGAAGAATTCTTCAATGTGTTCATGTTCGGCTGGTTCTTTCAGCTCGGGTACCTCTATCAGGACGGCTGGTTTGCTCGACGCAAACCCCGATCCCTTGTCGCTGCCGGGATCACGCTGTTCGTGGTCGGATGGTTGGTAGCGGAGCGAATTGAACCGGTTTGGAAGACGCCGGTAAACGAGCTCTATACAAGCGCTTCCGCCCACTTTCTGGTTGGTGCAGCCTGGATGATCGCTGCCTTGGCCGGTCGTGAACCGGTCTCGAAGTGGTTGGATCAGCGCAGACGTCGTACCCTCGACGTGGTCACACAACGTACGTACACATTGTTTATCTGGGGCCCCGCCGCGAACGCTGTCGCTATGGCGGCGAGTCGGAAAGCGTCGGGCACTCAGGGCAACCTTGGTATCTACCTCGTGGTCACGGCCGTAACCCTGGTGATGTTGGTGCTGGCGTTCGGCTGGATCGAGGATCTCGCGTCACGGCGCCGTCCTCGCCTCGTACCGAGCTAACGCGTTTCAAGTTCAACGAGCAGGCCGATGTGGTCGGAGATCGTCGTGGCGAGTCCGGGGAGCTCGGACGAGCCGAGTGGCGCCATCGACTTGGCGGTTATCCCGCCTCCCGTGAACACACGATCAAAGCGGGCCTTGTACTCGTCACGTTGCCACGTGTAGCGCGTCGAGGAAAGGGCACCCAATGCCTCCCACGTATCGATGATGCCGAGTTTGTGGCGTGTCGACTCCCATTCGGCTTTTCGCAGGTTCGCATCCCCACCGAACACGCTCGGGACCCCCGTGGATAGGTGACGCGCGACCTGGAAGAGTTGTGCTTCGCGGATCTTCGCACTGTCTTTCCCGCTGTCGAAGTGACTAGTAAGTACACGTAACTTGTTTCCTGAGTCGTCCGTGAGATCGACGATGTGAAGAATTCGACCGTACTGCGAATCAGCCAAGGGTTCCTCGAGGTGACTCTCCAATACATACGGTTGGCGAATCGCGATCACTTCGAACGTCTGACGTTCGGGGGCGGATCTCGGTAGCACGGTGTATCCGCCGGCCGGAAGGTGTTGGGAGAGGTGCGCGACGAACGTGTGCGGCACGACCTCCTGAAACACCAAAACATCGGGCGGCGCCTTGGGCTTCGCCGTACCCGACTGCAATTCGTCGAGGCGGGCGCCGAGGATGGACGTAAAAACAGCAGCCTCGGTGCGCTCATCCAGCGCCCGTTCGTTGAGGCCGTCGATGTTCCACGTTACGAACCGCACCCCGGCACACTACGCCAACTTCGTGCGACGCCTACCGGTCGCGACCGGTCACTCTTGCCGGAATGCCAACGGCTACCGCGTCGTCGGGGATATCGCTTGTGACGACGGCATTCGCGCCGATCTTGGCCCGGTGTCCAATTTGGACCGCTCCCACCACACGAACTCCGGCACCAATCACCGCGTCGTCGCCCACCGTTGGATAATCGTTGCCGGTGCCTTGGCTGTTTCCGAATGTGTTGCTCCCCAGGAGCTTGACGTTGTCGCCCAAAAACGTGCTTCCGCCAATCACGACGCCGTGGGAGTGCACGATGTACACACCGGTTCCGAGGCGCGCGTCGAGGCTGATCTCCACGCCGAAAAGCGCCATTTCCACGATGCGAATGATGCGACCCAGTGCGGGAACACGTTGTCGCTTGAGCCACTGACGAGTGCGAAACGAAACCAGAATGAGCCAGGCATCGAGACCGAGGCCTACCTTGGCGCGATTCGACATCGACACCTGACGTCCTTCAGCGACGATCAGGGCATCGAGATCGGCAGTAAGCTGACGGCGAAGACTCACCGCTCAATCATCGTCGAAGAACCCTCTTGGCTTGATGCACGGGTCGGGTTTTTGCGCACGGCCAATTGGAGTTCCTTCTCCGGACCCACCCTATCGATCGTGAAAGACAGCGGAACTCTCGCTAGGGACGCAGTCGTTCGTAGGCTCCGGCACCGCTCATCAAACCCCATCGCCACCGAGTCGGGGTAAGCGCGATCCCACGTGCGTAATCCTCGAACAGCCAACGGACAAAGTTCCGGCGAGTCCACGATGTCGAACCCGACAGTCGAATCGCCCCTTCGCAAATCCAGGGATTCGCGATCAGTTTCTCCAACATCGACGACATCGTGTGATCGGGTCCCATTTCGGACTCAACCTGGTCGCGGTACTGTTCCCCGGCAGCCGTAGGCGACGGGCTGTGAGCGTGCGCGATTACGGCACGGGCCGCCGCGGCTCCAGTCTGCAGGGCCTGTCCGATCCCTTCGCCCGTCAGAACGTCGCACGCTCGAGCCGCGTCACCGACAAACAGCACCCGTCCCTCGACAAGCGGAGCCGACCCAATCGATGACGGAATCGGCCACGCCTTCGGCGCGCCTTCAAATTCGACGTTTGGACCAAGAACCGCGCGAATGTGAGGACGCTCCAACAGCGAGGCCCAGAGCGGCTTCATCTCTTTCGTCGGCCGCGACGAATCGCGAAGGATCCCGAAACCGATATTGACGCGTCCGTTGGCGAGCGGAAAGGACCACAGGTACCCAGGCAAGATGTCTGGTTCGAACCATATGCAGAGCTGGCGCGCCGCTTCGCTGTGGACGTTACGCGCGTATTGGCGGTACCCGTGCCACTCGCCAAGGTAGCGAGGACTCGACGCTGACATCGAAGCGGCGGCCGACGTCGGCCCACCTTCGCCCAACAGCTTCCGTGTCGTTGACCACATCCCATCGGCTGCGATCACGTGTCGCGCCCGGACTTGGGTACTCGTGGCGTCCGGGCGGGCAACGCGCACCATGACGGAGTCGTGCGAACTCGTGATTGCGAGCAATGAGGCGCCCTCCCAGACCTCGGCACCCGCATTGCGAGCGAGCGCCAGCACTGCCATGTCGAGCTCCTGGCGAGGAGCGACTGCGGCAAAGTGGCCAGGGCCTTTGGGGAGCGCGAAGGTTCGCACGGTCCGGCGAGTCGTCGACAACACCACGTCGTCGACCCACTGCCAACTCGGCACGCGATCTGGATCGAGACCGAGCTCGTCGAGTCGGCGAAGCGCGCCTGATGTGAGACCGTCGCCACAGCACTTGTCACGAGGAAACGTTGCTCGATCGACAACCAATACATTGAATTGCGCCCGAGCGAGCAGCGTTGCTGCTGAGGCGCCGGCGGGACCTGCCCCGATCACCACGACGTCAACCGCCGTCTCGGCCGCGTCCGTCGACGCGTCGTGCCCCTTCACCGTTTCCACACAGCCACCGTACCCCCACGGCTTTACGTTCGTTTTCGCAATGTGTGTGCACGTGGTGATGTTGACCGACGAGGGTCACTGCATCGATGGGGACGGGTCAGTGCCTTCGGGTTGTTCGGAAGGCCCATTCAGCGGACGCCGCAGAGTGCCGATGAAGCAGCTATGTCGGATTCGAGGTCATCGCTCGGTGGAGCTCATGCGCCGGGGAACCCCACCGTCGCAGAACCGGTTTACGACCTCGCTACGGAAGTCGATCTCACCGAATCGACGTTTGCCGAGTACCCCAGTGATGCCATCGATGATTTGATCGTCGTTCCTGAACTGACGATCATCATCCCGATGTTTCGTGAGTCGACCCGTATCGCGCAGACAGTAAAGACCCTGGCGTCGTCGCCGTTGAACCGAGACGACATTGCATTCGTGTTCGTGGACGACGGATCGTGTGACGACACAGCTGACGTGACGTGGCGGTCGATCGCCGAGGAAGGTCTTCGAAACGCATCGGTCCAGTCCCTGGCGACCAACCTCGGGAAAGGTGGTGCAGTCAAAGCAGGAATGTCGATCGCCAAAGGCAGGTACCTTGGATTTGTCGACGCGGATTTGTCCCTGGACCCGGCCGACGTAAGTCGAGCACTGGCGCGTGTTGCATCGACCGGAGCCCACATCGTGGTTGGTGAGCGAGTCGTCAATCCTCTTCATCAGCCGAAGTTACGTCGCTTGTCCTCGACGGTGTTTCGAAGGCTCGTCTGGGGATTGAGTGGCCTTCAAATTGCCGATCCGCAGTGTGCGCTGAAGATCTTCCGGGCTGACGCGGCGGCCGTATTGTTCGGTGCACTTACTACCAACGGATTTGCGTTTGACGTCGAGGTGCTGACTCGCGCGGTTCAGCGGGGATATCGGATCGAGGAGATGAAAATCCGCTGGGAGCATCAGCCTGGTTCCAAGGTCAATCCAGTATCCGACGGCATGCGGATGTATCGAGAACTTCTGCGCATCCGCCGGATACTGGGGTCATAGGCGGTCGAGCACGACGGCTTGCGAGTCCTCATAACTAACTCGCCATCCCGGTCGGAGTCGCAATCTGGAGACGACCGGCGCGGTCGGGGCCCCCATCACGCGCTCATACCCATCTTCTTCGAGGCGGCGCTGCCAACCTTTGTGGATCTGCCAGATCGAAATGTGGCGATCCATAAAGGTATCGCCGTACATGTCAGGACGGCCATCAACGGCCACGGGTGTCGTGGGTAGATTCCAGATGAGATAGCCGCCCCAGTCGTACTGATTGAGGAGTCGCTGGCGAGGATTGGCGTCGATCCATGCGAGCGCAACGCGGGGAAATGCTTCGGCGTCGTGAGCTTCAATCGCCGAGCTTTGGAGCGATGGCAGCCCAACTGCCCCCGTCGCAGCGAGGACGAACGCAGCGACTCCCGCATGGACCACGGCAGCGCCTTTCGGTTCTGCCGTCAGCGGGCGTGGTCTGCGGCGTCGCAGCGATAGACCGATCCAGGGCAACGCGACCACGGCGAACGGGGTGATGTTGCGGATGCTCTGCAGCCCGAGGAAAGCCAGCGCAACGATCTGGATCACGGCGAAGAACGGCATCGATCGACGAAGCCGGATCAGCGCGAACGCAGCAAGGGCCAGAAGGAGACCGAAGGGCCAGTATTGCGGGTCCGAAAACGTCGGGGCGAACCACTCGCTCACGTAGCGGGTCGACGCGTTGTCGCCGAGATAGGTGAACGGGTAGAGCAGTCCGCCGAAACCATGGGGGTTGGCGAGCGTAATAACGATGCACGACGCAGTAACGGCCCATGCGGTTTTCAGGAGCTGTATGTCCACATGTGAAACAGCATCGTTGCGAATCGTTCGGAACGGCTCGATTCGGCCCAGGAGCTGATCGACATACAGGCCCACAGCGAAAGCCCCCGAAAGGGCGATGCCGAAAATGTACGCGCCGTGTGCATTCGCCCAGATCAACATGACAGGTACCAGCAACCAAAGGCGTCGACGTTTCTGGCTGCTGTCCGACGAACCCTCCTGAGAGGCATGCCATGCCTCAAGTGTGAGGCGGCCGACGAGCGCAACGAGCAGGAACGACAGCATCTGCGGGCGTACGCCCCATGTGGTCAGCGATGCTACGGCAGCAGTAAGGGTGAGGACGTTTGCGACAAGGGACGATCCACCGACCGTTCGCACGTTTCGATGGGTGAGAAGCAAGGCTGAAACGATGATGGCAGCGGTGAGAATCGCAAGTCCCGTCCATCCGCCGAGTTGGTGAATGCGAAACCAGATGATCTCGGTGAGCCACTCATGGGCGACCCACGTTTGTCCGGGTTTCGTCCAGGAGAACGGGTCAGCCTTCGGAATTCGTCGGTTCTCCCAGATCCATCGTCCCGTCGCAAGATGCCAGAATTTGTCGGGGTCCGAGGTTGGGCGCATGGCGAGCATCGCTACCAGCGCGAACGTGGATACCGTTGCGGCCTGGGCAAGGCTCATCGAAGCCAGCCGCGATCGCAACCCGAGTGGGCTCAGTCGCGTTGCTTCAGCCGATGATGAGTGCACGTTCAGGTATCGGCGCCGTGCGTCGACTCCTTGAGCGGCCAGGCGTTCGTACCTTTCCACTAGGTTGGGCGTATCCGCGCCACAGCGAACCCTGGACTCGTGCCAGGGTAGCCGCCCCTTTTCAACGAAAGGCTCCAATGTCTCCGACAAAGTTCCTTCTGCCTGAGTCCGAGATTCCTCGCGCTTGGCTTAACATCGTGCCGTTTCTCCCTTCACCGCCCCCTCCCGCCCTCCACCCGGGAACGAAGGAGCCGGCAGGCCCAGCTGACTTTGCGCCGCTGTTTCCAATGGACCTGATTCTTCAGGAAGTTTCGATGGACGAGTACGTCGAAATCCCCGAAGAGGTGCTTGAGGTCTACCGAATTTGGCGACCAACGCCGCTCATTCGGGCGCACAGGCTGGAGAAGGCGCTCGGGACTCCGGCCCATCTCTATTACAAGTACGAGGGAACGTCGCCGGCCGGTTCGCACAAGCCGAACACCGCGGTGCCACAGGCCTATTACAACAAGAAGGCCGGAGTAAAGAAGCTAACGACCGAGACCGGTGCTGGTCAGTGGGGCACCGCGCTGTCGTTTGCCGGCGCGCAGTTTGGGCTCGATGTCGAAGTGTGGCAGGTGCGCGCCTCCTACGACGCGAAACCATACCGGCGTCTGATGATGGAAACCTTTGGTGGGGTTGTTCATCCTTCGCCGTCGGACCTCACGGCGTCGGGCCGGGCGTTCCTTGCTCAGGACCCAAATTCACCCGGATCGCTGGGCATGGCAATCTCCGAAGCCGTTGAGGTTGCTGCGACGGGTGGCGACGAGGTTCGCTACGCGCTCGGATCGGTGCTCAACCACGTGCTGATGCACCAGACCGTGATCGGGCTCGAAGCCATCAAGCAGTTTGAGATGGCCGGCGAGTACCCCGATGTCATCTACGGCTGCGTCGGTGGGGGGTCGAACTTCGGAGGGCTTACGTTCCCGTTCCTCCATGCCAACCTTACCGGTGGCAAGAACACCCGCATCATCGCGGTCGAGCCCGCCGCGTGCCCGTCCATCACCAAAGGAACGTATGCATACGACTTTGGAGACACCGCTGGTCTGACGCCGCTCATGAAGATGCACACTCTGGGCAAGGACTTTGTTCCGGACACGATCCATGCGGGCGGTCTTCGCTATCACGGCATGAGTCCACTCGTAAGCCACATCTACGAGCTTGGTCTGATCGAGGCCATGTCGAAGAACCAGCTCGATTGTTTTGCCGCCGGTGTTCAGTTCGCTCGTACCGAAGGAATCATCCCGGCGCCGGAGCCGACGCATGCACTCGCGGCAATGATCGACGAAGCGCTCCGCTGCAAGGAAAGCGGTGAGCAAAAGGTGATCATGACAGCACTGTGCGGACATGGCCTTCTTGATCTCGCCGCGTACGAGAATTATCTGACCGGAAAGCTTGTGGACTATGAGTATCCCGAAGAAGCAATCAGGCTTTCGCTGGCCGGACTGCCGACCGTTTGATCCAAATCGCGGTCGGGGTCTTGGTTGAGTGATTTTTCGCTGTTCGTGCCCATGGTTGCCTCAACCGGTCCGGGGCTACTGGCGATCCGTGCCGCCGTAGCCCTGACGGGCCTGATCATCGTTTGTCGCACCTTCATGTCAGCGATAAAAACGGTAGTCGTACCCCGGTCGGGGTCAGTGCTGATCACGAGATACATTTTCCTAGGTGTACGTAAGGCTATTGATCTCTTTGTGCCCAAACGTGCATCGTTTCACACGAAGGATCGCTGGTATTCGATTCATGCGCCGGTTGCCTTTCTCCTGCTTCCCGTCGCCTGGTTGATTTCATGTGGAGTCGGATTCGGCCTTATCTACTGGTCGCTCGACCCAAACGCTGATGCCGGGGCTCTCCGAAACGCGTTTTTGACGTCGGGGTCATCGATGCTCACACTGGGCGTCTTCTTCCGGCGCGATCTGCCGTCCGCCGGCATCGAGTTTGCCCAGGCGACGCTTGGTTTGATTTTGGTGGCGATGCTGATTTCGTATTTGCCGACGATCTATGCCGCGTTTTCTCGCCGGGAGACACTGGTGGCGATGTTGGAGTCGCGAGCCGGTCTGCCGCCTTCGCCGTTTGAGGCACTCACCCGTTTTCAGACGATTGGGGCATTGGATCAGCTCGACGACGACATCTTCAGCCGATGGGAACAGTGGTTTGCGCAGGTCGAGGAGAGCACCCTCAGCTTTCCCGGGTTGGCTTTCTTTCGATCGCCGCACATCGAGCGTTCCTGGATCACGGCCGCGGGAACCGTGCTCGATCTCGCCGCCATCCGTATGGCCATCGTCGATCAACCGGACACCGCACGAGCGGCGCTGTGTTTGCGTCAGGGATTCTTGGCGCTGCGACGAATCTCGAATTATTTCGGGATCGAAAATCCCCAGGACCCAAAGCCTGACGGATCAATCTCCGTCACTCGCCGCGAATTTGACCTCATGCTTGTCGAGTTGCAGGCGGCGGGCATCCCTCTGAAGGCCGACGAGGAGCGGGCCTGGATGGACTTCGTCGGTTGGCGCGTCAATTACGACGCATCGCTGGTTGGTCTGTGCGCGATGATCCATGCGCCACCGGCGAAGTGGTCGAGTGACCGCATTCAGTGAGCGCCTCCGGCGGCCAATCGTCAGGGTGAATTGGGGGACGTTTCCGGGACTGGCTCCTACCGTTTTGTAGTCGCATGGGCCAAACTGCTCATATGCAAATCACAACTCGTCACACTCCTGCGTTTGGCGTTGCGCGACTCCAACTCGCTTCGAACGAATCGGTCAAAGTTGAGGCGGGCGCGATGATGGCGATGTCTGCCGGTGTGGACCTTCGCGCCAAAGCCGAGGGTGGCGTGTTCAAGTCGCTCAAACGAGCAGCCCTCGGAGGGGAGAGCTTCTTCGTAACGACGTACACGGCGCCGTCGCAGGGTGGATTCGTCGACGTTGCGGCTCGCCTTCCGGGCGACCTCAGCGCGTTCGACGTGACGCCGGGCGCGGGCTGGATCATCCAGAAGGGATCATGGCTGGCATCGGCCAACGGCGTAAATACGGATGCGAAATGGGGTGGGTTCACCAACCTGTTTGGATCGGAGGGTGGCTTCATGGTTCATGCGAGTGGCGAGGGCCAAATCCTCGTCGGGTGTTACGGCGCGCTCGAGTCGTGGGACCTCGGACCAGGCGAAGTTGTCACCGTCGATACAGGCCATATGGTCGCGTATCAAGAGAGCGTGAAGATGCAGCTCCGCAAAGTCACGGGCGGCCTGGTGCAGTCGTTCAAGAGCGGTGAGGGTATCGTTTTCGACTTTGTCGGTCCGGGCCGTTTATATACCCAAACCCGCAATCCCAACGAACTCCTTGGTTGGTTGTCCGCATCGCTCGGCACGGGCGGTACGGGTGCGGGAGCCGCCTCCAATCCGATCGGCGGCCTGCTCGGCGGACTCATGGGACGCGATTGACCGTTTCGTTCATCACGCCGTGTTCAGCGAACCAATGTCGAGAAGACAGATCTGTTCGGTGAGACTCGGGGGTGTTCCCGAGGGCGCCACGAGGCCGTGACGCGTTCCGTGCATTCCTGAGTAGGCGGCGCGGTTCGACGGTGACCACCCGTTCAGGGCTTCGACATCGGGGGCGAAGACCTGGACCAGGAGCGGATTGCAGTTCGGCACAGCGTCAGAAACCGCACCCCAGATCGGCAACGCAAGGTCGCCGCCTGGGCACAGTGAGATAGCCAACAGGAGGTCGGTCTCGGCGAGAAACTCGACGTAGTCTCCGGCACGTGCCGGGCACGTCTTCATGAAGTACCGCTTGTCGTCGGGCATCAGGCCGGTGACCTGAAACAGGTTGATGACATCGTGCACATCGAATTCGGTGAGCCCATGGGGGAGCACTGCTCGGGTCAGGTTGGAGTGGCAGTGAAAGTCGTACGACGCATTGCTGAGCAGTTGGTTTCCGTACGGGTCGCAGCGGGTGCCGAGAAGGTCGTGACAGCCTGCATCGTCGCTGTCGCGGCCATAGGCAATCGTGTCCGCGATGAACGTGGCCAGGGGTCGAAGGAAGGGGAGGTTCGACCAGAGCCGATGACCGACGGTGATGTGCGTGCCGTAGAACTGACGCGTGCGACTGGCCCAGAAGCGTTCTCGCGGATCGTCAGCGCTCCACAGGTTCAGGTCCACCACCTGGGGACCGTTCAACGTTGAGAATCGGACGATCGTTCCGGCGCTGGCGCGAAAGGCGTAGCCCGATCGAACCGGCACCTCCTGTTCGAGGATCACGGTTCGCAAGGCGTCGGGTGCGACGAGACGACCGATCAGCGCAGGGTCGCTGTCGAGGGGGCTTGCCCCAATCGATACATAAGCAGGCGTTGGCATGGATCGAGCCTGACACAGAACAGCGTTAGCCTTACTACCTTGAGCGATGAAACGGTAACAGTTGGCTTCACCGAACTGGGTCTACGACCCGAGTTGCTGAAGGCGCTCACTTCACTTGGCTACGAAGAGCCAACTCCCATTCAGGCAAAGACGATTCCGCTCCTGCTTGCCGGTCGCGACCTGGTTGGACAGGCGGCCACCGGAACCGGCAAGACCGCGGCGTTTGCCCTTCCGATCCTCCAGCTGATTGAGAAGTCAAAGGGGCGACCCGACGCAATTGCCCTCGTACTTGTCCCAACTCGTGAACTCGCAGTGCAGGTTTCAGAAGCTATGTACAAATATGGTCGCGAGCTGGGTGCACAAGTCGTTCCGATCTACGGCGGCCAGCCGATCAGTCGCCAGCTTCAAGCGCTCTCGCGCGGTGTTCACGTCGTGGTTGCGACGCCCGGCCGGGCCCTTGATCACATCGCACGAAACACGCTCAACCTCAATTCGGTGAAGATGGTCGTACTCGATGAGGCCGACGAGATGCTCGACATGGGTTTCGCCGATGACATCGAGGAGATTCTGAGGACGACTCCTGAAGAGCGACAGACTGTTCTGTTCTCGGCGACGATTCCCTCTCGGATAACCTCCATCGCAAAGCGCCATCTTCGCGATCCGCTGAAGATACAGATCGGTCTCGGTGACACCAAGCCGGGCAAGGCCCTCGTTCGCCAGACCGCTTACATCGTCCAGCGATCACATAAGGCAGCGGCGCTTGGTCGGATTCTCGACATCGAAGCGCCTGCTGCGGCCATTGTGTTTTGTCGTACCCGTACCGAAGTTGACCAACTCACCGAGACAATGACGGGACGGGGCTATCGGGCTGAAGCGTTGCACGGAGGGATGAGTCAGGAACAACGCGACCGCGTCATGGGTCGGCTCCGTAGCGGGACCGCGGAACTGCTCATCGCAACCGATGTTGCCGCCCGAGGTCTCGATGTAGATACGCTCACCCATGTCGTCAACTACGACGTTCCTTCAGCGCCAGAATCATATGTGCACAGAATAGGCCGCGTTGGGCGCGCGGGCCGAGAGGGCACAGCAATCACGTTGGCCGAACCAAAGGAGCAGCGCCAGCTTGCCAATATCGAACGGCTTACCAAGCAAAAGATCGCGTTTGAAAAGGTGCCGTCCGTTGCCGATCTTCGTGCCCGTCAGATCGAGATAACGATCGGCGCGGTTCGCGAAGCGATCGACGATGATGACCTCGAACGCTACTCAGGAGTACTCGATGCGCTCGTCGACGTTGCCGAAATGCGAACGATCGCGCTTGCTGCTGTGAAGCTGGCGCACGCCGCGACCGGGGCGACGGTTGATGAGCGCGAGATACCCGATGCGTTGAGCCGTGTGGAACGTCCGCAGAATCCCAAGTTTGGCAAGACCCGAGACTTCTCACGCGACTCCGGTCGAGATTCGGGACGTGAATCCGGGCGCAGCTTCGCCCGCGACGACGGCCCTCGGCCTGACATCGCCGACGTTGCGACTATTTACGTCGGTCTCGGCCGAGCCGATGGCGTCAGAGCAGGCGACCTGGTCGGGGCGATTGCCAATGAGTCAAACCTGAGCGGCCGACAAATTGGACCGATCAAGATTTCCGAAAAGTTCTCGGTCGTTGGCGTGCCCTCCGAGGCTGCCAAGCAGGTGATTGCCGCGCTGAGCAGCACCACGATCAAGGGCAAGCGCGTCAAGGCCCGACCGTTTGTGGAGAACCCGCGGTAGTTGTTGACGCCGACCCCTCGGGCGATAGGGTACGGAAATGGACCCGAGTACGATTCGCAACATCCACATGGCGACGAACCTGGCCCACCGGTTCGTCTACTTCGTGCCCGAAGCCGCTGAAGAATACGCAGCACTGGGCATCACGGGTCGGGCCGGGTACTTTGCTTCGCGGACGGCGCCGATGGGTGCCGTTCCCGACGAAGTGGTCCTCGCTACCTTCTACAACTTCAGCGAGCGCGCGGTTCGCTCGGCACTGATCGGTGACGCCTGGGCGAAGGCATCGCCAGCCGATATTCAGGCGGCCAGGTTCCGGGTGGTCGGGCGTGCCTTCGACCGCGTCGGCGTGACCTACACGGCCGAGGACCTCGCAGAAGCACGTGCACTTATTGATCCGGTCGTGGCTGGTTTGAGCCTCGCCGGCAAACCGCTCGCTGCGGCGAACGCTGCGGTGCAACTCCCCGAGGATCCGTTGGCTGCACTCTGGCAACAGATCACCATTGTTCGCGAATGGCGCGGTGACGTCCACGTCGCGCTTCTCGTCGCAAGCGACATCGGGCCGTGCGCCGCTATGGTGCTCCAGGTGGGGACCGGTCGATTCCCCTTGGGAATCACGCAAGCGACACGGCAGTGGAATGAGGAGGAGTGGGCGGCCTCGATCAGCGAACTAGCAGCCCGGGGCTGGGTCGACTCTGCTGGTGCCATGACCACCGCCGGAACGACCGCCCGAGAGCACCTCGAAGACGAGACCGATCGCTTGTGTGCCCCTATTTGGAAGCCGATCGAGGACAGAGGAGCGGCCCGGCTAACGGAGCTTCTTGAGCGGATCCATCCGGCATTTGTAGCGGCCGGCACGTACGGAGCGCTCACCTAACGGCCCTCGAGCGGGGTGGACGAAGGGGGCGTTAATCCGTTGCACGAAAGCGACCCGGCGCGCTAAGGTGAATGTCACTCGTTTCGGGCCAACGTCGTCCCGGGTGAGAGCCAGTCTTCTTGTTCGGTTCGTCACTCTTGGAGGTCCCCGTGGATCAGCCCCTTTCGTCGTCCGTCGCCGACGCGTCGTCCGTTGCGTTTGCGACACCTTTCAGCGACATTCCGGCCAAGCAGGGCCTGTACGACCCGCGTTTCGAAAAGGACGCGTGTGGCGTTGGCTTCATCGCCCATATCAAAGGCGTGGCGAGCAACGACATTGTCGTCAAGGGCATTACCGCGCTGAAGAACATGGAGCATCGAGGTGCCGCGGGTGCGGAAGTGAACTCGGGCGACGGTGCGGGGATCTTGATTCAGAACCCCGACAAGTTCTTCCGGTCGGTCCTCGGTGAGCAGGGAATCGAGTTGCCTCCCGTTGGCCGGTACGCGAGTGGCATGGCCTTTCTCCCCAAAGCACCGGGGGCTGCGGTGCAGGCCAGTCAGAAGATTGACCGGATTGTGACCGAGGAAGGCATGCGCACAATTGCGTGGCGCGACGTCCCGGTAGACGATTCAACGATCGGCCCGACGGCAAGACAGGTGATGCCGAGCTTTGCCCAGATCTTCATCGCCGGGCTCGACCCCTACCTCAACGACATGGCGTTGGAACGTCGCTCGTATGTGATCCGCAAGCGGATCGAAAACGAGGTACCGGGTGTCTACTTCCCGAGCCTGAGCTACCGCACGCATATCTACAAGGGCATGCTCACGACGCACCAGCTCGATGAGTTCTTCCTGGACCTCAAGGATTCGAGGGTCGAGTCGGCGATCGCTCTCGTGCACTCTCGGTTTTCGACGAACACGTTTCCCAGTTGGCCACTAAGCCACCCGTATCGCTACATCGCCCACAACGGAGAGATAAACACCGTCCAGGGCAACCGCAACTGGATGCGAGCACGCGAAGCTCTCCTCAAGAGCGAACTGATCCCAGGAGACCTGGAACGGCTGTTTCCGATCGTGTTGCCGAACGGTTCTGACTCGGCGAGCTTCGACAACGTTCTGGAACTTCTCCACTTGGGTGGACGTCCGCTCCATCATGCAATGTTGATGATGATTCCGGAGGCATGGGAGAACCATACGTCGATGCCGCCGGAGAACAAAGCGTTCTACAAGTATCACGCCTCGATCATGGAGGCGTGGGACGGACCGGCCGACATGGCCTTCACAGACGGTACCGTCGTCGGTGCGGTGCTCGATCGAAACGGACTGCGCCCCTCGCGTATTTGGATTACCTCCGACGACCTCGTCGTGATGGCTAGTGAAGTAGGTGTACTTGATATCGCGCCCGAGAAAGTGATCCGCAAAATGCGGCTCCAGCCGGGAAAGATCTTCTTCATCGACACCGCCGAAGGTCGAATCATCTCCGACGAGGAGCTGAAGTCCCAGCTCGCCACAGAACATCCCTACGAGGATTGGCTGCATGCGGGCCTGCTTCATATTGATGATCTCAAAGACCGTGATCACGTGGTGTACCCGCACGAGTCGGTGCTCCGACGTCAGCATGTGTTCGGGTATACCCAGGAAGACCTGAACATCATCATCAAGCCGATGGCCAAGGCGGGTCTTGAGGCGCTGGGTTCGATGGGCACCGACACCCCCATTGCGATTCTGAGTGACAAGCCTCGCCTGTTGTTCGACTACTTCCAGCAGCTTTTCGCTCAGGTCACAAATCCGCCTCTCGACGCAATCCGCGAAGAGCTCGTAACCAGTCTCGGGAACTCGATCGGTCCTGAAGGAAACCTGTTGCAGCCGACGCCGTCGAGCTGTCGCCAGATCTCGCTTTCAACACCCATCATGAACAACGATGAGCTCAACAAGCTCGTTCACATCAACGATGACGGTGACATGCCCGGATACCGCCCGCACGTGTTGAAGGGGCTCTTCAAGGTGTCAGGCGTGGGCACGTCTTTGGCCCAGCGGCTCGACGAACTTTGCACCGAGGCCAGCGCCGCAATCCATGAGGGTGCCAAGATCATCGTGGTCTCGGACCGTGACTCCACCATCGAAATGGCGCCGATTCCCTCACTGCTTCTCGTCAGCGCGGTGCATCACCACCTGATTCGCGAGAAGACGCGAACCAAGGTGAGTCTGATTGTGGAGTCGGGCGACTGCCGTGAAGTTCACCATGCGGCGCTGCTCATCGGATTCGGCGCTTCGGCAATCAATCCCTACCTTGCGTTCGAAACTATCGAAGACCTGATCCGCGAGGGCGACCTTGATGCCGACCCTCGCAAGGCCATCAAGAACTACGTGAAGGCTCTCGGCAAGGGGGTCTTGAAGGTCATGTCGAAAATGGGTATCTCCACGGTGTCGAGTTACATGGGCGCCCAGGTGTTCGAATGCATCGGCCTTGATCAGGAGACCATTGATCGCTACTTCACCGGTACCGTGAGCCGACTCGGCGGGGTGGGTCTCGACGCCATCGCCACCGAAGCTGGTGCCCGACATGCGAAGGGCTACCCGGACCGGGCATCTTCCCAGGCACACCGGACGCTGGAGCAAGGCGGCGAGTACCAGTGGCGGCGAGAGGGCGAATACCACCTCTTCAATCCCGACACGGTGTACCGATTGCAGCACGCAACGCAAGCGAGGCGCTACGACATTTTCAAGGAATACACGAAGATGGTCGATGATCAGTCTGCGCGCTTAGCGACTCTTCGCGGTCTTTTCCGTGTGCGCGGCGCGGAGGAAACTGGTCGAACGCCGATACCTATCGATGAGGTGGAGTCGGTGTCTTCATTGGTCAAGCGATTCTCGACCGGAGCGATGAGCTATGGATCGATTAGCGCAGAGGCCCACGAAAATCTGGCCATCGCCATGAACCGTCTGGGCGCGAAGTCAAACACCGGTGAAGGTGGTGAAGATCCCGAGCGATTTGTTCCGATGCCCAACGGTGATTCGAAGCGCAGTTCCATAAAGCAGGTGGCATCGGGTCGATTCGGTGTAACGAGTGAGTATCTCGTGAATGCCGATGACATCCAGATCAAGATGGCGCAGGGCGCGAAGCCTGGTGAAGGCGGGCAGCTCCCCGGACACAAGGTGTATCCGTGGATCGCCAAGACCCGTCACTCGACCCCGGGTGTGGGTTTGATCAGCCCACCGCCACACCACGACATCTACTCGATCGAAGATCTTGCGCAGTTGATCCACGACCTGAAGAACGCCAACGACAAGGCGCGCATTCATGTCAAGCTCGTGGCTGAAGTAGGCGTTGGAACGGTCGCCGCCGGAGTGTCGAAGGCACATGCCGACGTGGTGCTGATCAGCGGCCACGACGGCGGCACGGGAGCGTCGCCGCTTACGTCGCTGAAGCATGCGGGTGGCCCGTGGGAATTGGGTCTGGCGGAGACCCAGCAGACGCTCATATTGAATGGACTTCGGGATCGTATTGTTGTCCAGGCTGACGGACAGATGAAAACAGGTCGTGACGTCGTAATTGCGGCGTTGCTCGGCGCAGAAGAGTTCGGGTTTGCAACAGCTCCGCTCGTGGTGAGTGGCTGCATCATGATGCGGGTGTGTCATCTCGATACGTGCCCCGTTGGCGTTGCTACGCAAAACCCGGCTCTTCGCGCCAAATTCAGCGGCAAACCAGAGTTCGTCGTGAACTTTTTCGAGTTCATCGCGGAGGAAGTACGTGAACATATGGCATCGCTCGGATTCCAAACCCTTGAGGAAATGGTTGGACACTCCGAGATTCTCGACACGACGTCAGCCGTTGCGCACTGGAAGGCAGCCGGACTTGATCTCGCGCCGATCTTGCATCAGCCCGCGAATCGCTACAACTCGTCGCTGCACAACACGAAGGGGCAAGATCACGGTCTTGATCGAGCGCTCGACAAGACGCTGATCGAGATGTGCCAGCCTGCGCTTTTGGATGCACGTCCTGTTTCGTTGGACCTTCCAATTCGAAACGTCAATCGCACTGTCGGGACGATGCTTGGTGCCGAGGTCACTCGTCGCTACGGTGGCGAGGGCTTACCGGACAACACGATCCAGATCCAATTCACCGGATCCGGGGGGAATAGCTTTGGTGCGTTCGTTCCAAACGGCATAACGCTGCGGATCGAGGGGGATACCAATGACTACGTCGGGAAGGGCCTCTCCGGTGGACGAATTGCTGTCTACCCGAGTCGCAATGCGCCGACCACGTTTGTGGCCGAAGACAACGTCATTGCAGGCAACGTCGCCCTCTATGGAGCGACCGGCGGTGAAGCGTACATTCGAGGAATCGTCGGGGAGCGGTTCTGTGTTCGGAACTCGGGTGCAACGGCGGTCGTGGAGGGCGTCGGCGACCATGCGTGCGAGTACATGACAGGCGGTAGGGTAATCGTCCTCGGAAGTACTGGCCGAAACTTTGGAGCCGGTATGTCCGGAGGATCCGCGTATGTGTACGACCCGGCGGGCGTCTTTCCATCCAAGGTCAATCGCGAAATGGTCGACCTAGATCCAATTTCTGACGACGACAAGGCTATCCTTCGAGAAGTAATAGGCATGCATACGAAAGAAACGGGGTCGGCCATTGGTGAGCTGATCTTGACAAATTTTGAAGAACACAGCCGCTGGTTCGTCAAAGTGATGCCACAGGACTACAAGCGAGTTTTGCGGGCGATTGCGAATGCGCAAGCGAACGGACTCAACGTCGACGATGCGGTCATGGCCGCGGCACGCGCTTAAGAAACCACGAAGAAACGAGAGCAAGGAATAGTCATGGGCGAACTTGGTGGATTTCTCAAGCACGAGCGGGCGACACCCACCCGGCGACCGGTGCGGATTCGATTGAAGGACTGGAAAGAGGTCTACGAACCGTTTCCCGATGCGGCGCTGAAGGCGCAGGCGGGTCGCTGTATGGACTGCGGTATCCCGTTTTGTCACAACGGATGCCCTTTGGGAAATCTGATTCCCGAGTGGAATGACCTCATCTACAAGAGCGACTGGGCCGACGCAATTGAGCGGCTTCACGCAACGAACAACTTTCCTGAATTCACGGGTCGCCTGTGTCCCGCTCCGTGCGAGGGTGCGTGCGTTCTGGGGATCAATGACGACCCCGTCTCGATCAAAGTCGTCGAGAACAGCATCATCGATCGGGCCTGGGACGAAGGCAACGTGAAGCCGATCTTGGCAAAGGTCAAGACCGGCAAGCGTGTTGCGGTCGTCGGGTCGGGTCCAGCCGGTCTGGCCGCAGCCCAACAGCTCACGCGCTCTGGTCACGACGTCATTGTGTACGAGCGCGCTGATCGGATCGGAGGGCTGCTGCGGTACGGCATTCCCGAGTTCAAAATGGAGAAAGCTGTCCTTGATCGGCGCCTCGAACAGATGCGCAGCGAAGGAACGGTGTTCAAGACGGGCGTAAACATCGGAGCCCCAGGGCAGACGAGTGCTGCCGACTTGCGCGCGAACTTTGACGCAGTCGTGTTGGCCGGCGGAGCTACAGCACCACGTGACCTCCCTATCCCTGGCCGGTCCTTGAACGGCGTCTACTTCGCAATGGAGTACCTGACGCCTGCAAACAAGGTGCAACACGGGGATATGGAGATTTCTCCGATCGATGTCAATGGCAAGCGAGTGGTGATAATCGGTGGCGGCGACACGGGGGCCGACTGTCTTGGAACCGCACATCGACAGGGCGCCCAAAGCGTCACGCAGTTCGAGGTCATGCCGCGACCTCCAGACGACCGCGCGGAGTCAAACCCGTGGCCGCTGTTTCCCTTTGTCTACAAGGTCACGAGTGCGCACGAAGAAGGTGGAGAGCGCATGTATTCCGTCTCGACGACTGAGTTCGTCGACGGCGGCAGCGGCAGCCTGGCCGCCCTTCGAGCACACGAAGTTGAGTCTAAAATCGTGGATGGCCGTCCGACCTTCGAGAAGGTTGCCGACTCCGATTTTGAGCTTCCATGCGATTTTGTCTTTCTTGCCATGGGATTCGTTGGTCCGGAGCGAAACGGTCTACTCGATCAGTTCGAAGTTTCTCTCGACAGCCGCGGCAATGTCGCTCGCGATTCGTCCTACTCCTCAAGTGTGGAAGGCGTGTTTGTGGCGGGTGACATGGGTCGTGGCCAGAGCCTGATCGTCTGGGCCATTGCGGAGGGTCGAAGTGCTGCCGCGGCCGTTGACAAATACCTCATGGGCGAAAGTCTGCTGCCGGCACCCCTTGTTGCTACTGCGACCCGCTAGATCCGTGCACTTATGAAACGGCCGTGACCGGCGGCTTCACTTCAATTGGTCCCGGGACCGGGGCCGGCGGCTCGGGCGCAGGTACGGGACCGGGCATTGGTGGCGGTTCCGGAGCGGGCGCCGGCTGCGGCGTTGGATTGGCGGCGGGCACCGTCGCTTGCTTGGAAGTCTTCTTGGGTTTCGACGTCGGTGAACTTCCGGAATCGCCGGTGTTGGAGTCACCCGAGTCAGCGTTCGAGCCGTTGTCGCTGTTGGAATTTCCGGAGTCCGATGCGACGGGCGAATGCGGTGCTTTGGTAGTTGTCCGTGGAGGTGCCGTTGTGCTGACTCCGGCGGTTGGCGAACCATCGCAGCGGACGCCCTCTCCAGGTAGGTACCGGGCCTTGAAGACATCTTTCTTTTCGGTGCCATCGGGGTACTTGCGAAGCCGCGTCGTGAACACGTCGGTGCAGAGTTGCTTGCTCGTCTTCTTCTGTCCGAAAACGTCGGAGCGCGCCCAGGGGGTTGAGTACAGCGTGATGGTGATCGATGAGGCGGTATAGGTGGGCCAGATCATCACGCCGTAGGGCGTGTTGTTTCGCATCACCAGGTCGACCTGCGGGTACGAAAGCGTTGCTTCGCGACCATAGGGATATCGCGAAATGTAAATCGAATGCGGCTTGTATTTCGGAATGTCGAGCCCAGCAAAGAATGCTGCGTTGAAGAGCGTGGTGGCGTATTGGCTTATGCCGCCGCCGAATGTATCGATAAGCACCCCGTCAGCGATCGAATGAGCTTCTACGAATCCTTTCGCCGCGGTCCGTTCACCAACGAAATCGTTTACCGAAAAGGTCTCGCCAGGTTTGATGACGACTCCCCGGGTCAGATCAGCAATTCGGTGAATGTTGGTTACTCGAGATTCGCCTGCTCGGTGCTTGGTCGTGAAGCTCGCGATCGGCTCCTCTACGCCGATTGACGAGATTTCCTCCGTGGTCACGGTCGGCTTGATTTCCTCCAGCCGGACGTCGACGGGTTGGGGAATGGAACCGTTGAACGCACGCTGGAGATCGGCCACGGTTTCGGCGCTACAACATCGAAGACCACTTTGCGACCTGACCGGTTCAACCGTTCCCTCGGCGCTCACCGCCAGGCGAGCATTTTGAACAGGACGAATCGTCGAGCCGATTAGGGAGCGCAAGCCCCGGAGAGTCTTCGTTTCGTCCAGCGTTAGTTGCACTTCGCGGTCAACAATTGCGGGCTTCAACCAATCGCGAAGTTGTTCGGACGTGATCTCGCCAGGCTTGGCGTCGACAACGAGGCGTAGCGGCTTCGACGTCAACTCTGTCGCACGACTTGCGAGGGTCTCAAGTTCTTGGGTCGTGAACGTCGAAGGAAGCGGAACGCGACGCGCCGAGACCATCGGCGGACGCTCGCCTGCTTCGACCGCCGCCTCGATCGCGCTGATGAGTCTTTTTGCATCGATTCCCTCGCCGTCGGAGCCGGGGAGCACGAGGTACTTTCCCTTTCGGATCTTCAACTGCGGGTCGACCGGGTCTCGTCGACGTGTGCCCTCATTCAGCTGAAGAACCGAAATGGTCTCGGGCAAGGCCAGGTTGACGGGAACCGAAACGGCTTGTGTCGTATACCAGGAACGAACATATCCCGTCAGTCGACCCGTCAGTCGTTGCGGTCGATTCGCGAGAAGGACGCGCCGCTTGAGTTCGGCCGTCTCGACGCGGATGGCGACTGCTTCGCCGGTTGTCGAGAAGCCTCCGTCGGGCGTCGCGACCCGAATTGGCATCGTCTCCAGGTCGGTCTGAACTTCGGCCAGGACGGCATCGAGATCCTCAATCTTCAAGCCACCAACGTTTCGGCCGTTGACGGAAACGCGTCGCATCACACGGCCATCCAACGACTGCGCGTCTCGGAGTGCAAGAAAACAGAGAGCGACAAGGCCGACAAGGATGGCGAAGGCTGCGAAAGAGTATCGGGATCGGCGTTGCACAGTTGACGTTCTCAAGTTCGATGTTGCGCCCTAGGTGCGCTACGTGTACACACTAGTTGCAACCCCGTAGTCTTTTTCTACGGCAGATACGAGGCGCTACAACAGCCGGGTTATCCTCGCGGGCTCCAGCGCTGGATTTCGCGACATGCCTCCACGAGGTCGCCGAGCACCTTTTCCCACAGCAACAATCCATGTGCGGCATTCGCGTTCGTCGCATCACCGATGACACCGATCGGGTGAGCATCGGGACCGGGCTCAGGTTCGAAATCGCTACTGAGCCAACCGAAGCTCACCGAGCCGCCCCACTTGACGTGTCGATTGCGGGCGAGGTGTTCCGGAACGGCTCGAATCGCCCGGGACATGTCGACCAGGTCCGGACGGACATGCATGAGCATCGACGTTTCGTCGTGTCCACCGTGGATGCCCATCCCCAACTCGTTTCCGTCGTCGGTCGAAGCGAAAGGGTGCGCCAAAAAAGTCTCGAGCCCGTACGCAAGGCGAAGGTCTCGACAGATCACTTGGAGAAGTGCAGAGTTCCCTCCGTGAGCGTTCACGAACAACACCTTTCGCGAAGGTAGGGTGGCCAGCGAACGACCGATGTCATTGAATACGGCAAGCATGGTGGAGGCCGAGAGCCAGACAGTTCCCGATGCCCACGCATGTTCGTTCGATTTCGAAAAGGCAATTGGGGGTAAGCCCCAAAGGTCGAGTTCTGCCCCGGCGTTCTCCAGGAGTCGTGTCACGGCATAGGAGGCGATCTCGAAATCTGTGGAGAGCGGTAGGTGGGGCCCATGCGCCTCGATCGCTCCGATCGGGATAACGACGATCGATTCGCGATTCAGTGAGGAATGCACCGCTGGTGCCGAAAGATCGCTCAACAATCGAGATGCCTTCATCGGATGCAAATCGTTGTTGTTGCCGACGTCATAGCGACCCGGTGATCGAGCTTGCGCTGAGGTGCGCCGGGACCTTATAGATACGGCTGCGCCAGATGCTGAGACCTGTGAAATAGGCGAACACGGCAATGAGAATGGCCGTTCCGGCCCGTGAATGGTCCGTACGCGTGGTTGTGTAGGCCAGCGTGATCAGCCAGATTCCAGTGACGGGCAGCGTTATTTCGCGCGCCGCTGCCGCCCGAACCATGTGGGGGAACTTGGCGTCGCTCAACATCAGCGCCGACAGCAACGCCACCAGTCCGAGGTTCAGCCACTTCGGCGTATGCATCAAATAGAGACTCGGTGCGACGAGATTCCAGGTCGCGGGGAAACCGTTGAACCAATGATCGTCAGTCATCATGTCGGTACGGCTGAACCACATCGCAGACAGAAAAACCACGAGACCGGTTCCGGCCAGAGAGAACTGATCGGGTAATAGCTCGAACTTGTGCATGAAGGCTGCAGGAACCACCACGCAAGTCACGTAATCGATCACGAGATCGAGGATGTAGCCGTCGAGTTTGGGGACAACCGCTCGAATGTCGATTTGCCTCGCCATAGGCCCGTCGATGCCATCGATAAGTTGCGTTATCAGCAAGTACGCAATCGCCGCTCGAGGTTTGCCAGCGAAAATTGCTTCGAGCGCCATCATGCCGACGACAACACCGGAAGTCGTAAAAATGTGCACGTACCACGCGCGGCGAATGAGCCGCTTCGACGGCGCCAGATGAGTGGTGTTTTCTCCTCCGGCGCCTTTCATCTTGCGACATGTTAGTCCCTTCGTCCCGAAGGAGGGGGTGCCTCCATTCCACGGTGAACACGGTTGGTTTCGCATCGGGCTACCGTCGACGGGGTGAGTCGCGATTATAAGGAAAGGCTGTGGTTCGCCCTGAGCTTGGTCTACGCGATCATTCGAGTGCTCGGCGCCTCTGCGTTTCTCGAGAAGTACGGTCTGAACATCGTCCTCTTTGCGATTGTCGAGATCGTCTCGTCGTCATTGCTCGCCGTCGCAAGCGCCCATGTTGTTCGAAACGTGGTTGGCGGACCAGACGATCAGACGATCACCATTCGCGGTGGTGCCACCAAGTATCGGCGGCGTGTCGGCCGGATCAGACGCTGGGGGGCGCTGGTCGTAATCTGTTTTGCGGCCCCCGACGTCTACGCATATGTGGCCACAGATCATCTTCCGCCGGCGCTGATTGGGCTGCTGCTGCTGGCGCTCCTCGTGTCAGCGGTGTCATCCGCTATTTTGATTGCGCGGCGCATACGCGAGGCCCGTGCCGAATCCCTGCCTATTGCGAAGTCGAAGCTATGAACCTTCACGGCCCGAAATCGGTCAGTGCCGCAACCACGCCCAATTCGTTCGGCGCGATTGTCATTGGGGCCGGTCACAACGGTCTGATTTGTGCGGCTTATCTTGCGAAAGCTGGGATCCGTACCCTCGTCATCGAAGCTCGGGCCACGGTCGGGGGCTGCGCGTCGACGGAAGTCGCGCTCGGTGGAGCATCGGTGAACATCTGTAACTGCGATCACGCGATGATTCGTTCGACGCCGATAGGTGAAGAACTCGGGCTCGCCGACCACGGCCTTACGTACCTGGATGTCGACCCTACGTACGCGTATCAACATTGGGATGGCGGCGAAGCGTGGTTCTTGTTCCATGATGTCGAGCGAACTCTTGAGTCGCTGAGGATTTCCTATCCTGGTGAGGTCGACAACTATCGACGATATCTGCGTGAGGCCTCTCCCGTTGCTCGGATGGTCCTCGAGATTGGACAGGACACCCCCACCCCTGGTGCAGTGGTTCGAAAGTCTGCGGTCCATGCACGCCGTGCATCGAAAGCACTGCCAACCTTGTTGCGCTGGTCCAAGCGCAGCGTCGGTGATGTCGTTCGATCGTTCTTTGATGCACCGCAGCTCCAATCGGGTGTGGTTTCGACTGGTCCATCCGTCTGGGGGCTGAGCCCGGATTTCCCAAACACCGGGCTCGGCGCGCTGGGATATGCGTTCCGCCACGCCGTCCAAATCGGTCGACCTCGGGGCGGGAGCGGAGCCCTCACCGATTCAATTGCATCGGCGTTTGTCGCCTCCGGTGGGACACTCCGAGTACAAACAAAAGTGTCTCGGATTCTGTGTGATGGCGATCGGGTAGTCGGTGTCGAGGTTGGCCGTCACAACGCTGACGGCGAAGCAGCGGAAGAGATCTACGCGCCGATCGTCGTCGTTGCTACGGATCCGCGAGTCGCAATGGTCGAATGGCTTTCCAAAGTTCCAACCCGGGCCCAACCTATGGTTGATCGATACCGAACGATGCCCGTTCATGACGGGTATGAGTCGAAAATCGACGCGGTGCTCTCCGAAACGTATCGGGCGCGCGGTTTCAGCGATCGACTGCTGAACGGTTTGAATCTGACCGAACATGACTCGTTACTTCCCAGCCTCGTGGTGTCGCCGTCGCTCCAGCAGCTCGCCCTCGATCACCACCTTGGGCAACAAGGCCGAATTGCGGAACGCCCTCAGTTCTTTATCCAGATGCCATCGGCACTCGACCCCGTCGTTGGAGCCAAACTCCAGCCAGGATCACACGTGTTCAGTCTCGAGGTCCTCTGGACGCCCTACGAGCTTGCGGGAGGGTGGGCGACTTCAGACGAGCCAAAACGTTGGCTGCGAAAGGTATCGGAGCTCGTCGAGACACAAAGCGGACGCCCCTTCCACGAGACAGTGGTCGACTGGCGTCTCATGAGTCCACGCGAGTACGAGACGCAGTTCTTTATGCATCGTGGTCATGCGGTTGCCTTTTCGGGAACGCCCATCACCGCACTCTTGGGCACGAACCGAGAGCAGTCCCGATACGAAACACCGATTGACGGATTGTTCCTCACGGGCGCAGCAACGTTTCCCGGCGCCGGGATCTGGGGGGCATCGGGCCGAAACGCTGCGTCGATCGTTTTGCAATCCGACCGGCGACGGGCTCGATTGATCCGGGCAGTCGTGCCGAAGAGATAGGTTCGTAACGCTACTGACCCGTCACGTCTATCGATATGCACACGTATTAGTTACGCTACGGGACGGAGTCAGCCTTTCCGAAATCCGGTTTTTCTCGAATGGTGTATTTCATATCGGAATCGATGAACGAACGATTGACGAGCGGTTCGAGTTCCTTCGCAAGGTCTTTGGGTAGTTTGAGCGAGCCAGATCGAACACTCGACCGGGTCTTTTGCGACCGCGCAATCTGGAGCAAACGGGCCAGCGAGGGGTCGCCGGCGATCGGCGCAGCCTGGGTCCCGACGGCGAGCATTTCCAAGCCGATCGCGCCCCGAAGCTGATTGAACAGACGTTCCTGGTCAAACGCAAGGCCCATCTGCTCGGCGATTTGTGCAAGTTTGCGGACACTGCGCCGCGGCTCGACGCTCACCCGAAGGATTGAATACTGCAGCAACGGAACCACCGCCCGGAGGCAATCGCCACGCTCCTTGGCACTGGTCTGACTCACCACCACAACATGCGGGTATGGCTCCCAGCCAACGTCGGAGAGCAGCTGCGCTTTGACTCCGAGCCCTTCGTTGGTGGTCATCGCCTGCGCGTCCTGCGCGATATCAAGGAGGTGAAGGAGCGACGCCACACTTTGCGCCGGAACATCCTTGACGTCGGGGCGAAGCGCTTTAGCCTTTGACGGTTCGGGAAGGAGGCGGGCTCCGACGAGGTAGTCAGCGGCCGCCTGATCGACAACTGCGTTCGCCAACGTCGCGCCCGCGATGTCGGCGATCGTTCGCATGGACGCAGTGGTGGCGTTCCACTGCAACGCCAAATCGGTACGGGCCCAGGGAGCGGCGACAATGACAGGATGGCCTGAAGTGACCGGGAGTACCTCGTTGATATTCGTTGTCGTGAAAAGCACGGTGTTGTCACCGAGAACAGCATCGGCTTGGACCGTTTCGCCGCCCGGCAAACGGCCGGCGGTTCGAAGCTCCACGTCAATACCGGTCGGCGAACCATTCTGCGGATTGAGCAGGGGCGCTCGAAAACTCGTCGTGGTGCCCGAGCCGGCCTCCGCAACCAGATGCACATAGGGCAGTGCCCAGAGATCGAGCGATGAATCCAACTGGATCACCACCGGGTTGCTGCATACTCCCTCAAGATTGAGGGTCGGCTTGATCGTGGTGGTCGTTGCATCCGTCGGTACCTGTAAGGAGACTGGAACGACCGTAGACTCCGGGACGACTGTTATGTATGGCGGGCTACCGTCGCCTTTCTCCCCGCATGCTGCGCCCACCAGGGCACAGAATGCGATCGCGGCTACGGAGATTCGTCGGCCGACGGCTGACGAGGCTGCACCAGAGGAAAACACACACCAACGCTAGCGGTCTGCAGTTTCGCGGCGGTGACGATCTGTTGGGCTCACGTTAAGAAGACAGAACGAGCAAGCTTGGTGCTGGCCACGAGACGACCACGGTGCCAAACCATGCGCTCTTGATCAGCTCGGGCGATGGCGTCGCCCAACCCCACTCCGCGAACAGCGACGAGTTCGGCCGGGAAGCCAGGAGCGATTTCAACCACGGGGAGGCCCATTGCCGAGCGCGCGGCGCTTGAGACCGCGTGAAACGCCTCGTGAGGAAGGAGGTGGCCGGCCATGACCAGTAGGGATGCAGTCTCGAAGGCATCGCTGCGTCCCATTGAGTTGAACGGGTCTCGGACATTGTCGGCGCCGGCAGCTACCACAACACCAGCGTCGAGCAAGGGACGAATTGCGGTAAGTCCGCGAGGGGTGGAAACCGGGTTGTCTCGGCCTTGGAGAAAGAGGTTCGTCTGGGGAAGCGTGATCACCTTTAGATTGGCCTCGGCGACTCGAGATGCGACCGAACGTTGCACGTCGAGTGTTTGCATGCCCAGACTTACGCAATGACTAGCGACTGCACCGAGGTCAAAGCCAGTTTCGGCTACCCGCTGCGCAAGATAGAGCAACTCGAGATGGCTCGGGTCGAGCGTTTCATCAGTGTGCAGATCAATTGGTCGACCGTACTCCATCGCGAACGCAAGGGATATGTCGGACGCTCCGGTCGGATCGATGTCGAGGTGCGGACATCCTCCGACAATCACGCGTCGATCGGTAAGGATTGCATCCCGAAATACAGATCGATACTCGGCACCTGGACCGTCTCCTGTTATCGGTGAACCTACGAGTGCAACGATTTGGATATCGCACAGATCGGCGAGTTCATCTCGAACTTGAACAAGCGCTTCTACTGCTCCTGTCCCCAGTCCGGGATGCACATTTACATGAGTGCGGATGGCAGTTGTGCCGCTGAGGACGTGTTCCAATACGGCGCTGCGCGCACGTTGCACAATCTCTGAAATGTCGAGATAGGGCAAGTACGCCATCCACGCTTCGATAGCGCCGCGAAGGTCACCTTTCGGGTTCGGAAGAAGGTCCGCAGTGAGGGCCTTGTCAAGGTGCGCATGGGGCTCAGCCATCGCTGGCAAAAGAAGGAAACCTTCGAGATCAAGATCGTTTGTGGCCACGGGATCTGGGCGAGATTCGAGCCTCGGCAGGTTCCGACGCGCGTCGACGACCTCGGTGATCAACCCCGAGGCGGGATCGATCGAGACATCAACAACTCGTCCGTCGGCCAGCCCCGCTCCGCGCAACCAACTCGGTTGAGCCGGCGACGCCGAATTCGAAATCATAGGAACTCATAGCGCAGTGATTGGGCCGGCGGCCCCGCGTTGCCAGCATCGGGCATGGGAACAGATCCATTGAAGTTGAGGTCTACGCGCATTTCTCGATGTTAGGTCTCTGCCTCCACGTACCGTTCGCTTCAAACCGGTGCGAGGACACCGGTCGCGTCCGGTCGCTGTTCATTGCGCGACTCTCCGGGGCATGCCAGAACGACGACAAACACCTGCGAGGGTGTCTCGTGGCGGCGAACTCGGCCGATACGATCGTCGGATGGCCGTCCCTTCTGCAGTTCAACGTGAAATCCTGACTTGGCCCGATTTTGGCGACAGCGGCCGCCAGTTGGCCCAACAGGTTGCCGACTCCGGGTGGGTGCCCGACATCATCTTGGCGATCGCGCGCGGTGGGCTCTTACCCGCGGGCGCCCTCGGGTACGCCCTGTCGATCAAGAACGTCTTTGTCGTCAGCGTCGAGTACTACAGCGGTATCGACGAGCGTCTCGACTTTCCAGTGATGTTGCCACCCCAGCTCAACCTGGTCGATATCAAGGACACCAAGGTGCTGATTGTGGACGACGTTGCCGACACCGGACACACCCTCAAGGCAGTGATGGACTTTGTGGGCGCAACCGTGGCCGAAGCACGAACTGCCGTTATCTACGAAAAGCCACAATCTGTGGTGAAGTGCGACTATGTGTGGAAGAGTACCGATCGGTGGATCGATTTTCCGTGGTCCGACAAGCCGCCGGTCTTGGGCGGCGGCGACGGCCACTAGGGACGGAACTTGAGCGGGAAGAAACTCCAACGAAAATCGACCCGAGTTGGTCCGATCTCTCGTTGTGGGCTTCGAAACCGTTGGTGGTCGAAGCGGCGTACGAAGGTTGTCCGTCCCAATGGCTTCAGGGCCTCGGCAACTCGCGATTCGATCTTGAGTCTCGCGGGGCGTTGTAGGGGGCCACTTCTGCTTCGAAATTCGTAGTGCAGAGACTGCAACGATTCGATTCGATTCGTTGATTGGAAAAAGGATGATTTCTGCGGCGAGATTCCTTATGGTCTTCGGGCTCGCATGGTGCGAGCCCGCCGTAACGAGGTCCTTCATTGCCCATCACCGCACGTCCAACTACCACTGGTATTCCCACCCGCAAGCTTGAGTCTTTTCTTCGTGCCAACGAACAGATGCGCGTTCTCGAAACACCCTTCGTTGTTGTCGACCTCGACGTAGTCGCGCAACGGTACGACTCTTTGCGCGCTGCCCTGCCAGTAGCGGACGTGTTTTATGCAGTGAAGGCCAATCCGGCCCCCGAGATCCTCAGTTTGCTGGTCGCCCGAGGATCACACTTTGATGTTGCCTCACCGGCCGAGATCGAAATGTGCCTTGCCGCAGGAGCCGAGCCGAGTGCGATTTCGTTCGGTAACACGATCAAGAAGGCCCGGCACATCGCCGACGCCTATGCAAAAGGCGTCCGGCTGTTTGCATTCGACGCAGAAGACGAGTTGCGCAAGCTGATAGCGCATGCACCCGATGCGACCGTTTTTTGCCGGGTGTTGTCCGATGGCGAGGGCGCTGACTGGCCGCTATCGCGCAAGTTTGGCTGCGAGACCGACGAAGCCCTGCGCCTTCTTCGAATCGCCGCGAACGCTGGCATGACGATGGGCATGTCCTTTCACGTGGGATCACAGCAACGTGATCTGACCGCATGGGATCGTTCGCTCGCCGTTGTGGAGCGCGTTGCGACCGAACTCGCTGTTGATGGCCACTCCCTTTCGCTGATCAACCTCGGCGGGGGATTCCCCGGGGTGTACCAGGACAACATGGCGCCCATCGAGGCCTACGGCGAAGCGATCAACGAAGCAATCGCCAATCGCCTCTGTGCAATCTTCGGCGATGACATGCCCCGATTCCTGGCCGAACCGGGTCGCTACCTCGTTGCTGACGCAGGAGTGCTGCGCACCGAAGTCGTTCTCGTGTCACGCAAACACGAACTCGATTTCAAGCGATGGGTTTACCTTGACTGCGGCAAGTTCGGTGGGCTCGCCGAAACCATGGACGAGGCGATTCGATATCGCCTGCGTACTCGGTACTCGTCGGGACCTGGTCAGGAATTCGTTCCCAGCGGTCCCGTGACAATTGCTGGTCCGACCTGCGACTCGGCAGACGTGTTGTACGACAAGACTGACTATGAGCTACCCCTCGCTCTTGAGGCTGGCGACCACGTTGACTTTCTCTCCGCCGGTGCCTATACGACGACCTACTCCGCAGTCGCGTTCAACGGTTTCGCTCCGCTGCAGCAAGTGTGCATTTGAAAATCTGAGCGTACGAACAATCGAACGCCGCTTGGATGGTTCTGGGCTGTGGGAACGACTTGAATGGGCAAAGGGCCGGACGCAGAGCGTCCGGCCCTTTGGTTCATTCGTTGCCGCTGTTTCGGCGGGGCGTTTTACTTCGGGATTTCGATGGTGACTCGGCGGCTCTTGTCTTCGTTCTCGACCGTTTCGGAGTCGCCCTTCGCAGAGGCCACAAACTTCACGCTGGCGGCCTTGCCCGCCAGGCGACGCTTGGTCGTGTCGATAACCTCGTTGGCGCGGCGTTCCGACAGCACCTGGTTCTTGGCTGGATCACCGGTGGCTGAGGCGTGGCCGACAACATTTACCGTAGAGCCGTCGGGAAGGGCAGTGAGCGCAGTGATGGCCTTTTCGATTTTGGTCTGACCCTCGACGTCGATGCGGTAGCTCCCGTTGGCGAAGTAGATCGTCAGGTCCTCGGGTACCGCGTCCCCCGCCGCGTTTTCGACGGGTGCAGCGGCAACCGTCGTTTCGGCCGGGGCAGCATCGCCGAGTAGCGATGGAATGTCGACTGATTTCGGAATGAGAACGGCGTCAATCACATGGATCAGGCCGTTCGATGCCGCAACGTCCGCGGTCGTGACGTTCGCTCCGTTGACGCTCACTTTGCCATCGGCGGCAAGGAGATCCAGATCGGAACCTTCGACCGAAGCAACGCTGCCGGTCTTCACGTCGTCAGCACGAACCTTCGCACCCAAGACGTGATAGGTCAGTATCTGTGCGAGGGTCGGCTTGTTTTCCGGCTTCAGGAGCGCATCGACCACTCCGGGCGGGAGCTTGGCAAACGCTTCGTCAGTCGGGGCGAAGACGGTGAACGGCCCAGGACCCTGAAGGGTCTCGGTCAGGCCGGCAGCACCGAGTGCCGCAATGAGCGTTGAGAAGGTACCTGCCGCGGTTGCCGTGGAGATGATGTCACCGGTTGCTGCGGCTGCGTCCGTTGCGGCGGCTGCTTCGGTTGCCGTAGCTTCGGTTGCCATCGCGTCTGTAGCGACTGCTTCTGTGGCGACTGCTTCTGTGGCGACTGCTTCGGTTGCTTCGGCTTCGGCGTCGACAGCGACCTCCGTGTCGGCGTCGCCGCCGTCGTTGTTGCACTGACTCAGCCCCAGGGTTGCGACGATGACGGCGAGGATCGCGACCGGGATCAGCCAAAGACCACGCTTGCGTCCAGCTGTCATGGCGGCGGCGGCACCGGCAGCTGCGGCACCTTTCATGGCACCGGTCGCAACGCCGCCGACGTTGCCTAGTCCGAAAGCAGCGTAATCGAGACCCGGAATGTTCATGCCGGGAAGCGTCGCAATACGCTCACGGAGCCACCCAAGATCACCTGCTTCGATACGCTCGCCGAGCTTTTCGTATCCACCTGCGGGTAGCCGGTCTTTCAGCCAGGCAAGATCACCAGCCTTGTAGCGTTCGCGAAACCAGGCAACGTCGTTGGCTTTGAGGCGCTCCAAAAGGTGCGTGATGGTGTCCAATGATGGAAGAGAAGAACTCATAGGCCCCATTCTGCCCTGAACCGGCGTTCACGTCGGCGACAGACCTGGTCAAAAGGGATTCTGCCTACGTGTTGTCCACTCCCGACTCATGGGCTGGACAGGGGCTGTCCCGACCCGAAACGGATTGCCTTCTTGACAACGCTTCGGGCTTGGCCCTCGTCCACACCCGCGGCCACTAACTCCTGAACGCGAGCATCGAGTTCCGCGGCAAGGGCTTCTTGTGCGCCGCCCCCGTTTGTCCCGGTGTGGATGGCGTTTCCCGTAATGAGGCACAGCATCGCGATTGCGCCGATGATCCCCGACGACATGGCACCACCGATGTTCTCCCGAATCGAGAGCACGATCATACCCGCAATGCTAAGTATGCAGACTAAAGCGACGATTCGACGAAGCGTGTTGATGGTCATGGCATCGAACCGTTCCTAGCGAACAAGCGGTTTGTACTTCAAGCGGTGGGGCTGATCTGCCTCGGCACCCAGCTCCTTCTTGCGGAACGCTTCATAGTCGGCGAAGTTTCCTTCAAACCATCGCACCTGACTGTTCCCTTCAAATGCCAACACGTGGGTGCATATGCGGTCGAGAAACCACCGGTCGTGGCTGATAACTACGGCGCAGCCGGGGAACGCCAGCAGCGCATCTTCCAAGGCACGAAGGGTATCGACGTCGAGGTCGTTGGTCGGTTCGTCGAGAAGCAGGAGATTTCCACCGGATTTCAACATCTTGGCAAGTTGGACCCGGTTGCGTTCGCCACCGGAGAGCTGCCCGACCTTCTTCTGCTGATCCGAGCCTTTGAAGTTGAAGCTCGCGCAGTAGGCGCGAGCGTTGATGGTTCGACCGTTGAACTTGAACTCGTCGAAGCCATCTGTGATCTCCTGATACACGGTGTTTTCGGGGTTGAGGTTTTCCCGACTCTGATCGACGTAAGCCATGCTGACCGTTGAGCCGATCCGCACCGTCCCGGAGTCGGGTTGCTCCTGGCCGGCAAACATGCGAAACAGAGTCGTCTTGCCTGCGCCATTGGCACCGATGATCCCCACGATTCCAGCCGGGGGCAGCTTGAACGAAAGGTCTTCGATGAGGAGCCGGTCGCCGAATCCCTTGGAAATGTTGTCGGCCTCGATCACGATGTCACCAAGACGGGGTGGAGCCGGGATAACGATCTCAAGCTTGGACTGGCGACCGTCGGAAGACGATGCCTCGCTGAGCAACTCCTCATACGCTGATAAGCGCGCTTTCGATTTTGCCTGTCGAGCCCGGGGTGATTGCTTTACCCACTCAAGCTCTTGCGCCAGCGCCCGCTGGCGGGCCGATTCGGTCTTCTCCTCGGCGGCGAGCCGAGTGCGTTTTTGGTCAAGCCAACCGGAGTAGTTGCCCTCGTACGGAATGCCGGCGCCGCGGTCGAGTTCCAGAATCCACCCGGCCGCATTGTCGAGGAAGTAGCGATCGTGGGTCACGGCGACGACGGTGCCGGTGTAGTCCTGGAGGAATCGCTCGAGCCACCCAACTGACTCTGCGTCGAGATGGTTCGTTGGTTCGTCGAGAAGCAACAAGTCTGGCTTGGAAAGCAGGAGCTTGCACAGCGCAACGCGGCGCTTTTCACCGCCGGAGAGTTTGCTGACCTCGGCATCCGACGGCGGGCAGCGCAGCGCATCCATCGCGATTTCGAGATTGCGATCAAGGTCCCAGGCGCCCGCTGCATCGATCTTGTCCTGGAGATCGGCCTGCTCGTTGAGCAGTTTGTCGAAGTCGGCGTCGGGATCACCCATCGATTCGCACACCGCGTTGTATCGGTCGACGAGTCCGGCGAGCTCGGCGACGCCCTCACGGACGTTCCCCATGACATCCTTCGTCGGATCGAGGTCGGGCTCTTGCGCGAGGTAGCCAACGGTGAACCCCTGGTGTAACCGAGCCTCGCCGCTAAACCCGTCGTCGACGCCGGCCATGATCTTGAGGAGGCTGGATTTTCCGGATCCGTTCGAACCAAGGACACCGATTTTTGCGCCTGGCCACATCGAGATGTTTATCCCCCGCAACACTTCTCGATCAGGCGGATAAAACCGACGCAAATCCTTCATCGTGTAGATGAATCGACTCTTGTCCATCGTGGTGTGTTCGTTCTTCTGGCCAGCCATGGACCACAGGTTACGCCGAAGGCAGTTACTGCCCGACCCGCTCGGGGCGAAGTGTTTGGAGTGTCATTGCCATACGAGCTCAGAACACGTCGTTCGATCGGCTGGTCGCTGCGAATCCACGAGAAAGCGCGCAACAATATCGCGCACGCACGCGCTCTTGTCGACGGACCCGTGACCCCCACCTTCGCGTATGACAAGTGGCGCCCCAAGCGACGAGGCGAGTCCCTGCGACCATTTCAAGGGAGTCGTCAGATCAAGGGTGTTCCCGATCACCACTACCGACGCTGACGGCTGCAGGGGTACACGCATTGCCACGGGCGACGCCCAATCCAAGCAGGTAATGGTCACGAGGGCGTCCGAGGTCAGCGAAGAAAACCGCGGCGCGACGACCGGGATTTCCGCCCGAACCTTTTGGTAGGAGTCCAAATCCCGCGGGATGATTCCGTCGCGGCAGTTGACCGCGATGTTGGTCGTGTTGGAGAAGGTGTCAAAAGGCTGAATCGTGGCCGGTTCGCGTGTCGATTGGTTGTCTGTGCTGAGTTGTCGAAAGTTTCCCTGGCCGCTCGTCCATGCTTCGTGCAGCGCGCGCCCAAGGATGGGCCAGCCGTTGCGCGGGAACCCAATCAAGCTCGAAACCGTGCCGTCGAATTGGACCTCCGTGGTGAATCCACGTTGCGTTTGACGTTCGCGGAGCAATCGATATTTCTCCGTGAGGTTTGTTCCGTCGTTGAAACTGCATGGAGTCAGCCGACCATCGGCGCAGGCGGCCAAGAACGACTCAAGTGCACGTTCGGTTGCTTCGAACCGATCCACCACGATGGGAGTTCCGAAACGGTTCGGGTCAATGGCGCTGTCCAGAATTGCGGCACGGGTGCGGCTCGGGAACAGGGTCGCATAGACGGCCCCCAGGTAGGTGCCATAGGAAATTCCGAGGTAGGAGATTGTCTCCTCGTTCAACGATTCTCGAACGGCATCAAGGTCTCGCGCTGCCGTTTCGGTGTCCATGTAGTCGAGGCGCGTGCCTTCGGCGTCGCGGCAACGCTGGGCGATTGCTGAGTAGGTGCGGCGCGCAATTCGAGCCTCGACCGGCGTCGCCTCAAGAAGTTTCGGATCGACTGTTTGGCGAGGAGCATCACATTTCAGCGGGGTACTTCGCTCCGTGCCCCGTGGGTCGACGCCGATGAGGTCGAAGCGGTCGAGCACGGTCGGACTCACGAGCGCACTCGCCGCACGAACGAGGTCAAAGGTCGGCCCGCCTGGCCCGCCCGGATTGAGAAAGAGCGCCCCGAGGCGGCTTTCTGGAACGCGAGCCTTCCGGCGCGACACGAAGAGCGTGATGCGTTCACCGTTGAGATCGGAGTAGTTGCGCGGAACCTGGACCTTCGCACACTCGATCTCTGCACATGGCTCGAACCAAGCCTGTTCGATCCCCAGTTTCGGGGCAAAGGTTCGTTCGACGGCATTGGTAAGACTGGGTGAGATTGGATTTGCGTTGACCGTTGCCTGGGTCGTTGGCGTTTCGGCCGTCGGTGGGTCTGTTGCTGGCGCGGAAGTTGTTTTCGAAGGCGGGGCCGAAGTGGCCTTTTTGGACGTTGTCTTCCGAGCCGACTTTTTCGTCGTCCGTTTCGTCGCTACCTTGCGAGTGGCCGCATGCGCCACGTCGGACCCACTCGCGGCGAAGAGCGATACGGCGGCGGCGATTGCGACCGGGACGAGACGAGTTCTCACACCGTGAGGTTACGGGGACCCAGGTGAGGGAACGGTGAGTTTCGGCGAGACGAACGCCAAACTCGGTCTTTCCCGGACCGAGTCGACCCCGAGCAGCGCATCACTGTGCAGTTACGATGATGTCTCGACCGTCGGGAGTTCGTTCGATGGTCATCGCCGTTGCGATCTCCACCGTTTGCCCGGCGGGGGTTTTGGGGGGCTGGGGATCACTTCGACCCATCAGCACAAGCGCACCGACCGCGGTGAGGGCGACGAGCACCCCGATCGCGGGGACGACAACTCGGCGTCGAAGCAGTCCATGCGTTTCGCGAAGTTCGTGCGCGTGGTGCAGCATCAAGTCCTCGAGGGCGAGTCGGACCTGTTCGGGGGTACTCGAAAACACCTGAGCCAATACGTCGAGATCACCGTTGCGGGCGGGGAGTACGTGTCCAGGCGCAGAGCTCCGAAGCCGATAGACCAGGGACAGGTAGCGGATCATGACGTCACGATCGTCGTCATTGGGGGTGAATCGGCCCTGTGATTCGCCGATGGCGAGTTTCCCCTCCGACCGATCGATGATCAGCTCGGCGTGGCCGCGGATGGACTGGCGAAGGTCGATGCCGTAGAGCGCAGCCGCGGCCTCGACATCGTGGTCGGCAATCGCGACGCGTCCCGCTTCTAGGAGCTCAAGGTCACCGACGCAAAAGCGTCCCCCGGAGCGATCGCGGAGTTGTTGAAGCGAGAGGTCGGCGTTGACCCGCGCCGAAAGGAGAAGCGCACCCAGGCGCGCCGGTGGAACGAGCGTTGAACCTGTCGCGAGATCAATCGTTTGCACGGATTGGCTATCGACAGATCGTGTGCAGAACTGAAACGCTTGCGTTCCCTATGGCGAGGTTGGGCGAAGTATTCAAGTTTTTGCTCCTTGAGACAAAGGTTGTGGAACGGTGCCGGGTATCGTTAGGGCTGTGAGTGATGTGACGCGTGAGCAAACGATGGGGCCCAACGGTTGGCTCGTTGATGAGATGCGGTCGTCGTGGCTGGAGGATCCCAATTCGGTGACCGATAGCTGGAAGGCGTACTTTTCCTCGGGTTTGGTCTCAGCGAGCGACGTGGTCTTCACCACGACTTCCCCACTCTTCGACTCCACGTCCGGGCCAGTCGTACCGCCACCCGCCGCTTCGGGACCGGCCAACGGGTCTTCGATGAATCCGGTGTCTCCGGTTTCTCCGGTTTCTCCGGTTGTAACGCCCCCAGCTTCGAACGGGTCGTCGTCGAACGGCGTGGCTGCGAACGGCGTGGCTGCGAACGGGTCAAATCCTGTTCCGGCTACAGGTTCGCCTTCCGGTGCTGTGACCCCCCCCGCCGCGGTGACCCCGGAAGCGCTTCGAGGAGTTCCCGCCCGAATCGTCGCCAACATGACGCTTTCGTTGACGGTCCCGACCGCCACCAGCGTGCGCGACGTCCCTGCCAAATTGCTCGAAGTCGAGCGAAATATCATGAACCGCTTCCTGGCCCGCAGCCGCGGGGGGAAAGTCAGCTTCACGCATCTGATTGCCTACGCGGTTGTCAAAGCGCTCGATGCCGTGGCGTCGATGCGGAACACCTTCTCTGAGGACGCCAATGGAAACCCTCTGATCAGCAGGAATCCCCATGTGAACTTGGGAATTGCCGTCGACGTTGTGAAAGCCGACGGTTCGCGATCATTGGTGGTGCCCGCTATTAAGCGCGCAAATGAAATGAGTTTTCGCGAGTTCCATGACGCCTACGAAGGGCTGATCGCAAAAGCGCGCGTGAACAAACTGACTGTCGACGATATGACAGGGGTGACCGTTTCGATCACGAACCCCGGCGGTCTTGGAACTCGGCACTCTGTGCCGCGTTTGATGCCCGGTCAGGCCGCAATCATCGGTCTTGGGACGATCGACTACCCGGCGACCTTCTCGTCGGCCGATCCTGCGAAGCTTGCAGAGATCGGAATTTCCAAGGTCGTGACGCTGACCAGTACGTATGACCACCGGATCATTCAGGGTGCCGAATCGGGCCTCTTTCTCGATCGCGTACAGATGTTGTTGGAAGGCCGCAGCCATGGCGAAGATTTCTACGATGACGTCTTTGCGTCGATGGGCGTGCCGTATGAGCCCGCTCGGTGGAATCGCGATTCCAACGCAACGTCGTCGGAGCGAAACGTTGCGGAGAAGGCGGCCGCCATACAGGAGCTCATTAACGCGTATCGCTCGCGTGGCCATCTGATCAGCGACCTTGATCCCCTCGACGCGAAAGCGCCGACGATGCCAGCCGAACTTGATCCAGTCACGTGGGACCTCTCGATTTGGGATCTGGATCGAGTGTTTTACACGGGAATGATCGCCGGCTCCGATGAGCACACGCTCGGTGAGCTGCTCGGTATCTTGCGCGATGCCTATTGCCGGACCGTCGGTGTGGAGTACATGCACATCATGGATCCTGTTCAGAAGAAGTGGATCCAGAACAAGGTCGAGGGTGTCGACACGACCCTCTCCAAGGGGGAGCAGCGCCATGTGCTTGGCCGGCTGAATGCGGCTGAGGCATTCGAGAAATTTCTTCACAAGCGCTATGTCGGGCAAAAGCGCTTTGGGCTCGAGGGCGGCGAGTCGGCCATCGTTATAGCTGACGCGATACTTAATGGGGCCGGCGCCGCCGGACTTCAGGAAGCTGTGATCGGCATGCCGCATCGTGGCCGCTTGAACACCCTCGTGAACGTCGTCGGGAAGAGCGTTTCGACACTATTCCGTGAGTTTGAAGATATGCCCACGTCTTCGGTGCAGGGATCGGGAGACGTGAAGTATCACCTGGGTGCCGAGGGAACATACGTAGGCATATCAAATTCCCCAATCAAGGTTTCGCTGACGCCGAACCCGTCCCACCTCGAAACGGTTGCGCCAGTCGTCGAAGGAATTGTTCGCGCCAAACTCGACGCAACGAATGAGCATGGCTGCACCGCTGTACTTCCGTTCCTGATGCATGGTGACGCGGCCTTCGCCGGCCAGGGGGTTATCCCCGAAACACTGCAGCTCAGTCAGCTCGCAGGGTACCGTACGGGAGGTTCTATCCACCTCGTGGTGAACAACCAGGTGGGCTTTACAACGAACCCCGATTCAGCGCGCAGTTCGATCTATTGCACCGACGTTGCAAAGACGATTCAAGCTCCGATATTTCACGTGAACGGCGACGATCCCGAGGCGTGCTACCGCGTTGGTAAGCTCGCTTTCGAATATCGTCAGGCTTTTGAACGCGACGTTGTGATCGATATGGTGTGCTACCGCAAGCATGGCCACAACGAAGGCGACGAACCGCGATACACACAGCCTCTGATGTACGAGCGGATCGATGAGCGTCCGAGCGTTCGAGAGATCTATACGAACAACCTCGTTGGCCGCAAAGACATCACTATCGAAGAAGCCGATGCAGCGATCGCGGAATTCGAATCGCATATGCAGCGTGCGCTCGACGAAACGCGCGCCGAGAAGCAAAGCGGGCTGCTGCATCACAGTGTGGTCCCCCATGGCGAGGGACTGGCGTCTTCCTTCGAACGTGTTCTTACGAGTGTTGCCCGCGACACGTTGGATCGAGTCGCTGCCGCAACCCATTCATGGCCGGTCGGGTTTACTCCGCACCCCAAGTTGGCCCGACAGCTCGAGGCTCGTGCTGTCACCTATGCGAACTCGGGCGAGATTGACTGGGCGCTCGCTGAGTCCATGGCGTATGGCTCGATGGCCCTTGAGGGCTACGTCGTACGCGTGAGTGGCGAAGACTCGCGTCGGGGAACATTCAGCCATCGCCAGGCGGTGCTCATCGATGTCGAAACGGGCGGGGAGCACTATCCGTTGGCCAACCTGGCACCGGACCAGGGCCGCTTTGCGATTTACGACTCGTCGCTTTCGGAATACGCGGTCCTGGGATTCGAATACGGGTACACGATCTCAAACCCGGACGCCTTCGTCGCATGGGAGGCACAATTCGGTGACTTCATAAACGGCGCGCAAATCGTGATCGACCAGTACTTGGTCAGTGGCGAGTCGAAGTGGGGACAAACGTCCAATCTCGTGCTCCTGTTGCCCCACGGCTATGAAGGCCAGGGACCGGAACATTCGTCGGCCCGACTCGAGCGATTCCTGCAACAGTGCGCCGACGACAATATTCGCGTTGCCAACGTGACTACCGCTGCACAGATCTTCCACCTTCTTCGCCGACAGGTGAAATCCACGTTGCGTAAACCGTTGGTGCTGATGGCGCCGAAGTCGGGCCTGCGGGCCAGGCAGACACGGAGCAACGTGACTGAGTTGGTCACGGGTTCGTTCCAGGAAGTGCTCGACGACTCCACCGGAGCGATCGCTGATCGGTCGAGCGTTCGTCGTGTCGTGTTGTGTAGCGGCAAGGTGGCGTGGGATGCGATTGCCGCTCGCGACGCCGCGGGATTCGGCCCGTCAATCGCAATCGTCCGCGTAGAGCAGTTGTATCCGTGGCCCGAAGCGCATATTGCTGAAGTGTTGGCCACGTACCCAGGCGCCACGCAGGTGCAGTGGATGCAGGAGGAACCGGCAAACATGGGGGGATGGTCGTTTGTGCAGCCTCGTCTGTGGGCCCTCCTTAGCCACTTCCCCGGCCATACACTTGGGTTGAATGCTCGTCCCGCCGCAGGATCACCAGCGGTGGGCGGACATCACGCGCATGACCTCGAACTGGAGAGCCTGAAGGCAGGCGTCGTCTACGGCCTGTAGGCGATCGACCCTTGATTGTCGGTTGTCCCGACCCTCGGGACGAACACGGTCGCCGATTAGGTGGCCGCTCGTTGAATCAGAGTCAGGATCTCGGTCGGATCGATCGCTGTTACTGCCACCTGTACGTTTCCTCCGTGTCGTCGGTTCCATGGCCGTTGATCGATCAGTGTCTGACCTCTCGTATGTGTACCTACCGTCTCTACCACGACGTGGTAGGGCACGAACTCGAAAAGATCGGGTCGGGCGACACCGAGAACAGCGCAAGGGTCATGCATGGGTACTTCCGCAAGGCCATGTTCGTCAGCGCAGAGCCCATAGATGTTGGCGTTGAATTGTTGCGAGAATCGAAGAAGTTCCGCACAGAACTCGGATCGCTCAGTGTCGGCCATGATCAGGGCGTCGATCATTTGTGTCCCGGCCTTGACCTGGTGGGTAAGGTTGAGACCGAACATTCGAACCAGCGGTACTCCGGCGTCAAGAACTGCGGCGGCAGCCTCCGGATCGAAGTACGTATTGAACTCGCCGGCGGTGGTGATGTTGCCATGGGTGGTGGAGCCGCCCATGAAGGAAAGCCCGCTGATGCGGTGACGCAACGTCGGGTCGGCCTGGAGCGCAAGAGCGATATTAGTAAGTGGACCTAGTGCTACCAGCCATATCCCTTCCTCGGAGCGCGTCTGCTCGACAATGAATGAAACCGCGTCGGTGCCGTCGAGCGCGTACTCGGGTTCGCGAGGCGGTGGGCCGTCGAGTCCAGTTCGACCGTGTGCTTCGATTGCGGTGGCACTGGTAGGTCCGGCGAGCGGTTGGTCGGCCCCCGAGTGCACAGGCACATGCGTCAGACCCATGAGGTCGCGGGCTATGCGTGCGTTGCGTTCGGTGTTGTGAAGGGGCGAGTTCCCGGCGACAGCAGTGATGGCCACGACATCACAAAACATCGCCGCGGTCGCGATGGCGAACACGTCGTCATGGCCCGGATCGCAATCGACGATCACCCTTGGTCTCGAAGCAGCCATGCTCATCGCAGTATGTCGGAAAGATCTGGCGGCAACTCGTTGCGCAGACGCATGGCCTCGATCCGAGCGATCGCCATGATCGTTATCGAATCGTGGATTTCATTGGACCAAACCATCGACACAACATCGGCGAAAGGAACTCGCCAACTTACAAGGTCGTGTTCGGTCGACTCCAGTTCTGACTCGCCAGGCGTAAGCCCCCACGCAGCCCAGCAAAAGACCCGCTCGTTGGTAATGCTGTTGGAAAGTGATCCGTCAACGATGATCGGGAACCAATCGGTCGCGGTGAAACCAGTTTCCTCCCGAAGCTCTCGGGCGATCGAATCCTCAGGTGCCACGGACTTGTCTCCGCCCCCCTCGGGTATCTCCCATGAGTAGCGATCGAGGGGATAGCGATACTGGCCGACGAGAATCACGGTTCCGTCATCGAAGAACGGAAGGACGCCGAGGGCGAAGTTCCGTGGCATAACGACTCCGTACACGCCCGGCGTTCCCGAAGGATCGATGACGTCGTCGTGGCGGACCTGAACCCACGGGTTTTCGTAGCGAGTCTCGGATGCCTTTTGGACCCATGGATTTCGGAATTCATCGACGTGAGGTCGAACTCGCGACGTGGGCCTCATACTACGTACACCTAGTAAAGTTCGATCTGGAGTACTGCACTTAACTCGCGAAGCGCTACATCGGGGTCGGTTACCTTGATCGTACGCATTCCGAGAGCCGCCGCTGGCTTCAAGTTGATTCCGAGGTCGTCGAGAAAGACGGCCTCGCGGGGGTGGATGCTCAACGCATCACAGGCCATTTCATAAAACCGAACCTCGGGCTTGCGAACCCCCGTGTGCCGTGACTCGGTGACGTGATCAAACAATGACATCACCTCGGCAACCGCCTCCGCTCGCACCGGATCGCTCGCCTCGGAGCCACCGTCCGACGTGTTGATGTTGTTGGTGAGGCAGGCAATTTTGTAGCCGGCACGCTTGCAGCGCCGCAACGCTTCGACCATCTGGGGGCGAATCTGGCCGTTCAGCAATGACAGCAGCTGGCGAGCGTCAACTGCGTGGCCAAGGGCTTCGGCCTCGTTGTTGAACAGAACCGCGAAGTCCGAAATGCCTACCTCGGAACGTTCTAGCCTGGCCCATGCGTTCGTATTGGGATTGGTGGAATTGATCTTACGAATCAAACCTTCGGGAAGGCCGGCCGACCGTTCGAAGTCGCCAAACGCGTCGAACGGTGACGTCAGGATCACCCCGCCGAAATCCCAGAGTACGGCGCGAATACGTTGTTCGATGGTCACGGCGAACACGATAGTGAGTCTCAACGTGAGCGCACACATCGCTGGATCTGGCAACCTGGGGGAGTGGCGAACACTCCAACCGTCCCGCCGACAACAGGTGCTCAGATTTTGAGTGATCCGACGCGGCTCTCTAGTGACGGGTATCTCTACCGGCTTTTCCGGGAGCTTGGTATGTCGCGCCGCTGGGCCCTGACCTCCGAATTTTTGATCATCGGACCGGTTCGCGTTCTGGGCATCGCGCTTCTCGCGTTCGTCATCGCACGCTTCGGCCGGCGAACGATACGTCGTGGCGTAACGGCGGCTCGACTTCGCGCACCCCTACGAACGCGTTCGAACAGAACCGAACAGCGAGCTCGGACTATCGGCGAAGCGATCGGTTCGTTCTGGGTGGCAATAGTAAGTGTACTTGCCACTCTCATGGTTCTTCAGCAGGTGGGCATCAACCTCGGTCCGCTTGTCGCCGGCGCAGGAATTGCCGGTATCGCATTGGCCTTTGGCGCTCAAACGGTAATTCGCGATTACTTGAGCGGGCTGTTCATCCTCCTTGAGGACCAATACGGCGTTGGCGACGTTGTGACGATTGGGACTTCGACGGGGACGGTCGAAGACGTGAACCTACGTGTCACACGGATGCGTTCGGCCGACGGGACAGTGTGGTTCGTTCCCAACAGTGAAGTACGCGTGGTGGGGAACCTTTCGATGGAATGGTCCCGGGCGATTGTTGATGTCACGCTTGCCTACGACAACGACATTCCAGGCGTGCTCGAACTCCTGAGCCTGGAGGTCAAGGCCCTGGGCGAGGAGCCGAGATGGGCAAGTCTGCTCTTGGAGCCTCCCGAAGTCCAGGGGGTCCAGTCGATGGGAGCCGATGGTGTGACCATCCGAATCGTGGCCAAGACGGCACCGCGAAAGCAGTGGGAGGTGGCACGCGAACTTCGCGCCCGTGTGACCAACCTGATGCGCCGCGATGGGATGCGCGGGCCGGGGCGTACGGTTGTGGTCAGCTCGGGTACCTTGGACGGTGGTGTACCAGTGCCGCCGCCTCCGGAAGCGTTCGAAGACGAAACTCCATGATTCGACTACTTTCGGTGGCTGTATTGGCAGTCTGCGTCGGAATCCCTCAAGTGAACCAACTTTCAGGTCGAATGTTCCCCTGACCATCGAAACCAGTGGTTGACTGTAGTTATCGGCGTCGTGCCCAGAAGGCTGGCGATCCTCGCAAGTGTTCGAGCCGCCGTCCGAGTTCTTCCGTTTTACCCGCATCCGCCGTTGTTGTGGCACGCCGGGTCAAGGCCTGGCTTTGACCCGTGTAGGTTCGTCAACTGGGGTTCGCAGGGACATTTAGAAAGCAATCATATGACCGCGTACAAAGTCGTGGTTGATGGTTCCAACGTCGCTACTGAGGGTCGCACTATGCCGAGTCTCTCGCAACTCGACGAGGCCGTGCGCGGCTTCATTGAGGAGCACCCCGGTGCCGACGTGCTGGTGATCGTCGACTCGTCGTTTCCCAATCGGATTGATCCCAAGGACCTTCCGATATTTGAATCCGCCTACAATGCAGGCGAGATCATCACCCCTCCGGCTGGAACGATCGGCCGAGGAGATTCCTTCATCTTGAAGGTCGCCGACAAACTCGGGGCAACCGTCTTTTCGAACGATTCGTTTCAGGAGTTCCACGGAACCTATGACTGGCTTTTTGAAAAAGGTCGATTGGTAGGGGGAAAGCCGATTCCCGGTCTCGGCTGGGTGTTCACACCCCGGACACCCGTTCGCGGCCCCAAGAGCCGCGAGGCGGTCCGTGAGGCCAAGCGCACGCAGGTGAGAATCGGTTCACCCGAGGCCATGAAGCCGATGCCGGTCCCGAAGGCTCCACCGGCATTTCTCGCGCCGAAAGGTGAACCGACAGCAGGCGACACTCGCCTGGAATCAAACGACCGAGACGACCGAGATGACCGAGATGACCGCGGGCGCGGCCGAGGGCGCGGAAAGGGCCGAATATCGGGACCTGATCCTGCGTTTGTCGCGGATCGCTCGGTGGCCGAACGATCCGGTGGTAAAAAGCGCCGGCGCCGGGGGCGGCGCGAGTCTGGGGCGGTCGAGACCAACTTAGAACCAATCAACGATGCGATTTCGTTTCTGTCGTTTGTAGCAAGTCACAAAGTGGCGACCGAGGTCGAAGGCCTCGTTGACACGTATTCATCACACGGCTTTTATGTGATGGTCGACTCGGCGCGATGTTACGTGCAGCTGTCGGGAATCTCATCGCCAGCTCCACGAAGCGCGAAAGAGGTTGTACGCCGCGGGGACAGCCGCACCTTCGTCGTCATCGGTTTTGATTCCACCCGCCGGGGGATCGAGTTAGCGTTGCCCGACACGCTGGCCGCGGCCACCGCCCTTGTGTCGTCATCTCCCGCGATTGGCGAAGACGCCCCTCCGGCTGCATCAAAACCGGCGGTGGCGACGAAGGCTGCGCCACAGCGAAAGGGCTCCAAAGCAGCGAGTCTCGCCGCCGCGGACCTCTCATCAGATACCGAATCACCCTCCAAGTCGAATAGAACGACAGGGAAAACCGTCGCCAAGGCGTCGAAGCGCCACGTTCCAAAGCGGGCGGCATCAGAGCCAGTGTCGGAGTCAGCTGCACCCGTCGTCAAGGCTGCCAGGCCCGTCAAGGCTGTCAAGCCCGTCAAGCCCGTCAAGCCCGTCAAGGCTGTCAAACCTGCCGAAGCCGCCGTTGCGAAAGCAGTCCTACCCAGATCATCAAAACCCGCAGACGGTTCCGCGACCAGTGCTACCGGAAAGTCACGAAAGGGCAACCCGCCTGGCCCGTCGAAACGCGTGGCTGCGACCGCACCCGTGAAGGTGGCTGCGACCGCACCCGTGAAGGTGGCGGCAAAGGCAACCTCGAAGGTGGCCGCCAGGGCATCAGCACGGGACGCGGCGAAGACAACAAAGGCGTCGCCCGCCAGGACACCAGCACGGGACGCGGCGAAGACAACAAACACGTCGCCCGCCAAGACACCATCACCGGATGCGGCGAAAAAGGCATCGGCGAAGGCTCCGGTCGAGAAAGCGTCAGCGAAGGTGAAGGCCTCGACAAACCCGTCGCTGAAGACCAGCGCCTCGGTTGCTGCTCCAACGACGACGACGCCGAAAGCGGTAAAGGCCCCGAACGCGGCCAGCGTTGCGAAAGCATCGAAACGCACGAGCGCCACGCCCGTGAAGCGTGGTGCTGCTTCGAAAGCAACCTCACCGCGGAATGGCTGATCCATGCGGGTCGCTACGTGGAACGTCAATTCGTTAAAGGCGCGTCTTCCTCGCGTGGAGGAATGGCTCGGGTACGCGAATGTTGATGTGCTCTGCCTTCAGGAGACCAAGCTCTCCGATGCGGCGTTTCCCGCCATGGCGTTTGAAGCGATCGGGTACAGCTCGGTTCACTTTGGCCAGGGGCAATGGAACGGCGTGGCCATCTTGAGTCGGGTCGGCATCGAAAACGTGCACGACGGCTTCGCTCTTGGAGTCGCTGGATCCGGGCCGGTGGATGACTACGTTGCTGGTGTCCTGGGTGAGGCTCGCGTCATCACCGCCGAGTGCGGCGGGGTTGCGATCACGAGTGTGTACGTGCCAAATGGAAGGTCAATAGACGATCCGCACTTCGGCGCGAAGCTTGAGTGGCTGCTTCGTCTCAAGGAGCATTATTCATGCATATCATCGCCTCAACGGCCCGTGCTGCTCTGTGGGGATTTCAACATTGCCCCCGATGATCGAGATGTTTGGGATCCGAGAAAATTCAAAGATTCGACTCACGTAACTCCCGCCGAACGAGCTCGGCTTCGCGAACTTGAAGCATGGGGATTTACCGACCTCTTTCGAGCAAAATACGAACAAGATCGTCTGTATACATACTGGGACTACCGAGCCGGTGATTTCCATCAGCATCGCGGTATGAGGATCGATCTCATGTACGGAACCGCACCGATTGTTGAACGCCTCCAGTGGGCTTTCGTGGACCGCAATGCCCGTAAGGGAAAACTGCCGTCTGACCACACGCCCGTCATTGTCGACTTCAACTGGCCGTAGCCGTATCCGGCCATGAACGATCTTCCAAACATTTTGCGATCGGTGGCGTCTATCGGCGAACGACGTGCCGCGCTCCACGCCCTTGCTCGCGAGGGCCGGCAGCTGGCGAGCGCGCTGATAGCGAGCCCGGCGTCCATCGAGGAGCTCGAACGGGCAACAGACTCTCTGCGATCCATTGTTTCCGGGTTGCCCAAGCTCAGCGAGGCCCCGCCACCATTTCTGCCGGACCAGCATTCGGAAACGTTTTCCGATCAGTCGCCGGTCATCGGGTTGGCGAACATCACGGCACCGCCCGCATCCCTTCAGTTGGTGGACAATGCGGTGGAAGGCACGGTCGTTTTCGACGTCTGCTACGAGGGTCCTCCGGGTCATGTCCACGGTGGCTGGATTGCTGCGATGTTCGACGAGGTCTTGGGGATGGCTCAGGCATTGTCGAGCAAACCCGGAATGACCGCCAAGCTGGAAGTCAACTACCGGCGCCCGATTCCGCTTCACACACCGATCTTCTTTCGGGGAACCATCGATTCCGTCGACGGGCGCAAGATCTACACCAGCGCACGCTCGTACAACCGGGAAACCGATGAGACCTACGCTGAGGCGCACGGTCTCTTTATCTCGGTCGAATTCGACCGCTTTCGAAGTTCGACCCGTCCGGACGGGATGGGGCACGCCAACCTGGCGCAACAGCATCCGTCCGATCCGCAGCACCACGGCGCGATGGGGGATCTGTAGATGATTCTTATCGACGCCGACAGGATTTCCGCATCGCGTCCTGATCGGCCTCTGTTCTCCAATCTCTCACTCACGATCGAAACTGGCGATCGTCTGGGGGTCGTTGGAATCAACGGCTGCGGAAAGTCCACATTGCTCCGTATGCTCAGCGATGAGATTTCGCCGGAAACCGGAGTTCTGCGACGAGGCCGCGGCGTTCGCGTCGCAATGCTGGCCCAGGAGCCGAAGCTGGCGGCTGGAACAGTCCGGCAAGCAACGATTTGCGGGTTCGACGAATCGGTTCACTGGGAGGCCGAAGCCGTCCTCGATCGCCTCGGCATGGGTTCGCTCTTCGATACTGATGTGTCGGTGCTTTCTGGCGGGCAGGCGAAACGCGTCGCATTAGCACGTGTGCTTATCAGTGGGTCTGACCTGTTGATTCTCGATGAGCCGACGAACCATCTTGACCTCGATGCGATTGCATGGCTCGAGGATCGTTTGGCGCGTGAGAGATCGGGATTGGTTATGGTCACCCATGATCGCCACGTCCTGGATCGTGTGTGCACGAAGGTGCTCGAGATAGATCGTGGCAATGGGTTCGTCCACGTTGGTTCGTCATCCATGGGCGGATATCAGGCCTACCTCGAAGGTCGCGAAGAACGCGAAGAGCGCACGATTGCTGCGGAGGCAACGCGGCGAAACCTGGCCAGGACCGAGTTGGCTTGGTTGCGCAGGGGCGCACCTGCGCGAACTCGAAAACCAAAAGCACACATAGAGTCGGCAAAGGCGCTTATCGAATCGCGACCCCAAGCTGCAGCCCGGGCGGGGGCCCTTGAGCTCAATGCGGCCCTCGGGCGCTCAGGAGAAGGTCAGGGGAGAACGGCCAGTGCTCAGCAGGGTTCTTTCCGTCAGGGCGTCGATGAGCGAATGGCGCCGCGTTTAGGGAACAAGGTGGTTGAGCTCTTCGACGTCGGCCACCGTTTCGGAGAGGGTCCATGGTTGTTCGAAAAGTTGGAATGGCTGCTTGAACCCGGTGGCCGGTATGGAATCGTGGGGGCCAACGCGACGGGAAAATCGACGCTACTGGAAATCATCGCCGGACGTCTGACACCCGCTGCGGGTACCGTGGAAGTCGGGCCAACAGTCCGGCTCGGATACTACGACCAGCTCGCCCGCGACTTTGATCCCACGCAACGAGTCCGCGAGGTCGTGGCCGGCAACGTTCGGCCGGTGGGGACCCCGGAAGACAAGAAGCTCATGGAGCAGTTCTGGTTCGATGATGATCTGCAGTGGGCAAAGATTGGAACGCTCTCCGGTGGCGAGCGTCGCCGACTTCAGCTACTGCTTGTCCTGGCTGAACGGCCAAACGTCTTGTTGCTCGACGAACCAACGAACGATCTGGACCTCGACACACTGCGAATGATCGAGTCGTTTCTAGAAGAGTGGCCGGGGACGCTGGTCGTCGTGAGCCATGATCGGGCATTTATGGACCGTTCGATTGAAGACGTCGTTGCAATCGAAGGTGGACGAGCATCGGTGGTGATGGGCGGCTACGCCGGATGGCGCGATCAGCGAACAGCGATGAAATCGAATGGCCCCATACGATCGACGGCATCTGTTGGTCTGGCAATCGCCAGCGTTGCGGAGTCGATTCCCTCCACAAAAGCGGCCCCTGAAACAACACCACCGAAGTCGTCGAAGCGCTCTACTTCCACGCTGCGTCAATTGATGAAGGAAACCGAGAAAGCGTTGAGCAAGGCGATCAAGCAACGCGACAGCGCGCAGGCGGCCCTCGACTCGGCCGTCACAACACGAGATCACGCAGGCACTGCCGGCTTTGGAGCCACCTTGGCTGAAGCTCAGGCCCTCATCGACGTCGCCGAAGAACAGTGGCTCGAACTCGCTGCCGAGGCCGAGGGCTAAAACGTTCCCCGATTCCCCGATTCCCCGAATTCCCCGGTGCGCAAAGGGAGTGCAAATAGGCCGACAGGCCGTTGTGGCCGAAACACATGCTCATGGACGAGGTCATTGTCGACAACAGATCGTGCTCGATCGCAATTTGCGAATTGCACTCCGTCCGTGCATGCCCATCTCGGCGGTCGACGATTACGCCGACGACTTCGTGCGATCGTAGGCGTCAACAGTTCGAGCAAGCCCAATGAAGGAGTCCGTCGGCCGACCTCGCGTTCACGATGCGATCGATCGCAACGTCGCACTCGGCCGCACGGTCGCACCCCAACGGCTGCCATTCAAGCTGTCCGGTCGCATGCGCATCAGAGTCGATCGCAAAGAAACATCCGTGAGCAATTGCTTGCGACAACATCGCTCTCGGCGGATCGAGACGCTCCGGTCGACAGTTGATTTCGACTGCCGTTTTGGATTCAGCGCACGCTGCGAAGACAATGTCCGCATCGAAGCTCGACGGTTCGCGTTTGCCAATCATGCGCCCGGTGCAGTGACCGAGGATGTCAACGTGGGGTGAACGCACTGCACGCAACATGCGCTGAGTCATGAGGGCATGATCCATTCTCAGCTTCGAGTGAACGCTGGCCACAACCACGTCGAGTTGCTCAAGAACCTCGTCGCCATGATCGAGTGAACCGTCCTCGAGGATGTCGACTTCAATCCCGGTCAGGATTCGAAACGGTGTCAATGACCGGTTGAGCTCGGCGATTTCTTCAAGCTGTTCGCGCAGCCGCGCCTCACTGAGACCATGGGCGACGCTAAGGCGAGGCGAGTGATCGGTAAGCACGATGTATTCGTGCCCGATGGCAATGGCGGTCTGTGCCATTGCAGCAATCGTTGCGCCGCCGTCGCTCCACCTGCTGTGCAAATGGCAGTCTCCACGCAAGGACTGTCGATATCTTTCCCCATCGGGTGTGATCGGCACCTGTGTTTCGCGCTCAAGTTTGTCGAGGTACGTCCGTTGGCCAGAAAGTGCCTCGGTGATGACGCGGGCGCTCGAGTCGCCGATCCCGTCGAGTTTCGTGAGGGTGCCTTCTCCGACTCGACGTTCGATTTCACCGGGCTGCGTGGCCCGGACCGTTTGCAAAGCTCGCAGAAATGCTTTCGTCTTGAAGCCCGAATCGCGCGCGCGATCCAGACAGTGGACGACGCGTTCGAGTGCGGCGACGGGGGTCATGGGTCTAGCGTAGGTCTGGATCGGCCGGGTTGGATCGCAGCCACGCTTCGAGGAGTGGAGCTTCGCGGTCGAGTCGCTCGCGCAGTCCGCTGACGATCGCTCGTTCGACCTGCCCGTTTACAAATGGCATCGGTGAGGTCACCTTCATGGTGCCTTCGATGATTCGAAGTGATCGGCCACTTCGGCCAGGCTGAGGCGAGATGGCCCAGGTTCCAGCGCAGCGGAAATACTTCGCGTAGTGAGTCGGCGTGATCGTGAAGCTCGCCGACGAGGAGGCGACGTCAATGGTCGTGGCTTCGATCCACCCAAGGTTCTCAGGGTCGACGATCGTTGTCACGATCGAGGCCAGGTGGCCCCGAAAGACTAGGTGCAGCGTGTTTTCGAGCGTCGAGTCGACTTGTTGCTGTTGAACCGACCGTACGCCGATGTCGGGAAGCTGCGCCATGCCTTCGCGAAGGTACGTCGCAGTGGTAAGCGCGCGTAGGGTATCAGCTGGGGAAGCCTGGAACGTTTGCTCGATAGTGAATCGCACGGTTTCACTGTAGGTTGTGACTACGAAGCCTTACACCCTCGAAGTACGGCAAGAACGCCTTCCCCGTAGCGGTCCACCTTGACCTGGCCAAAGCCGGCGATCGACCGCAGCGCCTCGTGGTCGGAGGGAGTCGCCTCGGCGACGGCGGCCAGTGTTGTGTCGTGACAGATTACGAAGGCAGGCACGCCGGTCTTGCGTGCCGTTTCCGCTCGCCACTTTTTCAGCGCCTCGAACACGACCGGGTCGGCGTTGGTGCCGAGCCCGATGGTTGCTCGCCTGGTGCCTCGGACGCCGGGCACGCCGGCTGCTTTCGCCGCAGCGAGTCGTTCACGATTGATCCTGAGAACGGTTCGCCAATCGCCGTTGCCTGGCTGCTCCAGTGACTGGCGCGCAGCATCGACATTGCTCAACCACGGCGACTCATTTCGGCTCGTGGTCCGGCTGCCGAATGTTCGTGACTTCGCCCAGGAGCAATGAAGCTCGCGCTCGGCGCGGGTGACCGCAACGTAGAGAAGACGCCGTTCTTCGTCCCAGCCCGTCTGGTCCGACGCTTGCCCAATCGGCACAAATCCGCGTTCGAGGCCGGTAAGAAAAACGATCGGCCATTCGAGACCTTTGGATCGGTGGAATGTCGCAATCTCCACCACGTTTGTGGTTCGATCAGGTTCGTCGTTTCGCGACGTGATGACACCGTTGAGCCATTGCACAAACGCGGTTGTCGTGCCCGTTGGGTCGGCACCGAGAAACTCAAACCCCAGACGCACCAAGCCGTCGAGTTGTGATGCCCGCTCGTTGACGCCTTCCGGACCTGTCGTGCCAATGCGGGCGGCTTCGGCGGCCATCTCCTCAATATCGGCAATCCGTGCCGAGAACTGCAGGTCCGCCGGTAGACGGCGAAGCTCGTTCAGTGCTTCTTTGATCGCGCTCTGATTGAGGAACGTTCCACCGCCTCGGACACGGTGCGGGATTCCGGCCGCGCGAAACGCTTCTTCGAACAGCAGGCCCTGGGCGTTTGTTCGGGTGAGGACGGCCATGTGCTTCCACGGCGTTCGGCTTGAGTGGCGATCGCGAACGGCCCGAGCAACGGCTTTCGCTTCTTCGAGGTCGCTTGCGTAACTCGTGGTGGTCGGTATGGGTCCTGATGGTCGATTGGGATTCAGCGGTCGGCTTTCGCGCGGTCCGGGACCCAGGACGGCATCGGCCACCGTGAGTATTTCCGGTGTCGATCGATAGTTGTCTTCGAGCCTGACGACTTGAGCATTCGTGTGTCGGGTTCGAAACTCCGTGAGAAAGGTGGGGTCGGCCCCATTCCACGCGTAGATTGCCTGGTTCGGATCGCCAACCACACAGAGGTCAATGGCATCGCCCGGCCCGACCCCGGCAAAGTCACCGAGCCCGAGCCATCCTTCCAAAAGCCGATGCTGGGCTGGATTCACGTCTTGAAATTCGTCGACGAAAAGGTGACGGAAGCGCCAGCGCTGGCGCGCCGCAAACTCGCGGTCAGTTTCGAGCGCCCGGACGCACATCACCAGGAGGTCGTCGAAGTCAACGATTCCCTTGCGGGCCTTGTCGCTCTCGTAGCGGCTATACAGCGCAGCCATCTCTGCGATGCCGAGCGGAGGCTTGCGACCAAGTTCCTCTACGGCGACACCGTAGGTCTGCGGCGTGAGAAGGCGCGCCTTTGCCCACTCGATCTCGGACACGACATCGACCGGCTGTACGACGCCGCGTTTGGCACCGAGCAATGGTGCGACCAGGCGCATTTTTGACTCAGTGAGCTGCGGGGTTCGCTGGCCGGTATCGGCCCACCACTGGCGAAGTTGGGCGTAGGCAATAGAGTGAAAGGTCCCCGCCGCGACTCGTTCTCGCACGCCCAGTTGGCCGAGACGTTTCGTAAGCTCCTCGGCTGCCTTCCGGGTGAAGGTCAGCGCAAGCGTGTGGGTAGCATCGGCGCTCCCCTGGTCGATTCGATAGGCAATACGGCGCGTGAGCACTCGGGTCTTTCCGGAGCCGGCACCGGCCAAGATGCACAGGGGCGCAGCCGTGCTCTCAACCGCGAGTCGTTGCTGGTGGTTCAGACCATCGAGAAGCTCGTCGTCCGAAGGCGGTTTCGGCCGATGGGCTGACAAGCCCGACCCGGAGCCGCGGAAACCCTCCAAGCCCGGATCATCGGGCTCGGAATTGGGGATCGGGCGGTTTTTCGGGGCGTCCGGGTTCATGGTCACGAGTATGGGGAAGGGGTGGGACAGCTTTTTCGGCGGTCGGCTTTGAACAGCAAACCACACGCGTGTGATTTCAAACGCCAATCTTGCCAGAGTTGGAACCAGGGGCCGCGCCGCCGATACAGCACGGGGATGCGCCGACGACGTACCATCGAGACATGTCGTTCCCCAAGAAGCATCTTTTTGAAAACGAAGAACTCGTCATGGAACGTCGTCCGCATCCGATCACGCTGTTCGCACCATTGATACTTTTTGTCGGGGCTGGCATCGCGGCCCTCGTTCTTGCGATCGGATTCGACTTCGGAGGGACCGCAAATGACCTCGCAACCTGGCTTCCCGTTGCGATCATGTTTCTGGCCCTGCTCTGGCTGGCCCAGCGTTGGATCCAGTGGTCCACCACTCGGCTGGTGCTCACGACCGATCGTCTCATCTACCGCTCGGGGGTCTTCACCAAGACCGGACGAGAGATACCCCTTGAGCGCATCAACGACATCTCATCGTCGCAAACGGTGTGGGAGCGCATCACCCGATCCGGCGACCTTATGGTCGAGTCCGGCGGAGAAAATGGTCAACAGCGGTTCCACAACATGCAGAACCCGTTCAACATTCAGGGGGTGATCTACCGCCAAATCGAACGCGCGCAGGCCCGCGACATGGATCGTGTCGCGGGTCGTCGTCAGCTCAGTGTGCCGGAACAGATTGAGAAACTCGACGCCCTCCGTCAACAGGGAGTGCTCACCCAGGCGGAGTTCGATGCCAAGAAGACGCAGCTCCTGGAACAGATGTAGGCCTTCGGGCATGCGCGTCATTTCCCTTGTTCCGAGTGCAACCGAAACGCTCCTCGCGTGGGGCGTAGAACCCGTTGCGGTCACCCGTTTCTGCGAACAGGGCGACCGATTCGCAACCGTTGGTGGGACAAAGGACCCGCACATACAGGAGATCGTCTCCCTTCGGCCAGACCTCGTTGTTGTGTGTGACCAAGAGAACCGGCTCCCTGACGTTGAGGCGATGCGCGCGGCGGGGGTGCTGGTCCATCCCATCCACATCACCCATCTCGATCATGTCGCACCTCAAATGCGCGATCTCGCCGTGGCCGTCGACGTAGGCCCGCAGCGCGGACTCGACTGCGCCCCTTCGTTTCGTTCAGACTCCGGTAGTCGTAGGCGAGCATATATTCCTATTTGGAAGCGACCTTGGATGACGCTCAACGAACAGACCTATGGCACCTCGCTACTCGCTTCGCTCGGGATAGACTCGGTTGCGAGCGGCTCAGACAATACCTATCCGGAAATGGACCTCGACGAGGCAGCTGCGTTGGGCCCCGATCTGGTGATCGCCCCCGATGAGCCCTATGTGTTCGGCGAGCGAAATCGAGCGGAGCTTGAAACGGTCGCTCCTACGGTGTTTGTGGATGGGAAGGACCTCTTTTGGTGGGGCGTTCGGACCCCGCACGCCGTGTCACGCCTCGGTTCAGTTCTCCACGCGTCGCGCTGATCCTATCGGGGCAGCGCACGATCACTCGATGACGCGAGCCCCGTCGGCGGCGCGTACATGCCACCCCTCTCCGAGCGCGCCGGGCTCGGTCATTGCGACGATGCAACCGCCGAACCCGCCGCCGGTGATCCGCGCTCCAAAGACGCCGCTGCGCGTCAACAGCGAGTCGACGAGCTCGTCGACGACCGGATGCGAGCTTTCGTAGTCATCGCGAAGGCTTCGATGACTGTCGGTCATGATCGAACCTGCGTCGTTGAAGTCGAAGGCTGCCATGGCCGACGCAAAATCCCGGACCCGCTGATTCTCGCTGATCACGTGCCGTGCCCGACGGGCAACAACCGGATCCGTGATCGTGTCCGCGGCCGACACCGTTGCGAGTCGAAGCGGCCCGATTTCTCGCTCGGCCGCCCGACACTGCTCGACCCGCGCGGTGTAACCAGATGCTGCCAGATGACGTTCCTGTCCCGAGTGGATCACAACAATTTCAACCGCTTCGGGCATCGCGACGTAGGACAGGCTCTGATCGTGACAGTCAAGGATCATGGCGTGTCCTTTGCGGCCGGCCGCTGATGCGAGTTGGTCGAGAATTCCTGTCGGTACACCGGTCGCGAGTTGTTCGGCCTTCTGACACGCGAGCGCAATTTCGAATGGCGTCCCCCGTAGTCCGAGTGCCAGGGCGAGTGCCACCTCAAATGCTGCACTGCTCGACAGTCCAGCGCCCATCGGGATCGTGGTGGTCACGCGCCCAACGAGACCCGTCGAGGGTCGAACGACGCTCACCATACCGCCGACATAGCGGGCCCAGTAGGGATTGAGCGTTGCGACGTCGACGTCGAGGGTGTTGATAGAAACGAAGGCCGGGTCCGGTTCGTCGGCTGATACGAGTTCGACGTGGTCGCCACCGTGCGAAAACTCCATCGTCGTTGCGAGGTCGATCGCCATCGGAAGACACAAACCGCCGGTGTAGTCGGTGTGATCACCGATGATGTTGACCCGCCCCGGTGCCACAACTCGAAACTCATTCGTCTGCATACTATTTTGCCCTCGCATTTCGCAGATTCCCTGCTGCTACTTCTGGTGGCACCGGATTGAGATAGACCCCAGCGCCCTGTTCCGCGCCTGCGACGAAGCGTTGCACACCCGGCGCCCGAAGAATCGGTGTGACATGGATGTGGAGGTGCGCAGTCGGCCAGTCACCTCCGTCGGTGGGACGCTGGTGGATCCAGAGCATGTACGGCATCGGTGCATCGAAAAGGGAATCGAGACGACCGAGAGCATCGCAGAGAGTCTCCGCGAGCTGTTGCCACGTCGGCTCGGCAGAAGATATGTCCACATATGGAGTCCGAGGGGCGAATCGAAGTTCATAGGGCCAAACCGCTGCCGCCGGGATCCAGCACACCCAATCGCCGTGTTCACAGACCAAAAGCTCGGGGTCGAGGTCGGCCAATTCCGATGCGACAGCGTCGTATCCCAATTGCAACTCGCGCAGAGGAAATGGCGGAACGTTGTCGAACGCGTAGAGCTGTCCATGGGGATGCTTGATCGTGGCGCCAACCTCTGGTCCGCGATTTTCAAACTCCAGGACATAGGCGACGTCGGGCCGCGAGCCCAATTCGCGGTAGCGATCGTCCCAAAGGGAAATAACCTTGCCGATACCATCGATTCCCAGCGATGCAAAGGTGGCATCGTGGTTGGGGGAGTACAAAAGCACCTCGGCGCGTCCGTCGGGCAATTGAGGCCAGCGATTCTTGAACCAATGCGTGGATTCATATGGCTCCGGTGTCTCAATCCCTCCTGGACAAAACGGGCATCCGCTGGACGGGAGGTTCGGCCGCTTTTGGCGATTCGCATTGATGATCACAACGTTGCCGGTGAGCGCATCAACCCGGGTTACCGGCTGGGGCTCATGATTGGTCGTGGCGAGGTCGTCGGACACAGCCCGAGCATCGTGAGGAGAAGTCACCCTCGCATGCTTGCACGCTGGCAGCGTGCATGTGACCAATCCTGGCTCGGTTGGTGCGAGGGCAGTGGAGCGGTAACACTGTTGGTCATGAGTACACCTGATCTTGTCGCTGGCCGTCGTGGACCGCTCGCCGGAACCGTTCTCGTCGAGTTGGCGGGCATCGGCCCTGGCCCCTATGCCGGAATGCTCTTCGCCGACATGGGTGCCACCGTGATTCGCATCGATCGATCGCAAAGTGTGCGCCCGGGTGGCCCCGGGGAACCGCCGAAAGACTCGTCGGTTCGCGGGCGACACCGAATCGGTGTTGACCTGAAAAGCCCTGAGGGACGCGAAGTCGTGATGCGACTCGTCGAAAAGGCCGATGGCCTTTTCGAAGGATTTCGCCCCGGCGTCATGGAACGTCTCGGGATCGGGCCCGATGACTGTTGGGCACGTAACCAACGGCTTGTCTACGGCCGTATGACTGGCTGGGGGCAAGAAGGCCCGTATGCAAACGCCGCCGGACACGACATCAATTACATTGCGCTGGCCGGTGCACTTGAGGGCATCGGGCGAGCCGGTGAAAAGCCGGTTCCTCCCTTGAACCTGGTCGGTGACTTCGGAGGGGGCGGCATGTTTCTGGCCTTCGGAATGGTCTGTGCGCTGCTGGAGGCTCGCACGAGTGGCAAGGGGCAGGTCGTCGATGCGGCGATGGTCGACGGAGCCGCGTCCCTGATGTCGATGTTCTTCTCGATGTCGGCGGCGGGTGCCTGGCACCCGGAGCGGGGTTCGAACTTGCTCGATACCGGCGCGCACTTCTACGACGTGTACGAGTGCAGAGACGGAAAGTTCATCTCAATAGGTTCGATCGAGCCGCAGTTCTATGCCGAACTTCGCCGCCTGGCCGGTCTTGACGGTGCCGAATGGGACGCTCAGATGGACCGCAAAGGTTGGCCTGCGCTCAAGCAGAAGATCGGAGCGGTATTCGCGACGAAGACGCGCGATGAGTGGTGCGCGCTTATGGAACATACTGACGTTTGTTTTGCACCGGTCCTTTCGATCGCAGAGGCACCAGATCATCCTCACAACGTTGCGCGCAAGACGTTCGATCACGACAACGGTTTTGTGCAACCGGCGCCGGCACCGCGCTTCAGCCGAACCCCCGGAGCGATTCAAAGTCCGCCGTCGAACGCGGGGGACCACACCGATCACGTGCTCGCTTTCGCCGGGTTCGACACCGCTGAAATCGGCAGCCTTCATTCCAGTGGCGCAGTGGCCTGATTCTGTGGCGCACTGGCTGATGAAGTCTGAGCCCGACGAACTCTCGATCGATCATCTGGCCGCGTCACCGAAGAAGACGTTTCGTTGGGATGGCGTTCACAACTTTCGCGCCCGCAACTGGATGCGCGATATGTCGCCGCGGGATCAGTTCTTCTTCGCGCATTCCAGTTGTAAGGTACCGGGAATCGCCGGTACTGCGGAGATCGTCGGCGAGGCATACACCGATCCGACCCAGTTCGATTCCTCAAGCCACTACTTCGATCCGAAGTCGACCCCGGCCAAACCTCGATGGCTGAGCCGCGATGTTCGATTCGTCGCTCGTTTCGAAGACGTTCTGAGTCTGCAGGAATTACGTGCACATACCGATGCGCTGGGCCACTTTCATCTCCTTCAGAAGGCCAATCGACTCAGCGTCATGCCAGTATCAGCTGCGCAGTGGGAATACATCTGCGCTTTGCGTCCGAGCGACTCGGGACGTTAACGCCGACGCTCGAAGGGACGCGACAACGACGCCGGTGGGCTGGCATTCTTTCGCAGCAGTACGAGTGCGAGAAGCGAGGCGACGTAGGGCACGGAGTTGATGATTTGCGGGGCAATCGTAAGGCCCCACGGTGCTGCGTTGAATCCCACGGCCGTAAAGAGGGCAAAGAACATGGCCCCGAAGGCAACGGCCGCGGGACGCCAGCGTCCAAAAATGACGGCGACGAGCGCGATGAAACCCTGCCCAGCCACCATGTTCTCGCTGAATCCTGACGCAGAGCCGAGCGACAGGGCCGCTCCACCAAGACCGGCGAGTGCGCCGCAGACCAACATCGCCTGGAACCGTGTTCGGTTGACAACTATCCCGGCGGAGTCCGCAGCGGCCGGCGTTTCGCCGACTGCCTTGACCCGCAATCCCCACGCTGAACGATTCAAAGTAAGTGTGCATAGAATCACTACAACGATCAGGAGGTACACCGTTGCCTTGGACCGAAAAAGGATCTCTCCGATGAATGGAAGGTTCTTTAAGCCAGCGATCTTCCACGGACGCAAGGCTTCGACGTTTGTGAGGTCGGACCCGATTCTCTTGGCCACGATCGTCGTGATGCCGAGCGAAGCCAGGTTGACACCGACACCCACGACAATCTGATCGGCTTTGAGGAGCAGCACGAGACCGGCAATGAGTGTCATCACGACCATCGCGCCTACGATGGCGGCGAGAAATCCGAGAGCGACGTTTCCGGTAGCAAGCGCGACGACCGCCCCGATACAAGAACCGGAGAGCATCACCCCTTCGATCCCGATGTTGATCACACCGGCTCGCTGGCTGAACGTCTCCCCGAGTGCGGCATACGCAATTGGCGTGCCATAGCGAATGGTGGGAGCCAACAACCCAACTGCGCTGACCGAACTCCAGTCGATACCCAAGCGCATCACCGTGCCGCCGCCGTTACGGGGGTGACCGGTGGGCTGGAGTCGATGCTGTCGACGCAGTCGTTGCTCGGCGGGTCAGCAGCGACGACGGGCGTTCTCACCCGTTTCTGTACGTATGCCATTCCGGCAACGGCAAAGATGATGGTTCCCTGGATCACGATGACGAGCGCCTGGGGAACCTGGACCTGGGCTTCGAGAAGGTTGCCGCCCGCTCGGAGGGCGCCGAACAAAATGGCCGCCGGAATTGCTGCCATTGGGTTGTTGTTGGCGATGAGCGCGACGGCAATGCCATCGAACCCATAGCCGGGGGAAAAGCCGGGGCGCAAGCGGTACTGCTCGCCGAGGAGCATCGACGTGCCCGCCAATCCGGCAAGGCCTCCGGCGCCGAACATGACCCCCACACTCATCGAACGAAGCGAGACACCGTTGCGGGCGGCAACCTGGGGGTTCTTGCCGAGCATCCGGATCCGGAAACCCGGGACCGTGCGGCGAAGAATGAACCACACGGCAACGGCTGCCACGACAGCGATGATCACACCGAGGTGAAGCTGCGACGTCGAGTCGGGGAGCAGTCGGCCAAGGCGGGCCGACCCCGGAAGCTCCCGCGACTGCGGTTCGGCGTCGCCATCGCGAAGCAGCCATTTTTGGTCGACGACGTACTCCGTGATGTTGAGGGCAATGTAGTTGAGCAACAGCGTCGCGATCACTTCATTCACGCCCAGTCGTGCTCTCAGCCAGCCGGCGATTGCGCTCCAGAAACCTCCTCCGATGAATCCCGCAATGAGTGCACAGATCAATGGAATCGGTTGAGGGAGTTCGCTCATAGCGAGGCCCGCGGCTACTGCGCAGGTTCCGCCGATGAAGATCTGTCCCTCGCCGCCGATGCTGACCAGGCCAGCTGCGTTGGCGAGAATGAAGCCGAGCGCAACCAGTAGTAGCGGGGCTGCTTTGTTCAGCGTGTTTCCGACCGCAAAGCTCGAACCGAAGGAACCTTCGAGCAACGCTGACATCGAGCTACCAATAGGTTTGCCTTGCAGCGCGATGATCACGGCAGCGACCGCGAATCCAAAGAGGATACCGAGGAGGGAAATACTAAGCTTACGTACTGTGTCGCGAAAGCTCATGAGCCGACCGTGGTAAGTCCGGCCTCGCCACCACTGGCACCAACGCCCGCCATCAATTCGCCGAGATGTTCCGTGGTGGCGTCGGCGCGGACCACTATTCCTACGATCGCTCCACGATAGAGAACCGCAATTCGATCGGAGAGCGCCATGATCTCCGACAGGTCCGAGGACACGAGGAGCACTCCGGCACCGTCGTCTCGCGTGGTAAGTACGCGTTCAGTGATCTCCTCGATCGCGCCCACATCCAGGCCCCTGGTCGGTTGCGCCGCGACCAGAATCGTGACCGGCCGGCTGAGTTCGCGGGCGAGGATTGCCCGCTGTTGGTTCCCTCCGGACAGCGAACGAATAAGTGTGTTCGGACCGGGAGTCTTGACTCCGTAATCCTTGATCAGATCAACAGCGAACGAGTTGATTGCCGACCACGAAAGGACCCCGCGGCGACTGTAGGGCCGCTCCCGAATTCGGTCGCACACGAGGTTCTCGCCGACAGTCATGTCGAGAATACATCCGTTGTGGTGACGATCTTCGGTCACAACACGCACCCCGGCGGCGCTCAGTGCTGTTGGCCCTGCTGTGGTGAGGTCGGCGCCCCGGACGGAGATAGTGCCGCTGGTCGCCGATCGAGTTCCGCAAAGGAGCTCGACAAGTTCGCGTTGGCCGTTGCCTTCCACGCCAGCCATGCCGACAATCTCGCCCGGCGCAACGTCGAGTGTGATGTTGCGGAGACGTTCAACGCCGCCGTCATGCAGGGAGAGCGACTTCAGAGAGAGCGCCGGGGTCAAACTCCGATCAATCGATCGTGGAGGATCGGGTGCGTCGTCGGTGTCCAGGCCGACAAAACTTGCCGTGCTGCGCAACCGGACGTCGCGCCCCACCATAAGGCGGGCCAATGTCGGACCGTCGACGTCAGCCGTCGTCACGGTTCCAGCGCTTCGCCCCGAGCGCAGAACCGTGATCCGATCGGTGACCTGTACGAGTTCGTCGAGTTTGTGAGTGATCAACACGATGCCCTTGCCCTCGTTCGCCAGCGCGCGTAGGGTGACGAAGAGATCATGGATCTCCTGAGGGATCAACACGGTCGTTGGTTCGTCGAAGATGACGACCTCGGGAGTCCGATACAGACACTTCAGGATCTCGACCCTCTGACGCTCCCCAATGCTAAGTGTGCCTACCTTTACGCCGGGGTCGACGTCGAGATGGTATTTCTCAGTGATTTCTCGAATCTTCGATTCGATGGCGCGATTCGAGAGGCGCCACGAGGGTTCAGCCCCGAGAACGACGTTCTGCGCGACGGTCATGGTGGGAACCAGGGCAAAGTGTTGTTGCACGATGGCAATTCCGGCGTCAAGCGCGGCGCGCGGCGACGGAAGACGAATCGGTACGCCCCGTCGCACGATGGTCCCCTCGTCGGGTTGGTACAGACCGTAGAGGATCGACATCAGCGTTGACTTGCCGGCGCCGTTTTCACCGAGGAGCCCGTGAACTTCACCGCTCTCCACCGAAAACGTGATGCCGTCATTGGCGCGTACTCCGGGAAAAACCTTGACGATGTCGCGTAGTTCGGCGAGCAGGGTCGACATATCTGGGAACCTCGGCGTTGTTGGGAGACGATTGCGGGGCGCAGGGTCAAATGCGTGGAGACCGACTGATGCCGGGCTCCACACGTTTGGACGAAGCGACCTCTGTGTGTTATTTCGCCGGCTGCAAACCGATCTTGATCTCACCGGAGATCAGCTTCTTCTCGACGTCAGCGAGGAGTTTTGCGGTGACCGGCTTTGGTGTGCCGCTGCAGAGAACGACGCCGAACGCGTCGGGGAACTCGAGGTTCGTGCGCTTCGATCCTGCTTTGAATGTGCCGGTTGCGAAGCTCTCGGCAATGGTCTTGGTCGCGAACGAGGTCGACGAGTTGACCGCTGCGTAGTAGATCACGCCGACCTTCGGGTCAGTGCATTTGTTGGTCGTGTTGTTGATAAGGCGGATCCCGAGTTCGTCTGCAGCCTGTTCCTGGCCGACCAGACCACCATTCATCCCGCTGTAGATGAACTTCGCACCGGCGTTCCCGGCGGCCAGCGTCGCTTCCTTGGCCTTTGCGACGTCGTCCATGTTTCCAGTGAACGTGCTGATGTACTCAATTGCTGGGTCGACGCTGCGGGCACCGTCGATGAATCCAGCCGACCCGAGCTGCAGCGGTGCAATCGTGATGCCGGCCACTCGGCCAATCTTCTTCACGCCGGGATTTTCTGCTGCGACGAGGACGCCGGCAAGATACGCGACCTGACCCTCGGCCAGCGACCACGACGACAGGTTGGTGCCTTCTTTGCTGCCGTTCACACCCACGAACTGCACGTCGGGGAACTGCGGAGCAACCGTAGCAATTGCGTCGGCAAACTGGCCACCGAGCGCCATGACAACGGTGGGCTTCTGCGACGCCAGGTTGCGCACTGCTTCCGCGGCCGAGGCAACGGGAACGTTCTCCTGAAGGATGATCTTGCCCCCAACCTTCTTTGTGGCGGCAACGAGTCCCTCGTAGCCCGACTGGCTGAATGCCTTATCCTCCTTCGAACTCGGAAGCACGATCGCGAAGACCAGATCCTTCTTCGGCGCCGCAGTCGTGGGAGCGGCTGTTGTTGCGGGCACCGCTTCGGTCGTCGGAGCGGCTTTCTTCGTGGTCTTCACGGCCTTTTTCGTGGTTTTCTTGGCAGCGGCGTCGGCTCGAAGGCTCGGGGCAGCGACAAGTCCCGCAACGACTAGGGACGATGTCAGAAGTTGGAATCGTTTGGTGGTGGTTTTCATGTGGTTCCTCACGTGGGCCTATTTTGGGAGCAGAAGTTGCAACGATTGCACAATTTCCGTCGCACGCTGTTTGCGGTCTGTTTACTATTCCATTTCGGATCCATCTCGGAGTGTTTCTGGTCCGGCTGCGGCTTTCATGTCAAGATTTTCCCCAACAATGGCGATTCTGTAATATCGGGAGAACACGTGCCAGAAGTGGCGTGCGCCTCAACGGCCATTACGAAGAGATGAGTCGACAATGAAGAAGATGCTGACGACGAACGACCTTGCTCGAGATGACCGTTTTGTGCGGATCAACTTCGAAGAAACGATGTTTGATCCTCGAAGCGCGGCCGCCTCGAACGGGCGGGCCAGATCTGGTTTTCGCCCCCAAGACGAAGACGCCCCGGATGCCGCCCGGCGACTTATGCACGGTATCTTCACCGGCGAGATTCAGGCCCTTGAGGGGGCAGGTCGCACCTGTTACGACTTCAACGTCGGAACCGGTCCCGACGACGTCCCGTTCGAACTGAAGCTCGACATGGCGCGCCAATGTTGGGACGAAGCTCGGCATTGCGAGATAAGCATCAAACTCGGCGAGCACATGGGAACTGAAATCGGTGAGTTCGCAGAACAGACGACGCTGTTCCAGGCGGCGTGCAACGACGATCCCGTGCTCCGACTGGCCGGAGTGAACCGCGCCCTTGAGGGCCTGGCGATCGACGTGTTCAACACGATGCGAGACTTCGGAGACGGCACCGGCGACCCGGTCTTGTTCTTCTGTGAAGACTGGATGCTCGCCGATGAAGTTACGCACGTGAAGATGGGTTCTGACTGGTTGCGCAAGGTCACCGTGAACGACAAGGAACGCCAGGGCCGCGCGCTCGAATTCCAAAAGGCAGTCGACAAATTGTTCTCCTACGGCGGATTTCGCGGTGAATCCGAAGAGAACCCCGTGCACCTTGCGAAGAACTTCCGTCGTCTCGCCGGATTCAACGACGGCGAGATCGACGAGATCGTGGAACTTGCAGCTGCGTCATTCGAAGAGGCGAAGGCGAAGCAGTCGCAGCGACTCGCTGAGATCCAGGCTCGTACCTCCGAGGCCGTTCCCGCCTGAGCTGATCGGACACGGGCTCACCAGATTGGGAAACGAGGATCGGATTGCGATAACGCGTATTGCCGCGCCTTCGGGAGGGTAGCGTTCGCACCGATGTTTTCTACCGTGGTCCTTGCGACCGTCTATGGAGTCCACAAGCTGTGGGCCTGGGTGATGATCTTCGGGAATGCCTCGGCTGGTGTCTGGTCGCTCGCCGCGCATCGGGTGGTTTCACTGCGTACCCGTGCCCTATGGTGGTATACGACCGCCGTTCAAATCGCCGTATTCGTACAGGTAGCCCTCGGTGTGTGGATGGTCAGCCACGACAAGCGAAACCCGCCTCAGTTCCACCTCTTCTATGGGTTCGTGGCCATAATCGCCGTCGGCATTCTGTACGCCTACCGTTTCCAGTTGCGGCATCGTCTGTATCTTCTCTACGGCTTTGGTGGGCTGTTCATCATGGGACTCGGGATACGGGCCATGTTGAAAGCTGGTGGGTCGTGAGCTTGGAAGATGATTCCGGCCAACTGCGCAAGCGGCGAGTCGTCGTTCTCTTCGGCGGCCGATCCGCCGAACACGAGGTGTCGTGTTCTTCTGCGGTCTGGGCGTTGCAGAGTCTTGACCAGTCGAAGTACGACGTGACCGCGATCGGAATCGCCAAGGACGGTCAGTGGGTGGCGAGCGAGAATGCCCGCGAGCTTCTCGCGCAGAGCGCCGCAACAGGTATCCACGCGTTTTCGCGAGTCAGTGCTGAAGGTCCCGTGGTGCAACAGCGCGACGTTCTTGCCGTGGCCTCCGCAACGGCGTCACCAACGTCGGCGCTCGTACCGGAATCGCACGAGGATCTCTTGCCGATCGTTCTCCCCGTCCTTCACGGACCCTTTGGCGAAGATGGCACGGTGCAGGGCATGTTGGAACTGGCTGGCGTGCCCTTCGTCGGATCCGGAGTCCTCGCATCATCGATTGCGATGGACAAAGTCATCGCGAAGACCATGTTTGGCTCAGCAGGTTTGCCACAGGCCGACTATCGAGCGAGGGCCGTGTGGGATCTCGTGACGGCAGGTGACATAGGCGCGTTCGAAGACGAGTGCCGGGAGGCCCTGGGGTATCCGATGTTCGTAAAACCGGCGAACCTCGGCTCGTCGGTCGGGGTTTCGAAAGTAAGTGGACGTGGCGATTTCAAAGGAGCGGTCGAGTTGGCGGTTGGCTTCGATGATTGGGTCATCGTCGAAGAGGGGATCAACGGGCGAGAGATCGAGTTTGGAGTGCTCGGCAACGAACGGCCCATCATCTCGGTGCCAGGCGAAATTCTTCCGGGCAGTGAGTTCTACGATTACGACGACAAGTATCTTCTCGACGTCAGCACGACCGAGATTCCGGCCCAACTCCCTGCTGTCGATGCAAAAGAGGGCCAACGGTTAGCGCTTCGGGCCTACGCAGCCTTGCGGTGCGAAGGGCTTGCCCGCGTCGACTTCTTCTTCGACGACGGATCGGTCCGTCCCGATGGACGAACGCCTCGGGGTTGGTTGATCAACGAGGTCAACACGATCCCGGGATGCACGCCGATCTCCATGTACCCGAAGCTCTGGGAAGCCACTGGCGTCAGTGCAACGGAGCTCCTCGACCGGTTGCTCGAGTACGCAGTGGCACGGTTCGAACGCCGCTCGGGTCGCGTGGGGCGGACCCGTGCATGACGCCCGGCGTTGCTGTTCGCCGGCTCCTCGATTGAGCGTCCGCCGGGTGAGGCTCTCGTGATAGCCATCGGTGTCGTTGTTCCCGCCGGCGTCGTCGACGCCGTACGCGACGTCACCGGCATCGCGGCCCTCGGTCCGACGTTGCCGACCGTTGGCGGGTTTTCGAACCTGTCCTTTCGTGTGGTGATCGCGAACCGGCTTTCTGTTGTGAAGGCCGCAACGATGCCTTTGAAGCGAGCCGACCTTCGTCGAGAAGCGAGAGTTCTGTCGGTCCTTAACACGTACGACAATCAGTCAATACCGACACCGAAGATCGTGGCTCATGGCGACCATGGCGATTGGACCGTCACCGTTTTTGACGAGGTGCCCGGAGAGAACGGCCTGACGTTCTTGAGTCGGCGATCACTTGGATACGTGCGCCAACGGTGCGTCGTCCTTGCTCGGTTGCTCCAGGCGGTTCAGAACGCTGCGCCCCAGCCGCTCCGCGATGTCGACCTCGACATCGCCTCTCGTGTTGCGGCGCTGGTTCCCTTTGTGACTGAGGGGCTTGTGCCTGGTGCCGAGTCTGAACAGATGCTTGCCGCGCTGGCGTCGCCCGCTGTCGGCCGGGGGATCAGTCTCGTTCACGGCGACTTCGGAATGCACAATGTCATGTGGGACGTCGACGTCCGCCGGGTTCGTGTCGGTGGTTTGCTGGATTGGGAGTTCGCTGGCTGGGGAAGTCCTCTGTCTGACGTTGGATGGCTGTGGTGGACGTTCCAGTTCCGCGGTATCGCCCATGAGTTCTGGCCCCTGTTCGTTGAGGCGTACGGTCGAGTTGCCCTTCAGGCGATCGGCTTCGAGTCGTCGGCAATTCTCGACTTGGTACGTGTGCAGATGATTCAGTTGTTGTCGAGATCAGACCCTGAGTCGTCGGCTCGGGCCGAGTGGCTTCGTCGGTGGCGCGCCCTCGACACGTTGCCACTTCCCACGCTGCAGGTTTAGCGCCGGGTCGCAACGTCTCGCGCTGATGGCGTGTCGGTTACGGCTTCCACCGACCGTGACCTCGCTTATCATCGCGTGCGCTATGCGTCTGGTGGCCAGTTCACGCAGTCGTGGCACGCAGTCGTGGCACGGGGTTTTCGCGGCACGTCGTGGCACGGGGTTGTTGTTGGCCGGGGCGGCGCCGCACCCGGCGATGGACTCCGACTCCAACATCGGCGACACTGGAGATTATGACGACGGATCCAGATTTCGCTGCATGGCTCAAGTCGTGTGGCTTCGCGGAGTACGTTTCGGCATTTCAGGCTGAAGGCATCGACTTCGATGTGCTCGAGGGTCTTGGCGAGGCTGACCTGCAGTCGCTGGGCCTGACGCTCGGAAATCGAAAGCGATTCGCGGCCGCGTTGGTGGCTCGACGAGAACCCACGCATACTTCGGCGACGGTCGAGCGGCGCAACCTGAGCGTGCTCTTCTGCGACCTCGTCGGGTCCACAGTGCTTGCCAACAATATGGACGCAGAGGAGTACGCAGAGCTGGTCTCCTCATACAGCCGTGCCTGCCGCGACGCCGTTACGAGCTCCGGCGGTGTTGTTGCCAAGTACACCGGCGACGGGGTGATGGCTTATTTCGGGTATCCGATCAGCCATGGTGACGACGCCGTTCGGGCGATCACCGCCGGACTGGCCATTCAAGCGGCCGTCGATCGGCTGTCTGTCCTGCGCTCGATAGGGCTTCGGGCACGAGTCGGCATTGCGACAGGCGTCACGATCGTCGGCAACGTCCTCGGGGACGACTCGCTGTCCATCATCGACGCCGTTGGTGACACGCCGACGCTTGCGTCGCGAGTCGAATCGAACGCACCTATCGGGTCCGTGACGGTCAGCGAGCTCACCCGGCGTCTTACCGAAGAATCGTTTGCATTCGAAGATCTCGGGGCCGTGTCGTTGAAGGGTTTCGCAGAGCCAATGCGATTGAACCGCGTACTTGGTCGGCGGGGGAGGGCCCTTTCCTTCGAGGACGGAAACAAATCCCTCGTAGGTCGAAAAGACGAACTTGCGGGCCTCCTTGAGCAGCTCGCGGAGGCGGGTCAAGGGCCGGCTCGCGCGGTGATGATTGTCGGCGAAGCGGGAGTGGGCAAGTCACGCCTCCTCGCGGCCTTCGGAAGCATCGCTACAAGTCAGGGTTGGACCGGAATCCAGTTTGCGTGCACTGACATGGACCAGCTGGTTCAGGCCCATCCGCTTCGACGGGCTATGGCCGACGCCGCAGACGTGCAAATCGGCGACACCGACGAACGTCGCACGCGCAAGCTTGAGGACTTGGCCGAACGTCTCGGCCTCGCCGATGACGCCGCCATATTCACGGGCCTGTTCGACCGAGCCGGTGCCGGAAACTCCTCGGGGACTCCGACAGATAGCACACAGGCCCCGACGGCGCCCGCCGAACGCCGACGAGCGTTGTTCGAAGGCGTCCGGCGAGTCGTTGCCGATTTGGCGCGACCCTCACCGCTGCTCATCGCCATCGAGGACGTGCACTGGGCCGATGTGACGACGATGGCGCTCGTCGACCACATTTTGACGGAGCTCAAGGATGCGCACCTCCTGGTGGTTTTGACATCGCGCCCCAACGACAGCATCGAGACCACGTCCCCGCTCCCATCGCGTCGGCCATTGCTCACGGTGCAGCTCGATACCCTCGACGAGCGAGACGCACGGGAAATGGTGGTGGAGGTGGCCGGTCGACCTATCGACCCGGAACTCGTCTCCGCCATTCTGCAGCGCAGTGACGGACTACCGCTGTACCTCTCCGAAGTGACCCGAGCTCTCCTGGAGCGCGAGTCGCTCCCGCTCGTCGACGGCATGCTTACCATCGGCGAGGACGGAAATGGAGTGATTCCGCTCACCCTCCACGACGGTCTCGGCGCTCGACTCGATCGGCTTCGCACCGGCGGGCGCCTTGCGCCAATTGCTGCGGCCCTGGGGCGTTCGTTCTCGCTCGAGATGTTGACCGAAGTCGCAGAAGATCTCGATGTTGCCGCTGGAATACGTGAGCTTATCGATTCGAAAGTGCTGACGACAGGTGAAGCGGGAACGATTCGATTTCGTCATTCCTTGCTACGCGACGCCGCCTATGCGCGGATGTTGAGGCCGGATCGGAGGCGTATCCACGAGCGCGCCGCGGTCACGTTGGTTGAGAAGTTTCCCGAGACTGCGCTCGGATCGCCGCACCTAGTCGCCAGCCATTTCCAGGAGTCGTCGGATCCGACCCGGTCGGTCGTGTGGTGGTTCCGCGCCGCGGAGAACGCCGCCCATCACTCGGCGAGCGCCGAGGTCGTCGCGGCCTCCGAGGCAGCACTGGCCGTACTTCGTTCGTCGTCAATGACCGACGAACTGGCCCGAACGGAGCTTGATGTTCAACTTCTCCTCGCAGGAGCGCTCCGGGGCACGGCCGGTTTTGCGGCACCGGTAACCGGCGCCGCGTACGCGCGGGCACGCGAGCTGTGTGAGGTGGTCGGCGAACAGGATCGCTTGCTCACCGTACTCAACGGCGTGTACTCGTTCCATATGGTTCGTGATGAATATGACCTTGCTGGCTCGGCCGCTCGCGATCTCCTGGAGCGAGCCGACCATTCAGGCCGACTGCGCGATGCGATCGTTGCGAACCGCGCAGTCGGTGCCGTGGCGTTTCACACCGGTCGCCTCGCTGAGGCCGAACACCATCTCACTCGATCGATAGAGCTCTACAAAACTGGCGACTTCGAATCGGACCGATTCGTATTCGGCACCGATCACGCGTCGACGGCATCGTGCTTCCTGGCGTTGACCCAGTGGGTGCGGGGCCAACGGCGCACGGCTGTCGAGACGGTGGGAGCGGGGATTGAACACGCCGGCCGACTCGACCATCAGCACAGTTGGGTGCAGGCCCTCACCCATCAGTGTTTCGTGGCCATCCTGGAAAGGAGCTGGTCGACCATCGAAGAGGTGGCGCCCACGCTGATCGAGCGGTCGGAGCATCACGGTTTTGCCCTGATAGCGATCACGGGACGTTTTTGGAAGGCTGCGGCGGCATTCTTTCGCGGCGACCATTCGGCAATTGAGGAGATGCAGGCCACGAGCGACGCGTGGTGGAACACGGGCGCTCGAAGCTACTTCTGCTTCCGAAACACGCTGATCGCCGAAGCGTTCGCGATGCTGGGCCGCCCCGAGATTGGGCTGTCGCTGATCAACAGCGGCCTCGACCGGATCGAGGTCACCAATGAGCGGTGGAGCGAGGCCGAGGCACTCCGGATCCGGGCCCGGCTGCTTCACCTGTCCGGCGACCGCGACGGGGCGCGTCGTGCGCTCGGCGATGCTCTAGCGGTCGCCGACGCGCAGGGTGCATCGAGCTGGGCGCTGCGAGTGGAACTTGAGCGTGTCCGGCTCGGGCTCGCAGGAGTACTCGACCCAGCGGCGTCGGTCCGAACTCGTGCGTTGCGCATCGACGCGGATTCCACCTGCATCGATCTCCATGACGTGGCGTTGCTTGGTACCTAGGCGCTGAGAATCCGCCGGTGAGCCGCCGAGCCAAGGCTTCCGGCCGGTCGAACGGCGGTCAGACCCGCCGACCAAGGTGTGGCGTCGCTCGCTCACACCAGAACGGTGTTGCGAACCGACCGGCCGCCTCGCGGTAATAGGCAAGACCGAGGGCAACGTGGTGGGCGGCAAGTCCCGCCGGGTCGCGAACGACTCGCACGTGTGGCGTGTCGACGCCGTCGGCGAGGAGCGAGTCGGTGAGCTGTACGGCTGAGCGGATCGCGGCGCTGAGTCCGTGCCCGCTGAGCGGATCGAGAAACAGTGCAGCGTCGCCGATCACATGAAGGCGTTCAACCGCCGAGCGAACGTTGATCGACGGCGTCACATCCAGCGCCTCGATTGGGCCGTCGACGACGCAGTCGAACAACAGGGTCGAGTGATCGAGCAGGCCTTGCATCGCGGTGCGCTGCATCGACTTCGGGATTACCGCGGTTGTCGCGACCACATGGAGGCGGCCGCCGTGGTTGACAGACCACAGCCAACTGTGCGCGAGGGCCTCGATGCACATCGCGGCGGCAGAGTTTCCGCTCACCGCGCCATGCAGAGCCAACGTTCGAGGTGCGGTCGAATCTCGACGCGCTCCCAACGCATCGCTGCGTCCCGTCGCGAGAATCGACGCCCGAGAGGTGACCGTCAGTACTCCAGTTGGGGTTTCGATCCGCGTGTGACGTTCTGCGATTTCGGTCGCCCAGCCGAACACGACGCGAACGCCGGAGCGCACGGCCCAGGCGTGTAGCGATGCATCGAAGCCGAATCGCTCGACGATGAGCTGTTCGACGGCGACCGGAGCCTCATTGGCGCTCGACGATCCCCACCGGACGCACATCGATTCGACCTGGTGAACAGAGTCGGAAATGAGCGCTGCGCCGGTCAGTTCGACGAGCAACCGGTAGGCATCGGCGGTCAATGTCTGCACCGGCGTCACCGGAGGACGTCGGCGGTCTACGAGCACGACGTCGAGTCCTGCCGCCGCAAGGCGCGCGGCCGCTACGGACCCGGCGGGCCCGGCACCCACCACCACAACGTCGACACGGAGCTCGCCGTTGGAGCGGGGCGTGCGGTCGTTTCTTACCTCGAGGTCGGTGAGCATCAGCCCACAGACACGCTGTGAGCGAACCATTCGGGATGGGCCGTCGAGACCTCCACGTAGCGTCTGAGGCAGTGGTCCAGCCATGCTCGGATGAAGTCGCACCCGCTGCGTCCGCGAGCGAGTACCTCCTGGTGGCAGCCTCCGCCGCACAGATAACGCGCCCAGCAACTCCGACACGGCTCTTGGCGGTCGACGTGGCGATCATGCAGCCACGCATCACGGGCGGCGTGATCCCACCCGGTTTGCACGTCTCCCATCCGTGCGAGATCAGACCCGACGAAACGGTGACACGCCGAAGCAGCCCCGTCGGCGTCAATACCGAGATACGCAGCACCAGCACCGCACGGGAACGGTCGGTGGGCGCCCGCGTGGACAAGCTGCAGCGCGCTGGTGAGATTTGTGAACGGATACCTCTGGCCCGCGTCGAGACGGCGGACAAACTCGTCGCTGCACTCCATCATCGCGTGCAGGAGATTGTCGAGATCGGGTGGGCCGAGCTCGTCGGTGCCCGTCGGGGTCGCCAGGGCGGGCGCGAAGCCGACACCGTGGAAGCCCATGGACACCAACTCGTCGAGGGTCGCCCGCAGATCGAGATTGTGCGGGGTCACGGTCGATCGGGCCGTGACCTGCATTCGTTGTTGCCGGGCGAGCATCGGTGTAATCGCCTTAAGTATGCGCGCGTATGAACCCTGTCCGGACTTCATCGGTCGGAGACGATCGTGTACTTCGCCGATCCCATCAAGCGAAACGGTTACCGCAAAACCGTACTCGTCGAACAGGTCGATGTCGTTGGCGCCTATGAGCGTGCCGTTGGTGGTGATGGAGAACGTGCAGTCGACGTCGAGTTCACGCGCCCGCTGCGCCGCATAGGCAGTCAGTTCGTAAACCACGCGACGGTTGGCGAGCGGCTCGCCTCCCATATACGCGAGGCCAATCCTCTCGCCAGGGGTGCAATCAGCCAGCAGCCGGTCGACCGCTTCCTGGCTGGTCGATACGTCCATGCTTACCGCGTCACCGCCGAAGTCGCCGCCCTCCGCGTAGCAATACGTGCACCCGAGGTTGCAACGCTGCGCAACAGCTAACGACAGGTAACGCACGGGCGGTGTCGGGCCCGAACCGGTGGTGATCGCATCGCGGCTCTCGAGGCCGAGTTCGACCAGGCGTCGCCGCAATGCTGTTTCGTCACCGCCCTCAAGGTGCGTGAGTTCGTCGTGCACTGCCGCGTCGATGTCGTAGATCCGTGATCCATCCGGGACCAGCACGTGGTGACCGACTGATGACACGAACCGATGGAGCTGCGGTGATCCCGGCGGTGAACTCGGTACAGCCCTGCGCCGAGGCGGCAGCAACGGTACCGGTGTCACGGCTGGCTCGGATCGGACCAGTACGGCACTGCGACTCCGAGGCGGGCGAGGGCGTCAGCCTCCGTACGCAGCTGGGTCATCGATTGGCGTGCTTCGTCGACAGAGTTCTGCCCAGCGCGTGCCTGCCCGGCCGCCTCGTCCGTGTACGCATTCCCGAGATCGCGGAGCAGTTTTGAAAACGCCGTGAGCGCATTTGCGCACTCGGTCGCTGTTCCGACGCGAAACGGGCGCCGATATGGTGCGTTGTCCCCGTCGGGGTACATCGAGAGTATGCGTTGCACCTCCTGGAACCGCTGGAAGTGCTCGTTGCCGTCGGTGTCGATGCGAACGGCAAGTTCGTACAGGTCTTTCACGTTCGGCGTGTTCTGAAGCGTGGAGACGGTCTTGCAGTAGGCCGTGTCGATACCGCCGCCAGGACGTTCGATTTCGATGAACTCGGCGATCAACTCCCGGGTCAGGGGTCGCAGCGATCGGGGACGTTTGCCCATCACACCGGTCACCGGGTCGGGATTGGGCACCGTGAGCGACGGTGTCAGCACCGGTGTGTAATGCGTTCCGGGAGGGTAGTGACCGACCTGGTCGAGGCCCCACAGCAATCGATTCGCCCACCGGAGGTGCTGCATCTCGCCGACAGCGACGATCAGGAGGTACTGCCGCAGAACCTGCACGTCGCCCACCAAATTTGGCCAGGTCGCGGCATCGACCTCCTCCGGTGCACGGATGCTGAAATAGGCCGTCAAGTACTCGATGGCCAGGGCCAGCTCCATCGGTGCGAGTTCGGATTGAAGCGCGTTCACAAGATCGATCGGTGATGCGTAGTGGCTGAGCAACTCGTTGGGCTGCATCATGTAGGTGTTGGCGATCTCGCGGCCGGCGACCACGAACGGCAGTTCCTTCCACCGCGAATTGATCTCGAAATGATCCATCTCAAATGGACGATTCGTGCCGTCTGTTGCGCCGGCTGCGACCCGACCGGCCACCGACCGGTCGGAGCGGAGCCAGTCGAGGCGGACCGACGCTTCGTTCGCGTGCGTCGACTGGCCGTCGGCGATGAGAGTGTCCGACGGGCCGAACACGACATCAGGATGATTGGACGCCCAGTAATGGCACCCGCAGTCGCGAAAGTCATGAGACCACGGATTGCACATACTCATCGTGAGCTCACCCGGCTTGAACGACGCATCGATGACACCGGCCCTGTCCACGAAGTGGCGCCGGAATCCGTGGAGCTCCACCGCCGGCGCAATGCCAACGCCATTGTCGTCGCGGGCCAGCAAAGCGATAGTGAGCGCAACGTCGGCTTCGATGCCGCGCACAAGTCGCCAGACGAGTTCACCGTCGAAAGGCTGGTTCTGCGAGTCGCGCATCGAGAACCGTTTGCCGTGCTGTTCGAACCATTCGAGGTACCAGCGTCCAGTGGCCAGTTGATTTGTTTGGCCGATGCTTTGATCCAAGACGCGGATGAGATCTTGGACCCAGGGCTGCGAACTGTTTTCGGGCAGCGCAGGGTCGTTGATCGAGTCAAGGTAGGCCAGCCGCGCTCCCTGTTGCATCGGCAGTGTTCCTGGTGCGGGAATTAAGGGCGTGGTGACGAACTGGAATACCAGCCCGGGAAAGAATCGGCGGTCGAGTTCGCGTACATCCCACTCGAGACCGGGGAAGCAGTTCGCGACGCCGGCTTCGAGTCGCGTGCTCACGGGGTTGCCGATGACTCGTGCGGCGGCACGCGCAGTCAGGTTACGCGGAAGGATGCCGCTCATGGCGCGACCTCGACGGGCAATGGGGTGGACGTTGAACCCGGCTGGGATGGCGATACGGAGTCAGATGCCGTGATGATGCCGGGGATGGAGAGGAGCTCGATGAGTCCGAGGAGCAGTTGGTACTGGCGCCGCCCGATCGACAGCGCGAAGAAGTTTGCGTCGCGCATGTATGGCGGCATCCGCATGTCGTGGAGCTTGCTCTCCTGTTGACGCGGATCTCTGTGCGCATGTGCGCTGATACTGCCCGGGTCGGCGGGCAAAACGGGCCAGTCGGCCGTGGTCCCGAACGGGGGACGAACGATGTCGAGAACGTGCGGTCCTTTGCGTCGCAGAAAGCTCAGGAGTTGCTCGCGCTGCATGAGCGGTCCGTGCACCACCTCGATGACCTCGGTGTACGGCAACTGGGTCGCCGCGGCTAACGGACCGTAGGCGTTTGTGCTCTGCTCCGACACGACCAGTTCCGGTGAGACATCGACGAACGGAGTGTCTGTGTTGGTGAAGGACTGCGCGTCGAACTTTGGCTGCGCGACGGGCGGCGGATCACCGCCGAGCCGGGCGAGGTTCTCCTGGATCGCTCTGGTCCGTGCGGCGTCGAGATTCAGCATGCTCGACGTTTCGAACGCCCGCTGGAACATGTCGACGACCTCTTCGATCACCGCATGGACGTCGTCGGCACCGACGCTGGGCGGTGGCAGCTCGCGCTCGGCGAGATCGTCGGCGATGGAATACACGGGCCGGCGATCCGGCGCGTAATCGGGAGGGCCGGTGAAGAACCGCGCCCTGGCTTCAAAGCGCCGGTGACGCCACGCCACGTAGGCCACGAGTTCGCCGTCGCTTGTGTCGTCGACAACGCCCCACGAACGACTGTCGCCGACGTTGGCTCCGTCGTAGCCGTCTTGGGGCTGGGAGTCCTCCCACTTGCCGTTCAACATCACGTACTGAGACCACGGCGTATCGACGTTGAGGAAGCGATTCTCCGGCGGCACAATCTCGTGGATACGGCCGTAGTCGGTGATGTGGGCCTCGGCCAGACCGGGGACTACTGGCGAAGCGGGTGCCATCGTGGCGATTGGCGGGCCGTAGACCTGGCCGCGTGGTGGCGTGAATCGGACGCGCAGAACGCTGGGGTCGGCGCCGGCGACAATCGGTTTATCGACCGGGCGTATCACCTGGACCGAACCGAGCGGAATGGGATGGTCCGCCGCGACGAGCGGCACCTGACCGCTCGTATGCGGGCTGATGGCGAGCAGCTGACAGGGTTCATGATTGTCACCATTAATATGTACACGTGCAATAAACGCTTCCGTCGGTGAACCGGTCCGGCGTTCCGCCTTGCGATTCGCAGCCGTGACGTTGAAACCGAAATGCGAAGGGGTAACGCCGAGCTCCTTCATCAGGGCGAGGTTCATCGGACGTTCGCTGCGCTCCGACGTATCGCCGTCGCGCACGATCGCCCAAAGTTCGAAGAAGGGCGCGACCGGACGAATCTCACCGTTGGGGTCCTTGAAGTTGATGGTCGTTGCGACGTAGGGCTCGACGGAACCGTCCGCGGCGACGGCGAGGGAGACGTCCGGAGTGATGACAATGTGTGAACCACCGTGGGGATCGGTGTTCATCGCCCACCCGTATGATTCGACCGGCTCGGCCCCTCCGCCGACTCGTGCCACCGCGTTCGGCGGGAGTATGTACAGATCCTCGAGGATCAGTGTCATTTGGAGCCCACGGCCACGATTGGCTTCGCGATCAAAGACGAAAGATCGAGACCGTCGTCAAGTCGGGGCTCAGGAGGGTCGGCCGGCGAGATTGACTGCGCGTAGTGGAACAGGTTCTTCGGGTCGTATTTCTGTTTGATTGCGAGCAACGTTGCGAAGGACCCACCCCAGTAGCGCCAGCGGAAGTCCGGCGTCCCCTTCCGCGGATAGTTCTGGTAGGAGTGCCCGTTCGTCATCGGCGTGAGCAGCTCAACGAAGTCGTTGAGGTACTGGTTCACGGCGGTGTGCTCGTCGGGCGTCATCCAAAACACATCGACGAACAGATCCATGTCCACATCGCGGTGAATGAAGGCGTTGTCATGAGCGCTGACGGCGGATATCGCACCACCGTAGGGCTCGATAACAATCGTCGTCCAAGGGTTCGGCGATTCGAGGAATCGCTCGATGATGGTCTGCCAGTCGGCCTTGTCGAGGGGTCGATCGATGTACGCGGAACTCTTGTCTTCGCGCCCGAGATCAGGAACCTCCGGGACCTCGCGTGGGTAGCTCAACAGATAATTGTTGAGATCCTCATACGAACCCATGCGATCAACGTCTTGTCGAGCGCCGTTCGTCGCGACCAGCGGCGCGATCGCGGCCCGGCCCTCGGCCTGGGTGCCGATGAAGGTGCCCCGGATCATGAGCAGCGCGGTGCCCATCTTCGTAGGGTCGGGGGTGTCGACGGCCAAGATCGTCATGTACCCGACCCGTGGGTCGCAACCCCGCATGAACTTTTCCTGCATGATGACCAGAGCGTCGGCGGCAACACCGGAACTATCGGCGTTCCACTGCAATCCAAACCCGTAAATGCTGTCGGGTCCAAGGCGTTGCAGTCGGTAGCGGATCTCGAGCAGCACTGCGAAGTTGTTACCGGTACCGCCCCGCATCGCCCAGAAGAGATCGGCGTTGGTGTTGGCGTCGGCGACCACGATCCGACCGTCGAAGAGCATCAGACGCAGGGACTCGACGTTGTCGCAGTTCATCCCGAACGTGCGAGACGTGAACCCGAACCCACCGCCCTGCATGAACCCGGCCACGCAGACGTCGGGACATCCACCGCCGGGCACGTGAAGGTTGTAGTCGTCGAGCACGGAGTTGAGGTGACCGAAATTGGTTCCTGCACCCACGATCGCAATCGGGTGGGGGCCGGTCGGGTCCTCGACGACGGCGTAACAGAACTTGCTCATGTCGATCACGAGGCCCGTGTTCGCCGAGAAGCCCGCAGTGCTGTGGCCGCCGGAGCGGACGACGAACCAGATGTCGTTCTTCTGCGCCCAGTCGAGGCACGCTGCGACATCACTTGGTACCTCGCAGTATGCGATGAGAAGCGGCCATGGGGAGAACGCATGGTTACTGAGTTGCCGGGCGGCGTCGTACCCCGGGTCGTCCGACGTGATCACCTTACCTTGGAGGGCGAGTCGCAGCGCAGTCGTTGCGTCTGCGGTCAGCGTGATGCCCGGCGGCGTCCGTAGCCCGAGCCGATACTCCAACGACAGCCGACGCCTACTTTTGGCCATTTGGTGCCTCCTCAATCCTTTACGTGGGAAACCTACTCAAACGCTGCCACCGGTGCTCGTTTGGTTCAGCTGGTTCTCACAGACGATCACGTCACGAGGCGCCGGTCTGTGATCGCAATCACGGTGGAGGCGTGATCAGTGTCATGACGACGGACCAGAACCCATGGTCCGTGGACCCGTGGCTTTAGATGCCGACCGGAAAACCGCACGTGCGGCGAACGAACGCCTCAACACGAACAGTCGCATCGAAGTAGCGGCCCAAGACCGCTTCACTGCTCATCTGATTCGCAAGCTTGGCCAGCTTGTTGGCGTCTTTGGTGTCCGCAAACGTGGCGAACAGCGTCAGGTAGTCACGGATCACGGCGTAATCCGGGGCGAGTTCTTTCGGCGACACTTTTTCGAGTGACTTGCCGACTGCAATCTCACTTTTGAACAACGACGCCGGCGTCGACGTTCCGAGCTGGGTTTTCTTACTCTTGATGTCGGCCAGCTTCGCTTTGACATCGGTTGCTGACTGGCAGAACGCCGTTCTCCTGTCAGGGGCGAGTGAGATCTTGGAGAGGGGAATCGTGGGTTTGGGTGGCTGCGTGACCGGTGGTTTCGTGGTCCGCTTTGCGGCGTCGGTCTGGGGGATCGTGACGATGAGCCCGAATACAGCGACTGCAATGGCACACGTGCCTCTGGTGGCGTTGCGGACCCGGCAATGACTGCTCATAGGTGGTGTTTCAGAAATGGATGACCGGGCACGTAAGTGTGCGGCTGATTCCCTCGATGCGCTGGACATGTCCAACAATGCCCTTCGTCAGGTCGTCGAGGGTATCGGCTTGGGCCTTCACAATGACGTCGTAGGAACCCATGACCTCTTCGGCCATGAGCACACCGGGAATTTGCGCAATCTCTTTGACGACGGAAGGTGATCGACCGACATCGGTTTGAATCAGGATGTATGCAGAAACGGACATGGTGGCCTCCCAGCCGGGGATGAAAACACTTCGAACGACATGGGTGACGGCGTTGGCACCAGGGCAAACTGTAGCGGTCACCAACGCGCAAACGGGCCGGGTTGCCTTCGCCCGCTGGCGCGAAGCGAAACGAGCCGGCCGGCTTGTGCCTGTTCGGCACGCGACCAGTAACGTCACCTCCATGGAACATCGTCTTCTCGGTCGTAGCGGTATGAAGGTTTCGGCGATCAGCTATGGCAACTGGCTGACCCACGGCTCGCAGGTCGAGGAGGACGCAGCAAATGCCTGTGTAAAACGTGCGTTGGAGTTGGGCATCACGACGTTCGATACGGCCGACGCATATGCAGGGACCCGCGCGGAGTCGGTACTTGGCCGTGCGCTGGCCGGGGAAAAACGTGATCGCCTGGAGGTCGCCACCAAGGTGTACTTCCCGACCGGCAAGGGCATCAACGATCGCGGGTTGTCGCGCAAGCACATCATGGCGGCCATCGACGGTTCGCTGCGACGGTTGGCGATGGACTACGTCGATCTCTATCAAGCGCACCGCTATGACTTTGAGACGCCGCTGGAGGAAACGATGATTGCGTTCGGCGACGTAGTGCGGGCCGGGAAGGCGCATTACATCGGGGTGTCGGAGTGGACGGCCGAGCAAATCCGAGCTGGTTCAGCGCTCGCCAAAGAGTTGAACTTCTCGCTCGTATCGAGTCAGCCTCAGTATTCGATGTTGTGGCGAGTGATCGAAAGTGACGTTGAGCCGACGTGTCGCGAACTGGGGCTGTCGCAAATCGTATGGTCGCCGATTGCGCAGGGCGTCCTCGCGGGGAAGTACCTTCCCGGCACGCCGCCACCTGCAGGGTCGCGAGCGACGGACGATCAGGGCGGAAAAGACATGATCGCCCGCTGGATGCAAGATGATGTGTTGACAAGGGTGCAGGCCCTGCGGCCGATCGCCGATGAAGCAGGTCTCACCATGGCGCAGCTGGCAGTCGCTTGGGTGTTGCAGAACGACAACGTCGCCTCGGCGATTGTGGGAGCTACCAACCCAGCGCAGCTTGACGACAACGTGAAGGCCGTCGGGGTCATTCTTGAACCAGCGATCCTCAAGGCAATCGACGATGCACTCGACGGAATCATCGAACGCGATCCCTCGAAAACGGTTTCACCCCGCAAGCGTCCGTAGCCCCTGTCGCCGCGACTCTGTTGCGGACTTCGAAAACCCGAAGATCTTCTTGAGCGCGAGAGCTGAGCGCCGGCCGGGGCGGGCGGCTCGTCAGCGGGTGGTTCCCGAACGACTCGCTTCGATGCTCGGAGTATCAGCAATCAGCCCCTGGGTGTACTCCTGCTGCGGCGAACCGATCACCGACTCGGTCAGCCCCAGCTCGACAATCGATCCCTGGTTCATAACGGCCACGGTGTCGGCGATTGAACGAACCAACGCCAAATTGTGCGTCACGAACAGCAACGACAACCCAAGTTCCTTGCGAAGCTCAGCAAGCAACTCGACGATCGCGGCCTGTACAAGGACGTCGAGCGCAGATGTGATCTCGTCGCAGATCAGAACATCGGGCTCGCAAATCAGCGCACGGGCGACGGCGACGCGCTGACGTTCACCGCCGGACAGCTGATTGGGGTATTGGTTCGCGTAACCCGCGGTCAAGGCAACCTGCTCAAGCATCCGAGCCACTTTGCGCTCGCCATCACTGCGATTGCCGCCTGCCAACAGCAGGGGCCGAAGGACCGACTCGCCCACACTTCGCCGTGGGTTGAGCGACGAGTACGGGTTCTGGAACACGTACTGCATCTTCATGCGCTGGGCCATGGTGCGCGCTCGCGAATGCTTGGCCAGAACCTGGCCGTTTAGTCGCATCTCGCCAGTCCACTCCCGGTGCAGGCCGCCGATCGAACGCGACACCGTTGTCTTGCCGGAACCTGACTCGCCGACGAGCGCCAGGCATTCGCCCTGGTGAAGTTCGAGCGTCACATCGTGAACAACCAGGTGCCCTTGGTAGCCAGCACTGACACCCGACAACGACAAAACAGTCGGCGTGTTCACAGCAGCCGCCGCAACACGCGGGCGCAGGGAGGCAGCATCGGCCTCATCGGCCTCATCGGCACGGATGCATCGGACGAAATGGCCTGCACTGATGTGGGTCACCGGAGGCAGCGCCACACGGCAGGCGTCGGTGGCCAACTCGCAGCGCGGTGCGAACGAACAGCCCGCGGGCCGTTTGCCCGGTGCCGGCGCACGGCCCGCAAGGCCTTCCATCTCGTTCACCCCGGCAATATCGGGCGCGGCTGCGACCAGGTGACGGGTATAGGGGTGCACGGGCCGGGCAAAGATCTCGGCAACCGGGCCATGCTCGACAACTCGCCCTGCGTACATGACAGCGACTTCGTCGGCCAGGTCGGCAACCACCGCGAGGTCGTGGGTGATGTACAACGCGGCGACACCGTGCAGCCGGGCGAGCGATCGCACGGTGGCAAGGACGTGGGCCTGGGTCGACACATCAAGGCCCGTCGTCGGTTCGTCGAGCACAATGACTGCCGGCCGGCATGCAAACGCCATCGCAAGACCGACCCGCTGCTGCTGACCACCCGACAGCTGATGCGGGTAGCGGCGGAGGAAGTGGTGGTCCGACGGCAATAACACCTCGGCCATCATCTCGGAAATACGAGCGCTGCGGTCGGCGCCTGAGGCACCAAATCCGTGGACGTCGAGGACTTCGCGCAGCTGCCTGCCAATGGTGAGGGCCGGGTTGAGCGACGATGCTGGGTCCTGCGGGACGTAGGACACCGTGCCACCCCGAACGGCGCGCATCGTTTCGGAGCCCAACGACATCATCGACACATCGGCACACGCAACGGTGCCCGCGGCGATTCGCACGCCGCGGCGGGTGTGGGCGAGGACAGCCAGACCGACTGTTGTCTTGCCCGAGCCTGACTCGCCGACGAGGCCCAGAATTGTTCCAGGTGCCACGGCAAGGTCTACTTCGTCGACGATGTCATGTCCGGTGGACTCGACTTCGAGTCGAAGCCCGTTGATGTGGAGACCGGTTGAATCGTACGTGCTCATACTTCTGCCTTGCCCCGGTCGATGCCGGCAACGGTGCGGCCGATTCCGTCGGCGAAGAAGCCGGTTCCAATCGTGAGCAAAGCGATCGCGAACACGGGCAACAGAACCCCCCATGGCTGGTAGGAAAGAGCACTGCGATTCTGTTGGATCATCACACCCCAGCTCGCTTCACTGAGATCCGGCGTGAACCCGAGAAAGCCCAACGACGCGATGAGTCCAATCGAATAGGTGAGGCGCAGGTTCGCCTCAACGAGAAGTGAGGCGCTGACATTGGGCAAGATCTCGGAGAACAGCACCCGCATGCGTGACTCGCCCAGCGCATCGGCGGCTGCGACGAAGTCACGCTCGGTCACCTGCAGCGCTGCTCCACGAACGACGCGGGCGACGCGAGGCATGGTCGTGAACCCGACCGTGAGGATTACCACCAGCGCCGAAGGACTGAAGATCGCAATAACGACGAGCGACAAGAGCAGCTGCGGGAACGAAAGCAACACGTCGAGGCTTCGCATCAAGATCTCGTCGAACTTGCCACGCCGATACGCGGCAAGCATTCCGAGGAAGCTGCCCAGACCTACGCCCAACAACGTTGCGAAGAAGGCTTGGATAAGAATCGGCCGACCGCCATAGAGGAACCGACTCCAGACGTCGGAGCCGAAATAGTCGCTTCCGAAAAGCGTGCCGCCCACTGTACGGACGTTCGGAAGGCCGTCGCCGACGCCCTCGACTTCACCAAACGGCGCGAAATAGCGACCGAAAACGGCGACCAACATGAGGAGCGCCATGATCGCCAGCCCGATCTGGGTGCGCCGCAAACGCAGCGCCTGACGCAGCACGGACTCGGGCCGCTTCACCGCCTGGACGGGAGCTGTGGAAGGGACCGCTTCGACGGTACTCATGTCAGCCTCGTGCGCAGACGCGGCGTCGCCAGGACCGTCCCGATATCTGCCAGAAGGTTCGTGACCACATAAACCGCCGCGATCGACAGAGCCAGGAACTGCACCACCGGAACGTCGCGGGCTCGAACCGCGTCGTTGAGCGCGCTCCCGATCCCCGGATAGTTGAACAGCCACTCGATCACGATCACACCACCGGCGAGGTAGGCCAGGTTGAGCGCGATGACCTGGAAGATGGGGCCGAGTGCATTGGGCAGCGCGTGACGCCAGAGCACCGTGCGCTCCGGCAGGCCTTTCAGGCGGGCCATCTCGATGTAGTCGCTTTCCAGCACCTCGACCACCGCAGCGCGAGTCACCCGCGCGACATAGGGCAACACCGAGATCGACAGTGTCGCGACGGGAAGAATGATGCCTTTCATGTTGGCCCACGGTGGCTGATCAGGCGACAGGTAGAACGTGGCTGGCAGCAGCTTGGTCACCACGGTTGCAAACACGATAACGAGGAAGGTGCCAACGATGAACTCCGGTAGTGCTGCGATCGCGAGCAAGACGAATGACGACCACGAATCGAATCGCTTGTCGCGGTGCAACGCGGCATACGATCCGACGGCCAACGAGAGTGGGATCGACACCACCCCTGCACAGAACAGCAGGAACAACGACGAGCCGACCCTTGACGAAAGCGCCGCCCACACGGAATCTCGCGTGGTGAAGGACTTCCCAAGATCGCCGGTAACCACCCCGCCGATCCAACTCGTGTATTGGCTCATGATCGGCCGGTCGAGTCCAAACTCGGAACGGAGCTCTTTCAGCGCCTCCGGGGTTGCCTCACGACCGAGCACGATCGAGGCGGTGTCGCCACGCATCGCTTTCGTGAGCACGAAGATGAGTATCGAGACGATGAACAACGTAGCGACCCCGAGTAGGAGTCGACGCAGAACGAACTTCACAAGCGGCAGTCTCACCAGGCGAGGCTTTCGATCAGAGCGTCCACATGAGGCGGACGGAGGAACAAGGCAGACGCGACGTGGGCAGCTGACCGGTTTCGGTCAACTGCCCACCTCATACAGCTGGATCGACAAGGGCTAGAACGAGAACTCCTGGAACCCATGGCCGTAGTAGTCCATGTTCAACGACGACGCGCGGCCCTTGACGACACCCTTGAGCTTCGTCGAATAGGCATCGGCGAATGCGTTGAAGCACGGGATGATGAACCCGCCCTCTTCGTACTCGATCTTTTGCAGTTGCTTGATCAGTGCCGTGCGCTTCGCCAGGTCGGGTTCACCCGATGCCTGGACGTAGAGATCGTTGTAGGTCTTGTTGGTCTTCTCGAGGTTGGTCTCGCTGTAACCCGCTGCCGTGCCGATCTGGGAGAGGTAGTTCCGCGGTGACCAGAACGACGTGAAGATCCCGACCTTGGCGTAGGTGGTGTCCCAGTAGGTGGCGTCCATTGCCTTTGCGGTGACTTTCACGACGCCATCGGTCTTCTTGGCGTGCTCGGCGAACGCCTGCGCCAACGGGATGAGACCGCCGGTGTCGTCGGGAGCGGCCAACTCGAACTCAAGCGGCTTGTCCTTGGTGAATCCGGCCTCTTTGAGAAGTGCGACCGCTTTGGCGATGTCCTGACTGCGTTGCGGGTACTTGTTCACGTTGTAGAGCGGGTCGATCCTGCCGAACAGGTCGTTGGCGACTTCGCCGTGCCCGCCCAACGCCCGGGTAAGGATCTCCTGGCGGTCAATGATGAGCCGGAGCGCCTGACGAACACGGACATCGTCGAAGGGTTTGACGTCGGTCTGCATCGTGATGCAGAGCCAGCCGCCACCGTTCACCTCGTTGATGGTCAACGCTGAATTGGATTGGACTTGCGGAATCGACGTGAGCGGAATGTCGACGGCCGCGTCGATCTGGCCCGACAGCAGGGCATTGACCAGTGCCGCCTTGTCGCCGAAGTCCTGAATGATGACCGTGTCGAACATCGGCTTCTTCTTGCGCCAGTAGTACGGGTTGCGTACGTGGGTGCTCTCGCGGCCCGGCGTGAAGCTCTTGAGCTTGTACGGACCGGTACCGATCTGCGGTCCTTCACGGGTGTAGCCGACCGGCACGACCGAGTTGACGTAGGCGGCAAGCGTGGTCTCGAAGCCGATGGTGGGCTTCTTCATGGTGAATTCAACGGTCCGCGAATCGATCTTCTTGATCAACGCGGGGTCATAGAACTCGGTTGCGGCCTTGTAGGTAGGCAGCGCAAGCTTCGGGTCGAGGAGTCGCTGCCACGAGTACACGACGTCGTCGGCCGTGACCGGCTTACCGTTCGAGAACTTGAGGCCCTTGCGGAGCTTCACGACGGCATTGGTGGTGCTGATGACCTTCACGCTCTCGGCGAGGCCGTAGTTGAGGGTCGGGGCGAAGTTCTCATCGAAGGTCATCAGCGACTCCCAGCCGGTCACCAGGCGGGCCTGGTCGGCTTTGGCGACAATGGCCTGACCATCGATGATGTCGTTTGTGGAACCGACGACACCGAGGCGAAGCGTGCCGCCCTTCTTCGCCTTCGCCGTCGCAGCACCCACCGAAGTGAGCGGGAGACCACCGAGCAGGCCGGTGGAGACCGTGACAAGGCCGACACCTTTGATGAACTGTCGCCGACTGAAACCAGGCTTCTCGGTGTCGATGTTCTCGATATCTTCCATTCGCAATGCGTCCCCTATCGTGGATTCGGTCGTGGTCGACCCTAACGCGCCGACATTACTCAGGGAAGGAGTCGATGTCACTTTCCGCCTTGGTCGTGTGTCGACGGCGGTTATTGGTTTGGCAGGATTCCGCACCAAGGCGGCCCTTTCACTCCAGGTTGGAGTTACCCAACGACGTTCGCTGGCCGCTCAGAACAGCGTTTCGGTAACGACGAGCAACTCGTCGGGCACATCCACGAAGATGACGTCGTCTTGCTCAACAATCGAAAACGTACGTGCACGTACCAATGGATTGTGGAGGCACTCGCCGGTCCGAAAATCCACCTTCCAGAAATGCCACGGACACACAACGTGGGTAATGGTCAAGTCGCCACCGTCAAAACTTGAGCCGTGATGCGGACAGCTGTTCTCCATTGCGAAGATGCCGTCGGCCTCGACCACCACCATCACCGACTTCATACCCAGGGGAAACGGGACTCGACGGCGCATACCCGGTGCGAGATCAGCCGCTGCCGCTACCCGAAGCAGGGTCACGAAGTACCCGCTATTGGAATGGTCGCCAGCTCGATTCCTGAAGAAGGGACGGTTGTCGTCGGCGCGGTTGTGCTGGTTCCTTCAGTGGTGCTTGTCGTTGTGCTGCTTTGGGGGCTGGCGAGTGCAGTGCCGATTCCAACCTGCTCCACCCAGTCGCTTGCGCGACGTTTCGACGAAAGATCGGCCCATGATTGAACAATCTCGACCGGTGCTCCGAGCGGAACGATTTTGGTCATTGCCAGGACATTGGCGTTGGTGATTCGCACACAGCCGTGGCTGACGTCGCCACCGATTCGATTTGGTGCGTTTGTTCCGTGGATTCCGATCGTCCCCTCGCCGTTGGCAAACGAATGCAACACGGTGGAGAAGCCGCTGAGGCCGAACGCGAACGGTCCGAGTGCCCCGTTCGGATTGGGCTGTGGCACAAGTTCCTTCACAAAGAAGAGGCCGGTCGGGGTGGGTGTACCACCGGTGCCCGCAGCCACCTTCGTTTCGATCGAGATGCGGTCGCCGTCGTAGACCCGCATTGTGTTCGACGCCAATTCAATCTGTATGTGCGCGAAGTTTCGTTGCAGGCGGACATCGCCAGCCTTCACCCAGCCAACTGTTCCGTTGGGCCGAATCGGGACCCCGACTCGCACCCAGCCGCCCCTGGTGCCCAGTCCGAGCAGGCGAATCGCGCCGTACATGGAGCGTCCCTGTTCGAGGCGCAACGCGCCTGTTCGGTCCCCAGGGGCCCGTAGCACCTCCAGCGTCCGGCCAATGGACACGGCGATCACTGAGTCGCCGATTGCCGGCCATTCGTCGGATGTGATGTGCTCCCAGCCCTTGATCGGGGTGCCGGAGGAGCGTGGTGGTGGCGCGGTAGTGGTGGTGGGCTTCACCGTTGGAGTCGGTAGCGAAGCGGTGTCGTTACCGGCGTCGTCCGACGAACCCGAGCCGACCGCCTTTTGTGCAGAGCGTGCGGGCACCACCGGCTTTGCCGTCGTGGTCTTTGTCGTTTTGGAGTTGGTCGCCTTGGTCGTCTTGCTCGTCTTGGTCGCAGCGACACTCGCCGTTGCAGCCGATGACACAACGAGCGCGACACTGAGCCAGATTGCGAACGTTCGGGACGCGCGGCGGCCCAACAGGGATCGTGTATTCCTCATTATGCAGTAATGATCGTAGTGGTACTGAGGGTGGTACTTGCCGACGCCGGGGTGCTTGCCTTTGTCGTGGTCGGGTTGACCGTCGCGGAGGCGGCTCGACCGATCGCGACGTCGACAATGTCGGCGTCCTCCAACCTGCGTTCCGGGATCACTGCCGGTAGAAGGGGGAAGTCGATGACGATGCCCCCCACACTGGGTGGTGCGGAAGGGTCCGCCTCGGGCTCAGCCATCGCTCGTCGCTTAGTCGGCAGATCGGCGAGGGACTTCACAACTTCGACGGGAGTGCCGAGGGGGAGCGTCTTCGAAACAGCGACTATCGCGTCGTTCGTCATCCGAATGCACCCGTGGCTGACGCTGTCGCCGATCGCGTCGGGTCGATTCGTGCCGTGAATGCCGATTGCGCCTTCGCCGCCGTCGAAGTCGTTCAAGACTTCGGAGTATCCGGAGAGTCCGAACACGAAGGGACCGTAAGGGCCGTCGGTTCGGGTCTGCACAACAAGTTCGCGTACATAGAACAGACCCGTCGGGGTTGGAGTTCCGCCGGTGCCAGTCGAGATCGGATACGTGCCGACGACTGCCGCGTCGTTCTCGATCTGCATAGTGTTCGAACTGAGGTCCACGAGGATGCGATGGGTCACGGCGATGCGCGATACCTCGGCACCTTTCACCCAGCCGAGGGTGCCGTTGGGTCGCACCGGGAGAAGTACCTGGACCCATTCGCCGTAGTCACGAACCGCAAGGAACGTAACCGGCCCTGTCGTGGAACGTCCTTTCGCGAAGAGCAGTCCGGGGGCGGCGACACTCGGCGCCTGTCTGACCTCTATGGACTTCGCGCGCGCTTCGATGACGAGTGCGCGGCCCGATTCCGGCCACGACGTATTCTCGAGGGCCGCCCAACCTTGGAGTGAACGGTTGACCGTCCACGTTTCGGTAACGGCGACCTTCTTCACGGTCTTCGGTGTGGGGGGCAACGTCGCTCGCGGGCGGACGGGGGCGGCGACCAAGGATTTCTTGACCGGGGCTATCGTTGCGCGCTTGGTCGTTGTTCTTGGTTTGCTCGGTGTTGCTGAGAACGGTCTGGATATTGTCGACGTCGTTTTCACCGGTGCGCCAACAGCAGCGGCCCTCGAACCAGTGTTGGTCCGACCGTGCGCTCCGACGATTGGCAGCGCCACGAGGGCGGCCGCGGCAGTTCCGAAGATGAGCTTCGAGCCACGGTGCGCGCGGAACTGAGGAACATCTCTGCGCACCGTAGTCTCAAAGAAGGTCTAGTTCGATGTCGTAAGTGCGCGAACTAATTCGGCGATGGCGCGCTCGGCGAGATCGCGCATCTCGTCGTCGGATCGGTCTTGAATCGGGTGGGCGATGAACACCGAGTGCGGCGTTACGCCGAGCGATGCGCTCTGCGCCGCTGCCGCGTCGACAAAAACCGCCGAGGCAACGAACACCCCGGGAATACCGCGTTCTTCAAGGTCAGCGATGTCGTGCACACTGCACGACGTACACGAGCCTCAATCGGCGAGCGCTTCGATCACCGCCGTACAGTCACGGGCGATCTCGTGACGCAGGTCGACGGGTGCCGGTTTGGTGTACGTCGGCTTCTTATAGCGCTTCGTCTGTGCGCCCATCTCCTGGAGGCGCTGTTCCACGCGGTCGAGGAAAACGTTGCCTCGAGGCTTGGAAATGTCGAGGAGGCCAATGGTGGCACCGTGGAGAGACGTCAGCCGAGCGGTCAGTTGCCGCTCGACGGGGTCTCGTTCGGCCGTAGGGTCAAGAATCGTCATAGCCATGGAGCGATCTCCTTCGTTATGGGTTCGGAACCTTCGGCTCCACTGACCCAGCCACCAATAATGGCCGAGAACATGCCTGCGTCGCCACCACAGTGGACAATATGAAGTCCTTCGGACCGAAACTTGGGCACGACGGCGTCTTTTAGGTGCACCGGCAGCCCTTCGGCGATGCCTCCGGCGCCCTGAATGATGTCTTCACCACGAAGTTGCAGGTGCGAGAGCAGTTCGGCTCGCAGGCGCGCCTTGTCCCAGCCTGCTGCGGCGAAGGTACGGAGGTGTTCGGGCGAGACGGCAAGGATGGCGTCGAATCCGACGGCCAACTTCGGGTTGCCAACGGAGCGCAGGCATGATGCGAAGCTCTTGGCCAGGGAGTCGGCGTCGCGCGACTTCTGATCGACGAGGGCCCGCGGTCCTTCTCCGGCGAACAGGGTGATCGCCGACTTGCCAGCGGGCACGCCGCGCTCCTCGGCCAGGTTGTTCCAGCCGACCGCGCGGGCCGCGATTTCGGCTTCGGAAAAGCAGAACCCAACCTTGCCCGGGTTGCCAAACGTGGCCCGGTCGACTCCATTGGGGATACCGCCGCCGACGTTTCGGATCACGAGTTGCAGCGCTCGGCCAATTGTTGAGTTGGCGCGGTTTCCCTGACCGAACACGTTTACTCCGCTGTTCATGCCAATCGCCGATGCAATAGGCCCACTTACGATCATGACCGGTCCGGCGAAGTACGTGGTGGCGAGTAATCCGTGGGCATTGAATGTTGGCGTGCATGCCGCCTCCACCGCGGCGAGCACGATTGGCAGATACTCGGGTAGGCAACCGGCCATGACTGCGTTGATCGCCACCTTTTCGACGGTGCACTGATCGAGGTTCGGCGGAATGATGGCGACTATGTCGTTGGCCGCGCGGTGCGTACCCGTGAGCATCCGCATGACACGTTCTGCCGTCGGGGGGACGACCGGCAGGCCATCGGTCCAGCCACGGGCGTACATGGCCTCCATCTCGTCTTCGGCCGACGCAAGTTCGATCCTACGTGCACGTAGTGGTGTCTTCTCGTACTTCACCGCGAGCTTCTCGGGCATGCCGATGTCGTAGGTCATTGAGCCGCAACCGGGTCGGTGTGCGGGCAGCGTCGGAAATTGTGTGCCTGTGTCGATGCCGAGGAATTTGGACCACGACTCATGTGACCATCCGGCGGTGCGGTCGGTGGCCTGACCCTTTGCTACTCGCACCAGCGTGGGCACCGTGTCGACATCGAGGGCGAAGCTGATACCGAGTTCGCGGTCGTCGTGGAGTGCAGCGTGGCCGGCGAGCTCGGACGGAAAGCCGGGGTCGTCTTGCGTGAATACGGCCGTGATGGTGCCGTTGTCGACCAATGCTTGGATCACGGGCGACACGAGCACGCACGTAGCGCAGTCGGCCTTCACCACGGCGATCAGTCCATCGGGAACAGCGGGAAGCGTCGGCACATCCCTAGGTTGTCACGTCCAGGCCCGTAGCGTCCATCCGGCACCTCCCCGCACCTGCCACGTCCGGCGCCTTGCCACTTGCCACTTGCCGCCAACTCGGGCCACGTCCGCGACCAACTCGGGCCACGTCCGCGACCAACTCGGGCCACGTCCGCGACCAACTCGGGCCACGTCCGCGACC
>JANOYY010000180.1:0-8207 GCA_031429095.1 Acidimicrobiia bacterium | reverse complement strand
TGCAGCAGCAGCGGCATTCCTGGGTTCTCGCTTTCTAGAGTCCGGAATCGGCTGAGCAAAATCCACCTACTTCAGTTAGAGGAGAACAATGAAACGAAGAATCGCCAAAGCAACAACCGGAGTAATCACCTTGACTGCTGTTCTGGGGCTGATTGTTATCACCCCTCAGTCGGCTAATGCGACCGGTTATGCGGGCTTCCTTTGCGGCCAGGATAACCAGTATAGCGGCTTCAGTAACGTAGACTATGCGCAAACAAACAAGCAGTCGTCCTCCTGTGGAAATCCTTTGGTTCGAGCCAGGTACGAATTGTATCCGGGTAGTCTGATCTATTGGAGTCCTGAAGTACTCGGCACCGGACAGTACGCTACGTTCTATCCGGGATCGAGTGTTACTAATGTAGGAGGCGTACACTCCATGACGAGTCCAGGCTGGTTCTATAGCGAACCTGGCATTACCTGATTCAAGGGTGGAGGTGAGGAATGATGCGGATAGGATGGGTCACGATACTTTGTATCACGATGTGCGGTTGTAACAATTCTAACGGTTCCTCATCTCCCTCTGGTAGTGAAGGAACGCTTCCCGGTAGCGAAGTCACCGCTCTTAACATAACGATGTCGCAGTCGCAGTCGCAGGTTATGGCACTCTCTGATGGAGTCATAACCGAGGTCGAATACAGGTCAGGCTTCGCAAGGTACCGGAAGTGTCTCGAGCGATATGGCTACACCCTTCTTGAGAACGGCATCGATCACGACTTGCTTCAATACAGTATTCCAGACGAAGCAGAGAAATCTGGCAAGTCACGTGAATGTAAGGTTCGCGAATTCGCTGAGATTGATTATCAGTGGCAACGAGACCATATCGAAGGATCCGTCCAGGCAGAACAGTATCGTCGGTGCCTGTCGGATAACGGCCTAGATACCTCGGGTACCTATATCGAGCTAGAGCAACGGATAGTAGATAGGTTAGGGATCGAAGAATGTTTTCCAAGATAATCGTACGGGCAGGTCTGGTGGTGGCTATTGCCTCGTGTTCGTCGGCACGCAAGGAAACCTCGCCCTTCGCCTACATCTTTCGCGGTACACAACAGAGTCGCGAACGAGCAATTCGCATCCAGGCGGAATCAGAGATTTCTCGTTGTATGAAGCGGGCCGGTTTCCAGTACAAACCAAATGTTCCTCCAGCACCTAAGAATATCCTTCCGCCAATCGAACCCGGCCATACCTCCGAGTGGAAACGATCTTATGGTTATGGAATCGCCTACGGGCTGACAAATCTGAAGATTGTGGGTGACCACCCCAACCCCAATGACATCATTTATTCGGGCCTCTCCGACGCGGATCGTAACGCCTATGATCGTGCTTATGTCGGTATTGAGCCCAGCGATGTTCGGAACTCATCTCCAACAACGGGATGTGCTCCTATAGCTTACATCGGATTTGGTACTAGTCAGGGGATAGCGCGAGCGACGTTAGGGAGCAAAAGAGCTGAGCTTCAATCACGGGTCAAGGCTGATCGAGAAGTAGCCGAGGCTCGGGGGCTATGGCGAAAGTGTATGTCGACCTCGGGGTATCCTGCGTCGGACGATGATGACCTGGTATCTCGCTATCTAGCCCAGCTTCGACCGATAGGCCCACCAAGTGATGAGGAGATAAACCGCATTCTGGTTAAGGAGCGAGAAATCGCCTTTATTGATGCCTCCTGCTCTGAACAGGCGGATTTGGACGCGGTACAAGGTCGCGTGCAGGCTGCCATGGAGGCCACCTTTATTGAACGGAATGCAGAGTTGATTCAAACCGCGAATCTCCCCCAGTAGTCGGGGTGGTGGTAACGGTTGTGTCATGAGCCTCAATGCTAGGGTGGTCAGAATTGGTGGATGGATCGTTCGACTGATTCTGCTGGTGATTTTGCCGATTGTTGGTTATTGGCCTCGGGGGATTTGCGTGTCTTGCGGGGGCGCAGTGGAGTGCCTGCGTTGGGACTCGCGGTACTTCTGAAGTTCTTCCGATGGAAGGGTCGTTTTCCACGAGCGCCGTTCGAGGTACCGGCTGGTGTAGTCGATTTTCTGGCCGAGCAGCTCGGTGTTGATCCCGACTTGTACGTGTCGTATCGGTGGTCTGGCACAACGATTGAGTAGGCACTGTTGCATTAAGTCGAACCGTGGGTTGTCGGTAAGGCTGTCTTGATGAAGCATCACACGGGTTGTCGGGTTCGTCCGGTTGCTTTGTCGGCGTTCGCGGGTTTCCGGTTTCCACCGGAGGTGATCATGCTCACTGTGCGCTGGTATCTCCGCTACAACCTTTCGTACCGGGACCTGGAAGAACTCCTCGCCGAACGCGGAATCGAAGTCGATCACGTCACGTTGTACCGGTGGGTTCAACGCTTCACACCGCTGTTGATCGACGCAGCACGTCCTTGCCGTCACGCGGTTGGTCGTCGATGGTCGTCGACGAGACATATGTGAAAGTCGCAGGTGTATGGCGGTACGTGTACCGGGCCATCGACAACGACGGCCAAGTGATCGACGTGTTCGTCTCACCAAAACGAGACATCGCAGCAGCCACCAAATTCTTCACCGGAGCACTTCTCGCTCATGGCCGCCCGGTTGAGGTTGTCACGGACAAGGCGGCAGCGTTAGCGAACGTGATCGAGAACCTCTTACCGATGGTGCATCACAACACCGAGCAGTACGCGAACAATCGGGTCGAGTGCGATCACGGCAGATTAAAAGCGCGCTTACGACCAATGCGTGGACTCAAGACGGATCGAGGGGCGAGAGTCGTGATTCGAGGTCACATGTTCATCCAGAACCTTCGACGTGGACACTACGAACTCGGAACCGAAAGTACGAACGGCCATTTACGTGTTGCCGCCGCATTCGACGAACTCACCAGCAAACTATGAGTGCACGGATCATTACGATGGACCGACTAGTTCGCTTCGCCAACAACGCAACAGCGCCTCACTGAATGTCCGGATTGCCACTCCACCGCAAACGCCAGCGCCGCTCCGCAATACGATCACGTCCAGTCCGCGGTGGATTGCGTGCATCGTCGCGGGCAACCTTCGCGATAACGGACAAGCCGGTCCGGCTGCCGACGCGCGATCCTCATCGTGACCGACGAGGCCTGTGCTGGCATCGGGCCCTCAAAGCTTGGGTTCACGGTTAGAGGTCGACGGCACGTGTGCAGTTTGGGACACGATTGTTTTCGAATCGTCCACTCGTGACCAAAAACCCTTCGCTCAGTGCACGAACACCGCCGCAACCTGGCAGAATTAGGTGCATGGCCCTTTGGGACTATTTCGTAGGCGTTTCAGAAATGGTTCTTGCGTTCAATAGTGAACTCCCGTAGGTTGAATTCAACCACGAAGGGTGGTCGAGATGGGACGGAAACCATGAGCACGAATGTGAAGAACCATATGAATTGGGGCACCCGGCAATGGCCCTAGCGCTGCGTCGCAAAGTCCGAAAGGACACCGCCGGGCCGACCACTTCCCCAGGTACCGAGCTCGTCAACAGTCTTGAATTACCCGCAGATGCCCCGCATTTCGGAGATCTTCTCGTCACACATGGCGTCGTAACCCCTGACCAGCTGGCTGAAGCGCTGCTCAGGCAGGAGCTTTCAGGACTCCGGTTGGGCGAACAGTTCGTCCACGAGCGCATCATGTCCGACAACATCGTCGCCAAAGCGCTGGGCCGCCAGTATTCGCTCGATCTCATCGATCTCACGGCCTACGACGTCGACACCGACGCCAGCGCACTCATCGCTGAAGACGTCGCTCGTGGCCTCGGCATCCTGCCCATCACCGTTACTGACGACGAGGCATTCGTCGTGGTGTCTGACCCGAGCGACCCGAGGGTCGTGCTCGCACTTCAATCGCTTCCGGTAGCGCGGGCCCGGGTCGGCGTCGCCAGCAGGTCGCAGATCTCCAATGCAATCAACCTGGCCTATCGGGCCATAGGCGAGGTCGACGAGTTCGTCGACAGGTTCGCTTCTTCGGATCAGGCCCGCGTCGCCAATGCAGCCGCCGAAAACGCCCAGGCATTGGAGATCCAAGACGACGCACCGGTTATCCAGGTCGTGAACCGCATTGTCACCCAGGCACTTCGTGACCGGGCCTCCGACGTGCACCTTGAACCGATGGACAAAGACATGCGTGTACGGTTCCGGATCGACGGTGCTCTGAAAGAGGTGCGCCGTCTGCCGACCGCAATGGGTCCGGCGCTGATCAGTCGAATCAAGATCATGGCCGACATGAACATTGTTGAGCGGCGCCGCCCGCAAGACGGTCAGTTCCAGACGGCCGTCGACGGGGTGACGCTCGACGTGCGTGTCTCGACGACGAGCACGATTTTCGGCGAGAAGGCGGTGCTGCGACTGCTCGACAAGTCACGGGCGATGTTCAACCTGGCCGATCTCGGCATGCCGGTACACACCTCGACGATCTATTCGAAGATGGTACGGGCGCCCTTCGGGATGGTTGTCGTGTGCGGCCCCACCGGTAGCGGAAAGACCACGACCCTCTACGCAACTCTCAGCGAAGTCGCCACCGACGAAATCAACGTCACCACAGTCGAGGATCCGGTCGAATACATCTTTCCGGGCATCAACCAGATCCAGACCAACGAGCAGGCAGGGATCAGCTTCGCCGCTGGTCTGAAATCCATCCTCCGCCAGGACCCCGACGTAATTCTCGTCGGCGAGATGCGAGACGTCGAGACAGCACGTATCGCAGTGCAGTCGGCGCTCACCGGACACTTCGTGCTCTCCACCGTCCACGCCGTCGACACGGTTTCGGCGCTGTATCGACTTGTCGACATGGGAATCGAGCCATTTCTCGTGGCATCGTCGATGTCGGGTGTGCTTGCGCAGCGGCTCGTGCGGAAAAACTGCACGGCTTGCCTCGTCGAGTACGAGCCATCTCCTGAGCAGCTGGCGTTCTACAACGAGTCGAAGCATCGCGCCACGAAGACGCAGTTCATGAAAGGTGCGGGTTGCACGTTCTGTGCCCATACGGGTTACCGCGAGCGTGTCGGGGTCTACGAACTCTTGAGCATCAACGACGATGTCCGCCGGGTTCTCGTCGAGGGGGGCAGCGCCGACGATCTCCGCAAGGCCGCCGTGGCCAATGGTCTTCGCACCCTTCAGGACGAGGCGCTTGATCTCGTGGCGAACGATGTAACGACCATTGCCGAAGTAATCCGATCGGTGTACACGGCATCATGAGAACCCCGAGCGACACCGCGAACGGGAAGCCTCGTCAGCCGACGCTTGAGGAGCTCAACCAACTCCTCGATGTGACTGAAAAGTCCCCGGAGAAATCGCCGAAGCGGACACCCAAGAAGCACAGGCCGGCCGACGACCGAGCAGCACTGGCGAAAACGAAGAAGCGCTTCTGGGAATACGAGATCACCCCCAAGAAGATCAAGCCCGAAGAAGTCATGAACTTCTCGCGGCAAGCGGCGTCGTTCGTGAAGGCCGGCATCCCGATTCTCGACGCGCTCCAAGTCATCGGTGAAGACAGTACCGACAAGAAGCTCAAGTCGGTCCTCGACGACATCGGAGTACGCGTACGAGCCGGTGAAAGTTTCGGCAAGGCCGTGGAGGCCCACCGAACCGCGTTTCCGAAGTACTTCACTTCGATGGTGCAGTCGGCGGAGCTGACCGGGCGCCTCGATGACGTGCTCGACCAGATCGCCCGTTATATGGACCGCGATCTCGAGACCCGTCGGAGGGTGAAGTCGGCGATGGCGTACCCGTCGGTAATCGGTGTGATGTCGATACTCACGGTGGCGATTCTCGCCGGGTTCGTGCTCCCCCGTTTCAAGACGTTCTTTGAAGGCTTCGATGCCGAACTTCCGCTGGCGACACGAATGCTCGTGGCAGTGACGAACTTCTCGGCCGATTACGGAAAGCTGGTCGTTCTCGGCATCGTGTTGTTCTTCGTGCTCCTTTTCCTCATCACCCGTCCAGAGGAAGGCAAGTACCGCCGAGACGCTTTGTTGCTCCGCATACCGCAGGTCGGCAAGCTCATCCGCCTTGCGATCGTCGAGCGTTTCTGTCGCATCCTGGCCGTGATGGTCGAGGCCGGCGTACCGCTCCCCGATGCCGTTGATGTCGCTTCGGATACAAGTGGGAACCGGGTCTTTCGGCGTGGCCTCGCCACCGTCCGAGACGAGATGATTCGAGGCGCGGGAATCGCTGGCCCGATCACCGAGTCAGGTCTGTTTCCTTCAGCCGCTCGCCAGATGATCCGCGTCGGTGAAGCAACCGGCACACTCGACGAACAACTCGCCGCCGCTGCGTATCACTACGGCCGCGAACTTGAATACAAGCTCAAGCGCTTCACCGACCTCTTCGAGCCAGCGATGATCCTGTTCATGGGCGTCATAGTCGGTTTCGTCGCCATCGCACTCGTATCGGCCATGTACGGCATCTTCAATCAGGTGGAGATCTAGTATGCGCGCAGATCTTGGCAAGTCGAGGAGAAGCGAGACCGGCAATACGCTGGTCGAAATTCTCATCACGATCGTCGTGGTCGCCATCGGTGTCGTCGGCATCATGCCGGCGCTTGCGAATTCGCTCTCCCTGACGGACCGCTACAGCAAGCACTCGAGAGCTGACCAGGTACTTACCCAGGTCATCGGAGCGGTGCAGCGCACAAGCTACGTCTGCTCGGGAACCACGAGTTACGACTCGGTACTCGGCCCCCTTGGCGTGTCGACCGGCTATTCGATTCAGGTAACGAAGCTGGAGTACTGGACGTCGACCTCAAGCACAAATGCGTTTGCCGTAGCGGGTTGCCCTCCCACGCCAGCGCCGCCGGCGAAGATTGCGCCGATCTTCTACACGCAGCGGATCACCGTGACGGTCAGCTCTCGCGACAACCGTGGCAGGCAGACGATAGAAGTGGTCAAGCGGCCATGAAGCGTTTTTTCCGGCAGTCATCAGAGGGTGGATTCACCCTGGTCGAGCTTCTGATCGTGATCAGCCTCACCGGGATCCTCACCGGCGCGATTTTTACGGGTCTTTTTACCGCCCTCCGATCTGCCGATCAGGTTCAGAAGGTCCTGCCCGGTCCGCAGGGAGCCCAAAATCTCAACTCCTGGCTCGCCGCAGATATCGAAAGTGCGATCCCTTCCACGATAGATACCGACCCCAATTCGGTGGCTGCGATTGGCTGCGCTCCTGCTCCGGAGACCGGCACGGTGAAAAACGTCGTGCGCTTCGAGGCCACCGATCCTGCCGACACCACCCGCATCTACGTCGTTTCGTACCGTTTCCGTGTCACGGAGAAATCCCTGTGGCGCACCTTTTGCGTAAAGAACTCGGCGCCATCTCACCATGCGGTCCTCGTCGAAAACGTACTGACGTCACCACTCGTCGGCTGCAGCTACTCAAACGGCCAAGCGTGTGACAAACCGACCGCCGTTTTGAGTCTTCCTGACAAGCGGACCGTGTCGCTCCTGGTGACCGTTCTGGTCAAGAACCGCCCGTATCCGTTCACTCTTACGGGAAGCGTTCGTACGCCCAAAGACCCGGTGGTCACGGTTCCAGTGAACACGTCCACACCCCCCCCCAAAGCCCCGTGCGCCTACACCGCTACGAACACGCCGACGATAGGACGTGCTGGCACAGCGACTCAGGAAACGTTGCTGGGAACGGTGAGCTTCACCGTTGTCACCAACCTTCTGACCGGAACCGGGAGCACCTGTGAAGATCTCTGGGTACGGGTGAAATGCAACAACGGGAGTTGCGGCCAAGCAGGGAATCAGTATCTCCGACTTGTTCAGGACTCCGTGAACACCAATGTGTGGAGGAGTCCTGTCGTGTCAGACCCCCTGCCTTTCGTACCGTTCGCCTGCCCGGCGGCGCCCACACCAGCGAATCTGTTCATCTTCTGTAGCGAGAAATGGAAGAAGGCGGACGACTACGCCATCGAAGTCACCGACGGATATGACCCCGTCGATCTCCAGGGTTCCATCATCAGCGGCCCAACCTTCAACCTGACGGTGAGCTGACATGTCCAGACCCGTGTTCCGAAGGAATGAAGAAGGAACAGTGCTGATTCTGGCGCTGATCTTCATCACCGTGATCGGCCTCCTCGCAGCGGCTCTGTTGGGTTTCGGTCGGACGTCCATGCGACAAATCGTCTCGGTCCGCAAGGTCAACGCTCGAGAGACCGGCACCAATGCGGGACTCGACTG
>JANOYY010000179.1:0-5120 GCA_031429095.1 Acidimicrobiia bacterium | reverse complement strand
ACCGCGATCTGTACGCGCGATCGGTGCGTTGGCAGGCTGCCCTGCGCCCGCCCATCTCGGCAGATCGGTGCGAGCGACCAGCGGTCGATCGAGTCCGGTTCGACGTCGGCCGCGAGTAGTCGCTCGTCGAGCAGCGTCATGCCGCTACCCGCGCGCCTGCGCGTGGTTAGTAAAGTCCGGCAACGTGGCGGAGTTCCCGTTCACCGCACACCGAGCAACGGCGGGTTCGAATCAGTCGAAGTCGTCGAAAAATGAGCAATTGCTTGCCCCGCCGACGCCACACGGTGCCATGAAAGGGCAGCTGCCTTGCCGAGCTGTCGCCGCCTTTCGAACATCGTCGCCCTCAGTAGCAGCGTGATGTAACAAGACCAGCTTGTCGACCAAGGTCCGCACCGGTTCAAGCACCAACAGGCTCACCGGTGCTGCCTCGTCGGAATCGATCGGCAGTCCGCCCGACTCGGCGTGCTCAACGATCAACGACTGGACCGCCAGCCGTCGCTGGGGCAACGCGCCGCCTCGAGTACCGATCTCAATCAACACCCCAGGCCGAAGAACACCACTCGTGCTCGCAGTCGGATAGTCGACGACCGCGGACCTTTTCTCGCCCTTGGTCGTTCTGCTCCCATCGACCCGAGGTTCGATGCCGGTCGTGATCGCAACGCCCGCCATGAACACCTTCAGGGTCGCATCACGAGCACCCTTGCCACCAGCAGGCAACACTGCGATCAGATCGACATCCTCGGAAAACCGTTGGATCAGCCGATGCGCCTTCGACAAACTCGTGCCGCCCTTGAACACGATCGAACAACCCGTTGTCGCCGACGCCGCCGCGACGCCACGCAACACCTCCGTCACCCAAAAGTCCTTCTCGATGTGATCGGCAGGAATGCCCGTCCGAGCCGCAATACGTGCCACGTACACCTCGAGTTCGTCAAGGTTCTCTCGCAGGCGCGTCACCGCGCCACCGATACGCCAAGTGCCCCTGCCAGTTCCGCCCAACGTTCACGAGTCGCCACGTGGTGTTCCTCACCCACCTGCGCAGCAAGAGCCTGGATACGGACCTCCCCGGCGGCGGCAAGGCGCGACATGATTACAGCGAACTCCGTCCATGGCTTTTCCACAATCGCCGGGCCAGATCGGAGCACTTCGAGCACCGCCACCTCGACTGGCCGCAGACCACCGATGCGCCGCTCTATCGATCGAGAAACGAACCGTGTCCCCGGCACCGGCTTCGGCGCACGCCCCGGAACCGCAATGACCGGAACCGACGGCACCTGCGTCGTCAACCCAAGCATGTGCGCCGCAGCCAACTCGGCCGGACCCGCACCCCGACCGCCAACCTCGAGCGCCACATCACCAGCCCGAGGCGCCCCCATACCGAAACGGGTCTTCGGCCCCTTCCAGTACAGCCCCTTCCGCACCCGAACAACCTCGCCCTCAGCAGTCAACCGCGAGAGTTCGCACTCCACCGCCCGGCGCGAACCCGGCAACGCAGACGCAGCAAGAAACGACCGCGGCACCGCTCCAGCCAATCGTTCTCGAATCACCTCGGCCGTACTCATGAGAGCAAAGCGTAACGATTTACTCTCAGATCGTCAAGCGGCGTCCGGCCGCGGCTCCGCTGTCCAACCCCGTGTCACCACTCTCAGGCGTTCGACCGCGCAAGGACGAAAAGACCTCCGTGAGGGCGCGGAAAGGGCGCGAGGGCGCGGCGAGGGCGCGGGTTTCCGGCCTCCAGGGCCGTGAAAGGTCGTGAGCGGCAGGTCGAAAAGCACCTCTGACCTGGGCTAATGTGTTCTGACCAGAGAGAACGATTTTCGGATACGGGGGTTCGACTCCCCCCACCTCCACTGTATTTCCCCTGGTCAGCGAGGGTGTCATCACGAAATTGGGTGGGTTTTGACGCGGATTTGACGCGGCGCAACGCGAACCGCGGTGAAATCGTTGTTTGCGACGAGCCGTCGCAATGCCGGGGGCTTTGACAAGCCGAAATGCGGGAAGGCTGGAGTGCAGGATGAGCAGCGGGGGGCAGGATTCCCCCCACCCGACGGTCGGCGGTTCAAACGTATCGAAAGTAGAAGGTTCTGCTACTTTGAGTACGTGACAACTCTCGCTCACGTGCGGCCGAAGGATCTCCCTGACTATTTCCTGTCGCACGGTCGGCACTGGCTCACGACGGCGGAGATCGCCGATGCTCTTGGGGGTTCACTGGTCGACGCACGGCAAACTGCCAACCGGTGGCAGGCCAAGGGACTCGCGTTCTCTCCGACACGAGGCGCGTACGTGTTGATCCCACCGGAGTTCCGCACGTGGCGCGCTGTACCGGCGAGCCATTTCGTGGACGACATGATGCGCTACCTCGGCCACAGCTACTACGTCGGCTACCTCTCCGCAGCCGAGATCCACGACGCCGCGCACCAACGTCCACAGGTCTTTCAGGTCGTCACCGACGAACGACTGAAGACAAGAATCTTCGGTCGAGTCCGCGTCAAGTTCATTCTCAACACCCATACCGCCGACCGCCCAACCATCACGGTCAACACCCCTACAGGCACGATCCGCGTCTCCACGCCCGAAGCCACCATCCTCGACCTCGTTTCCGCGCCCGAACACAGCGGCGGACTCTCCAACATCGCAACCGTCATCGGCGATCTACTCGAAGACGCCAAGATCAACGTTTCCGAGATCATCCGAATCGCCCACGAATGGCCGACAACCGTCGTTCAAAGAACCGGATGGCTCCTCGAACAAGCTGCCACCGAACTAGGCATCGACCTCGACCTCGAGCCGCTAGCCGCTTTCGCTGCGGGCCAAGGCGGAGTAACGAAGCTGAGTCCCTCGGGCGACACCGGCCCGCTGAACACACGATGGAACATCACCGTCAACACCGAAGTCGAGTCCGATCGATGATCCCGCAGCGCCACATCACGCAATGAACGACACAGGTCGGCTGGATCGAGGTCAATCAAGTCGAACAAGACCTCCTCCTTTCCCGGCTCATCGTCGAGATCGCCAACGACGAGTACCTCGGCGACGAACTCGTCTTCCGCGGTGGAACCTGTCTTCACAAACTCCGGCTGTCTCCCGGCCTCAGGTACAGCGAAGACCTCGACTACGTCCGACGCTCATCGGGACCGATCAAAGAAATGGCTGTTGCTCTTCGAGTAATCGGTGAACGACTCGGCATGCAAGTCAACGTCGATATCTCCAAGTACCCGAAAGTCCGATTCCGTGCACCGTTCACAACCGGCACCGCGACGATGCGGATCAAGGTCGAAGTCAACACCTACGAACGCTCACCAGCCCAGCCGCTCGAACGCGTCGCATTCAACGTCCAGTCCGACTGGTTCACCGGAAGCGCCGAGGTGCTCACGTTCAGCGCATCCGAACTCGTCGCCACCAAGATTCGTGCCCTCTATCAGCGATCGAAAGGGCGAGACCGCTTTGACCTCTGGGTCGCGCTCACAAAGCTCGGCCTCAGCCCGGACGCCATTCTCGGAGCCTTCGGCCCGTACCGGCCCGAAGGTCTTACTTCTGCCCTTTCGATTGCGAACCTCGAAACGAAACTCACTAAACCCGACTTTCGCAACGACCTCGCCCCGCTCATCGCCACCTCACTCGACGACTACGACCCCGACATGGCCGCTCGACTCGTCATCGACAAACTGCTTATACACGTCAAGTAGCGCACCCGACACGACACCCTTACCGATTCGTTCGGCCCGTCCTGGCGCACGTTCGCGATCCGCTTGCAGCCCGTCGATGCTTGGGCTCGGCGGCCTGGTGGGCGGGAGAACGGGATTCACGCTGCTAGGTTTCAGCTACTGTTTCTTAGCATGCCAACGGTTGCCCTTCCGTCGGTAGCACTGGGCGTCCGTGCGCAAGTTGCCGCCGCGACGCCCAGGACCTTCTTCGGTCGCGACGACTTCGAGGGCACAGAGACGGCGATCGACACCGCGCTCAGCCGGCTCGCCGCCTCGGACGACCTGGTCCGAGTTCGCAAGGGCCTGTACTGGAAGGGCAAGCCCACGCGATTCGGCATGACCCGCCCTTCCGCATACGAAGTAGCACTCCACATCGCTGGCCCCGGCTCAGGGCCAGCGAGCGTCGCGGCCGCACACCAGCTTGGCCTCACCACCCAGGTGCCAGCCATAGTCGAGGTCGCCGTACCTGGAAGGACGCCTGACCCCTACCCAGGCATCCGGTTCCGGTCCCGACCCTACGAACGCCGCGAGCGAGCCCTTCGCCCACTCGAAGTCGCCGTACTCGAAGTCCTCCGCGATCTTGCCGTAGTCGAGACCAGCCAAGACCGGATGCAAGACCGGATAAGGAAGCTCATCACGACCGGGGTGATTCGCCGCGACATCTTGCTCAGCGCGGCGAACGACGAAGCTCGGCCGGTCGTACGTAGACGTATGGCCGAGATCGTGGGCCCGCCGTGACCGAACGTCTCGTCCATGACGAGAGCGTCGGCCTGCTCGCTCAACAAGTCGCGGACCGCGCTGGCATCGCAGCATCGGATATCAAGGGGATGACTTCTGGGTCACCGACGTCCTCAGCGATCCTTCGATGCGTACCTCGACGCCGTGGTGCATGCAAACAGTGCTCTCAACGCGTCGCGCGCGACCACCGAACGTGAAAGCGGCGGAGGGCGACCGTACGCGCGCTTACGTGACGCGAAAATGACGCGCCGACGCGGACTCGACGCGGTTTGAAGGCCTCGAAGGGTCGCTAAAGGCCGCCAGCGGCAAGGTCGAAAACGTCCCCTGAGCAGGGCAAACACCCTTTGACCAGCCAAATTGAATATTTGACGAAACGGCCTCGCAGCGGGTTCGACTCCCCCCACCTCCACCGTTGTTTAATGCATTTCCACAGCTCACAGGGGGTGTGACCTGCGAGGCGGAGTCGCAGTTGACGCGAAATCTGACGCGGCGCGACGCGAGGACTGCAGAACCGAACGCGAACCCGACCGCGGAACGCCCTAGCCCTCGTAGCCGACGGCCACTTTCGGTGGCCGAAGGTTGAATGCAGCAAAACCGCGATCCGCGCCGAACAGCTCACTTCAACGTCGCAGCACCCCTTCCGCTGAACGCTGCAAACTCCACCCGATATTGATGTTG
>JANOYY010000178.1:0-9709 GCA_031429095.1 Acidimicrobiia bacterium | reverse complement strand
GCCGCGTTCGCCGTTGCGAACATCGAGGCGACGGTTGTTGCGCAACGTCATGACGTGATCGCCCGCCTGAAACGGCTCGCCATCGACGACGACTGTCGGGCCGTCGAGCCGTTCGGCCATCGTGGCCCGGGCGAGTTTGTTCAGTGCACGGACATCTTCTCGGCGCGCGGCGAGCATGATCGGCTCTTCTCCTTCGTGGCGAGCTGTGGCCCACGCGTCGACCATGCGGGCTCGCACGTCGGCGAGTGTTGCTACCCGTTCAATCCGGCCATGGGTCTCGAACGCTTCCAGAGCCTTCTCCACGGACCCACTCCGGAACTGGTTCAACGCCGCCCGCTCCCACGGCTCACGTTGCCGTCGGTTCTCGCTGAGCGTCAGTACGGGCACACGCTGGGCGAGTCCGCCGAGCACTCCCCCGGCGTCGATCTCCGGCAACTGCCGTGGATCACCGACGAGAACAACCTTCGCTCCACGAGTCGACGCGTGTTCGACGAGCCTGGCGAGTTGGCGGGTGCCGACCATGCCGGCTTCGTCGATCACCAGCACGCTGTTGCGGGCGAGTGCTTTCCCGTCGTCGAGTTGGCCGATCAGGTTGGCGATCGTCATCGACGGGATACCGGCACCGGTGCGTAGCTCCGCGGCCGCTCGGGCGGCGACGGTTGCGCCGAGGACCTTCACATCGGCGGCGGACCACGCAGCCTGGGCAACGCCGAGCGTGAACCCCTTTCCAGTTCCGGCGGGGGCGATCAACACCGAGACTCCGTCGCCACCTTCGACGAGCGTTCGAGCCACCTGTTCCTGCTCTGCGGTGATCGTCGGCCGGGATGCGATCGCCGCGTCGATGGCAGAGCGCGGGACGATGGCGACGCCGAGCTCGAGTCCACGCTGGGCCGTGTCGAGCACGGATCGTTCACACGCCAGCAGCTCTTGTGTCGTCCACCGCTCCCCTGCAAGCGCGACAAGCGACGGCTCGTTCGCGATCATCTGTGCGCTGAAGAACTGGACTTCGGAGAGCGGCGCTCCTTGCGGATGGGCCTCGCACCAGGCTCGGATCAGGTCCCGTCGATCGAATGTCGACGCGTGGGCCGTGAGACCGTCCGGACCGAGCATCTGTCCAACAGCCGCTTTGCGTTCCGGTTCGCTGAGCCCCTCGGAGCGAACGCGGCCGAGCACGTCACCGAGCCGTTCGGGGTCGAGTCCGTTGGCGATCGCCCGGGTTCGCCACTCTGCTTGGATGGCGTCGAGGTCGGGCTGGTGTTCCTTGGTCCGGCGGGTCTGGAGGGTGGCGATCTGCGCGGCCTTCGCCGACGACGCGCCGACGGCGTCGAGGTGTTCGAGGATCTCCGCCCGCCTGGTCGAGAAGGCGTCGATAGCGCGGCGTCGGATGCCTTCGATCGACGCCACACCGTTGGTGACGGGACCGAACTCGACGCCGAGCGTGCGGGTGAGCTGGTCTCGGAGGACGGCTTGGTAGACGTAGCCGGTGGTCTTGGCGTGGGAATAGAAGTGGCGGGCGTCGAGGGTGGACCATCGTCCGTCGGCGCCTTGGACCATGTTGGGCACGAGGACGTGGTCGTGAAGATGGGGATCGTCGTTGCGGTTGCGGTAGTGACGAAACGATGCGGCGACGAGCCCGGTCCCGTCGATCGTTTCGAGGCCGTTGTGCCCTCGTCGGGTGTGCACTGCGGTCTCTTCGAGGTAGCGGATCGACGAAGTGACTGCGACACCGTGTGCGGCTTCAACAGCCGTGGCGACGTCGGGGCCACCGAAGGCATGGAGCAGCGAGACGGACTTGTCGGCTTTGAAGGTGAGGTCGAAGGCCATCACGGTCCGGTTTGCCGAGTTGAGGAGCGGCGCGTGGGTGGTCGGGTCGAGTCCGGCGAACACGGTGCGCAGGGTGTCGGGATCGATTTCGCCGCTTAAGCCGAGCAGCCGTTGTGACGATGCGATCCATTGACCGGGCGAAGCCATGCCCACGTAGTAGTCCTCGATGCCGGCGCTGATGGCGAGGTAGTAGTCCTCGGCTCCGACGGCGAGTTTGCCGATGCCGAGCATCACCGACTCCGGTGTTCTGCGACAGCGGACGCGATTCCGGTGTCGACCGGTTGGCGGCGAGCCAGGCACGGAGTTGTGCGACGGGCGGCAGCAACCTTTCCGCCGGGCAGCAATAGGTTGCTGCCGACGGCGCAGCATCGCTGATGCAAGTCTGTGTCTTTCAATCGGACTGGTGGTGGCGAGGCGAGGACGGGAATGGTTGCTGCCGTTGAAATGCTCCGCGTTGTGTAGGTGTGGTTTGCGAGAATCGTTGCGTGGCACGCATTCGATTCGCGAAAACGTCTGATGCTCGTGAGTTGGCCGAGGTGCGAGTGCGCGGTTGGCAAGTCGGCTACGAGGGCATCGTGGATGCCGGGCTTCTGGCGGCGATGTCGGTGGATCAGAACGAGGAACGATGGCGCGAGATCATCGACGCTCGGGGTGAGCAGATTCGGGTTGCGATCGTTGACGGTCGTGTCGTCGGCTTCGCGTCGAGCGGCCCGTATCGTTTGGAGTCCGGCGATGACAAGACCTTGGGCACCACGGTCTTTGCCGAGCCGGGAACGATCGGTGAGCTGTACGGGTTCTACGTGCATCCGGACTCCTGGGGTACGGGCGTGGCGAACGAGTTGCACGGCAACGTGATCGAGGCGTTGCGCACCGATGGATGGGTGAGGCTCAAGCTCTGGGTGCTGGCCGAAAACGCTCGGGCGAGGCGCTTCTACGAGCGCCAGGGATGGACTGCCGATGGTGCAACTGAAACGTTGAAGATTCCCGGCGCGCCGATCGAGGTTCGTTACGAGCGGGCCGTCGCGCCGTGAACGTTCATCCGAGCATCGACAGCTGCTCCGGAGAAGCAACCCGCGGCGGTCGCCGCGGCTGTTCCGGACGGGCAGGCTCGACGGTCACGAGCTCGATAGGCAGCGTGGTGAGGTCGACGAGGTAGCGGACCGAGACGAACCGGCCGCTGTCGTCGTGGCGTTCCGGTTCGACGGTGAATGCGGCGGCCTTGCGAAGCCGTTGCAGCGATCTGGCAACGGTGTCCTTCGACAACCCGGTGCGTTCCGCCAACGCCCGCACGGTGGCCCGGCTCACCACTTCGCCAGAGGGCCTGACGGAAGCACCGAGCAGCAACTCTTCGAGCACCACGCATGCGTTCGCGCCGACCCGCCGCCGGAATTCGCTGGACCGGGCGTCGAGCACCAGCCGCACCGGACTGTCGACAGTTGCGTTCGCCACGTCAGCTGGCTTTCGGCTCGAGGAGGCGGACGATGGCAGTCTTCGGAACCCGTTTGGTCTTGGTGCCGAACTCGACGTTCGGGAGGCCTTGCGCGCCGTTGGTCGTTCGCCACAGGCGGGCAAGCTCGTACGCCTGACCTCGACCGATGCGGAGAATCCTGGCTGCTTCCTCGATCGTGAGGAAGTCTGGGAGATCTTCAATCGACACGTTCCGCTCCCTAGCATCTTGTAAACTACTTTGCGGAGATGTAGAGTACATAACGATCACGCAGCGTGCCAGTCGATCACGAGGAGTGACCTGTCCGATTGTTGAGACAGCCCTTGCCAAAGGGCCGGAGCGGTAGCGAAGGTGTACGAATGCGACTTCGACGAGGCGAACGGGACCAGCGGGCGTTCACGCCCAACCAGGTCGTCGCTCAGCGGATTGCGTTCGCCCGTCAGCTTCGGGGCTGGACGCAGGAGGAAGCTGCTGATCGTCTGGAGCTGTACCTCGGCGCGAAGTGGTCGGCAGCGACGTTCTCGATCGTGGAACGAAGCATCGACGGCAAGCGGATCCGCCAGTTCACTGCCGACGAGCTTGTCGCTCTGTCACGGGCGTTCGAGGTTCCGATCGGGTGGTGGTTCACGCCTTCGTGGGGCGACGAAACGGGGCTCGTGGTCACGCCCGATGCGCCCGAGGGCCTGCCGTCGCAGTTGATGGTCGACGTCGTCATGGGCGACATCGACGGCTTCGAAGCATGGGCCAACGAACTGCTTCTGTGGGCGTCGAACCAGCAAGTGATCGTCGAGACCGCAACCGGCAAGATCGTCCGACAAGACAGCATCTCCCCCCGCACCGAGCCATGGCTCGATGACTTCGCCCGACTCCGCGCCGAGATGGCCGTGGCCGGACAGTTCGGTGACCTCAAGGCGGCGAAGGAAGGACTCACTCGGGTTCTCGGTCTTCTCGACGAACTCTCGACGCCCGCTCCCCCGCCCGATGATCCGCCGGCTCCGAAGGCGAAGAAGCGATGAGTACGAGCGGCACTGGGTCGACGAAGAAGCGGGGGAACTCCAAGCCCAATGTGAAGCGTCGCGGCGATACGTACACGTACTACCTCTATGTCACCGATCATCTCGGGCAACGAAAGCAGCACTCGAAGGGCGGTTACCGCACGCAGCGTGAAGCGGAGGACGCCCGGGTGCTTGCGCTTGCGGCGTTGCAGACGGGCAGCTACGTGAAGGCCGAGAAACAGACCGTGGCCGAGTTCTTGATGAAGGACTGGTTGCCGTCTCGCAAGCCGCCGGTGCTGGAAGAGTCGACCTGGGTGTCCTACGACCGGTACATCCGGCTTCACGTGTTGCCGTGGATCGGCGTGGTTCCGTTGCAACAGCTCTCACCAGTCGACCTCAACAGCCTCTATCGGCGGCTGTTGGAGTCCGACCGCAAACGACCCGGACTGCCGAAGCGCCACCCGACCGAGCTACACACCCGCGCTCATGCTCTGCGCGCAGACGGTCTCACCTGCGAGCAGGTTGCCGTGGCCCTCCAGTCCGAGTTCCCTGCCGCTGCAGGCGACATGACTCGCTTTGGTGTCGCTGCGTTGCTTCGACGTGGCGCACCGAAGAGCTACGCCAGCGACGCCCAGCCGGGGTTGTCTCCTCGCATGGTTCGCTACATTCACACGATCCTGCACGCAGCGCTCAAGGACGCGTTGCGCTGGAACCGAGTCGTGCGCAACGTCGCCGACGCCGCAACACCCCCGTCAACGACCGCAGCGAAGGCACCCGAGACCGCAGCGTGGACGGCCGAGCAGCTGCGAGCGTTCCTCCAGTTCACGGCCGAGAGCCGCTACCTCCCGGTCTGGCTATTCCTAGCGACCAGCGGCTGTCGACGAGGCGAAGCACTCGGGCTCCGGTGGAGCGGACTCGATCTCGACCTGGCAACCGCGGTGATCGGCCATCAGGTCACCTCGCTCGAGAACCGAGTCGTGCTCAAAGAGCTCCCGAAGACGAAGCGAGGTCACGTGATCCGCCTTGACACGGGCACGGTTGCGATGCTCCGTGCGCATAGGAAGACTCAGAACGAGGAGCGCCTCCTCGTCGGACCCGGCTTCGTCGATCACGCCTCGTGTTCTGCCGCCCCGACGGCTCGCCGTATCACCCGGACCGTTTCAGCCTCGAATTCAAGCGAAACCAGGGCTACTTCAACCGAGCAAACCCGGTGGGCCCGCTGCCCGAGCTAACCCTCCACGGCCTCCGCCACACCTGGGCGACGCTCGCACTCCGGGCAGGCATCGACATCAAGATCGTCAGCGAGCGCTTGAACCACTCATCGACCCACATCACCCGCGAGATCTACACCCACGTCACTCCTCCGATGCAGGCGGATGCGGCGGAACAAGTGGCGCGACTGATCGGTTTCGCCTAGCAACTTCCCGCTTCAGTTCGCGCCACGATCTTGACGGTTTCGTTGCTTGGTCGAGCTCCAAACCAATGAGCGGCACGAGAGCAAGCGAAGCCCACCAGGACGTCGTTTGAGCTCGAGGAATCACCGCGATCGCAAGATTCGCAGCCAGCAGCACTCCTCCGGCCATTGCGCACGCCTTCAACTGACGTGTCACTTCCGCCGGAGCGCCCGGAACATCCCGGGATTGCCGTTTCATCGTGAGCACCGATCCCGCCCACAGGCACAGGCAAAAGACAAGGCAGCCGACGCGTTGCCAAAAGGACCACACCGACGAGACGATCCCCAGACATGTCCAAACTGAAGCCGCCGCCACTTGACCTCGTTCGGAGATCTGCCGAGAAAGCCGAAGGCGATCTCGATCCCGGGTACCCAGAATCCGCACGGAACTATCACCGCGGTACCGGTCGTAGCCAATCACGGCTACGAGCGATCCCATCGTTGCCCCTACAAGAATCCGGATGGGAAGGTCCCACTCCAGCACGACAGGCGCGGCGGACTTAGCGGCGAAAGCCGGCACCGCGAGCGCAACGGCGGCTGTGAAAACCACGACGGCGAGCTCAAAAATCGCCCGCGCCTCCGAGTAGCGATCGTACTTTTGATATGTACGCGTAGCAAGATTGTGCGTCTCGTCGACCAAGGAGCGCTCGAGCCATTCCGACGACGAATTCTCACGCCAATGAAGAGACTCAATCTGGGCTTTCCACTCATCCCTCGTCACCTTCGCTATCGACAAGAAGTAGAGGGGCGAGTCCGATCCCTTCGACACCGACGGGCCACTCCGCACCGATCCGGGATCCGCTGAGGCCGGATGTGTGCTCCACGGCAACTTGAGCGGTGTTCCAACACTCATAAGCAAAGCCAGCACGGTGAATCCGAGCAGCACGAGGAAGAGACCGAGAAGAATCGCAGGGAGACGGACGCTCTTGAACGGCTCGATGTTATAGGCCGTTGTTTTCACGAAGTCCTGATTCAGTAGTGCAATCGCACCGCCAGCAAAGAAGGCGAAAGCCGTCAGAAAACGACCTACCTTGTCATCTTGATGCTTGGTCGCGTCAAGTACTTCTTTGTACGACCGTTCAAGAAGGTCAACTGGTTCGATTTTCACCCCGTCACCCGATCAGTCTTGAGTCCGATTTTGCTTCGATGCCGTCCCCGGATGGCACGCCCGGCTGCGGGAGCGGGCCGTAGAGACGAACCGCACTCTCAACCCACGCCGCACAAGTCGCCGCAGCTTTCGCCAGTGCTTGTCGGCCTTGAGCACTTTCGAGCCCGAACAGCACGGAACGTTGCACGTAGTTTCCGAGACGGAGAAACCAAGGAGAATCCAGGCCCTGTGGCCCACGGGTCGTCTGCGAGTCGTCGAATTCAACGCCGAATTTCTGAACCTGATACGTTCGCTCCTCAGTGAGCCACCAGTAAGTCTCCGCCGCAGCGGAATCGATCAATTCGAAGTTACCTATCGAATGCGCGCGTCGGCCGAGCTCCAAAGCTGGCCCGAGTAGCTCTGAGACACGTTCGACTGATCCGCAGAGTTCGAGAATCTGATCGTCTGCATGCCGAGCAAGTTTGACGAGCTGATCCGGAATCACCTCGAACAGCTCCTCGTCCCACACGGGAATACCCAGCCGTAGGGCGAGCTGAACCTCAAGGCGGGCACCCTTGCTGAACTCCCATCCAGCCACGACGACTACGCGCCGAGCGAATTTCGTAATCACGCTCGTCCACAGACCGTAGAAATCCTCTTGAGTCCACCCCCCGGTCCCCGCTTCAAAAGCAGCCGGGTTCACGACGAGCGTCCCTCGAAGTCGCGTCCGCACGTGTTCGGCGACAGAGTGAGCTCGCAATTCGTTTTCACGACGGGCCTCGGCCTTAGCCGCAACCGAGATCCCGGTACCCGACGCAACGCCCTCGAGCGCGAACCGTCCCGTCGTGATCGGCGTGGCTACGTAGACAATCCCGCTGGCCGCTCCTGCGGCAACCAACATCGACAGTGTCGCCTCGGTCTGGGCGTCACCGCTCGAAGATGTCGCGACCCAACTCATTGGGACGACCAAAGTCGAGTTGCGGAAGCACCACTCGTGTTTGCGGCCATGGCTTCAAGGCTACCGGATCGATGAAACACGAGACGGACCTCGGACGTAGCAGGGGTGAACATTGCAGCAACGCTCGGGGCAGTGTGCCCAACCAAGATTTGGTCCAGGGTTGACCGGCGAATTCGTCAGCGCCGACGTCTGGATCCGACAACGTCTGGAGCGCCGCTGATGACAAATCGCCCGCTAGCCGAGTTGTCCACAAACCTCGCAAGTCTCTGACCTGCGGAAATACTGTCCAAAACTGGTGTCGAAGGGGGGACTTGAACAAACGCCCCAGGTGGTTTCTTGAGTGTCATCCAGCGGTGCCGAGCGGCAAAAATAGCCTTCTACCTGGTCGTTCGCGAAACTAGACTCCGCTGCCTTCCGCTCGGCTCCGCCACGTTCCGCGAACGGATGCTTGCAATTTGCTTGCAGAGCGACACCCCTACGTCGCCTGCTTCCGCCACGCTCCGTTCAAGGCGTGTCGGGTGGAACGCACGTCTTCCCACGGTCGTCGAGAACCCAGCGACGACGGTTCCTGCGCTGGTCGAGCGCATTCTCAGCCATCATGGGCCGCCGCCACAACACCGGTCGTGGAAGGATCGCAGCGTGGTTCGCTTCGACACGCCGGCGTTCCCCAAACCTCTACCGGACGCGCCCACTCGGTATCCGTCCGCGCACCGCGTACTACCTCTGGTTCGAGCTCACCGCCCTGTGCGACGACTGGGCGATGGCACTCGACGGGCAACCGTTCTTCGTCCAGGCGCTCGTCGATACGCTCCCGCTAGTCGCGCAACTGCACGCCGACGGGGAGTTCATTCAGCGACTCGTCGACGCGGCCCGAGAACTTCGGAACCGCGTCGCGACGGCGACGTTTCCCGATCGACGCCTCGCCACGTGCACCGCCCAGGAATTCATCATCCACATCGCGCTCGACCGTCTCGAGGACGACCTCGCCGAGATGCGCGACGTGATCCACTTCGACGGCTTCCACAAGATGTTCCCGAAGACCCGCTACGACGACGATGTCGGCCTCTACCGCGACGCGCTCCTCGACGACTGCGACGTCGAGTTGCTGTTCGATCCGGCGCTCGATGGCGTCGAGAGCGACCAGCTCATCGCACTGCAACTCAACCCGGTCCACCTGCACCCAACCGAATGGTTCCTCCCCTTCGCACCCGGCGAGGACTGACGAGCATTTCGCCTCACGAAGTTGCGCCACGCCCTTCCCCGATCGGCTACACGGGAGGAAGCGCTGACCGGTCCCGCACCTCGCACCTCGCCGACGATCTAACGGGGTCGGGTCTGCAGCGCCTGCGATCGCAGCATGAGGTTCACCTACACGGAACGCGACCATGCCCGTCACATCGAAGATACCGTGACGCAGTGCGTCGTCACTGCTACGCCGAAGGACTCGGCGGTTGTTCCGGCAAACTCTCGTTGGAACACTTCATCTCTCGTTCACTGCTGCTGGACCTTGAGCCGACCTTCACCGCCGAGGGCCTGCTTCCGGCCGACCCAGCGGTTGCTGCGCCCGCAAGCGCAGCGTCTGTCGCCTCGCGGGTGCTTTGCCGAACTCACAACGCAACCTTGAGCGAGGTGGACGGCGCCGTAGTCCCGTTCCTCTCCGCTTGCCGCCGATTCGACCAAGCACTCAACTCCACTGCGGTGCGTGCCGAAACGGCGGTCGTCGACGGCTACATGCTGGAGCGATGGTTGGTGAAAGCTCTGCTAGGTCTAGTCGCCCGGCCCGGTTCCACCTCGACGCTGTCGGCCGCAGTCCATCGGCTTCTCGTGGCCGTTGCGTTCGGCAAATCACAGCTCGCCGCGCCATGGGGCGTTCACCTCGACATCTCGCTCCAGCGGCCGATGGTGGCGTTACATGACTTCTCGCTCGTCGCATTGGTGGGGCCGA
>JANOYY010000177.1:0-45069 GCA_031429095.1 Acidimicrobiia bacterium | reverse complement strand
GGCGGCGGGTGTGAAGTCGGAGCTTGTGCACGTGCCGAGCATTGCGCTGGGGACCTCGACTGTGTCGCCTCTAGAGATGGCGAATGCCTATCTCACGTTTGCGAACCACGGAATACGAAGTACACCTACGTTTGTGCTCTCGGTGACGACCGCCGATGGTCGGTCGCTGCCGGTGGATCAACCGACGACGGTGGAGGCGTTCTCGGTCGAGGAGGCGGACACGATCACCAGTGTGCTGCGCGGCGTCGTGTCGAACGGTACGGGTCGGGCGGCCGCGGTGGCGGGTCGAGAGATTGCCGGCAAGACCGGTACAACGAATGACTATCGCGATGCGTGGTTTGTGGGGTACACGCCGAAGGAGTGCTGTGTGACGGCGATCTGGATGGGCTACCCCGACGTGCAGCGCACGATGAGCAACGTCCACGGTGTCCGGGTTTCGGGTGGCACGCTCCCCGCGCGATTGTTCGCGAAAGTGATGGTGGTCGCGGCACCGAAGGGCACGGGCACATTCGCCAGGGTCAAGTCCTATGCCGGCAAGCTGTTGGCGGGTGCTGACCGGGCCGGCGCGGGTTCGAGTCCCGGGTCAGGCGCGGTGTCGCGGCGACGACGGACGACGGTGGTTGGGGCGGAGCCCGGTGCTGATTCCGTTGCGCCGGTGCGTGTGGGCGCGGATGCGGTGGAGACGTTTGTGCCCGAGGTGAACCCGGGTGCCGCTGCGGTGCCTGCGGTGGTCGAAACGGTGGTGGTGCCGCCGCCCGTGGCGGACGTGGTGGCGACTGCGCCAACGGTGCCCCCTGTTCCCGCCGGCGATGCTGCCGTCACCTCGGTGGGTTAGTCGGTCGGTTCGTCGGTCGCTGGGCAGCGCCATGTGCCGATACTGCGTCCGGCACGAGAAGCACAGCGTTCGATGCCGCCTGGATGGGTACCGGCACGTGGTGCAAACCCCTAAATTTGGAATCGGGTTGGCGGCGACGCGACCTCTCCGGCTGCGCCGCCGGCGCGTCCAGGCCATTGCCGACAGGGCTTTCGCGTTGGCAGCGATAATCACATGGTGCCCTCACATGGTGCCCTCACATGGTGCCCCCACATGGTGCCCTCACATTCGACGGCAAGTTGCGACGGTAACGGCGAGTTCTCGTCGTCCACATCCTGCCGGTGACGTCGCAACTTGCCGTTCAATGGAACTTGTGGGGGGACTGCTGGACCCCAGGTCGTGTTGATCGTTGGGCTCAGAGACTTCATTTGCCCAACCTGCGGCAGCCGGACCCAGTTCCGGTAGTTCGTCGTTTCGTTGTTTGAGTCGGCGATGCCGAAACCGTGTGAAGGGGATAGTCGGACTCCGGTTCAGCGTCGCCATGATGCACTGGTCGATATTGCGTTTGAGTCACTTGCGAATGAGGGCCGCCCCGTGGTCGGTGGTGAACGTCGGCATGTGACGGTGATGGTTGATGCGAAGTCCGGTATCGCGCATACGTCGCAGATGGTTCGCCTGTCGTCGTTCACCCGCGACATGTTGTTGTGTGATTGTGTCACGACGAGTGTGTGGTTGAGTGCAAACGGTATTCCGTTTGATGTGGGTACACCGACATCGCAGATACCGGTTCGGAATCGTCGTGCGGTCATGGTTCGTGATCAGTACTGCCGTCATCCGGGGTGTAGTCGTCCGGCGCGGTGGACTGATGTGCATCATGTTCGTGAACGGGAGAATGGTGTCACCCACGAACTCACGAACTTGTGTGCGCTGTGCCGGTTCGATCGCCGCTACGTAACAAACTTCGTCTCAAGATCCGGTGGGACCTTGATGAGATATCACTGATCTTCGAATGGCCCGACGGTCGCAATGCGAACAGCCCACCGCCACCCCAACTCACCTTGGCACGATAAGCGGAGGGCCATATCACCCCGAAGCGGAGGTGATAGGCACCCCTCGTGACCCCGCGATGCACTACTCCGAGGGACCCGACTCCGGCGGAACAGGCTCGGGCGGAAATCGCAGCGACATGGTGCGTCCGATCTCGATATGGCGCAGTAGGAATGTGCGCTCATCGAGGCGTTTGCGTCGCAGCCACCCGGTGACCTCGTCGTTGCACTTGCTGGCATTGCAGGAACGACAGGCTGGTGCGATGTTGTGGAGTGTGTAGCGGCCGCCACGCGACAGGGCTTGCACGCAATCCTTCTGCAGTGGCGTGTCGATGGTGCCGCAATAGGCGCAACCTCCCCATGCCTCGCGCAACGCGGCCCACTGCGCGGTGGTGAGATCGTGCTCGACTGCCTCCAATCGACGCTTGCGTTTTCGTGTCGCCTTGGCCTTAGGAGTTCGCTTCACGGCCATTGATGTTCAGCTCCCGGCCGGCGGCGGGTCGTTCGGAGCCAACACGCCAGCTTCAAACGTAGCAACGGCTCAACCGGGCGCAACGCGTACGGAGGCAACCAGCTCGCGTCGGTCGGGCCCGAGGTATGGCTCCGGAGGACGCGAGCCGCGATCGTTGTACGCCTCCAACACGCGGGCACCGAAATCAGGATCGTTCGACAATGCGTTCGGTGGCGTCAACAGGTTGAAGTTCCGAAAGAACGCGCGCAGAACAACCTGATCGGTTCGCATCGCCGGACGCAAACCGTTGCGCAACACCGCTCGCATGAAAGTACGCGGATCGCTCTGATCGGCATCGGGATCGTCACCGGCCAAAATTGCCGCGGCGACGCGGCGTGCTTCTGCATCAATCTGCATCGTGTGCGTGACCCACGGCTTGAGTTCGGCGCGGACGGCTTCGTCGTGGGCCAGCGCTACCGCGACGGCGCTCCTATGTTCGTGATCACGCATCACCACTGCGAGCAGATGCGCGTTCACAAACCCGGTCGTGCAACCGCGTCCGTAAAGCGGATTGGTGGCCAGGTGGGCGTCGCCCATCGGAAGAACATTGAGGGCCAACGGTTTCCCGTCGACCACATAGTCACGCCATCGACTAACCAGGCCCGCAATCTTGTTGACGTCCGTAATGGGAACGGCGCGACCGTCGAGATAATCCTTCGTGAACACGAGTTGTCGGCCGACCTCATCGAAGCGATCAGCGTCGTCGAGGAGTGTGCGCAAATGAGCGTCGTCGGTCGCGCACGCAAGCGTGAGCGAGAACGTGCCGTTGTCGCCGGCAAACACACCGTATTTGAGGTATCCCAGATCGCCACCGATCGGGCCGGTCCGTGGCGGTACGGACTGCCCAGGCTTGAGGCGGTAGAACCGCGAGAAGTACACGATGCCTGAGTCTTCAGCCACCTCCGGAACTGTCCCCCCGCCGATTTGTTCGAGCCAGGCAGGGAGCGCACTGCGTCGTCCTGTTGCCACGACGGTCCAATCGAAGTTCTCCACCCGGCCATCATCGAGGCGGACACCAATCACCTGCGGTGGACCAGCCGGATCCGAGCCAGCGGCGGAAGCAGGCGGCGTCACCAATCCGGCAATGTGGGCGCCACTGCGCAGGACCACCTTTCCTTCGCTGACCACGATCTTGCGCACGACCCACTCGAATGTGGTGCGCCGACACGCCAACATGCTCAGGTCCTCATCAGCGTCTTCGGCGACGAAGTCAACGACCGTTGCGGGAATCGCGTCGCCAAATCGCAGGTCACTTGCCCCGGCGGTGTAGAGCGCCTCGAGCACGTCGGGATAGTCCGTGCGCAGAAGATTTCGCAGACGGGCCAGAAACGCGTGGGAATGACGCACCTGGGGAGCGCCCCGGCGCTCGGCCTCGAAAGCTTCATGAGGATCCGCAGCGAGGGAAATCTCGTCTTGCTCGAACAACGTGATGTGGTGACCCGCCCGAGACAGCGCCAGGGATGCAGCCATTCCCGAGATTCCCCCACCAACGACAGCAACTGATGACATGGACCCGAGGCTAAACGCCCAGGTCCGGCTTTCGGGAATCCGGTTCGGTAATCGAGGAAAAGAATTCGGGAGGAAATCCGGGAGGAAATCCGGGAATGAAACCGTCGCAAAGTGTGGTTAGAGTACGTAGATCGCCGGTAGCCAAGTTGGCACTGGACGAGGTGAAAGGCACGGTGCGTGAATGAGCGCTTCGTCGAACAACGAGGTCCCGGTCCCGACTGATCCCGTCGGAGGTGTCGCCCCAAAGCTTCGCCCCGCGAAGCGCATTACCGCTCCGGCCGTCGCCGCTCGCAAGAGCAACACCGATGGGGCGAGTTCGCGCCTGGTCATGGTCACTGCGTATGACGCCCCCTCGGCCAAGATTGCGCATCGCGCCGGAGTCGACATGATTCTGGTCGGTGACTCACTCGCCATGGTCGTGCTCGGCCACGAAGACACGCTTTCGGTCACCACCGAGGAGATGGCCCATCATACGAAGGCAGTGGCCCGCGGTCTCAGCTGCTCGGAGGTCGCCGGTTGCGACCAACCCCGACCGCTCGTCGTCGCCGACATGGCCTGGATGAGCTACCACGTATCGATCGAAGACAGCGTTCGCAACGCGGCGATGCTGATGCGCGCCGGTGCCGGGTCGATCAAGCTCGAAGGCGGCGCGAAGCGTGTGCCGATGATCGAAGCCATCGTCGACGCCGAGATCCCCGTGATGGGCCACATTGGGCTCACCCCGCAGTCAGTAAATGCACTCGGCGGATTCAAGGTGCAGGGCAAGAACATTGCCGCCGCCGAAAAGCTTGTGGCCGACGCGAAAGCGCTTGAAGCGGCGGGCTGTTTCGCCATCGTGCTCGAAGCAATTCCCGACGCCGTGGCACGAATGATCACCGACGCAATCACGATCCCCACGATCGGTATCGGTGCCGGACCACAATGCGACGGTCAAGTTCTCGTGTGGCATGACCTGCTGGGCATCGAAGACCGCATGGTTCCCAAGTTCGTGCGTCGCTACGACGACCTCGGTGCCCAGTCCGTTGAAGCCATCGCCAAATACGCCGCCGACGTTCGCTCCGGTGCGTTCCCCGGGCCCGGCGAGAGCTACGTGGCCAGCGAAGAACTGACGGCCGCGCTGCTGCGTATCGGACATGATGTCGACACTGCTCGCGTGATCGGCGCATCGAACGCCGACGACGAACTCGAAGCGCTCATCGCCCTGTATTCATAAGTTCACGTTCTAGCCCCGGGTTGCAAACAAACCTGTGTCAGACGCTCCACAATTTTGAGAGTGTGCTTACGGATCGAGCGGACCTCTCGGCCGATACATCTGCGACGCTGCAGCCTTGAGCAGTTCGGCCGAGCCTGCATTTTCCGGTGCCGCTGTGATGTCTGAATCGATAAGGTTCAGAATCGATGCGACCTCTCCGAGAAATGAGAGCATTGCCGCCTCGTGTCCCGAACGATCAAGGGAACTGACGACATGGGCCCAGGAACCTCCAACAGTTCCATCGGACCTTGTCCAGACCAGGTTCCAGAGCGGATTTTGGTTGCCCATAACTAACTCGATTCGAAACACCGATCCGACCCGGTTCGGAAGCGCGACATGAAGTTGTTGAGAAAGGTCGTTTATAGACTGTGAAATGCAAGTTGCTTTCGGTTGGATTTCGCAAACTGCATTAGAGATTTGATCGAACACCGCCTTTCCATATTCCTCTACCAACTGGTGCGTTTGATTTCGTGAACCCCGAAGCCGCTGCACTGCGGCGACAAGTTCGGTCGACATCGGAAATGTTGGGGGTGCAGGAGCGCAAAGCGCCTCTCCGATCGACCAAAGAATGGAGAACGGGACAGCCCACAAGTCATCTTCAACGCGCACGATGTTGTCGCCACAATGGACGACGAAGCCGCGATGGAAACGATTAGGGAACTCATCGCGTAGTCGCTTTAAACCCGCGAAATCTTGAACTGCGAACTCTCGCGCGGCCTTCACTTCGAACCCGATCAGTCGATCGTCCGCACGCTTCAGAACGAGGTCGACCTCCACCTTGGGTCTTGGAGCGACGCGTTTCCACCAATGCAATGTTGCCGACGTCGCCGATGAGCCGATGAGCCGGCTGAGTTCGCAGGCGACGAACGTTTCAAAGGCCTTGCCCTCTTCCGAGGTTACGGCACCAGTCTGTGCACCGACCTTCAGTGCCGCTGCGGTGAATATCGGGTCAATGGCGAATAGGTGCGTAGGGAGTTCCTGCTGTTTCGCAGGCGGGGCAAGATTCGGAACGTCGAAGATCAGGAAAAGCTGTCGAAGTACACCGAGATATTCGCCGACGGTTTTGCGATTCAGTTCGTTGGCATCGGAAAAGCTGACAACGTTTTGCTCGAGCCCACTGCTCGCCGCAAGCCACCTGAAAAGACGACCCAGTCGTTCAACGTCGCGGCCCGTAGACGTGTCGCCTACAACCGATGAGGCATACGTGTGTTGCCAATCAGCCATGTCGCGGAGGTCGAGGTTCTGAGCGGCAGGAAATCCGCCGCGCGCAATGCGCGTCCGCATGTCTTGTTGGGTCACCGCAGCCAGGGACCAATTCTTTGGATCTTCGTCGAACAGCGCGGTGACGACATCGCGTGGTTCGCCGGCCAGTTCGCACTGGGAGAACGGCAGCAGCGTGAAGCGCTTCGCCCGGCCAGCCAGGGGATCCGAGCCACCGAGCTCTGTCCGAGACAGTCGATGTGAGCCCGTCAGGAGCAGGCGTCCCGGCTTGCTGTTGGCATCGTCGGCGATCCTCTTCGCTTCGATTGAGACGCCGGGAATGAGTTGGGCTTCGTCGATCGCGCTTCCCGGTGGAAGCTGTTCGATCCACGCTCGCAGCGATTGGTTCGCAACGTCTCTGGTACCTGGGTCGTCGAGTCGATACAGATGCTCGCGCCCTACCAAAAGTTCAGCAAGGCGGGTTTTCCCAGCTGCTCGGGGACCCTCGAGAACGATGATCGGGTATCGCTGCCACGACTGGCGGATCAAATCGGTCGAAGAGCGGGGGAGGAGCTCCATGCGGTCAGCGTATCAAAATTTGATGCTAGTGTCCATCGTATTAGACACATATGTGTCCGTTTAGATATCCAGACTGTGCGTGTCACTTCAATTTGCGTCGTTGGCTCCGAAGCAAACCCTCGGGTCGAGTCATCGCGACATCAATCAGTTTCCAGGAGCTTCCCGAAGCCCAATTTTCACCGCACCCGAGAAGCTTGCGAATTTCGATCCCGCCACCGGACACGTGCAACGGTTCTTACCCGCCCAGAGTCGATCTGTGTCGTAGGTCACACCCCGTCGGGGGCCCTAACGCGAGCACCCAACTGACGTTGGCGTTCAGCTGTGGCTGCGGGGTTCGTGCGATCGTCGTAAAACCACAACTGACGCATGGCCCGGCCGAGACCCGCGCAGCCAACACTGCACGCGACACCACCTGACACGATTGCACCACGTACACTTATGAAACGCGCCGCAACGCCCGACTCAAGGTCCCCGAGCAACGGGCCGGCCGAGTAACTGATCAATTCGATCCCGGCGAGTCGACCGCGCAGTTCATTGGGAATTGTCTGGTTCCAGATGGTCATGCGGAACACGCCACTGATCATGTCTGCAGCGCCGGCGAACGCGAAACAAACCACGGCCAGCCATAGGTTCGGTGATAGCCCCATGAACACGATGCCCACGCCCCAGAGCATCGCCGCAAAAACAATGGCGCGTCCGTGACGGTGAACCTTCGCCGTCCATCGGCTCGACGCGCTCGCCAGGAGCGAACCGAGAAACGGAGCGGCGGCGAGATACGACAGCGCACCGGCACCACCGAACTGTTTCGAAAATGCCGGGAGTAAGGCGACAGGTAGTCCGAAGACCATCGCCACGGTGTCCAGTGCGTAGGTGCCAATCAGTTCAGGTCGTGTGCGTGCATATGAAATTCCGAATCGAATCGAATCGAACACTGGATTGTCGATTCCGTCGGTGGTGCGCCTGGTGCGCAGCATCGCAAAGAGGACCAGCGCCGGGATGCAGGTGAGAGCATCGACGAAGAACGCTCCGGAAACGCCGAAGTGTGTGATCAATATTCCACCGAGGAGAAGCCCGAATAGATATGAAACGCTGCTGCGAAACGAATTCAAGGTCGCCGCTGCGCTGACGTGTTCGTAGCGAATCACCTGTTTGAAAATCGACTCTGCCGCGGGCCGCTGAATCCCTGCTCCGGAGGCATGCGTGGCGGCGACCACGTAGATGAGCCAAAGCTGCGGACTTGTGGATCGAGCGTTGAGATACAACGCGACCGCTGCAACAACGAACAGACCCTCCCCGGCGAGAATCAACGTTCGTCGATCGATAGCATCGGCGAGCGCACCGCCCAACAAACCGGTCGCGAGCGTTGGAATGAGGCCGACCGCACCAAGCAGGCCAACGGCCAGAGGATCGTCGGTGAGCTCTTGAATTTGGAATGGCACGGCGACGAACACCATGCCTGTACCGATCCTCGTGATCAGCATTGCCCACCACAGTTTTGCGAACTCCGGCTCGCGCAGCGGGGCTCGATCCATACCGAAGCGACTCATGTGACGCGAGACCCTACTCAGCCCAACTCGATGCCATGACCCAATCTCTCGTGGTCCGACTGAACCGAGCGGTCGCCATTGCTATGGCCGACGGACCGATGGCAGGACTTGCACTTCTCGAAACGATCGATACGCTGCACACGTATTATCTCGTCCGCGCGGCCCGTTTCGAACTGTTGGTCCGCTGCCAACGCATCGACGATGCCCGGATCGCCTTTTCGACCGCCAAGGCCCTGGCTACGAACCCGTTGAACAGCGTCACCTCGAGCGACGGCGCGCGTTCCTGTGGGCGCCGTTTCTCGTCGGCCCCGCAAACGCGACTAGTCTTTTCCGGTCGCTTGGCGGCTCCGTCTTCGGTTTCGCACCGAGGCTTCGAGCCAAAACCAAACGGCGCCCTGCATCGGACCGTCCGGTGCCCCACATCTGTGGGTCCAGAGGGAGGTACCACGTGGCCACACGGCCCTACGAAGTTATGTTCATCGTCGATTCGACGCTCGACGACCAGGTCGTCCAGAACGTTGTCAACCGCTCCGTCGAGCAAATCAAGACCATTGGTGGCGCGGTCACCAAAACCGAGAAGTGGGGACGCCGCAAGCTCGCGTATCCCATCAACAAGAAGAACGACGGGTACTACACCCTCGTGCAAATGACGGCTGAACCGGCTCAGATTGCCGAGCTCAATCGTCTGTACTTCCTGGCCGACGAACTGCTTCGCCACAAGATCCTGCAACTTCCGACTGAAGCCTTCTCGCTTGCCCTTTCCCAGCCACCAGCCCTCGAAGAGATCCCTTCGGGCGGCGGACGCGACCGGGACTAATCCCATGTCGGGCAACAACATCACGATCATCGGAAACGTGACCCGAGATCCCGAGCTTCGCTTCACGGCCTCGGGACAGGCAACCGCGAACTTCGGTATGGCGGTGAATCGTCGCTGGCAGAATCGTCAGACGAACGATTGGGAGGAAGCAGTCAGCTTCTTCAACGTCGTGACCTGGCGCGAGCTCGCCGAGAACGCGGCCGAGTCGCTGCACAAGGGCACCCGCGTCATTGTGACCGGGCGTCTCGAGCAGCGTTCCTGGGAAACTCCCGATGGGGAGAAGAAGAGCGTCATCGACATCGTCGCTGACGAAATTGGTCCGAGCCTGCGTTGGGCATCGGCGCAGGTAATCCGCAACGAGCGACGCGGCGGCGACGACGACGGTAGCGGCAACGCTCCTCGTGGTGGCGGTGGTGGTGGCGGCAACTCCGGTGGCGGCAACTCCGGCGCAAGCAGTAGCAATCAGCCCAGTAGGGGAGCGAGTCGGCCCGCAACAAATGCTGAGCCCGCCGCTTCATATGACTATGACGAGGAACCGTTCTAATGGCACGCAACAACGACCGTGACCGTGGCACCACCAAGCGTGCCCCGAAGATCAACGACCGCCGACCGGCGAAAAAGAAGGCTCCTCCGGTTCCCGAAGGTAGCTATATCGATTACAAAGACCTGGTCTTGCTTCGCAAGTTCATGTCTGACCGAGGCAAGATCCGCTCGCGCCGCGTTTCGGGTCTCTCAACGCAGATGCAGCGCGACATCGCGATCGCTATCAAGACGGCCCGTGAGTTGGCACTGCTTCCCTACGCAACGCGTACGGTTGCTGAGCGCGGTCCGCGCCGTGGTCCGCGTCGTGACGCGGCACCTTCGGCAGCCGTCGGCGTTGATGTCGACGTTGACGGCGACACCGATGAAGAAACTGGGGAGGAGTAAACCATGTCGAAACTGATTCTTCGTACCGACGTCAAAGGCGTTGGCAAGCGTGGTGACATCGTCGACGTCGCCGATGGCTACGCCCGCAACTACTTGCTGCCCCGTTCGCTCGCCATGCCAGCGAACGCGGGGTCGGTGGCCCAGGCCGCCGCAATGCGCACGGCCCGGGACTTGAAAGACGCCAAGAACCGAGATTCGGCCGAAACCGTCGCTCGCGTTCTGGTGTCGGCAGCAATCACGGTGTCGGGAAAAGCGAAGGACGGCCGTCTCTTCGGTTCCATCACCGATAAAGACATCGTCGAAGCCGTGAAAGCGCAAACTGGTGCGGTGATCGAACGTCGTTCGATCCATCTCGCTGAGCACATCAAGACCCTCGGCGACCACGCCGTTCAGGTCCGTCTCCACGGCGACGTGCAGTTCACGCTCAACGTCACGGTGGTCGGTGCCTGAGCGAGGCCACCCGTGCCCTTGTGGGCACTGATTCTTCGGTTCGGCCCGGTACCTGTGAGAGGTAACCGGGCCGAACTTTTTTGGGGCAGCGAGTGGACCCGTGTTCGCTTCCCGAGCGACTGAGATTCCCCTCTTGCGGATCCATCTCGGACCGGGTGGACCCTTCGATGTCACACCCCCTCCGCATACTCCACACCATGACGAATTTCTTGCTTGACCACAGGGGTGTGGATAATCCGCCGGTTTTCCCCCGCGTTATCCCCAAAGCCGGCCACGCCATGTCCCGGTTTATCCACACGGCTTGCCACGTCGTCCCCCGGCCGCTGGGCCAGTATCCACCTCTCGTCCCGCGTATTCCCGCGAGATCCACAGGTTTTGCCGTCTAGTCGTCCACACGTTTGGTGCGTCAGGCTCTCCTCCCGTTCCTGGACCAGCCCCCGGGTCCCACCAGCTTCCCTACTCACAGCCCCATGTCTCCGAGGTCCCCGTTATGGTCCAGTCGATCGACGACTTCCGTCGTCGCCAACAAAGCCCTGCACCAGCCGCGGGCTCTGTTCGACTTCTTCCGCACAACCTCGAGGCCGAAGAGTCGTTGCTCGGCGCCATGCTGCTCAGTCGAGAAGCAATCGCGTCCGGAGCCGAGATCTGCTCGAGCGGCGACTTCTATCGTCCCGCTCACGGCCATATCTTCGACGCCATCTTGTCGCTGTATGCACACGCCGCACCCGCCGATCCCGTAACCGTTGCCGAGGAGCTGCGCCGCAACAACCTGCTCGACATGATCGGCGGCTCGTCGGCACTTGTAAGCCTCCAAGCCGGCACCCCAACCATCACCAACGCTGGCCACTACGCCCGGATCGTCGAAGAGCACGCACTCTTGCGCCGACTGATCTCGGTAGCCGGCGAGATCTCCGAGATTGGCTACAGCCTCCCCGAAGACATCACGTCTGCGGTTGACCGCGCGGAGGCGATGATGTTCGACGTCGCGCAGCGTCGGACCTCGGACTCAATGATGCCGTTGCGTGAACTGCTCGGGCAAAACCTCGACCGACTCGAAATGCTCTACGAGCGCGGCGAATCCATCACCGGCGTCCCCAGTGGCTACTTCGACCTCGACGAACAGCTCAACGGCTTGCAGCCGAACGCGCTCTACATCGTCGGTGCCCGTCCCGCAATGGGCAAGTCCGCGTTCGCCCTGGGGATGGCCGCGCACGCTGCGCTCGAACAGAAACGCCCGGTCCTGTTCTTCTCCTTGGAAATGAGCCACTTGGAGCTCACCCAGCGTTTGCTCTGCGCCGATGCGAAGGTCGATTCGCTGCGTATGCGAAACGGAAAACTCCAAGCCGACGACTGGCCCAAGATCACCAATGCCGTGGCCCGTCTCGCCGACGCGCCGATCTACATCGACGACAACCCGCGTCTTACCATCATGGAAATTCGAGGTAAGGCCCGTCGACTCAAGGCCAAGGTCGGCGACCTCGGCCTCATCGTGATCGACTACCTCCAACTTATGACCGGCCGCGGTAACGCGGAGAACCGTCAAGTCGAGGTCGCCGAGATCAGCCGTGGACTCAAGATCTTGGCCCGTGAACTCGAAGTGCCCGTCGTTGCGTTGAGTCAGCTCTCACGTACCCTCGAATCGCGCGCCGACAAGCGACCGATGCTCTCCGACCTTCGTGAATCAGGATCGTTGGAACAAGACGCCGACGTCGTCATGTTCCTCTACCGCGACGAGGTCTACAACCCCGATTCACCCGACCGCGGCACGGCCGAAGTCATCGTTGCCAAGCACCGTTCCGGACCGGTGGGCTCTACCCGCCTCGCCTTCTTGGACCATTACACGAAGTTCGCCAACATGGCCCGAGGCTCGTAGGTGGCTTCTGGGAGAGGTCACGCGCGCGATCGGCCTTTACAAAATGTAAAGTTAGCGAATGGACAACCCCGAGCTGGCCCGACTGCGGATCAACGGCGAGCGGCTCCTTGAACGAATTCGGGCCCTCGGCGAACTCGGCGCGATTCACGGACCCAACGGTGAACCAGGCAGCGCACGTCTGGCCCTGACCGACGACGACAAGGCGGGCCGCGACCTCGTCGTCACCTGGATGCGAGACCTCGGTCTCGACGTACGCATCGACACCATCGGCAACGTCATTGCCACCCGGACAGGTGCGAACCCACGTGCCCGGGCAATTATGACGGGCAGCCATATCGACACGGTCAAAACCGGAGGTCTGTACGACGGCAACCTGGGTGTGCTCGCCGGCCTCGAGGTGATCGAAACACTCGACCAGGCGGGCATCGTCACGAGCCATCCAATAAGCGTTGCGTTCTTCACCAACGAAGAGGGTGCTCGCTTCAACCCCGACATGATGGGAAGCCTGGTCTACTGCGGCGGAATGAGCGCCGAAGAGGCGTACGACGTTGTCGGTATCGACGGGGCACGCGTCGGCGACGAACTTGCCCGCATCAGCTACCTCGGCGCAACGCCTTGCCCCGGTGAAGCACCGCACGCCTTCGTCGAACTTCACGTGGAGCAGGGCCCGGTTCTTGAGGCCGAGGGTGTGCGCTTTGGCGCAGTCACCGGTGTGCAGGGAATCAGTTGGCAAGAACTCACGATCACCGGGCAGTCCAACCATGCCGGTACGACGCCCATGTCGCTTCGCCACGACGCTGGCTACGCGGCCGCCCGAGTTGCCACATTCGTACGTGAACTTGCTATCGAGATCGGGCACCCGCACGTCGGCACCGTCGGGTTCATCAGACTCCATCCAAACTTGGTGAACGTTGTCGCTGCCGATGCGGTGATGACCGTCGACCTTCGCAACACCGACGAAGCGATTCTTCAACGAAGCGAACGGCGACTCCAGTTGTTTCTCCGTGAACTCGAAGCGGCTGAGGGCGTCACGATCACGTCTAGAGTCCTCGCCCGATTTGAGCCGGTTGCTTTTGATGATCGGGTGATCGACCTCGTCCAGGAAGTAGCGACCGAACTCGGTCACACCGTGAAGCGTATGCCGAGCGGTGCGGGTCACGATGCGCAGATGTTGGCCCGGATGTGTCCGACCGCGATGATCTTCACGCCGTCGGTCAACGGGATCTCCCACAACCCGGCCGAATACACCGACCCAGGTGATCTGATCGAAGGAGCGAACATCTTGTTACAAACGATGCTGCGACTATCGGAAACCGATGTTGCGAGTAGGGCGTCGAAGGTGAACTCGTGAGCCGGACTCTGCATGTCGCCGCGGCCCAGCTCGGACCGGTCCAAAAAGACCATACGCGCGCAGATGTTATTGAGCGTCTTCTCGCTTTGCTGCGCGATGCAGCCGCACGAGGCGTGCAGCTATGCGTTTTCCCGGAACTTGCCCTCACGACCTTCTTCCCGCGTTGGTACTCCGAAGACCAGACATCGATCGACGCCTGGTTCGAAAGGGAGATGCCGTCGCCGGTAACCCAACCGCTCTTTGACGAAGCGAAGCGGCTGAGCATTGGCTTCTGCCTCGGCTACGCCGAGCTGACGTCGGACGGCCATCGCTACAACACGCAAATCATGGTGGAACGTGATGGGACGATCGTCGGTACGTACCGCAAGGTACACATCCCCGGTCACGAGTCCCACGAACCCTGGCGGTCCTTCCAGCACCTGGAGCGCTACTACTTTGAATCGGGCCCCGACGGCTTCAACGTATGGCGGGCGTTCGGCGGGATAGTCGGAATGGCGACCTGCAACGATCGACGCTGGCCCGAAACGTATCGGGTAATGGGCCTCCAGGGCGTCGAGATGATCGCGATCGGGTACAACACGCCACTGCATTACGCCCCCGATCCCGCGCAGAACGCACTCCAGCAGTTCCACAACGACCTCTGCATGGGATCGGGTGCCTACCAAAACGGGACCTGGGTGATCGGCGTCGCCAAAGGCGGGAACGAAGAGGGCGTGGAATCGCTGGCCCAATCTGCAATATTTGCGCCCTCGGGCCAGGTTGCGGCCCGGGCCAACACCAACGGCGATGAAGTGGTTTCCGTGGTGGCTGATCTCGATCTCTGCTTCAAGTTCAAGCACACGCTTTTCCAGATGGATCGTTATCGCGAACCGCAGCACTACAAACGCATAACAAGTCAGAAAGGTGTGGTTGAACCGCCTCTCGAGCCGGACTTCACGCCACAAGAGTTCCGATGACCTACACGACCGACACCGAACGAGTCCTTTTTCGAGTCAACGGGAAGGAGGTGAGCGTTGCGGCCCGCCATCCACACCTGCTTGCTGCACTGCGAGAAGAGCTTGGCATCACGTCTCCCAAAGATGGCTGCTCGCCGCAGGGGCAGTGCGGATGCTGTACGGTCCTCATTGACGGGAAGGCGTCGATCTCGTGCCAGATGTCGCTGACCCGGGTGGCGGGGAAAGAGATCACCACGCTGGAAGGTTTCGACCCCGCGGAGGTAGAGCGCTACGCGCAGTGCTTTGCGACATGCGGCGCATTGCAGTGCGGGTTCTGCACGCCGGGAATCGTCGTTCGAGCAAAGGCACAGATCGACAAGAAAGGATCGGCGCTCACCCGCGAAGAGATGGCCCGCCATCTGGGTGGACACCTATGTCGGTGTACCGGCTACGTGAAGATCCTGGACGCTATCGAAGCATTGGCGCAGGGGACCTCGCCGAAGCCCGAGGCGAACGGCGGCATTGGGTCGCGTGGCGTGAAGTACGAGGCCGTCGATCTCGCAGTGGGGCGTCGCAACTATATCGATGATATGTGTGCAGAGGGAATGCTCCACGGAGCATTGGTCCTGGCTGAGCATGCTCGCGCCGACGTCAACGACATCGACTCGTCGGCCGCGCAGGCCTGCGCGGGAGTTGTCGGAGTCTTCACAGCACTTGACATTCCCGGCGTGCTGAAGACCGGCCTGATCCACAAAGACTGGCCCCTCATGATCCCAGTCGGTGGTCGCACCAGCTACCTCGGCGACGTGCTTGCCGTTGTGATTGCGGTGGATCGTGAGACGGCCGAACGCGCTGCGAAACTTGTGCGTGTCGACCTCACACCCCGGCGCCCGATCACCGATCCCGTGGCAGCTATCGACGACCCCGAACATGCGGTATGGGGACTCGAGGGCAACGTTTTGTCGATCTCGGAATACGTCCGCGGTGACGTCGACGAAGCGTTGAAGCAAAGTGCGCATATCATTTGCGAAACGTTCCAGACTCAGCGCATCGAGCAGGCGTTTCTCGAGCCGGAGTCGTCACTGGCGGTGCCGTCGCGTACCCCCGATGGCATGCGCCATCTGCATGTGTACTCCGGCGGCCAAGGGGTGTGGGACGATCGTGACTCCATCGCAGCCATTCTCGGCGTCGACAACAGCGCAGTCACCGTCGAACTCGTCAGCAACGGCGGCGCCTTCGGGGGCAAGGAGGATCTGAGCAATCAGGGCCACGCCGCCCTCGCCGCATGGTGGCTCGACAAACCGGTGAAGATCACGAGCACCAGAGAGCAGTCGCTCCTCATGCACGCCAAGCGTCATCCAATTCGCATGGAGTACGAAGCGGGCTGCGACGCCACCGGCAAACTCACAGCCCTACGTGCACGAATGATCGGCGATTCCGGGCCTTACGCCAGCGTCGGCATGAAGGTCCTCGAACGTGCTGCGGGGCACGCCAGCGGCCCGTATCACCTGCCCACGATCGACGTTCACGCGACAGCGGTGCGCACCAACAATCCCGTGTGTGGCGCGTTCCGGGGCTTCGGTGCCAACCAGGCGCAGTTTGCGATGGAGGGTGTCCTCGATCGACTCGCCGAAGCGGTGGGTATAAGCGGTTGGGAGATTCGCAAGCGCAACGTGATCCACCCGGGCGACGTGTGGGGACCCGGCCAGATTATGGATGACGGATGCGGTGGCGCCGAAGTATGCCTCGACACGATCAAGCCGTATCTCGACGCGGCCGTCGCTGACGGAAAGGCAGTCGGTCTCGGTCTGGGCCTGAAGAACTCCGGACTCGGCAACGGGTTCAAGGAGGTTGCCAAGGCGGTTGTGCGATTCGACGACGATGGCGGCGTGGAAGTACGACATTGCTGGACCGAGATGGGTCAGGGCATCCATACGGTTGCCCTCCAGGTCGCTGTTGAAGAACTCGGTGTGGACCCAACGAGCGTCAAGGTCATCGTCGACACCACCCGTGAACTCGGTCTCGGCCAAACCACCGGTTCACGCGGTACCCTCATGGGCGCAGGCTCGGTGCGAGAGGCATGTCTGGCCGCGATTGCCGGTGGGCGTCAGCCCAACATCGACTACGAAGGCGAGTATCGCGTCGACTGGACGGACTCATTGAAGGACCATAAGCCAAACCCGACGATCCACTCCGCGTTCGGCTACGCCGCGCAGCTCGTGATCGCCGACCCGACAACCGGCTTCATCGAAAAGGTCGTTGCAGTCCACGACGTCGGCCGTGCCGTGAACCCGCAGCTGTGCGAGGGACAGGTGGAGGGGTCGGTACATATGGGACTCGGCTACGCACTCAGCGAAGACTTCCCGTCCGACGCCAACGGCCGGCCGACCAACATGACGCTGCGCAGTCTCGGCATCATTCGTCCGAAAGACATGCCGCCCGTCGAGACTGTGTTGGTAGAAGTTCCACAACCACGCGCACCCTATGGGATCAAGGGCGTTGGCGAGATCGGCCTCGTCCCCACCGCAGGTGCCGTGGCCGCAATGTTGCACGCGGTCGAGGGCACGTGGCGCAACACGCTTCCGATGCGCAGGGCAACCGGCCCCGACACGACCGAGTCTGAGTAATGGCGGCCACGACGCCGGGCATGGTGTGCGCGCATCACCACCTCTACTCGGCCCTCGCTCGCGGAATGCCAGCACCACCGCAGCGGGCCCGATCCTTCGGTGAAATTTTGGAACAGGTGTGGTGGCGACTCGATTGTGCGCTTGATCTCGACATCATCGCGTGGTCCGCAAGGCTAGGTGCGCTCGAAGCGATCGAGAGCGGAACGACCTGCATCATCGACCACCACGAATCACCAAACGCGATCGACGGCAGCCTCGACGTCATCGCAGATGCCTGCCGCGAAGTCGGCGTGCGGGTGAGTTGCGCCTATGGAGTGACCGACCGTCACGCAACAGCGGGCCGGGTTACGATCACACCCCAACCATCTGCGCGCATACGCCCTGCAAAGATGACCGACGCCGCCCGTCGGGGGTTGGCCGAGAATGAGCGATACCTGCGAGGCGGCGGGCGAGGTTACGTCGGTGTCCACGCGGCATTCACGTGTGCCGACGAAACGATCGATGCGGTTGCCGATCTCGCGACTCGACTTGGTGTCGGCGTCCACGTCCACGTTGGCGAAGGTCTCGAGGATGGCGACGCTGGCCAACGGTGGCAGCGCTACGCCACCGACGACTGGCTTATCGTCCACACGGTCCACCTCGACCGTGATCTCCCCGGGACGATCGCACACAATGCCCGCTCCAACATGAACAACGCCGTCGGATACGCTCGCCCCGCGGCGCGACCCAACCGGATCGTCCTCGGCACCGACGGCATCGGCGCCGACATGCTCGACGAGTTCCGGATTTCCTATGCGTGCTTACGAGAGCGCGATGTAACGGCGTCACCGGACACGCCCTGGAGTTGGCTCACGAATGGGTGGGAGCTCTTTCCCGAAGCATTACGTGACGAGGTGACGTGGTCCTACGACACGATGGAGCCGTGGCACCTTGCGTTCTCGACCGGCGTCCACCCAACGCAAGTCGTGATCGACGGCGTCACGGTCTACGAGAACGGACGCCACCTCACCGTCGATGCCGATGAGATCCGGGCCAAAGCCGCCGAACAGCAGGCCCGCCTCTTCGCATCGCTGTAGCGAGAGTCCGGGAGTGTGCTGTCGGTAGCGAACCGAGCGACTGAAGGCACACTCTTTGGCTGCGAGCCGCAACAACAATGGCCCGTCCCAGAAAGGGACGGGCCATTGTCTGGCAGGGCGACTGGATCAGATCAGATCTGACCGGTCACCGACTCTCGGTGAGGGACCAAACCTCCCCGTGAGCCGGGTTCGGTTGGCCGCAGGCCTTCTTAGAAAGCGCTGCGGCGGCGATCCACCATCAGACCGGCGATTCCCATACCCATCATGAGGAGGGCGAGGCCCCACAGCATGGTGGTTGTGTTGTTGGAGCCGGTGAAGGCAATTGGTTCCTCGAGGGGGGCGGTCGTGATGGTCTCAGCCTCCACGCTCGCCGTCGGAAGCTTGTAGCCGAAGTCGACATCGACATTGTCGGCCGTCGTCAGCGAAAGCGATGCCTCGTTGTTCTTTCGGCCAGCCAGGTCGTAGGTCGCGATCGCACCAGCGGGCAGCGTGGCCGGGTTGACCTTGACCGTGTAGGAGCCGGCGTTGAGCGTGCAGAACTTGTAGATTCCGTTCGCATCGGTGGTTGCTGAAGCGGTGGAACCATCGGCCTTGACCAGCGTTAGGGTGACGCCGCTGATGCCCTTGCCGTCCTTTGCTGCGCCGGTCGGATCGAGGAACACCTTGTCGCCGATGCAGAGGCTGAGTGGAGCAACTGTGGTGAGTGGAGCAACTGTGGTGACCGGGACAACCGTGGTGACCGGAGCAACCGTCGTTACCTGAACCACAACGATGACGGGGGTCAGCTTCACTCCAGCGTCGACGCTCAAGACATCGGCGTTGGTGATCGTTACCGTGCCGGTCTTGCCGGTCGAATCTACGTTGGAGCGGTTGTTGCCCGAACCCCGAAGGGTGAAGTCGTAACCAGCGGGGCGGGTGAAGGCCACCGTGTAGTTGCCGGCGATGAGGCCACATATCTTCCATGCGCCACCGTTGTTGGTGACCGTGGCGCCTGTGCCACCAGCGCTGTTGGTAACCGTCACCGTGACGCCGTTGACGCCCGGTTCGCTGTCTTCACGGATACCGTTGCCGTTGAGGTCGTCGAACACGAGGTCGCCGAGGCAGTAGGTCGAAGCGACGCCAGCCGTGACCCAACCGGCGTCGATCGTCAGGTCGTCCTTGACATCGAGGGTGATGACGTCGGTGATCGACGTCCCTTCGAACTGCGGACGAGCGTTCGAGTCGTTCTCCGTATCGCCGATGTTGACGGTGGTGGGAGTAACGGTGGTGCCCGCGGGGCGAGTGAACTGCACCCGATACTTGCCGGGGGCAAGATCGCTGAACAGGTACTTGCCGTCGGTGCCCGTAGTCGTCGTGGCGATGACCGTGTCGGCCTCGTTGAGAAGGCGGACTGTTGCGCCGACGACGGGGGTGTCGACGGCGGTCTGGCGACCATCTCGGTCGGTGTCGATGAACACGAGGTCGCCGAGCTTCAGCTTCAGCTGAGCAACCGGAGCGACCCAACCCGAGTCCACGTTGCGGTTGTCGGCCTGCAGATCGATGACACCAGTCGTTGCCGACGCGTCGTCGCCTGCCGCAATAGGATCAGAGTCGACGATGTCGTTGCTTCCCTGCTTGGCGGCGGTCGCCATGTTGGCCGATAGCGCCGGGCGGGCGAAGCGGACACGGTACTTGCCCTTGTTCAGGTTCGTGAACAGGTACTGGCCGTTGTCACCGGTTGTCTGGGGAGCGACGCCAGCAACAGTGTTGCCGCTCTCGTCGAGCAGGGTGACCGTGTACCCGGCGAGGCTCGACTCGGCGTCCTGCTTGATGCCGTCGCGGTTGGCGTCGAACCAGACCGTGTCACCCAAGCTCACCTTGGCCGGCTCGACCTTGATGAGCCCGGCGTCGAGACAGACGCAGTTCTTGTCCTTCACCGTGCCGGGAAGGCTGGTGCCATTGGCATCGGCCGAGGACTGTCCGTCGTTGGCGCTAACGGCCTGCTTGGTGAATTCGTAGCCGGTTGGCTTGGCGAATCGCACTCGATAGTCGCCGTTGGGAAGGTCACAGATGTTCCAGACTCCGCTGGCGTTGGTGGTCGCCGAACGGCCCGCGATCGGGTTCCCTCCATTGTCGAGGAGCGCCACGGTGATGCTAGCCACACCCGGCTCGGCGTTGTTGAAGAGACCGTCTTTGTCGGTGTCTTCCCAGACCTGATCACCGATGCAGTAGGTGGGCAGCGGCTTCGGCTTGTACCCGAAGTCGTAGGACATGTCAGCGCCGAGCTTGGGAGCGACGGCAATCGCGAGAGCGTCAGCGCCGACCAATGCGGCATCGGAGTCGTTGTAGCGAGTGCTGCCTGCTGACTTCTGTGACGTCAGCGTGTAGTTCTCTAGTTGAGGCTGGTCACCCGCGATGCGGATGGAGTAGTTGCGATTCGGGAGAATGTTCGCGAAGACGTAGTTGCCCTCGCCGTTCGTGCGTGACGTGAGCGCCTGGCCGCTGGCGTCGATGTACGGTGCACCATCGACGAGAAGTTCAACAAGAACACCCTCGATACCGGGTTCGCCCTGGTCCTGGATGCCGTTGGTGTTGGTGTCGACCCATACACGGTCACCCAATTGCACGGGTTCGACGTCGACGACGTCTTGGATCTCGCCCAGGCCGTTGAGCTTGGCGTACAGGCCGAAGTTGGCGCCGGAACTGCTGAACTGCAGATCCGTAACCTGGGTGTTGAAGCCTTCGTAGGTCGACTTCGGGAGATTCGAGAATTCGATCCGGAACGGCCCGGCGCCGTTCGCCGCCATCTGCCACGACCCATTTGTCTGCGAGACGACCTGGCCGGCCGGTGCGCCACTGCTGTCGAATGCAGTGACCGTTACGCCGCCGATGAGGCGGTCTGGGGCTGCGTCGAGTTGACCATTGCGATTCAGGTCGAGGAACGTCATGCCGCTGAGGGCGGTGATGGCCTTCGCCTCACCAATGAATCCGAGCGCCCCGCCGGCGGCAAGAGCACCGCTCAACGTTGCGCCGGCCACGATCGCAGCAAGCGATCGCGATCGAGTCGTGTGTCCGGAGCGTTTGGCCGCCCCGTTCGGTTTCTGATGGTTCTGTGTCGCCATCTGCCTTACCTCTTCTGTATGAGATATGTCCTCGCTGGCACGGGGAACCAGAACAGTATGGTCACTCAGAGTGAGATTTGCAACCAAACGTGAACAGATAGTCACTAATTGGTCGAGATACCTAGTCGGGCACCACATTCGGTGCCCAACTAGGACAAAGTCACACTCACGGGGCACTCACGGGGCACTCACCGAAAACTGGAGTCCGTCGCTGTCCGCGGACGGGGCATCTGCGCGCACGACGCTGTGCTCCGGAATTTCGCCAGCCAGCAGTTGCTTGGCGAGAACGTCCGATATTGAGCGCTGCAGGAGACGCTTCAGCGGACGGGCGCCGAAGGCGGCATCGTAGCCACGCGCGGCGAGCCAGTTCAGTGCCGCATCGGTGAGGTCAAGGGTGATGCGACGCTCAGTCAATCGCTGCCGTAGCGCACCTAGCTGGATATCGACGATTCGTCCCATATCCCCTTGCTCAAGGGGCCGGAATCGGACGATCTCGTCGATGCGGTTCACGAACTCGGGCCGGAAGTGTTCGATGGGCTCGCCCATGATGTTCGACGTCATCACCAACACGACGTTCGTGAAGTCGACGGTGCGACCCTGACCGTCGGTGAGGCGACCGTCGTCGAGAAGCTGCAACAGCACGTTGAACACGGCCGGGTGGGCCTTTTCGAGCTCGTCGAGCAGGACCACCGAATACGGCCGTCGGCGAATCGCTTCGGTCAATTGGCCACCCTCGTCGTACCCGACATATCCCGGGGGCGCACCGATCAAGCGCGAAACCGAGTGCTTCTCCATGTATTCGCTCATGTCGATACGTACCATTGCGCGCTCATCGTCGAAGAGGAATGCGGCGACGCTGCGGGCAAGTTCGGTTTTACCCACGCCGGTTGGTCCGAGGAAGAGAAACGAACCGATTGGCCGATTCGGGTCCGACAACCCAGCCCGGTTGCGGCGAATCGCATTGGAAACCGCAATCACGGCGGCCTCCTGGCCGACCACACGTTCATGGAGCACCTCCTCCATCCGGACGAGCTTGGACACCTCACCCTCAAGAAGGCGAGTTACCGGGATGCCTGTCGCCTTCGCGACGACCTCAGCAATATCCTCGGAATCGACCTCCTCCTTCAGCATCTTGCCGTCGGCCTGGGCCTCTTCCAAGACCTTTGTGGCCTCCCCCACCTGGCGTTCCAACTCGGGAATCTCGCCATAGCGAATTGCCGCCGCCTTCTCGAGGTCGACCTCGCGTTCGACCTGGGCGCGAGCCGTCTCGAGCTTTTCCTTCAAGAGGCGGATGACCGAGATTGCCGTTTTCTCCTGGTCCCAGTGAGCCCGCATGCCATCGGACTGCTCGCGAAGATCGGCGAGCTCCTTTTCGAGCGCAGCTAGGCGTTCGACTGAACCGGTATCGGTCTCCTTCGCCAACGCCACCTGCTCGATTTCGAGTTGGCGCATCCGCCGCTCCACCACGTCGATCTCCGTCGGCATGGAATCGATCTCGATACGAAGGCGAGATGCTGCCTCATCGACGAGGTCAATTGCTTTGTCGGGCAGGAAACGTGCGGTGATGTAGCGATTCGAGAGAACTGCTGCGGCGACGAGTGCACTGTCTTGGATCCGCACGCCGTGGTGGACCTCGTAACGCTCCTTCAAACCGCGCAAGATGGCAATCGTGGCTTCGACAGACGGCTCGCCGACGTAAACCTGCTGAAAGCGGCGCTCCAGAGCCGGGTCCTTCTCGATGTGCTTGCGGTATTCGTCGAGCGTCGTCGCCCCGATCATTCGCAGCTCGCCGCGGGCCAGTAGCGGTTTCAACATGTTGCTGGCATCCATCGCTCCTTCCCCGCTTGCCCCCGCCCCGACGACGGTATGCAACTCGTCGATGAAGGTGATGACCTCGCCGTCGGAGTCCGAAATTTCTTTGAGCACGGCCTTCAACCGTTCCTCGAACTCACCGCGGTACTTCGCTCCGGCCACCATCGACGCAAGATCAAGGGAGATGAGTCGTCGGTTCTTCAAGCTCTCGGGAACATCACCATCGACGATTCGGCGAGCCAGGCCTTCGACGATGGCCGTCTTCCCGACGCCCGGTTCGCCGATCAGGACCGGGTTGTTCTTTGTTCGCCTGGCCAGCACCTGAATGGTTCGACGAATCTCCTCGTCACGGCCGACCACCGGATCGAGCTTGCCCTTCCGCGCGGCCTCGGTGAGATCGCGACCGTATTTGTCGAGCGCGCCAAACGTCTCCTCGGGCGACTGACTCGTCACCCGGTGGCTGCCCCGAATGGCCTGCAATCCGCTGAGAAGTGCTTCGCGGGTGACGCCGAGTCGGTCGGTCATTGCCAACAGCAAGTGCTCGGTGGAGAGGTATTCGTCGGTGAGGGCAACCCGTTCTGCGTCGGCACGCTCCAAGACTTCGCGAAGTTCGCGACCGATGGTTGCGTCGCTGCCGTAGCTGCGCGCCAACTTGGAGATCGACTCCTCGAGCGAATTGCGCAGCGACGAGGGCGCGATGCCGACACGGCTTATCAGGGGCAGCACAACGCTGCCTTCCTGACCGATTAGGGCCGCCAACAGGTGATGAGGGGTTACTTCGGGATTGGAACGCTCTTTGGCCGTCGACACGGCCGCGTTGAATGCCTCCTGCGATTTCAGTGTCCACTTGTTGGGATCGATAGCCATTGAGGTTCCTCCTGCAAAGTTGATAAACGTCGTATCAACTTTTATTAGCGCAGCGTCTGCAGGGTTTATTCCGCAAAACGAAGAAGATTGTCGTCGATTCGACGTCGACCGCGATTTCCCTGAGCCCAGGGGTGGGTCAACAAGCGCGTTCGGATGTCTTTCGAAGGACTCGGACCGACGCTGTCGCGCACCCACGGTCGAGCAGGCAGATCTGCTGTTGCACTTGGGAACGCCAAATCGGTGACGGTTTTGCACGAGGGGGGCGGATCACCGGCGCGCATGCGGGGTCGGGTTCACGAGCTCGTAGACCCTGGTACCTCGGGTCGAACGCCCCCACACTGGATTGTGGCGAACCCGTTGCACGCCTTGGCCGCCGTGTGGGCAGCGGGGGATCAATGCGGGCGCAATCCTTGCTGTCGACAGTGCCTCAACGGCAAGTTGCGAGGTGAACGGCGGGTTGTCGTCATCCACAGCTTGCCGTTGTCGTCGCAACTTGCCGAGTTCAGGGGCGGACGATTTCGTTGACCGAGCGTGCGTCTCGTTTGACCTTGTAGCGAAGTTCGATACCCGACTCATGGACGGCGATATTTCTCATTGACGACGGAACAAAGGCTCCTTGAATGATTCGGTCGACTCAGCGTGGTCGCAGCGGACTGGGCACGGGAAGATTCGAGAGCGGTACAAGGTCGCGGCGGTATTCGCGCCGGGTCTCCTCCACTGCATGGACGAGTTGTGCCTTTGTGGCGGCGAGTTCCTCGCGAAGGTGACGAACCTCATCTTCGAGTGCCATGACCTGTCGGACGCCCTCCAGGTTCATTCCCGAATTCGTCAAGTCCGCAATGCGATGCAATCTTGCAATATCGCGTTGACTGTAGCGCCGACTCCCGCCACCGGTGCGCGACGGTTCGAGCAGACCTTTTCGTTCGTAGATCCGCAAGGTCTGCGGATGCATACCAGCGAGCTCGGCGGCGACGGAAATGACGAACACGGCTCGGGCCATCACCACGTCGTCGGGATCATTCATCATTCGTCAACACCTCCGTCACGCGTCTAGTTCAACAATTCGTCCCGGCATCCACAAGTCAAACTCCGAGACCGGCCCGTGGATTCCACGCATCGTCAGCCTCCGCCTCCCGCAACACCTCGATCGCCTTGCGTTGGGCTTGCGTAAGCTCCGGCGGGACGGTGACTTCCAGTGTGACGAGCAGGTCGCCCGCCCCTCCAGCAGCGGCGGCACCGCGTCCTTTGACGCGAAGCGTGCGCCCCGATTTCGTGCCGGCAGGAACCTTCAGCGACACCGGGCCCTCAAGGGTTGGTATGGAAATCGTGGCCCCCAGCGCCGCTTCGGTGAAGCGGACAGGAACACCGAGCGTCAGGTCTTTGCCGCGACGCCCGAAGAGCTGGTGCTCTTTCACCCGAACCACCACGTACAGGTCCCCGGGAGGACCGCCGTTGGTGCCCATTCCTCCGCGCTGCTTCAGTCGAATCCGTTGCCCGTTCTCCACGCCGGCCGGAATGCGGACCTTGACATCACGGGCCTTTTGCTCGCCGCCCGACCCATTGCAGGAGGGGCAGGGCCGTTCGACGCGCATACCGTTTCCACCGCACATATTGCAAGGCTGGCTGAAGCTGAAGAAACCCTGATTCGCATCGACAACACCCCGGCCGCCGCAGGCCGAGCACACCACGGGACTCGTGCCGGGAGCGGCACCCGTCGCATTGCAGGTCGAGCAGGGCCCGGATCCCATGAGGGTCACGCTGGTCGTCACGCCGTTCACCGCGTCTTCGAACGACAAGTTGAGGGTGCTCTCCAAATCATCGCCCCGGCGGGGACCCGGTGTACTGCGCCTACGCTGGCCGCCCCGGTTGCCGAACAGGCCACCGAGAAGATCGCCCAGGTCACCACTGCTTCCACCAGCTCCCGGTCCACCAAAACCACCACCGGTGAAACCACCGAACGCGCCCGGTCCGAGGCGGCGAACCTCGTCGTAACTCTTGCGCTTCTCCGCGTCGGACAGCACGGTGTAGGCCGTGCTGATTTCTTTGAACCGCTCCTCGCGGCCTGGATGGGAGTCGGGATGATTCTCCTTGGCCAACTTGCGATATGCCTTGGTGATCTCCTTCTCCGTTGCGGTGTTGGGGACGCCGAGCGTGCGGTAGTAGTCGATGTCGAGCCATTCACGTTGGGGTTGTGTCATTGGTTCACCTCCTCGGGGTGAGTCGTGGGAACACCACGCAGTTGCCTAGCCCTTTACCTTGACCATCGCCGCCCGGACGACGCGTCCCTTCCAGACGTACCCCGCCCGAAGAACCTCAATGACAAGAGGCCCGCTTGCGTCGGCGTCGCCGTCTTCATGCATCACTGCTTCGGCCTGGCCGGGGTCAAATGGCTGGTCAAGCGGAGATACCCGCTCCAATCCCTCGCCCTCGAGGGCGGAAAGCAGCTGGTCGTGCAGTTTGGTCAGCGGGCTGTTGTCGGGATCACCCTCATGGGAGAGTGCCAGTTCGAAGGTGTCAAGCACCGGGAGCAGCCGGTTGATGACCTTTTCGCCCGCTCGTTCGGCCGCGGTGTCTTGATCTCGAAGCGCTCGTTTTCGATAATTCTCAAAATCGGCTTGGAGGCGCCGCAGAGAGCCGAGATAGTCGTCGCGTTCGCGAAGCGCGGCCAGCACTTCGTCGGCCGACAGTGCCGCCGCGGCGGCGATAGCCTCGGCTTCGGCAATCGCCGCGTCAATAGCGTGCGCCGACTCCGCAGACGGATTCTCCTCGCCGGGGGTTTCGCCCCCCGCGTTGTCGTCGGTTGACATCTCTCCGAGCCTTACTTCTCGTCGACGATTTCAGCATCGATGATGTCATCGTCGGCCGGCCGACTCGAGCCACCATCGGCTCCTGTCGAACCACCGGCCGCGGACTGCTCGGCTGCGGCGGACTCGTACAACTTTTGCGCGAAGCTTTGGCTTGCGGTTCCGAGCTGTTCGACGGCTCGCTTCGTTGCTTCGATATCGCCGCCGTCCTTGACGCCCTTCAGGTCGGCAAGTGCAGCCTCGATACGGGTCTTTTCGTCGCCCGACACCTTCTCGCCGTTCTCACGAAGCAGCTTTTCGGTTTGGTACACCATCGTGTCAGCCTGGTTCTTGACGTCGGCTTCCTCACGGCGGCGTCGGTCTTCGTCGGCATGGGCTTCGGCGTCTTTGACCATGCGGGCGATGTCGTCTTTGGACAGCGACGACTGACCGGTGATCGTCATGGACTGGGCCTTCCCGGTGGCGCGGTCCGTTGCCGAAACGTGCACGATGCCGTCGGCGTTGATGTCGAAGGTGACCTCGATCTGTGGGACGCCACGGGGTGCGGGCGGAAGGTCGATGAGCTGAAACTTTCCGAGTGACTTGTTGTAATCGGCCATCTCGCGCTCGCCTTGCAGCACGTGGATCTCGACGGACGGCTGCATGTCCTCGGCGGTGGTGAAGGTCTGCTTGCCGGTGGTCGGGATCGTGGTGTTGCGTTCGATGAGCTTGGTCATCACGCCACCTTTGGTCTCGATACCGAGACTGAGCGGGGTGACATCGAGGAGCAACACGTCTTTCACGTCGCCCTTCAGCACACCCGCCTGAACAGCAGCACCCACGGCGACGACCTCATCGGGGTTGACGCCCTTGTGCGGATCCTTGCCCGTCATGGAGTGGACGAGATCCTGGATGGCCGGCATACGTGTCGAGCCACCAACGAGGACGACGTGATCGATCCGTTCCTTGGTCAGGTCAGCGTCGCGGATGGCTGATTCGAACGGGCCACGGCAGCGCTCGACGAGGCTGGCCGTCATCTCCTGGAACTTGGCTCGGGTCAGGGTTACATCAAGGTGCTTTGGACCCTCGCTGGTGGCCGTTATGAAGGGCAGGTTGATTTGTGTCTGTAGCACCTGGCTAAGTTCGATCTTGGCCTTCTCAGCGGCTTCCTTCAGCCGCTGCACCGCCATTTTGTCGGCGCCGAGGTCGACACCTTCGCTGTTCTTGAAGTCTTTGGTGAGCCAATCGATGATCGCCTGGTCCCAGTCGTCGCCACCCAAGTGGGTGTCGCCGCTGGTGGACTTCACTTCGTAGACACCGTCGCCGATTTCGAGAATGGACACGTCGAATGTGCCGCCGCCGAGGTCGAACACAAGAATCGTCTGGTCCTTGGATCCCTCTTTGTCGAGCCCGTAGGCGAGTGCTGCAGCCGTCGGTTCGTTGACAATCCGCAACACCTCAAGCCCGGCAATTTGGCCGGCTTCCTTGGTGGCTTGGCGCTGTGCGTCGTCGAAGTAGGCCGGGACGGTGATGACGGCTTGCGTCACCGTGTCACCTAGGTAGGCCTCGGCATCGCGCTTGAGCTTCATGAGCGTACGGGCACTGATCTCTTGGCTGTTGTACTTCTTGCCGTCGATGTCGACGGACCAGTTGGTGCCCATGTGGCGTTTGACCGAGCGAATGGTTCGATCCGGGTTGGTGATCGCCTGGCGCTTGGCCAGTTCGCCAACGAGCACTTCGCCCGATTTGGAGAATCCAACGATCGACGGGGTGGTTCGTTGACCTTCGGAGTTGGGGATGACGACAGGCTCGCCTGCCTCGAGGACGCTAACGACGGAGTTGGTGGTACCGAGGTCGATTCCGACTGCCTTGGGCATTGGGGCTCCTTAAAAGCGATGAAGAACGGGGGTTTGCGGGGAAGATCTTAGATAGGCACGAGGCCGAAACCAAACGGTTGCATGTTCGAACAGCAACAAAGTTAAGTGTATTCCACTCAACTTGAAGTTTCTTGCTACCGGTGGTTCGCCGAAAAGTGTTGATAGTCCTTGATGGTGCGCCAGTCGCCACCCCATCCCCAGCCGATAGCCGCAAACGACTTCACGACGACGTCGTTTTGCATGATCAGTCCGGGGGCCGATTGGCTCCGGTCCATGAATGACTGCGCCGCCGGATCGAGCACGGTTGCGTTTGCGCGCACATAAGGGTTTTGAAGCGGGTTGATGTCGACCGCCGCGCCGAACGCGTGTTGCGACCAGTTCTTGGTGGCGTAGGCGGCACGGCAGTTGAATGCCGAAGTGTTGTTCGCCGCGGTAGAGCGGTCGTCGTCGGCGTCGTACTCGTCGACGGGAAGGATCTGGGCGATGGGGAATCGGGCCGCCGAGAGGCGGTCCATGACCCTTGCAATCCTGCGGGCATGCAGTCGGTGGATGATGAGCGGGCCCTCGCGTTCCTCTCCCGTGAAGTCGACGTAACGGACCATGACCACCCGGAGATCTGACCGGGCAATGGGGCATCGCGGACGCCATGAGCGGCCCGTGATGTAGCGCTGACCGGCTGGGCCAAGCGCCCGAACATCTGACGTGAGATCACCTCGAAGCGGGCCGAACTCGGGGACGGCGGAGTAGTCCATGGCCGCCGACGCGGCGCTGTTCGGTTCTGTCACGAATAAAGACGCGCCCACCGCAATGCCGAGGATCAACCGGAGAGGCGCGCGACTAGCCCTCAATGCGGCGTCGCCCCTCAAGTGCGCGCCCGAGGGTCAACTCATCGGCGTATTCCAGGTCCCCTCCCACCGGGAGTCCGCTGGCGATCCTCGACACCGACATACCGAGGGGCTTCAGCAGACGGGCAAGATACATCGCTGTCGCCTCGCCATCGAGGTTCGGGTTCGTGCACAGGATCACCTCGGTGATGTCCTCGGTTCCAAGCCGGGTGAGGAGTTCCTTGATCCGGATCTGATCGGGCCCGATGCCTTCGAGATGGTTGATCGCTCCCTGAAGCACGTGATAGCGCCCGCGGAACTCCTTCGTCCGTTCGACGGCCACGATGTCTTTCGGCTCCTCCACGACGCACACGATGTGTTCATCTCGTCGGCTGTCGAGGCAGATAGAACATTCCGTATGTGAACTTAGCGCTGCGTCGGCGGGAAGCTCCGCGATGTTGAAGCAGCGCGTGCAAAAGACCACTCGATCCTTGGCCTTCGTGACGGCATGCGCCAGCCGAAGAGCGTCGTCCTTCGGACGCTTCAGAAGATGGAACGCGATGCGTTGAGCGGACTTCGGCCCGATGCCGGGAAGACGACCGAGTTCGTCGATCAGTTCTTGGACGGGACCGCTGTAGACATTTGCCATTGCGCTATCCGAGCAGGCCGGTCAGACCACCGAGGTCCATGCCGCCCATGGCCTGTTGGGTAAGCGCCGATACCTGTGCTGCGGCATCGTGCACTGCGGCGAGTAATAGATCTTCGAGCATGGCGACATCCGACGGATCGACCGCGGCCGGATCAATGTAAAATCGCTTGAACTCCATCGTGCCCGAGACCTCGACGCGCACGACGCCGCCCCCGGACACGCCCACGACGCTTCGAGCAGCCGCAGCTTCCTGCGCTTCCACAAGTTGTTGCTGCATTGCCATCGCTTGGGCCAGCAAACCGTTCATGTCGGGAAAGTCAGACACCGTGCTCCTTAGAAATCGGGGAAGTAGAAACGAAAACGTATGTGTACGAAAGATATCCGACCCTCAGAGAGAAGGCGGAGTAGTCACTCAACAATCGCGGCACCGGGGAACGCAGCAGTGATCTGATCGAGTGCTGTGCTGCCACTGTCGGCGGGTGCGTCGACGAGATCATCAAGGTCAATCTCGTGCTCTTCGGCGAAGACGGTTGTGACCACGGTGCCGGCCGCAGTTGCGGGTTCTGTTTGGCTGGGTGGCGCGTGCTCGACAGGCGCTGCGTCGTCGTCGGAGCGCAACCGAAGCCGTGTTCCTGGGTAGCGCTGGGCAATTGCGTTGGCCAACTCGGTCTCGACCTCCTGGGCGCGAGCGAGCGTTGCGGCGTTGGGGAGGCTCATGACGGCGACACCGTGATCGAGGGCCGCGAAACTCCCGCTGCGAAACAGCGCCCGAGCGCGCGGACCCACCGACTCGAGGAGCGTTTCACTGTCGCTGTTCAACTGGTCAAGGGTGACGTTGCCTGTCGGGCCCGACGTCGGCGCAACCGGTACGGTAGCCGTGGCCGACGCGCTCGCGGTGGCTCCGTGGGTACTCGACGCCCCGGGCGAGGAGGGGGCGACTGGGCCCGCTCCGAGGCGGGGTCGCGGTTCGCCCCCCGGTGCCCGGTTGCCCGCAAGTTGCGCGCGTGCCGCGTCGGCGACGCCGGCTTTTCGCGGCGCTGCAGCGGCACTTGGATCCACGCCGTTCCCCGATCGCAGGGGAGGGAGGGTTCGAGCAGCCGGTCCGGGTGCGGGCGGTGGTGTTAGGTCCGGCTGCTCAGCCGGCGGTGAAGGATCCGGGGCGGACGGGGCGGACGGGGCCGACGGGGCCGACGGGGCCGACGGGGCGGAGATCGTAGGCGCTGGTGGAGACGGTTCAGGTGCGGATGGAGACGCGGTGGGGGCGGCTGCCCACATAGCGGGTGCGCTACGGCTTGACTCCAGTACCTCGATGCGCTGCTGGAGCGCGGCCACGGTGGTGTCGAGATCGGGTCGCACGAGCCGAAGAAGGGCCACCTCAAGGACGACACGAGGTTCTACTGCGTCGCGCATCGCCACCAAGGCGTCGCCCATGGTTTCAATACTGCGGGTCGCCGCGGCAGGTCCGAGACGTGAGACGAGGCTCGGGTCGGCGGCTGCCGGGCGACCCATATGCACGAGGAACACGTTCCGAAACACCTCGATGAGATCACGAGCGAGTTGGCGCGGATCTCGCCCGCGCTCAATGCCCCGGTCGACGCTGAGAAGTACGGCCGACGAATCGCGTGCCGCGACCGCGTCGGCCAGCTCGCTGACGTCGAAGGAATCCTCCATGCCGCCGGCGGCGGAGGCTTGATCGAGGGCCGAGAGCGCATCGCGGGCCGAGCCATTGCCACGGCGGGCCACGGCTTGGAGGGTTTCATCGGGGAGGTTGAGTTCGGCTTCGGCGGCGACCTTGCGAACGAGTTCCAGCAACGCCGGGTATGAGAAGAGCCGGAATTCGAACGATTGCGTGCGACTTCGAATCGTCGCCAGGACCTTCTGGGGATCGGTGGTGGCCAAGACGAACACAACATGGTCGGGGGGCTCTTCAAGCGTCTTCAATAGCGCATTCGAGGCCGCGGTCGAGAGCATGTGGACCTCGTCGACGATGTACACCTTTCGTCGGCCGGCCGTTCCGAGTGACGCACGCGACACCAGTTCGCGCATGTTGTCGACTCCGTTGTTCGACGCGGCGTCGAGTTCAATGACGTCCATCGACGCGCCCGACGCCACGAGAAGGCAGGACTCGCATTCACAACACGGCTCGCCATCGTGGAGGTTGGTGCAGTTCAGTGCCTTGGCGAGAATACGCGCACTCGTAGTCTTTCCGCAGCCACGAGGACCGGAGAACAGATAGGCATGGGCGACGCGGTCGTGAAGCACGGCGTTGCGCAGCGTGGCGCTCACATGATCTTGCCCAGCAACGTCGGCGAAGCGCTGCGGGCGATACCGACGATAAAGCGACTGATAGTTCACGACGCCGATGCTACCGGGGCGTTCCGACATTCTCGCCGCGTCACGAGAACCGTGCGGTTCCAATGACGCGAAGATGCGCCGCTCGGCGTGACTGGCCAGACTACCTGCGGCACAAGAGATTTCCCACTGAGAGCTGCTGCCTTCCGGCCCTGACTCGGTTCGAGGGTTCTCCTTGCGCAGGGCCCGACCAGCCACGCCCAACGGCGCACCGACCAAACCACAGGCGAAGCCTCAACTTTTATTGCGACTCGCTCGTAGAACTTCGGCCTGTCAAGGAGTCAGCCAATAGTCGTTCCTCGACGAGACACTAAAGAGGCTAGCGTGCTTCTTCGACGTTTCGGGCACCGGCTGGTCTGGTTCTTGATCGGGAGGAGTGCGAGAGCGGCCGAACCGGCACGCTTGGAAAGCGTGTGAAGGGTAACCTTCCGTGGGTTCGAATCCCACCTCCTCCGCTTTTTGGGTAGGTAATGCTTAAGGTTCGAACACTCCCATTGCAATCTGTTGACGCCCAACACCGGATCACCAAATGGCTGATGGCGTATCTGGCGGTTGCGAGTGGTCAAGGGATCACAATGAACGTGGCGGTGTGGGCGGGTTTTACGATGCGAAAATGGTTGTCGAGCGACGCGATCGTGTGTTCGTCGAGCCGCTCAGCGCAAGCAACTGTTAACGCGTCGGACAAACCGAGTGGGAGATCTAGGTATTGTCGCATCAGCAAAGCCGCCCGGATAAGGTCTGCCTCGGTTGGGCCTTCGATCCGCCACGGTGCAGCGGTAAGGGACTCGACCAAGGTCGCTTCGGCGTGAGCGCCAAGCCGCTTTTGTATAAGGTAGGCAGCTTCTGCAAGTGCCACGGCCGGAACTATGAGCTCGCCGTTTCGGTTGACTCGCAGCGACTGTTGACATCGAGAGGAGTTTGGGTCGGAGCTATTCGCAGCGGCGATGAGCACGCTGGCATCGACGATCACTCGCCGAAGTTGGTTTCGTGAAGTTGCTGTTTGATTTCGGTGCCACTCAATTCGTTCGAAGTGCCGGAGTCGAAGAAGCCGAATGGGTCTTGTTTTGCGATTCGAGCGACTTCACGTTCAAGGAGCTGACTTACCGAAAGCCCCTGCTTTTCCGCCTGTGACTCCAGCTTTAAGGCTAGGGAGTCCTCTAGCACCAGCGTTATCTCAGTCATAGGCTCAATCGTACCCATGGGAACCGTCGGAAACGACAACCGGCTATGGAAGGGACGGCGCTAGTCGGTTCCTGCCTCACCGGTTGTCCGAACAGCGTTCACTTTGATCAAAATGGATCCGCAATCAGCGAAAGCAAGTGTTTCCACTGCGAATCGTTGGAACGACGTTCGTTGAGTTCCGCTGGTTTGTCTTCGGTCCTATATTGCTTGCATGGCAACTGGACCGTCGCTCGATATTGGTGCTCCCACGTCCCACGAAACGGCTGCGATGGTTGTTGCGCTCGACGAGGCCCGCAGGGCGCTCGCCCACGGTGACGTACCGGTGGGTGCGGCGGTGATGGTGGATGGCGAAGTGATCGCTCAGCGCCATAACGAGCGAGAGCTGACCGGTGACCCAACGGCGCATGCCGAGATATTGGCGTTGCGCGATGCGGCGGCGAGGGTGGGGTCGTGGCGTTTGGACACGGCGACCTTGGTGGTCACGCTGGAGCCGTGTCCGATGTGTGCCGGTGCTGCACTCAACGCACGCATCGCCAAGATTGTGTTCGGGGCCAGTGATCCCAAGGCCGGTGCGACGGGATCGCTGTACAACTTTTGTGCCGACGCCCGCCTGAATCATGAGATCCCCGTGCTTCCGGGAGTGTCGTTGGTGCCGTGCGCGCAACTATTGACGGATTTCTTTGCCGAGCGCCGGGCGAGTTCACGCTAATCTTTGCGGCGCTACACGCGTCTCGATGCGTGCTCGTAACACTGGAGAGGTGGGAGAGCGGCCGAATCCAACGCACTCGAAATGCGTCGTACCGCAAGGTACCGTGGGTTCAAATCCCACCCTCTCCGCCATACGACGTTCCGACGTTCCGACGTTCCGACGTTCCGACGTTCCGACGTTCCGACGTTCCGACGTTCCGACGTTCCGAATTTTCCATGCGGCCCGAACGCGAAGAAGCGTGCCTCGGGGGCAGTTTCTCGCTGTGGTATCTGGCTCCGCAGGTCTCAGATCCGTCGATTTAATGCCGAGGCCCTGCGTCAATGCCCTACCGGTGGTTAGCGTCGGAACATCGAGAGCACGGCGCGTTCGAGGAACGATGCCAGTGAGTTCCAATCGGTGCGGCCGACCGCGACCCAGCCCGGAACGGTCATGGCAAACATGCCGAGAATGGCGTTTGCGGCGAGGCTCTCGTCTTCGGTGCGATACAGACCCTTGTTGACACCTTCGGCGAAACGCTTGGTGAGCGCGGGCAGAAGCTCTGCGCGAAAGCCCAGGAGCTCCATTCCGTCGGGCGAAATACGATTCGCAGGACCTTCCCAGCGCAGCAGTGCGCTTACCAACCCGGGCGACTCGGCAGCGCGGGTGCAGACCACCCGAGCGAACAGGGCCAACGGGTCGGGATCTCCACCGACGCTTCGGACTGCCTCGATGGCAATCTGCTCTTCGCCGAGGATGCGTCGCATCATGGTGTCCGAAACCGCAGAAGCGATCGAGTCCTTGTCTTCGAAGTGGAGGTAGAAGGTACCCAAACCAACGTCGGCTCGCTCAGTGATCGCACTGATCGTTGCCGACTCAACGCTTCCCACCGCATAGGTTTCTGCGGCGGCGTCGAGAAGACGACGCTTCGTGTGCTGCTTACGACGCTCCCCACGACGCATCGGCGCCAAGTTTTCTTGGGGGTCGGTTTGGGTGATGTTGTCGATAAGCACGAAAGCTCCCAGGCTGATGGGTTCGTCAGAAACGATGTGAAACCCTCGGGCGAGCGCCCTCGGGAAGGTATACGCAATGCATCGGCACGTTGTTTGCGTACCTGAATGGTTTTTCGCCACTGATTGTGCGCCGGTGTCGGGTGAGGTTTGTCACCGGTGAGCATGAGGTCATTACGGGGGAGGCACGCATCGGCGTGTACTAAGTTGACAGACGTCGTTTCGACCCCTGGTCGAAAGCGGATCGTTGCCCGGCTCGCCGGAATGCGCGTCTTTTTCGCTGGTCCTCCGAGCATATTGCTCGGCGCTCGAACGTAAAGGAGGCTCCCCGGTGGAGTTTACGAACCTGTCCCGCGTGCCATTTTCTGGCCGCATCCTCATGCTCGGTTGTGGCTCGGTCGCCCAATGCACACTGCCGCTGCTGCTTCGCCACGTGGTCGTGCCCACCCAGATCACGGTCATGGACTTCGTCGATAACCGGGCGCGGATTCACGATTGCCTCCGCCAGGGTGTGTCGTATGTGATGGACAGGGTCGAGCAGCACAACCTCGGCGAGATGTTGTCGAAGTATGTCGCCGACGGGGACATCTTGGTCAACCTTGCCTGGAACATCGATGCCAGCGAGATTCTGCAGTGGTGCCACGACGCCGGGGTGCGGTATCTCGATACGAGCGTCGAAGTCTGGGAGCCCTACGCTGACGCGTCGTCGCAGGATCCTCGACAGCGGAGTCTCTACGTACGTCACATGGCGATGCGCAACATGATGGGGACGTGGTCGAAGCCGGGCCCGACAGCGGTTCTGGAGCATGGTGCGAACCCCGGTTTGGTGTCGCATCTCGTGAAGGATGCGCTGGACACGATTGCGAATCGTGCGATCACCGACGGAAAGATCGTAGGTGAGCATAAGGATCGGCTGACGTCGGCCCTGGAGTCACGCGAGTACAACAAGATCGCGATGGAGCTCGGTGTGAAGGTCATTCACATCGCGGAGCGCGACACGCAGATCTCGGATAGACCAAAAGAGGTCGGCGAGTTCGTCAACACGTGGAGCGTCGACGGTCTGTACGAGGAGGGTGTTGCGCCTGCTGAGTTGGGCTGGGGTACCCATGAGCGTCGTATGCCGCCCGGTGCCTATATTCACCAGTCCGGCCCGAGTCATCAGTTGGCGCTTGCTCGGATGGGCATGGACACATGGGTTCGATCGTGGACGCCCCTCGGCGAGATCCACGGCATGGTGATTCGCCACGGCGAAGCGTTCTCTATTCCAGAGCATCTCACCGTTTGGGACGGCGAGAATGCCGTGTACCGACCAACGGTTCACTACGCCTACTGCCCAACCGATGCAGCCATTGCATCGCTACACGAGTTGCGTATGAACCATCTGGTCATGCCGAAGCGTCAGCGAATCATGAACGACGAGATCTTGCCGGGCGGTGCCGACGCGATGGGTATCTTGCTGATGGGTCATCCGTATCGGAGCTGGTGGACCGGTTCGGTGCTCACAATCGACGAGGCACGCGCCCTGGTGCCCGGTCAGAGCGCGACCACGGTGCAGGTGGCCATTTCTGTTATGGCGGGCATTGTATGGATGATCGAGAATCCCGAGCGTGGTGTTTGTCTGCCCGACGACCTCGATCATGAGCGGATTATCGCTATCGTGAAACCGTATCTCGGTAGGTACCACTCCGAACCGGTGGACTGGTCACCGCTCGATAACCGTGCGGAGTCGGAGCTCTTCGCTCGGTTCAATCCGCCGACGATCGTGGCCGACGATCCCGACGAAGAGTGGCAGTTCACGACCTTTCTGGTTTGAGGTTTGGGGTGAGTTCGACGATGCGATGATGCGCGTCGAACTCGACTACCCAGTCGGCGTCGGCCCGGCTGGGAGCGATGTGTTCGCGCAGGTTCGGAAGGTTGATCGCGTCCCAAACATGGCGTGCGAAAAGATCGCGTTCGTCGGGGGAGTACCCGACGAATCGATCGTAGTAGCCCCCCGGCGTCGTTTCGGCGTCGACGATGAACTGTAGGAGGCGGGCCACAAACCACTCCTTGACGATCGATTCGTGGGTGTCCAGATAAATCCGCACTTCGACGGATTCCGCGAATGGTGTCTGGAGGGCGTTGATCCCCTCGACGATTACGATGTCCGTTGGCTCAAGTGGTGACCCTTCGACGATGTCGAACAGTTCGTGCGAGTACTTCGACGCCGGTACCGGCCAGGTACCATTACGAAGTGTACGTATGAATGTGTGAATGGCGTCGTGGTCGTACGTTTCGGGGAAGCCCTTCCGGTCGAGCAAACCTCGTGCGTCGAGGGTGATGTTCGGGAGGAGGAACCCGTCGGTGCTTATGGTTTGCGCACGTCCGGGTTGCTGCACATTCAATGCTGCACTGAGTCGTGTCGCGAAAACGGTCTTGCCGACGCCAACACTCCCTGCTACAGAAACCAGGAGTGCCTCCGACGGTCGGGCCCTATCGTTGATTTCGGTGAGGAGGGGACCGAGCGATTGCCGAAACGCTGCTGCTTCAGTGGCGCTCATCGGTGCCAACGAGGAATCCATACCGGCGAACGTAGCCCAGGGTCGCCACCAACTCGTGGGTGTGTCGCGACCAACTCGTGGGTGTGTCGCGACCAACTCGTGGGTGTGTCGCGACCAACTCGGCGAAATCAGCGATCCCGCCGCTCCAAATCAGCGGGTTGGTCGCGTGCGGGTGGCGGGTTGGTCGCGTGCGGGTGCGGGGTGTGTCGCGACCAACTCGGCGAAATCAGCGATCCCGCCGCTCCAAATCAGCGGGTTGGTCGCGTGCGGGTGGCGGGTGTGTCGCGACCAACTCGTGGGTGTGTCGCGACCAACTCGGCGAAATCAGCGAACCCGCCGCTCCAAATCAGCGAGTTGGTCGCGTGCGGGGTGCGGGTTGGTCGCGGCGGGGTGCCGACGGGCCAGGGTGCCACGTTTCGTAGACTCGCCCTCGCTCCGTGCAAAGAGGGTTGGCCGATGTTGGAAACAGAACAGAACGAGGGCCCGCACGTGTTGGGGCTTGACCATCGTGGCGAGCGGCGCCTGAGCGTAGGAGAGTCTGCAGTCTGGTACTCGGTGGCGGCGGTGAGCTACATCGCCATTGCCACGTGGGAGAAGGTGCTCCTGACCTGGTTCATCGGTCCGATGTGGTTGGTGGCCACGCTTACCTTTGGCCCGCGGCTCTATGACCGGCTTCGAGGTCGGCGATGAGTTGGGCAGCGCATCAGTTCGAAACGTATGCGGTGATGGCGCATCTCCCGAAGAAGATGCGCGGCAAGGTCAGCTTTTGGGGTGTCTATCTCGGTGATTTCTTCCCCGATTTCCTCGCCAAGTTCTGGGTCTATGGCATCACCATTAACGGCAAGCGCTACGGCGCAGCGATCCCGCATCAGTGGCACCGCGGATGGCCCGGTATGGGCTTCACCCACACCCTCGGCTTCGGGCTCTTCTTGGGCGTCCTCCTCTGGTTTTGGAAACGTAATCGGGCGCTGACCGTCGGCTACATCCTCGGCTACGCCGCGCATGCGTTGACCGACGTCAACGACAGCGTCGGCACGATGCTGCTGTTTCCGTTCAGTACCCTGAATTGGACGGTTCAGACGTGGGCCTATGCGGCGACGGTCAAAGGCGGGAAGTATCTCGACGCTGCGGCGTACTACTCAAGTCTCGGACTCGTGATGGACCTTCTCTGGTTGGGGGTGGTTCTTCTCTCGTGGCGGGTCCTTACCCGGGAGTTCTGGCGTACCCAGGTGGTGGCGCCCGACGCACACCTGTGGGCGAAGTTGGCTCGCTGGATTCCCGAGCGCGGCCTCCTGGCGCTGTACCGAGCCACCTTCTTCTTCGGTCTGTGCCGGCTGATCGGCTGGAACCTCTACGCACACGTCATTGCGACGCCCACCATCAACGGTGTGAAGCGTCGTGGCTATCCGTTCGATCTTTCCTGGACCGGACCGCGATGGATCGAGGCCCGGTCGCTCGCGCACGTCAACCCGTGGATCGTGATGCCGGTGGTACTGACGATGCTGGTGACGCTCTATTTCACGTTGGGTCGCATGTGGGAGTGGCTCGGTCGCAACGAACGTCGACGCCCTACCTCCTGATATCAGGCCCAAGTGCTATTCACCCTGGAGAACGTCGGACAGGCCGGATCGGTTCCGCAGCGGGAGTTCGGGCATGGCGACTGCCCAGGCGATACTGCCGATCATGCAAATCACGGAGAGGATCTGTATTCTCCCGACCCCCGTTGCGATGGCGTGGACAACCGCCTCACGGATGTCGGGGGCGAGCGCCTCGATCTTCGCTGGTTCACGAAGGAGGGCAACGCTCTCGGTCGCGCCCATTCCAGTGCGGCGGGGGATTTCGGAGCGGATCGTTTTATTGAGCACGGTCCCGGAGATCGCCAACATGATCGAGCCGCCGAGGGTGCGGAAGAACATGATCGTGGCCGTTGCGACGCCCATGTCGCGAATTTCGCATGCGTTCTGGGTGGCGATCGACGTTGTTGTGTACGAGGAGCCGAAGCCAAGGCCCATCAGGAACAGGACTGGCACGAAGAAAGCGTAAATGGTCCGGTTGAAGATCAGCACGGCGAGAAGCGAAAGGCCAATAGTGGCCATGATCGAGCCGACCACCGGAAACCGTTTGTAGTACCCGCGGGCCGAGATCATGCGCCCGGTGGCGGTGGAGCTGATCACGACACCGACCATCAGCGGGAGCGAGCGCAGGCCGGCCTCGGTCGGTGACACGAACAGCGCGTCTTGGAAGTACACCGACATGAAGTTCGAAGCGCCAAAGCTGACGGCACCGGCGCAGGCGCCGAGCATTGCGCTACACAGCACCACTCGGTTCCGGAAGAGCCGTAGGGGAATCATCGGTTCGGAGGCCCGCTGTTCCTGTCGTACGAAGAGCGTGAGGACGACGAGCGCGACGCCGATAAGGACTAATGAACGAGTGTTCGTGAGACTTGTGCGGCCCTCTTCAAGGCCAATCATGAGCGATGCGAGACCAACCGAAAGGAGGAACGCGCCGAAGAGATCAAGTTTGGCGTTGCGCCGCGCAAAGGGCAACTGGAGGGAGCGGTGTAGGAACAGCATCAGGAGCGGACACAGCGGAACATTGATGAAGAAGATCCACGGCCACGTCCATCGATCGATAATAAGTCCACCTATGAGCGGACCGAGAAGTGCGGCGCCAGCGAACGCTAGGGTGAAGTACCCGACGTATTTTCCACGAACTCGCGGTGGCAAGACGTCGCCCACGATCGCAAAGGCGAGTGCTTGGATCGCTCCACCGCCGATTCCCTGCAGCGCTCGGGCAGCGATCAGCTGAACGATGGATTGCGAGATTCCGCATAGCAGCGACGCCACGGCAAAGGTGCCCATCGAGATCTGGAAGATCGTCCGTCGGCCGTAGAGGTCGGAGAGTTTGCCGAGGAGTGGTGTTGCGATTGTGGAGGTGACGATGTAGGAGGTCATGACCCACGAAAGCTTTTCGAAGGCGTTGAATTGCCCGGCAATGGTCGGAAGGGCGGTGACCAGAATGCTGGTGTCGAGTGACGACAGCGAGACCGATGCAATAAGTGTGCCGAGGAGTATGTGGAGCTGGCGTGTCGGCAACCCAGTCCCAGTCTCAGGCTCGCTCGGGCGAGTCGTTTCAGTTGTAACCACGCCCGACCCTAGCGCCGGGGCCCGGAACAAAACCAAGCGGGTGGCGTTCTCAGGCTCTCGGTGACGTGAATGCGAACAGGTTGTGGACGTCGTGAACGATGATTCGGTTGCGGCCGGTTTCGATTGCGCCGCACTCGCGCATTGGGGCGAGCGAGCGGGCCACAGCCTCGCGGGTGGAGCTGACCCAATCCGCCAACTCTTGCTGGGTAATCGGCAATTCGACGGGGCCGGTGGTTGTGCCGTGGCGACGAAACTTCGCGGTGAGTTCGACCAAGAGATGGGCGACTCGTTCCCCGACATGCTCGGATACGACCGCGCCGGCTCGACTGTTCGCAATCCGGAGATGTTCAGCGAGTTCGCGCAACACGACGATCGGGAGGTGGGGGGTTTCGGCGAGTGCAGCGAGGAATTCCTCACCGCTCATTTGTGCGGTCACGGTTCGGGTCATGGCGACGGCGGTTGCCGATCGTCGTGCACCGTCGAGGGCAGAAAGTTCGCCGAAGGCCTGACCCGGCGATTTCGAACCGAGAACGATCTCTCGGCCATTTGGCGTCGTCACGAACAGTTTGATTCGGCCGGAAACGCAGGCGTGGACAGTTCGAGATTCGTCGCCTTCATGGAACAAGGCTCGGCCGGAGGCGTATTCGACGCATCGACCGTGTGCAATGACGAGTTCCCCGAGCGTCGTCAGCGCCATTGGCACGAACGGGCGGCGCTGCTGAAGCGAAGCCCGGCAGGCTTCATTTGGCGACGGACCCACGGCACCGGTGTCCATGTCGCGGCTGCGTCGACCGCGTCGGGGCCGAGCACCTCGATGGGGTCAAGGTCGAGCGAACGTAGGAAGACCACCGTGTTTGCGAGTTCGCCGACGATGTCGATCGGACGAACCCATCGGGCTGACGCGAGTCGGTTGTGGACCGGCCGTTTCAGGACGGCTCCGGCGGCGAGTACCTGACTGGCGACCACGTCGAACGTCGAAAGGCAGTTTGCGCACATACCCACAACATAGACCGGCCGCCGCGTCAGCGAAAGTGTTGCCAAGATGAGCGTTGTGCGACAGGACCTTCCGATAGAACTAGAGGAATGAGTTCGGTTGTGACGGCGATGACCTGGAACATTCACGGGAGCGCAAAACCGAGTCTTCGTGGGGTCGCAGACTGGATTGACCGGTGCGGGGCATCGGTGGTGTTTCTCCAGGAGGTCCAGCAACGACAGGCCAGTCGAATTGCTGAGTTGTTGGAGTGGAAATCGCTCCGGTGGTCATTGAAACACGCGCCCGTGGTGCATCCGCCGGAAGGCATGGCGATCCTGAGTTCGTTTCCGATCACGTCGATTGCCACGACGGTCCTCTCTCGCCGGGTCCTTCCGACGAACTACCGACGCCGTATTGCCCAGCGCGCCACCGTCCAACTCCCCGAGGAGGTGATCACGGTTTGTAACGTCCACTTAGCTTCCGGTGACACCGGCGAACGGCAGGGGCAGATTGCCCGCTTGCGCAGCGTGTTGATTGACGCGTTGTTGCTCGGTGGTGATTTCAACGACAAGCCGTTCAGCGAGGCGATGGAAACGATTGCGTCGTTCGGATTTCAACGAACCGAGTCGGCGCCGACCGCCTGGGCGATCCGAGATGGTTCTGGACCGCCTTCGTTGGTGATCGATCATCTGCTCGCTCGCAACGGCGCAAAAATTCAACGCGCACGTACCTTTTCTGCCGATGAGGTGCGCGAGCTGCACAAACTCTCCGACCATCTCCCGGTCGCGACCCAAATCAACTGGTGAAGGGTCGCGTAGGATCGCTCGACGTCCGAGATACCGCCGCTTTAGGCCCGCAGAGGAGCAGCACCATGACTTCAGATTTCGATGGGCGTGACGGCGTTGCGGTCGTGACGGGTGCGAGTCGAGGGATCGGTGAGGCCATTGCGGAGCGCCTGGCGTCGAAAGGCATGTCGGTCGCGTGTGTCGCAACAAGCGAGGCGAACGCTGACCCGGTGGCGAAACGACTTGCTACCGACTACGGGGTCGCCACCCTGGCCGTTGGTATGTCCGTCCAGGATCAGGCGTCGGTCGATGCTGGCATGGCACGCATTGAAGAGGAGCTTGGTCCGATCTCGGTGTTGGTGAACAACGCGGGGATCGCCGGCGTGTTCTCGTTCCTCGAAATGCCGGTCGAGTCGTTCGACAAGATCATCGCCGTGAATCTTCGTGGTGTGTTCCTGTGTTCCCAAACGGCTGCGCGCCGGATGGTGGCATCGGGGACCAAAGGGGCGATCGTCAACGTTGGATCGGTGACGGGCATCAACGGGTTGCCGAAGCGCATCGGGTACGGGGCGTCGAAAGCGGCGGTGCATCACATGACGAAGGTCATGGCGCTCGATCTCGTGGAGCATGGCATTCGGGTGAACTGCATTGCTCCGGGGTACATCAAGACGGATTTGATCCGCGACCTCATCGATGCTGGAAGCCTCGACGAGTCGCTCTTGAAGCGTCGCATCCCCATGGGCGAACTCGGTGGTCCGGCCGACGTTGCGTCGGCCGTCGACTGGATCTCGTCGAGCGAGGCGCGATACGTCACGGGGGAGACGCTGCTTGTCGACGGCGGCTGGGTTGCCTACGGCTACGTCTGAGCAGACGTGTCGGGACGCGAAAGGAGCGGTACCTTTCGGCACCGCTCCAGTCGTGCTCGGAGTTCCGTTCTCCCGTTCGGATCACCGTGCGGCTAATCGATCACCAGGATCGTGATCGACCAGACTTCTGAGGCCGCGGCCCCTAGACAAGAATGCCTTCGCGATCGTGGGAGGTAACACCGGCCGCGGAGCGGTAGGCGAATTCCGGGTATGCCTCAACCCCCATTTCGGGGATGTCGAGACCGAGGATCTCGTCGGCTTCGAGTGAGCGGATGCCACCTTTGGTGAGCTTGTTCTGTAGGAAGAAGAAGCCGTAGGCGAGCCCGAAGATAACCGTACAGATGACCAGCACGCCGATCGCCTGGGCAATGAACTGCTTGCTGTTGCCGTAGAGGAGGCCGGTGACACCATTGTCCTTGGAGTAGGCGCTATCAAGGACGTTCCAACCCTTGCCGTAATCGCCGTTGGCGAAGATGCCGACGCAAAGGACACCGTAGAGTCCGCCGACGCCGTGGACACTGATGGCGCCGACAGGATCGTCGACGCCTCGCCTCTCCCAGAAGCCGATGGCGAAGACCACGATGACGGCGGCGCTGGCGCCGATGACGGCCGCGGCCCACGGGGACACGAAGGCGCACGGTGCCGTGATGGCGACGAGGCCAGCGAGCATGCCGTTGACCATCATGCCCGGATCAGGCTTCTTCGCACCGGTGTACATCACCAAGAACATGGCGGCGACGGCACCGAAAGCGGCGGCGATACCGGTGTTGGCTGCTGCGACCGAGAACTGCGTGTCGGTAGCGGCGAACGTTGATGCGGCGTTGAATCCGAACCAGCCGAAGAGAAGGATGAAGGTTCCGAGCATGGCCATGGGGATATCGTGGCCAGCGATCGTGCGGGGCTTTCCGTCGGCCCCGAACTTGCCAATACGTGGACCGAGAATAAGTGCACCAGCAAGTGCGGCCACGCCACCGACGGCGTGCACGACACCGGAACCCGCGAAGTCGACGTAGCCGTGCGCCAGATTCATGGAATCGCCGATCTGGGACAGCCAGCCGCCGCCCCAGGTCCATGCGGCGAAGATCGGGTAGTACACCGCGCCG